>CANHHA010000028.1 GCA_947460825.1 Flavobacteriales bacterium
GCCCCCTACCTATCGTAGCCATGGTGAGCCGTTACCTCACCATCTAGCTAATAGGACGCATGCCCATCCTGTACCGTTACCTTTAAGTATATAACCATGCGGTTACATAATACTATGGGGTGTTAATCCGAATTTCTCCGGGCTATTCCCCAGTACAGGGTAGGTTGCATACGCGTTACGCACCCGTGCGCCGGTCGCCACCCAATTAGTAAACTAATCTGTGCTGCCCCTCGACTTGCATGTGTTAGGCCTGCCGCTAGCGTTCATCCTGAGCCAGGATCAAACTCTCCGTTGTATAATAACTTTGAATTTGTAAGAGCTCGAGATGTTGTTTTATTCTTTAAAACGCTGTTTCCTTGTTTCTCAATACGTCAATGAACTTCATTCGTTGCAGTCAAGTTACCAAACTTTATCTGCTTTTAAAAACCCTCTAATCTTGTTTAGCGGGGTGCAAAGATACAAACTCTTTTTTAATTACAAAGAAAAATATCAAAAATCTTTTTCTTCCCTTTAAAACTTGTTCACTCGTTTGTGATGTGTTTCTTAATTGCGGGGTGCAAAGATACATACTCTTTTGCATTCACCAAATTTTAACAAACAAAATTTGAAGTTATTTTAACGTCATGGGGATGCAAAAGGTTACAATGAGCCATACCAAAAGACTGAACTCCCTGCAAATGAATACATTAAATTAAATAAAGGATCGCTCGGTATATTGGAAATCTGAATAATTAATGAAGAAAAATCCGTTCCGTGTAAAGTCTACGGTTAATATTCATAGAAATGAAATAAACTCCATGGGCTAATTTCGAACCTCGCTCAATCATAATTTCGCTGTTGTATGCCTTTATACTTGGGGAAAAAGAAACCATGTCTCCCGTTGAATTGTAGATAGCCACCCCATTCACCTGATCAACACCACTGGGGATGTTAAACTTAACATAATCGCTCGTGATTTGAATTAGCTGAATCGCTTGCTCCTCTTCCTCCGATACGTTGCTGTTGGATGCCTCTTGAATTACATGCTGTGATAAATAAATCATATCTCCATTGTCGTTGCCGTTGTTATTTGTTTTATTGGTCGCAACATAAAAAGTAACCGGGCCTGCCCCAGCTGCAGGAGCTGTCCAGGTCCAGGTCCATGATGGCGCGCTAACACTTGTATTGCTTCCGGAAGTATGATTTGCATATTTTTTTGTTCCTCCATTAATAGAGGTATTACCCGCTTGGCCAGTAAATCCACCGGCCATGTTATTTGTTGCCGTCAGCGCAGTTGCTTGAAAACCCTTCTTAACGGGATTGGAGGCCATTAGCAGGTTAACGTTATATTGTTGTCCTGGTGTGTATGTATTCACGGGGGTGACTCCGTCAAGGATGCTCAGGATGTTTTCAGAATCTCCGTTCTGTACTGATCCTGAATGGCATTGCGTACAGTTGCTTTCGTTGGGAGCACCGGTCATTCCCGGAGAAGCACCACCTCCATTTAAGGGAGACCGAAGAAATCCATGTTGAGAGGAATCCACTGAAAAATAAGCGAAGCCAGACATTAATAATGCGGCTAGCGGTAAAATCAAAACAATACGCATCTTCTGAAAATTTTTAATTAATTGACTAAATTAGTTATTTTTTTTTCCTTGGTAAATCCAACACTCTACTTTTTGGATTAAAGAATCGGGCAAGGCCGGACCACCTTGTGGCATCAATTGGTATCCATTGGCATGCATAGAACCAAGAATCGCATCAGCCGAGGCACTAATATTCGAATGATTCGTTAAGATATATCCCGTTCCGTTACCCGCATTATGACACCCCGTGCAATTCGATTGTATCATTGGCAATACCTGTGTATTAAATGATATGGTGTCCGGACAATTTGGTGGGGCTACATAGGACACTTTATCTTTAGCGCAAGAGAAAATCAAAGAAAGGTACAGCGTTAATGCAAAGATGAATGTATATGATTTTAGTGCCATGCTATTTAGATTTTCTTTCCATTAAAAATAACGGTTGACAGCCCATCCATATCAGGGGCCAAATATAAAACAAGGGTGTCCCAATAATTTGAAACACATCCCATCCATCACGTAAATATGTAAGCACAAAATAGAACCCTAAAATTGAGGCAGCACTTATCAGCGCATTCAATCCAAACACCCCCCACTTTCCTGCATACTTATTCAACACCCAAAGAAGTAAAGAAGCTACTAATGACATAGAAATATAAATCGTGACAAGATTGAACGCACTAAGTTCTTTGCGCATTGGCGAATCAAGGCTTACCAAGGGGTCTGGGGACCCAATAGGCACAAAACTATACATTGAATACAGGTATGCCGCGATAACTATTGAGGAAATAGACGCACTTAATAAACCTAAATACATGAACTTTCTCATTTGTCTATCTTTTTACTTACCGGTAATTCGTAAACAATCTTCATTTTATCAGGAACCGTTTCACTTTTCTTTCCAACCTTGAAATCAATTCGGTTAACATAAAATGTCCCTTTGAATGTATACTTTGAAGCGCTTCCAGAAACTTTTGCAGGGATGGTGTATTCTTTGGATGTACCTTTTATGGTTAAGTCACCCTTAATTTGGAGCTCACCGTTCTCATCTTTTGTAACACTTGTAGACTTGAACTTTATGTTTGGATACGTTTCTTCTTCGAACCACTCCTTGGTGAGGGCTTTTTTGTTCATCATTCCATTTCCTGTACTTATGGTATTCACAGGGATTTTTAAATTAAACGTCGATTCAGTAGGAGAACCAGATGTATAGGTCACGTCCCCACTGATGTCTGTAAACTTTCCTGAAGGGTCCGCACTTTTAAATGCAATGGAATGGCCTTCCGTTACTTCATAGTCACCTGTTGGCGCAAATACCATTGATGTTGATGCGATTAATAAACCGAAATAAATAATAGGTAATAAGGCTTTTTTCATAATAATAATTTATTCGTTTTCAAATGCAAATTTTCTACCTACGCAAAAACCTAGCCGAAACTGGCCCTTTAACCAATCCGAGGTGGTATAAGGGATAAACTGTGTCTCTCCAATTCCTTGAGCATTTGTTAGGTTTATTGTGAAATTGTGCCCAAATGTATACCATTCCAACGCAAGTCCTAAACTTCTCTTATACGTATCATTTGGTCTCAGACCTTCGGAGGCAAACGTGTGATAATATTCTGCAATCAACGCAAATCGACCTGTTAATTTTACCCGCGCCGCCGCACCAAGAGCAAACAAATCGTTTTGATCATTAGCAGCCACATAGTTGCTGTGTATTAGGGTTGGCATTACTGCTACCGAAAGACGATCACCAAAGTGCCTTGCCGCATTCAACTGTGTGAAATAAGCAAAGCGGTGACTTACTTTAGGAAAATGACTTACTTGAGAAATGTCAGTAGACGCTGTCATGTATGTAAATGTTAGGCCAGCAATGGCCGTAAGGGATACCGGACTTTTTTTACCTTGCCTTAAAATTCGATACTTAACAAATCCATCGAGCAAGGATCTATAAGGTGTTGCTGTACCTTTTGCTCTTCCCACTCCAATCATTAAATCATTGGTTACGCCATATTCTAGGGCAATACGTATATCGGCCAAGTTATCAAAACCAAACATATTTTGCGCTCCACCATTCTCACCAAACATATCACCAAAGCGATGCTCGATTCTAAATTCCATGGTACGAGCAGGAAGGGTTTCAACCGAATGCCCACAAATGATTCGAGTTGAAGAGAATGTTTTAGGCTGAAAGGGCTCATCTGTGATTTCTGTATCCTCTTGCTGGGCAAAGAAATTCAAAGGAAAAATGAGCATCCACAAAAAGTAAGTAACTTTAGACTTCATCTGTATAGTTTGATGCATCAAATGTATTAATTAAAATCACGCCCTTGAATCTCCCACCATCAAAACATAACCTAAGACAAGAGGCTAAAATCCAACGCAAAGTGCTTAGCGTAGAAGAAATAGAAAACTATTCGATACAAATTGGTAAACAAGTAAGTACTTACTTTAGTTTTCGGAACAAGCGAATATCTTGTTTTTTAAGCATGGAATCTCAGCGCGAATTACTTACTGAATATATTTTAAAGCAGCTGGCAAGGCATAATCAACTGTTTGTTCCAGTGAGCAACTTTATGGATGACACCATGCAACATGTCCCATTTGAACCAAGTGATATATTAGTGCTGAATTCATATCATATACCCGAACCCATTCATAAAAAACCCCCAATTAATCCAATTGAATTAGATGTAATATTTATTCCCCTATTACAAGCCGATGTTCAAGGAAATCGACTGGGTTATGGAAAAGGATTTTATGACCGATATTTAGCATTGTGCAGACCGGATGTAATTAAAATTGGACTAAATTTCTTTGAACCAATCCCTGCCATTCCAACTGAAGAAACAGATATTCCTTTAGATTATTTAATAACTCCGAATCGTATTTATGAATTTAAATGACAAGGTGCACCAGGGGAAATTTCACCTCTTGGCTATCTTACTTATTCCGATCAATTTAATGGCTTGGTTTGTCCCCTCACATTGGGCGTGGGGTATAAGCACTAGCATGATATCGGGAGGAATTATTTATTTTTTTCTTTTTCGGAAACCAACTTAATTCCGTCTCCTTCAAAATTCAACTTAAATTCGGGTTGGGTAATTTTATTTATTTCTTCGACACTCTTTCCTGCATCTTCCGCATAATGACGAAGTGCTTTAACCGAAACGGTATCCCAATAAGCCACCCCGTGGATGTACGCTTCTGTACCAACAGGAGTTGACGGTGGAATGGTAAAATGGTTTTTGAATCGGACCATTAACGGTTTTCCATCCGGTTTTGAGACCTGCACCCAACAACCCGCATTTTGACAAACAGCAGAAAGCGGAGCTTTGATGGTGGCCGTTTGTGGATCCTTCGACTTATCCATTCGGGCCACTAATTCCGATACACTAATTACGGCAGTTTCATCTACCTTAACTATGCCATATTCCTGCTTGAGACTTGCACAACTGAACAACACTCCCAATAAAAAAATAACACCTACAACCTTCATGTTACTCTTTATTATGTTTCATGAATGATTCAAAGTATGTCCAAAGTTCATATGACTCCTCTCCTACCTTGATCTGACTTACTTGATTTGCACCAAGGAAGCGCAACATTACGCGACGCACCTCTTCGGCATCATTAATTGGGTAAACATCTACCGTTTTCGTGGTTTCATTAAATGTATAAGTAAACGAGCTAGTATAATACTTGGCGGTATTTTGAATGCTCTCTAA
This sequence comes from Flavobacteriales bacterium, assembly GCA_947460825.1. Taxonomy (GTDB): domain Bacteria; phylum Bacteroidota; class Bacteroidia; order Flavobacteriales_D; family Crocinitomicaceae; genus UBA952. The sequence continues at coordinate 5,294 of CANHHA010000028.1, forward strand.
CGTTGTTTTTTCAGGGAAAACCCACTGAAAATGACCAAGTTTTGCTTCCTTCTTGATGTCAGAGGCACTTAAGTTTGAGGTTACCGTGATTTGTTGTGCAACACTTAACACACCAACCGTTAAAAAAATCGTGAAGAACAGATGTCGCATGATAATTAATTTATTGCGAATTTAGCAAAAATGGAACGTTTAAAAAACAAGGAGTTACTTTTTTCAAAATCAACCTATTCAAGCGAAGCTGGATGTGATGAGGCTGGACGAGGCTGCCTGGCCGGACCTGTAGTGGCTGCTGCGGTCGTATTGAAGAACCCCATTCCAGGGTTAAATGATTCCAAAAAACTCAATGAAAAGCAACGAGACTCCTTAGCGGAGCGCATTAAATCGGAGGCGCTTGCGTACCATATTGCATTTGTTGATGAGCGCAAAATCGATGAAATCAACATTTTAAAGGCCAGTATCTTAGCAATGCATTTGGCGCTTGACGGATTGAGGATTCGCCCAGAATATATCATAGTGGATGGGAATAAATTCACCCCCTATGAAAGTGTCCCACATGCCTGTGTTGTTAAAGGGGACGGAATATACCAATCCATAGCAGCGGCTTCAATTTTAGCAAAAACAGCGCGAGATGCCTATATGAAACAGATGCATGAAACATATCCACACTATCAATGGCATGTAAATAAGGGATACCCAACAACATCACATGTCAACAACATCAAGAAATTTGGAATTTGTTCATTGCACCGACAAACCTTTGGAATTGTTCGAGAAATGTGCCAAACCAAGCTCTTAGATTGAAGATAAACAGCGTATTGTTCATTAGATTCTGTAACACTTCGATTTCAGCTCCCCTTTACTCCTAGTTTTGTAGCATGTTGAGAAAAGTTTTGTTCATCGCATTCCTAGCATTGTTAGCAGGATGGTCAAGTTTCGCGCTTTATTTCATCGTAGATGCCTCTGATGAAAAATCATATTTAGCGCATTTTAACCCTAACTCTGACGAATTAATTGTTGCCATCCATCACCCGGGAGATTTCAACCTTGAGAATTTGGAAGTGGATTGTAATCAAAAAAACTTAGCGGTTTATTCGTCTCTTATTCCTAGAATAACAGACCTCACCTCGGTATACCTCAGCAAGAAAAGGAGCCTAATGGTCTTTAAAACCCGTGAAAAATGGTCGATCAAACGGATAAAAAAAACCTTTGAGCGCGGGATTTACTCCTTCGAACTTACCGGGCCAAACACCTTTAAATTTGGGAAATTTTTAGGACGATTCAGAGGGGAGGAAGTACTCTTATACTCCTACGAGTTAACCTTAGAAGAGGAGCGAGAATTTACGCCGTGGCCCATTGATCCTCAATCCTCCTACAGCATTATTTATTTATCTGGTCCCAAGCGAACCCTTCGAGATGTTTATTATAAGTCCAATTTGAAAATTAGCTATACCAGTTCGGATATTAAATCAAAAAAGCCCAAGTTGATTGACGATTTAGCCCTGTTTGGAAATCTAATCCCGAAAGAAACTAAAACCTATCAATTTTTCGAGCGAACTTATTTAATTGAAACTGATCAAACGTTTAAGATTAGTCCCATTAAAAAGTTGATTAAAACAGGATTAATGATTATTCATGTGGCAGAACAACCAGTGTTGGTGTTTGACATGAATCAAGACATCGGGTTGAGCACCTATTTGAATGATTTCTATCACCTCGAAGAAACGAACCAAGAACGGGGTCGGTTTAAGAGTTTTCCCGTGTGCACAGCGTTCAATAGCTTGCTTACAGAAGGAACGGGAGTAATTAAGACTAAACGACTAATCGCCTACAGCATTGATGGCTTTGCATTTCTTACCCCCGATGAGGCGGCACTTGATGCAGTATTGCTGGAATTGGAAATGCAGAAATCCATAAACACCACCAGGGATGAGTTTTCCATATTTAAGGTACCCTTGCCTAAACAGGTGTCGTACCGTTCACTCGGAAAAAACAACCAGCGCAGTATAAGTTGGATTGGAAATCGTTTGATTGAAACTACGTGGGGGAAAATCGGAGATAAGAGTTCCGCTAAACAACTAGAAGAAACAAAAAACTATTTTACCATGAATCCCGGTTCATCGGTATTGTCATTTTGTGCGTTGTCCGGAAGAGGTAATGTTGTTATGGAAATTGAACAAGAACTGGTTGGATATAAAAACGGAAGTTTAAAGTGGCGTAAACCGTTAGCAACGAGCCTTAATGATCGTCCATCTGCTTTGAATACAATGAATATTGAAAATGAATTTATTCTACTTCCGTTCGAGAATCACGTTGACGTTATTGATAAAATGGGGCGGCCTCAGTATACCATTAAAGGAACCTTTACGGGGCCTCCAATGCAATGCGCAATTAATAAACAGCCTGCATTCGGAATTCAAGGAAAGGATGGGGTTTACTTTTTTGCATCAGCCACTGGTAAAACGCTAAAACGCTTTACCGTGAATGATGCTATTGATTCGTGGACCATTATAGCAGATGGAGGAAAGCTAACCATACTGATTAAAACGGATAAACAAATGCTTAGCATGGATTATTTCACGGGAAAAAGACAAACCCTCCGAACGAATCCTTCTGATTTCATTGCATTTTCAAGCTCCGGTTATTTACAACGTGGCGCAACAAGTATGCAAGAGGTCATTGGAACAAAACTTAGGGACATTCAAGTTCCTTCCTATTGGAAATACAGTGGAGAAATGATATTCAGTACGGAAAAAGGTCAGTTGTTCCATGACGGAAAAACGATGGCTCTGGTGTATAACGGGAAAGTGCGTTGGAAAAAAACAATTGCGCACTCAGAAATTTCAGAACTTGTTCTTTCATCGCAAACACCCTCCCTTTTTGTACTGAGGGATGCGCTAGAAAACAAACTCTATTTATGGGATTGGCAAGGCGCCTTATTAGATCAGGAGGAAAGGCCATGCCAACGTTTGATTCAGGTGACCCCAATGGGAGGACAAGGTGCATCAATTACAACCTATCTCAATGATTTTATTATTCAATATAATTTTTAACCCCAACTAATGCTATGAAAACTTTACATACACTCTTTGTTTTACTTTGTGTCTATACCTGGGGAACAAGCCAAACCTATTTGGGTGTTTCAACCAGTAACTATGCTGGAAGCATGGGAACTCAACTACAACCAGCAAGTTTTGTAGATGGTAGATTTGTATTTGACCTTAATATTGTTGGATTAAACAACAACACCTATCAGAACTTCGGATATTTCGATGCGAAAGCGATGCGAGATGCTCAAGGCAATGGCGGTTATTGGTGGAAAAAATCCTTTGGCGACTCTACAATATATGCTGCTTGGGCTAGTCCAGACTCCACGTTTATGGACAGATTTATAGTTCGGAATTACTCAGCTGAGACTAAAAAAGTTCTTGGTTTATATAGCAATACCCAAATTGATTTACTTAATTTTAACTTTCATATTAATCCCAAAATCGCTGTTGGCTTATTTGGACGGGTACGTTCGATAACAAATATCGACAACATGGATCCTAAATTGGCGATTCTGGCGGAAAACAGCTTAGATTACTCACTTTTGTGGAACCAAAAATTGAATGAGGAGTTAATCAACCTTAATCAGCTAACATGGAATGAATATGGATTCAATTACGGGCAAATAGTCCTTGATAATAAAGAACACTTTGTTAAGGTTGGCGGATCAATCAAACTACTAAGCGGAAATACTGCTGCCTATTTTTACACCAACAACTTTGAATACAACCTAAAAAATTCAGATACTTCTTTTCTTTTACAGGGGGACTTTAATTACGGTTATTCAGAAAATATTGACAGTTATATAAATGCTGGAGATCTTAATCCAATGGACTTTTTAAAAAGGAATTCTAATTGGGGTCTTGGAATAGACCTTGGTGCGGTATATGAATGGCGAGAAAATTATGAAAACTATCAGTACGATATGGATGGCGAAACCGGAATATGGGCACGCCATAGAAATAAATATAAGCTGCGCGTTGGTGCATCACTTTTAGATTTGGGAGGAATGCGGTTTACAAAAGGAGGGTTAAGCCGAAATTTTACAGTGAATTCAACGAGCCCATTTGATCTTACCGTTTTTCAATCCGCTACGGATTTGGCAGAATTCGATCAAGTAATTGACTCTTTAATTCAAAATCCAGGACAAGCATGGATTGCTCAACAAGACACCTCGTCTACCTTTTACATGAGAACCCCAAGCGCCTTTAGTATTCAAGTAGATTACCACATTTGGAAAGGATTTTATGTTAATGCCACCTCCATGATTAACCTCATCGGAAAGAAAACGGACTCAAAAGTAAAAGTGGCCAACCAATTCAGTATAACGCCTAGCTTTGATATTGCCGGCATTGGACTTCACCTCCCTTTATCCTACAATAAATACAGCGGTTTCAGAGCAGGAATTGCAACACGACTCGGTCCACTTACCGTGGGAGTGACGGATTACCGCCCCTTACTTGCGAGAGGAAAAGTCAAAGGACTTGAACTTTTTGCAGGGCTCCGTCTACCCATTTTATATGGTGAGGTAAAGGATGACGATAAAGACAAGGTTTCAAATAAGATGGACGATTGTAGAGACACACCCGGTGTATGGGCCTTTAAAGGATGTCCTGATACGGATGGCGACGGAATCCAAGATTTAAAAGACGAGTGCATTAACGAACCGGGGCTTGCCGAATTCAAGGGTTGTCCAGATCGAGATGGAGACAAAATAATAGATAAATATGACGATTGTCCGGACATCGCTGGCCTTGCAGAATTCAAGGGCTGCCCAGATACGGATGGAGACAAAATCATTGACCCAAAAGACCAATGCCCCACAATTGCCGGGGAACTTTACATGAATGGATGTCCTGATCGTGACCATGACAGCATTACAGACCTAGAAGATTTATGTCCTGATAACTTCGGTCCTCTGGAAAACAAAGGTTGTCCTGACTCAGATAAAGATGGCTTATTTGATTATATTGATGAATGTCCGCTTGTGGCTGGTCCTGTTGAAAACAAAGGATGCCCATGGCCCGATAGCGATGGCGATGGGATTCTAGACAAGGACGATGACTGTCCACAATTAGCGGGACCCAAGGAGAATGGCGGTTGTCCTTACAAAGATTCAGATAATGATGGATTACTAGACAAAGACGACGATTGTCCAAATACACCAGGTCCAAAAAGCAATAAAGGGTGCCCTGTAATTGAGAAGGAAGTAATTGAAGTGTTGAAAACAGCGTTTAATAATTTAGAATTCGAAGTTGCGAAGGATGTGATTCTTGCCGGATCGTTCACCTCATTGGATGAATTAGCAGGCGTATTGATGAAAAAACCGTCATGGAAATTAGAAATTACCGGGCATACAGACAATGCCGGGGATGATGCCTCCAATTTAATTTTATCCAAGAAACGTGCAGAGGCCGTTAAGAACTATTTAGTGTCCAAAGGGATTGATGCGACGCGTTTCGTCATTAATTATTTTGGTGAAACCAAGCCTATTGCCGACAACAGTACAACGGAAGGTAGAGCAAAAAACCGTAGAGTAGAAATGAAGGTTGTTTTTGAATAACCCGGGTAATATTAACGTTTAGTTAATATTTAATTAATTCATACGTGAGATAACAGGACGACCTTTGCATATAAATTGCATGTTATGGTACGTTTTTTAATCGTTTTCTTGTTTTTACTAGGGATTAATAACATTAATTTCGCCCAATCAACGGTGAAAGGTGTTGTAAAAGACGGAAGCAATAGTGATCCTGTAGAAAATGCTAAAATCACCTTAGTAGGCTCTGAAAAACGCTGTTTATCAGATGCTAACGGCGTTTTTGAATTATCCGGAGTACCTAAAGGAAAATATTCCCTCGAAATCAAAGCTTCTACGTTTAACGTATATGTTATAAAAGACGTTACCATCGGAGAAAATGAGGTGAAAGAACTTAACATCGCCATGGAAGCAGCGGACCTTGTGAAAGGCCCTGTGGTTGTTACCAGGAAAGTAAAAAAAGATGGAAACATCGAACTTATTCGGGTGCAACACAATCTTGGAGTTGTTTCGAATGGAATTAGTGCAGAAGACATTAAAAAAAATAATGATTCCAAAGTTTCGGATGTAATGAAACGAATCTCTGGAGCAAGTATTCAAGACAATAAGTTTATCGTCATCCGTGGTTTATCTGATCGCTATAACTACGCCTTTTTAAACGGGGCGAGCTTACCGAGTTCAGAATCAGACCGAAAAGCATTCTCGTTTGATATTTTCCCATCGAACATACTTAGCAGTATTAGCGTGATAAAAACTGCATCTCCTTCTATGCCTGGAGAATTTGCTGGTGGTGTAATTCAAATTACCACTATAGAACCCGGTGATAAACCCCTAAATAGCCTATCCTTATCGGCAGGATTTAACGCTATATCTACATTTAGGAATTTCTACCGAAGTGGAGATAGTAAGTTGGATGTTTTAGGATTTGGTGGAAAAGACCGCTTACTACCAACAGGCATACCGGGTTCTGCACAATATGCAGCCTTAGATATCCATGAGCGTGCACGATGGGCGGAAAAAATGAATTACAATTGGTCACCTGAACAACGCAGAGCGATGCCAAATTCAAGTCTACAATATAGCATCGGAAAAACCTACACGTTCAAAAACAAGCAAAGCATCGGATATGTAGCTGCCTACAGTTACCAAAACAACCAAACGTTTTCATTAAATACACGTCGTGAATTCGAAGAATCTGCAACAGGTGTAGTAAAACGTATGGAATTGATCGACTCTGTATTCACACAGAATATACTGAATACGGGAATGTTGAATCTTAAATATTCCTTTTCACCGAAAAGCAATATTCAATTCAAAAATTTGTACAGCTTAAATTCTGAAGATAAAATCAATGTGCGAAATGGGGTTAGAGAATTGGATAACGACCCACGACAATGGGAAAAAGCTACTAACTTTTGGTATACACAAAATAAAGCGCTTTCGAGCCAATTTTACGGAACTCATGACAATGAAAAATTAGTGTTCAATTGGAATCTTGGCTACAGTAATGTTGACAGAGTTATTCCGGCATTACGTCGTGTTATCCACCGAAAATATAGCCTTAATGAAGATGACCCGAATGAACAATACATTGCCGTCATTCAAAACAATGGAACCATTCCAACAGCAGCTGGAAATATGTTTTGGTCAGATGCAAATGAATCCATATATAGCGCCATGTATGATGTTGAAAAAAGGTTCCAGCTTGATTCCTTCAATATTAATCTTAAAGTTGGAGCAATGCATCAATTTAGAGACCGTGATTTTCAAGCTAGAAACTTTGGTTTTTCAAAATACGACGGAGGCGGCGTGGATTTTTATGACTCTTTATTGCTTGCTTCTCCTTCTTCCATATTTAATGATGAAAATCTTGGCCTTATGGCCAATGGGCGTGGTGGATTTAAATTAGATGAAGCTACTAATGTAGATGACAGTTACCAAGCAAGCTCGTTCTTGAATGCAGGTTACGTGCAAATAGACGGGAACTGGAAACAAAAAATCCGTTTGAACGGTGGCTTAAGGGTAGAATCATACCGACAAGCGTTTAATTATATTGAATTCGGATCTAATAACGATACAAGCATAACTACTACAGTAGTTGATTTTCTCCCATCCGCAAACCTTATTGTATCACTTACACCTCGCATGAACATCCGTGCAAGTAGCTATAAAACAGTTTCACGTCCTGAATTCCGCGAATTAGCGCCATTTACCTTTTACAACTTCGTGATTGATAATATTATTTCAGGCGACCCAAATCTGCAACGCGCTACCATCATGAACTATGATTTGCGTTACGAGTATTTAATTGGAAATGGTCAAAACTTTAATATTTCAGGATTCTATAAAGATTTTACTAATCCGATTGAATTAGTAAACCGCACGGGAACTTCAGGAGCTTCTGAATTATATTACACCAATGTACCGGGTGTAACCACCTTTGGAGGTGAAATTGAATATCGATTCAACCTTGGTTTTTTAAGTAAAAAAGAAAACCATAAATTGTGGGATCAGCTTAGCATAAATTTGAATGCTTCATTAATTAAATCACGCGTTGAAATCGGTGATTCATTATTCGGACAAAATGAATATCCGGATGGACGACCATTGCAAGGACAATCACCATATATTATAAATGCCGGTATTTATTACCAGTCTCAAGACAAGAAATGGGCCTTTACTGCCGCATATAACCGAGTAGGACAGCGCATTTATATTGTTGGGAACGAGCAAGAGCCAAGCGTATGGGAAAACGGAAGAAACCTTGTTGACTTCCAGTTAACCCGTAATTTTGGTGAAAAATTCGAGATGCGATTGAATGTCAAAGATGCCTTGGCTAACGAATTGGTATTCTTTCAAGACCTAAACAAAAACCAAAAATTTGACGAAGGAGATAATGCGTGGCAAAACATCACCTTTGGTCAAACAGTATCGCTTTCATTGAAATATAATTTCTAGGCACTAGGCACATAGCGTTAAAGAAACCTTCGCTTAACAATTTAATAAACACGATTTAAGTTGTTCATAACACAATAAGTGCTTCGACATCGGAACTTTGTCAAAAATTTTATAACATGAAAAAGATTTACTTATCGCTTGCACTTGTAAGCACATTATTCACGGCCATGGCGCAAGATGCGTTTTGGACGCCTACTACCTATCAAGGTGCCTTTCCGGTAACTGATGGAACACCTGCAACAGATTGGACCAGTGGGTGGTCAAATTTTGATCCAGAAAACACTATTTATCCTGCGACCATCACTACAGAGTCTGCAGACATCACTACAAATACGACTTGGAGTGGAGTTGTTTTACTTCAAAACAAAATTTATGTAAAAAACAACGCTACCTTAACCATCCAACCCGGAACCATTATCCGTGGAGATAAATTAACACAAGCAACGTTAATCATTACACGTGGTGCTAAAATCAATGCAGCTGGTACTGCAGCTAACCCAATTATTTTTACTTCGAATGAAGCCATTGGAAGCAGAAATGAAGGTGACTGGGGAGGTTTGGTGATCCTAGGATTAGCGAAAAACAACCAGCCTGGTGGAGTGGTAAATATTGAAGGGATCCCTCCAACGACTGATACACAACACGGAGGTAACTTTGACAATGACAACTCCGGAGTATTACAATACGTACGTGTAGAATTCGCGGGTATTCCATTAGAGCCAAACAAAGAAATTAACGGAATCACGTTTGGTTCTGTAGGGTCTGCAACTACCGTAAATAATTTACAAGTTTCCTTTTCTGGCGATGACTCTTATGAGTGGTTTGGTGGAACAGTTAATTGTAAGCGCCTTATCGCCTACAGAGGATTAGATGATGATTTCGATACGGATTTCGGATACCGAGGTAAAATTCAATTCGGTTTATCGATTCGTGATAAAGATTTATCAGATGCTGCTGGAGATTCTAACTCTTTCGAAACTGACAACGACGCTGGAGGTACAACTGCACAACCTAAAACACGTCCAATTTTTTCCAATATGACACTTGTTGGACCAAAAGGAAATGGTAGCGTTAGCTTACCTGTAGGTGAGAAATTTGAAAAAGCATTCCGTATGAGAAGAAATACAGCTACTTCTTGTTTCAACTCTTTAGTAGTTGGTTGGGAAAAAGGATTATCTATTGAAGGTACTGCAGTAGTTGCTAATGTTAACGGAGATTCTTTAGTATTTTCAAACAACAGTTTAACTAATTTCACAAACGGTACAAACACTATTCTTTCTACAGGTGTTACGCCAGCATTCTATCAATCTTTCTGGACACAAGACGGAAATGATTCTACTGAAACTATTGCTCAAATAAACTGGGTTAATTTGTTTACCGCACTTACAGTAACTCCTGATGCGCGTTTAAATGCAGGTTCTGTTGCTGCTAACGGTGCAACATTTACCCATCCTAAATTCTTCTCAGTAACTGCTCCAGGAGTTGCTAACCTTACCTATTGTCAAGGAGTTATTGCAGCTGCATTAAACGCTTCTGCAATCGGAGGAAATACGTTATATTGGTATGCTGCCGCTACCGGTGGTGTTGGTTCAACAACTGCTCCTGTACCATCTACCTCAAATGCAGGAACGTTCAACTTTTATGTAAGTCAAAAAAATGCAGCAGGTGATGAAAGCCCACGTGTTATGATTACTGTTACCATCAATGCAAGTCCAACAACACCAGTTATCACTGCAAGCGGATCTACTTCATTGTGCTCAGGAAGCTCTGTGAACTTAACCTCTTCTTACAACAACGGAAACGTATGGTCAACTAACGCAAATACAGCTTCAATTTCTGTGAATGCTACAGGAGCTTACACGGTAACTCACACAGACGCTAACGGTTGTTCTTCTACTTCGTTACCAACTATCGTAAGTGTAAGTAACGCACCAGTACCAACCATTCAAGCATCTGCACTTGAGGCATGTGCGGGAGATACAGTGCAATTAACTGCATCTAGTTCTAACACTTATTTATGGTCAACTGGTGACACTACACAATCCATTACAGTAACCGCGACTACAGCGAACATTACAGTAACTACCACGAATGTTAATGCATGTAATGGTGTTGGAACCTCTACACCAACAAGCATTACCTTCAATGCTAACCCTACCGCTGCTGGTTCGTTTACTACAAACGGTAACGTTGCTACGTTTGCGAATACTTCTACAGGAGCTACTACATACTCATGGGATTTTGGTGACATGACCAACTCGAGTGCAGCTGCTCCATTACATGCGTATGCTGCAAACGGTTCTTACACAGTAACACTAACAGCTACCAATGGAAACTGTAGTGATGTAACCACATTTACAGTAAGTATCGCAGTAGGTTTAGATGAATTACCAGGTGTTGCATTAAGCTTAGTGCCGAATCCTGCTACAACATCATTCAACGTAGCATTAACTGGTGCATCTTTGGAATTAGTAACTGTTATCGATGCGTTCGGTAGAACTGTACTAAATTCAACTGAAGCAACAATTAACTTAAACCAAGTTGCCAACGGAATCTACCAAGTAGTCGTAACTACTGACAAAGGTTCTAGCGTTCGCAAATTGATCGTTAATAACTAATATTTGATTCATTAAGGGGGCCAAAAGGCCCCTTTTTTTTTATACCATGGAAAACAGCAAAGGACATACCATACTCATTGTAGACGACGAATCCGATATTCTTGAATTCCTATCCTATACGGTTCGAAAAGAAGGATATCGCGTATTCACCGCAAGTAATGGTGAGGAAGCCGTTAAATTAGCGCAACAGTTAAGTCCTTCCTTGATTTTAATGGATGTTATGATGCCGCAAATGGACGGGATTGAAGCATGCCAAATCATTCGAAAGGATCTGCAATTGGCGCAACCGGTGATTGCATTTCTAACCGCAAGGGCAGAAGATTACGCACAAATCGCTGGTTTTGAAGCCGGGGCAGACGATTACATCAGTAAACCCATTCGCCCGAGGTTATTAATTAGTAAGATAGAATCTTTGTTGCGAAGAATGAATGTCGAACGAAACACCCATGAAGAGCATGAATCCTCAGGAATTATCATTGATCGGGAAAAATTCGTAGTCATTGTAAACAATAAGGAACTTCAACTGCCTAAAAAAGAATTTGAATTATTGGAATTATTAGCCAGTCGTCCTGGGAAAGTGTTCAATCGCGAACAAATTCTCACCATTGTTTGGGGAAATGAAACCATCGTTGGCGAACGAACGATTGATGTACACATCAGAAAACTTCGTGAAAAGATTGGAGAATCGTATATTCGTACCATTAAAGGGGTTGGATATACGTTTAACCGAAAATGAAACAACTAAAACCAGCATATTTACTTGCCTTATTGAGTGCCCTCGTGGCACTTTTGGCATTTTGCTTCGATATAGTACAGCAAAAATATAAACTAGAACCTTTTAGTTCTACACTATTGCTATCCTTAAGTTTAGGGGGAGTCACGTTTATTTTGTTGTATTTCGGCATAAAAGTTTTCCTTCAAAAGCGCCTGAATAAAATGCTAAAAAAATTGCATAACCCTCCGCTTATCAAAGGTAATCGGCTGAATAAAATGATTGATGAGGCAGAACAACAAGTAAATACTGTCGCCAATCATAGAATCGAAGAAATCATCCAATTGAAATCCCAAGATAGTTTTAGAAAAGAATTCATTGGAAACTTAGCACACGAACTAAAAACGCCGGTATTTGCCATACAAGGGTATTTAGACACCTTAATCGATGGCGCCATCGATGACCCTGAAATCGCAATGAATTTTCTTCAAAAAGCTTCAAAAGCCAGCGACCGAATGACTCAATTATTGGAAGATCTTGATGCCATAACCCGCCTTGAAAATCCAGAATTAAGCATTGAAAAACGCCCTTTTGATATTCTGGAAGTGATTAAAGAAGTCTATGAATCCGTAGAATTTCTTGCAAAAGAGAACCGCATTGAATTAAGCCTAAAAAAAGAATATTCGAGTATATATGTACTGGGTGACCGCAATAAAATTAGCCAAGTATTTACCAATCTGGTTAAAAACTCCATTTTGTATGGTAATGAAGGTGGGAAAACGATGATTACACTTGATCTTATTGATAAATTAATTCTCATTGAAATAACAGACAATGGCATTGGTATTGACCCCAAACATTGGCCAAGATTATTCGAGCGATTTTATCGCGTTGAAAAGAGTAGAAATAGGCACGAAGGAGGCACCGGGCTTGGATTATCCATCGTTAAACACATTTTAGAACTGCACGGACAAAATATAACGATGCAAAGTACGGTTGGTGTGGGTACCACATTTACCTTTGGGTTAGAGAAAAGCTCCAAAAATGTACAATTAAGTTCAAGAGGCGTCCCGATTCGATAAATTTGACCGTGGTTTTAGGTACTTTTGTACCATGAAAACTAGGTTATCCACCAATTCTTTTTTACGACTGATTGCATTTGTTTCTCCGTATAAAAGACTTTTCATTGGTGCCTTACTTGCCGTTGTTACACTATCTATTCTAGGACCACTTCGGCCTTTTCTGATTGGAAAAGCGGTAGATCAATTTATCGTTAAAGAACCTAACACAGATAAGTTACTTGGCGCCTTGCTCGGTGTTCTGATTATTTTGCTGATTGAAACCATTGTTATTTGGGCTTCGGCATACCTATCAAATCTCTTAGCACAATCCGTCATTAAAGACCTGAGAACTAGGGTGTTTAATACCGTTTTATCCTTCAAAACACGGTATTTCGACCAAACACCGGTAGGTTCTTTGGTGACCCGGGTAGTATCAGATGTTGAATCTATTTCAGAGGTATTCTCTGCAGGATTAATGGAAATATTCGGAGATCTGCTCTCGCTCATCGCTATCTTAAGCTTTATGTTTTGGGTAGATTGGCGTTTGAGTTTATTGACCTTAATTCCTATACCTATCTTGATTTTCGCAACACGCTTGTTTGCAAAAGCCATGAAAAAATCATTTCAAAGTGAACGCACCCAAGTTTCTAAATTAAACACCTTTGTTCAAGAGCATCTCATGGGGATGAATCTAATTCAATTGTTTGCCTACGAAAGTAAAGCTGAATCAAAGTTTCAATCCATTAATGAAAAACACAGAGATGCGCACATCAGTGCCGTTTGGGCAAACTCTATCTTCTTTCCCGTGGTGGAACTCCTCAGTTCTTTATCCATTGCCTTTCTTCTAGTTTGGGGGGCTATGATGGTAGAAGGTAAAAGTCAACAGCAATTAACCCTATTGTACGGCGAAATCATCGCATTTACCTTGTGGATAAATCAACTTTATAGGCCTATTCGGCAACTCGCAGATAAATTCAATATCTTCCAACGAGGGGTCGTTAGAGCAGAACGCTTATTTGAAATTTTAGATGAAACAGAGGAAGTAGAACCCAATGAAGCATTTCCTGCCGCCTTCACCAACGGTGATATTGAATTTAAAGAGGTCTCATTTTCTTACACGGCTGATACCACGTTGTTTTCCTCTTTTAATCTGAATATTCAAGCTGGAAAGACCACGGCATTCGTTGGAGCAACAGGCTCAGGTAAAACCACCATAATTAATTTAATTGGTCGATTTTATGAAATCTCAGCGGGAGAAATCTGTATTAATGGCGTTAATTTAAATCACATTAATCGCAGTGAAATCAACCGTCACATCGGCTTTGTATTACAAGATGTGTTTTTATTTTCTGATACGATTCACAACAACATTACGCTTGGAAATACTTCTATTACTCGAGATCAGGTCGTTGATGCGGCGAAGTTAGTCGGTGCGCACGAATTTATTATGAAAATTCCACAAAACTATGATTACATAATTGGTGAACGCGGGGGCGTTCTCTCTGTTGGACAACGTCAATTGCTTTCCTTTATTCGAGCTATGGTATACCAGCCCGCAATCCTTATTTTAGACGAAGCCACTTCAAGCATTGATAGTGAATCAGAATTACTCATACAAAAAGCGATTTCCGAGGTAACCAAGAATAGAACATCGATCATCATTGCTCACCGCTTATCCACAATTCAACAGGCAGACCAAATTCATGTCTTGGAGAAAGGGCAGATTATTCAAACAGGAACACATAACACCTTACTCGCGACCGAGGGGACCTATAAAACCTTGTTCGAAAAGCAATTTAACGAACTCAATGAAAAAATTTAAGCTCGGAGGTGTCCCTGAACACTTTAATTACCCGTGGCGAGTCGCCATTGAAGAAAAAGCGTTTGACTCCTTAGGGGTATCGCTGCACTGGTCTGATATGACAGGTGGAACGGGGCAAATGATAAAAGGATTAGAAACAGGTAGTTTAGATATTGCCGTATTACTAACGGAAGGAATTAGCAAAGCAATTTTACAAGGTACTAAAGCCAAGATTGTAGACATCTATGTAAGTTCTCCACTTCAATGGGGTATACATGTCCCGGCGAATCGTAATCCAAAAGGAAACGAACAACTTCACCGTTTTGCTATTTCACGTTATGGATCGGGGTCCCACCTGATGTCGTATGTTCTTGCTCAACAGGAACAGTGGATTAAGGACCAGTTAATTTTCAATGTGATTGGGGATGTTTATGGCGGAATTTGGGCCTTAGAAAACAACGAGGCCGATTATTTTCTTTGGGAAAAATATACCACACAGCCCTTTGTAGACAAAGGGAGTTGTCAGCGCATTGGGCAAGTTGACACCCCTTGGCCTTGCTTTGTTATCGCATGTAGAAAAGAATTACTGCAAAAAGATGCGGAAGTGATTCATCAAATCATAGCCATCGTAAAAAAGCATGCCGCAGCGATTAGTGCTGATTCACAAACTGCGGAAGCAATCGCTTGGAGGTACCATTTGAGTATCCCAGAAGTTACACAATGGTTAAAAGAGACCACATGGAATACAAAAGACATGGAGTTAAAGGCGGCCATTGAACCCACCATTAACTTTCTTTTAGATTCCGAATTAATCACTTCAAAAGAAGCGGAAGCATGGGCGACAAAACTCTTTTAATCGTACTTTGTTCGCTACCCTTCTACTATTTTTCTCAGTGGGGTTGCACAGACCAACAAGCAACAAATTACGATGTAAACGCCTCATTAAACGATGGGAGTTGTGTCTACAGTACTACGAATTACTCCTTAAGTTTAGTTAATAACCTAAGCGATGTACTCCAAGAAAACTCCGGACTAATTCGCATCGGGAACTTCCTCTATACCTTTAATGATTCAGGAGCGGGGGCTCTTATTAACGAACTTGATACGCTTGGAATAGTCTTGCGCACGATACCCGTCGGTGGAGCAACCAACGTGGATTGGGAAGCCATTACGTCAAATTCCACCCACGTATTTATTGGCGATGTAGGAAATAATAATGGCAATCGACAAGACCTCTGCCTCTATCGTTTCCTTAAATCGGATTTGACCTTAGATACGGTCCAAGCAGAAAAACTCCCGTTTTATTGGTCAGACCAAACGCAATTCACCTCGCTACCAAATGCGAACAACTATGATTGTGAAGCAATCGTTGCGGATGCGGATTCAATTACCCTCTTTTCAAAAAATTGGGAAGATCTTCAGACCCGAAGGTATCGTCTTCCATGTTTTTGGTCTGATACCCTTGCAGCACAATTAAGGGATAGCTTCGCCGTGGACGGATTAATAACCGATGCCTGTGTAGATACCTTCTTAAATCGCAGTTATTTACTTGGATATAAAAACAATGGGAATAATTTCTATACCAGTTTTGTTTGGTGTTTATGGGATTATCAAGACCAGCAGGTATTTTCTGGAAACCGACGCAGGGTTGAAGTTGGAAATGTGCTTACCGTAGCGCAAACCGAAGGGATCGCACTAAAAGCTTCCAACAAAGGATATATAAGTTCAGAAAAAGTAAGCTCCGTAATCACCATTGCCCCAAAACTTTTTCAATTTGATTTCACACAATTCGTTGAGGCTACCGCATCCGTCAAGCCCCAAAAACCGATGGCTCTCTTTCAACTAATCCCTCATTTGGAGGAAGGGTATACCGAGTTAATGATTACAATGCCATTTAATCAGTGCATGTTATCCGATATACAAGGCAGAACGATACACTTGGAATCCACCAATCGATTCAATATCTACGCACGTGGATTAGTGTTGCTTACCGTTGATGAAAAAAACACCTTGATTTTCCTTCCTTAATCTTTCTTAAAGAGTGTCGCAGAAGCTTGGGCGGAGGGCATAATCACTAAATCATGAATAGAAACGTGGGTTGGACGTGTCACGATAAATTGAACGGTGTCTGCAATATCCATGGCATCCAGGGGTGTAAACCCTTGATAAACGGCCGAGGCTTGATCTTCATCTCCCTTAAATCGCACCAAAGAGAATTCAGTTTCTGCAGCTCCCGGCGCAATAGAACTCACTCTAATCCCAAAGGGAAGTAGGTCCATACGCATTCCTTTTGTAAGTTGATCTACAGCCGCCTTGGTGGCACAATATACATTGCCTTGAGGATACGCTTCTTTTCCAGCAATACTGGTAATATTTATGATCAATCCCTCCGTACGAGCTTTCAATAAAGGAATCACTGCTTGACTTACATATAATAAGCCCGTAAGATTTGTATCTATCATTTGCTCCCAATCAGAAACCTCTCCTTGGTCTATAGGGGCTCTACCCGCTGCTAACCCTGCATTATTAACCAGTATATCTAGGTTTTTCTTGACCTCGACAGGCAACTGATTAACCCAGCCATTAACCGCTGAACGATCGCGTACATCCATGGCTCCAATGATTACGTCCGGCGAAATGCCAGAAAGCGTTTCCTTTAAGGCCACTAAGCGATCTAATCTCCTGGCTGTTAAAATCAATCCATAACCTTCCTTGGCTAAGACGGAGGCGATGGCAGCGCCAAACCCTGAGGAGGCTCCTGTTATAAATGCGTATTTAACCATTGATAAATTCTATTTGACGTGAACAATCGTTTAACATAGGGTAATTGATAATGCAATAAACTCATTAACAAAAACGGCAAAACAGGCGCTTTGTAACGCACCATTGCTCCCACCACGGGTGCCGTCATTCCAACGAGCGATAAAACAGTCAGACTAAACAACAACGTAGGAAAACGCCAATCAAGCTTCCATGATATCTCCCTCAAGCGCAGAACAGCACCGAGGAAAACCAATAAAATCAATACATTTTCGGTGAAAGCCACGACGGATTGTCCATTTTTTAACATGCTGATGTCTGGATAGACCAACACATTCCAAATTCCGAGAGGGATCAAGGCCAATACGGTACTCATTCTACCATCCATGGGGATAATAGGCACAATACTACCGGCATTTACTGCATGAGCCATTTGTATAAAATCAAATTGTTTCCCCTGTAAGGTTGAAAGTGGGCTCCAATCAGGAAAGAAAAGTACATGGCAGGTGATGAAGGCCGCAAAACAAGCCAGTATACTTCCCACGAACTTCTTCCAAGAGGTAATTCGAACCCATAACCACGTGATCAATACCATCGGAAGTAGGGCCATCAAAATGTAAATTTTTAAAAACAGCAACAGTAAAAAACATACCATTGCTAGGGTGAACAACTCCCATTTAAAGCGGTGATGTAATCTAAAAATGCTGTACAAAAATCCGCCCAACGCGAAAAACAACAATGCCTCTTTTAATATTCCACTACTCCAAAACACCGTTGATGGCACAAGAAAAGCAGCAACATAGGAAGTGATTTTGGAGGAAGAAAAGCCGAGAAACACCTGAAACAACCAATACGAACCCAGCCAGGCTAAGGCTAAAAACACTAAAAGATTTAGTCCATAGGAACCGCAAGTTACCAGATTCAATAATGCGTTTACACGGATCACCACGCGGTTATCATTCGTAATGCCATGATCATAGGAGCGAAACCAATAGTTTAAGCGGTTTAGATAGCGTAAATCGGATTCAGACCACGTACCAAGTATTATCCGAGTAAAGACCGCAGGATCTTCAATGGCGATATCACGCAGAATAATGCCATCATCAAAGTACTTAAAGGCATCCGCCTCTGCGCGTTTCGGATAAACCTGAGTGTATGTGTAAAGCAGGGCAAGCGCAGCAATAACTTTGATGGCCCATGAAAAAATAAATGCGTTTTTAGATGCTCCTCTGAGCCCTGGCATAATATACATTAAACCACCGAACACGAGTGCTCCAAGTCCGAGGGGGAAGGCAACCATCACATCGACAAAAGTACCAAAATATGTCAGTTTGTTAGAGAAATCCCCTAGTAAAATATGGCAATTGTGCCAAAGTGTCACCTTGGCTGTTTTGGTATGTAAATTGAAAGAAGTAGTTGTCTTAAAATTTATCACATGAAAACAGGTCAAATAAATGTACAAACGGAAAATATATTTCCAATCATTAAAAAGTTTCTATACTCGGATCACGAAATTTTTCTTCGAGAGCTTGTATCCAATGCGGTAGACGCCTCTCAAAAGCTAAAGGTTTTAGCGACCAATGGCGAATTTAAAGGGGGACTCGGCGAATTAAAAGTGGAAGTATTATTAGACCGTGAAGCCAAAACTTTAACCATCAGAGATCATGGAATCGGAATGACGGAAGAGGAGATTGATAAATATATCAACCAGATAGCGTTTTCAGGGGCAGAGGAATTTGTAAACCAATACAAAGGCAAAGAGGGTGCTGAACAAATCATTGGTCATTTTGGCTTAGGGTTTTATTCGGCCTTTATGGTTGCAGAACGAGTTCAAATTCAAACCTTATCTCGTCATGAAGGCGCACAGGCGGTGCAATGGGAAAGTAATGGGTCCCCTGAATTTACCATAACAGAAATCGAAAAGGCTGAACGGGGCACGGACATTATATTGTACATTAATGACGACGCGCTTGAGTTCAATGATAAACCTAGAATTCAAGGAATCCTTTCTAAATACTGTAAGTTTCTCCCTATTCCTGTGTTTTTTGGAACGAAAACAGAATACATTGATTCTCCGGAAGGGGAAAAAGATGACAAGGGAAATGTGAAACGCGTTTCCATTGAGGTACCAAACCAGGTGAATAATGTAAAACCGGCATGGACCGTATCACCCGCTTCATTGAGTGAGGAAGATTATCAATCGTTCTATCGTGAACTTTACCCTTCTACCTTTGATGCCCCACTTTTTAACATTCACTTAAATGTGGATTATCCATTTAATTTAACCGGGATTCTTTATTTTCCTAAGATTAAAGAAAATGTAGAAGTTCAGCGAAACAAAATCAACCTCTACAGCAACCAGGTATTTATTACGGACAGCGTGGAAGAAATTGTTCCTGAATTTTTAACCTTGTTGCACGGGGTAATTGACTCTCCAGATATTCCCTTAAACGTTTCCCGATCTTATTTGCAAAGCGACTCCAATGTTAAAAAAATATCCGCGCACATCACTAAGAAAGTAGCGGATAAATTGGCTGAAATGTTCAATAAGGACAGAAAAGATTTCGAGGGAAAATGGAATGATCTTTACCTTTTTGTTCAATACGGGATGTTATCGGACGAAAAATTCGCTGAAAAAGCAAAATCGTTCGCTTTACTAAAAAACACGAACGGTGCATATTTTACCATGGAAGAATACCTGGAGAAAATAAAGGCCAACCAAACGAATAAAAGTGAAGAAACCATAATCCTTTATACTTCGGATGCTGAAGGACAATTCTCTTATGTGAAACAAGCAACGGACCGAGCGTATGACGTATTGGTTTTAGAAGGGCCCTTGGCATCGCATTGGATTCAAAAACTGGAACAAGGCAATGAGAAAGTTCGCTTTAGCCGAGTGGATTCAGATAGTTTAGAGAAACTAATTGACAAAGGCGAGGAAATACCATCAAAACTAAGTGCTGCGGAAGAGGAAAAACTAAAGCCTTTGTTTGAAGGTGCAGTTAACAAAGAGAAATTTACCGTTCAATTAGAATCCATGGCGGAACAAGATTCGCCAATCCTGATTACCCAACCCGAATTTATCCGCCGAATGATGGAACAGCAACGCATGGGTGGTGGAGGATTTTATGGCGCCTTCCCGGAAATGTATCAACTGGTTGTGAATGGAAATCACCCGGTAATGAGCAAAGTATTGAAGATGAAAAGCGCTAGACAGCAAGAAACCGTGAAGCAGTTAGTAGACTTAGCCATGTTGTCTCAGGGCTTATTGAAAGGCGAAGCACTTACGGAATTCATCCAACGTTCTGTGAGCGGTATGATAGAATCTTAGTAAGTTTGTAATAAAATAAGAAATTGTATAAGTGGTTTTTAGGGGTTGGGCTCCTCATTCTTACTGGTCGGATTAAATTTGGGATCATTGGTTTTGTTATTGGAAGTATTATCGACTTCATCAGCAGAAATAATGCACCCAATTCCCAATCCTCGAAAAATACGGGTAGTGGCTTTGAGTATTACCGTCAACGCGCTACGCAATTCGATTTCCCAACGATGTTAATGGCCTTATCTGCGGTAGTTATGAAGGCAGACGGCTCTGTAAAACGTGCAGAATTGGATTACGTCAAGGGATTTTTCACGGCCCAATTCGGGAATCAATTTACACGCGAACACTTACAAGTACTCAAGCATTTCTTAGATAACGGGCAGATACCAATCTCTGATATTTGCAATGATATCCGGAATAGAATTTCAGTAGATGGCCGCATTCAAATGGTTCACTACCTCTTTCAAGTGGCCAAAGCCGACGGGCATGTAGATGATAGCGAAAAGAAAATCATAGAACAATTAGCTAATAAACTCGGGATTCCCGCCATGGAGTTTGAAAGCATCAAGAACATGTTCTATCGGAGTGCAGATTCCGATTATAAAATTTTAGGCATCGAAGCCTCCGCGACCGATGACGAAGTAAAAAAAGCGTATCGTAAAATGGCCATTGCCTTCCACCCCGACAAGGTGGTGCAAATGGGTGCGGAATACCAAAAAGGCGCCAAAGAAAAATTCCAACAAATACAAGACGCTTACGAGAACATCAAAAAGAAGCGGGGGATTAAATAAGGTACTTCGTGGCAAAAATCATGTAAATTGAAAGTCAAGGTTTCAATTTGCACAAAAAGACAAGGTTCCCCTATCAATTCAGCGATGTATCAACTTCAAGAAACCCTATTCGTGGGAAATATCCCTTCTACCTTGCAAAAATTGGCAAGCTTGTCTTAGGCTGTCAGGAACCCCTTCCTGTTAAAACACCCAGGCGTACAGTAAACGGAAGCGGGGGATTAAATAACTTAATGCGTTTTCGTCATATTCTCAGGAACACAAATGATAAAATCCGCTCTTCCCAAGTGTTCTTTGTCTAAGGAATTGATATCGGATTGGCTTACCGTGGAAATGGTGGTGATGCGCAAATCCGGTTTTGCCTGCAACAGATACCACATGATGCCTTGGTAAAAATCACTGTGATACGCCCCGTTGTAATGCATAAAAAAGGTACTTGCCTGCATATTCGCTAGAATGAACTTAGCCATCGTCGCATCTTTAAAGGCTTGACTTTCTACCATGTAACTTCCGTTAGCACCCGAAGGCATATGCGAAGCCATTTCCTTCAAGGCCTTGTACTGCGAAAGATTCGTGTCTAATTCAAAGAAGGGGTCGGCCATTTGATTACGTATGAAGGGGGAAAGGGTGTCAAAGGCAGTGCGTCCTTTCTTAAACATAAGGCTGGCATATTTACGTTGAATATTATCCGCAATGCATGGAAGCTTATTGGTTTTAGCGAATTCAATGAGTGGCGCATAATCGGTTTCATAATTAGGCCACAGGCGCAATGAATCTTTTAAGGATTTTTCGGGAAATGCCCCCTGCACGTAGCGGTTTAATACAGATTGTTGATCTTGCTCAAACATTTCAAAACCCAACATCACGTTCACCCCGTGTTGATCAAATGCATCCTGTGTTAATTCTAACTGCAACCAATGCACGATTGGATTATCATGATATTCACCAAAAAGCACCAAATTTCCTGCTAAACTTTTTGATTTGAGGTTTTTGTACGTTACCGCCTTCCCTTTGGCATTATAAATCACAAAAGCTTTATCGTATTGACTAAAACAGAGGAAACTCCAAAGTAAGCCACAACACATCAATAAAATTTTCATAGCGTAGATTTCTTACGAAGGTAAGTAATCTGAACTTAATCTAACAAGGCATGCAAGGCCTCTTGAATGTGTATAGACTTTACGGCACCTACGATTTCAGCCATAAATCCCTTGATCAACATATCGGTGGCTTTTGTTTCACTAATTCCCCGAGCCCTCAAGAAAAATAAGGCGTGTTGGTCCAGTTGTCCGGTGGTAGAACCGTGAGAACATTTAACATCATCCGCATAAATTTCCAGTTCCGGTTTTGCATTGATGCTCGCTGAATCCGATAAAAGAATATTCTTGTTGGATTGATATGCATTGATTTTCTGAGCGTCTTGATACACCTTCACTTTGCCATTGAAAACACCCGTAGCTTTATCTGCAAGCACGCCCTTGTAATTCTCATCTGAGGTACAATTAGGGGCCTTATGATGCACATAAGTGTGGTTATCAATGTGGTTGTTTTCGCGACCAATGAATGCGCCGTATAGTTGGGTGTGGGTGCCTTCTTCTTGGGAGAACACCTCCACTTCGTTCCGCGTAAAATGGGTGTTTGCCGTAAGGGTTTGTAACGCAAACGTACTGTCTTTTTGTTGGTAGATCCGTTGCGTATGAAACCCGTAATGTGTTCCCTTGGTTTGTTGTAACATGTCTGCGTGCAGATTAGCTCCTGCGCCAATAAAGAAATCAAATAACACATTGGCGTACGAATCTTCGCTCGTCCCCTCAAAGAACACCTCTACTTGAGCACTGGCGTGATTACCCAGAACGAGTTGATGATGTAAAATCAAGCCGGTATGTTCCCCTTGAAGACGGTGGATTATTCGTATGGGCTTGATAAGCGTAGTGTTTGCATCAACGCGTATAGCAACTCCACCTTGAGCGCTTAATGCATTGATGTGTTGTACATGCCCTTGGAGTGTGCAGGCATTCCATGCGCTGGCATCGAGGTCACCTGAGAAATCAATATGCAATCCAGCGGTAGGTTCAGCACAATGCCACGTTTCGTGTTCAAAAATAATATCGATCGTATCAGAAGCCGGAAGCCGCTCTGCGCTTTGATTAATGTTTACGGGAGTTAATTTCAGTGCCGCCACCCGACCAAGCCGCGTATATTTCCAAGGCTCCTCGCGGGTGGTTGGAAAATGATGTTGGAATTCAACCCCGTCCCTTGCTGCTTGTAATAATGCGGCGGGCAGCTTTAATGCGGTTGGCTCAAGTTGCTTACAAAAATCAATTAATGTACCACTCATTACTCCACTGATTTAATCCAATCGTATCCTTTTTCCTCTAATTCTAAGGCTAATTCTTTTCCTCCAGTTTTCACAATTTTACCATCGTAGAGCACGTGAACGAAATCGGGGATAATATGATCCAACAAGCGCTGATAGTGAGTAATAACGAGGGTAGCATTTTCCTTGGATTTTAAGGTGTTTACACCGCTGGCTACAATGCGAAGGGCATCAATATCCAAGCCCGAATCCGTTTCATCCAGTACCGCTAATTTAGGTTCAAGCATAGCCATTTGGAAAATCTCATTGCGCTTTTTCTCACCGCCAGAAAACCCTTCGTTCACCGCACGGGAAGCCAAGGATGCATCAAGATCAACTAAGGCTGATTTTTCTTTTACTAAACGTAAAAAGTCTTTGGCTGAAAGCGCGGGCAATCCCTTATGTTCACGAATTTCATTGATGGCGGTTTTCAAAAAATTCACATTCGAAACACCTGGGATTTCCACCGGATATTGAAACGCTAGAAACACCCCTTCTCTCGCGCGCTCCTCAATCGACATCTCTAATAAATCTTGGTCTTCAAAGGTGATGGCGCCTGAAGTCACTTCATAGTCTTCCTTGCCTGCAAGAACGCTTGCCAAGGTACTTTTTCCGGCACCATTTGGTCCCATGATCGCGTGAATCTCTCCCGCTTTTATTTCAAGGCTTAAGCCTTTTAAAATTTCCGTCCCATTAATGGACGCATGTAAATCGGTTATTTTCAACATAAGTTTATCTTCAATATTCTATCCTACACTTCCTTCTAAACTAATACTCAATAATTTTTGTGCCTCAACTGCAAATTCCATCGGCAATTGATTGAGAACTTCTTTACAATATCCATTAACGATCAAGCTAATGGCTTTTTCTTCCGAAATCCCTCGTTGCTGACAATAGAACAATTGGTCCTCTCCGATTTTCGAAGTGGTTGCCTCATGCTCAATTTGCGCTGAAGCATTTTTACATTCTATATATGGAAAGGTATGTGCTCCGGAAACACTACCCATTAGTAAAGAATCACATTGTGAGAAATTCCTGGCATGATCCGCTTGCTTGTGTATCTGAACAAGACCACGATACGAATTCTGGGAATGTCCTGCTGAAATACCTTTTGATATAATGGTGCTTTTTGTATGTTTTCCGAGGTGGATCATTTTCGTGCCCGTATCCGCTTGCTGATAATTATTTGTTACCGCTACGGAAAAGAACTCCCCAACAGAATAATCTCCTTTAAGGATACACGATGGATATTTCCACGTAACGGCAGAGCCGGTTTCTACTTGAGTCCAAGAAATTTTCGCGTGCGCTTCACACAGACCGCGTTTTGTAACAAAGTTGAAGACCCCGCCTTTACCTTCTTTATCCCCGGGATACCAGTTTTGAACGGTTGAATATTTAATTTCTGCATTATTCAATGCAATTAATTCTACCACTGCGGCATGCAGTTGGTTTTCATCCCGCTGAGGGGCCGTACACCCTTCTAAATAGGATACATAGGATGATTCGTCTGCAATCACTAAGGTACGCTCAAATTGACCTGTACCCCCAGCATTGATTCTAAAATAGGTAGACAATTCCATGGGACAGCGAACGCCTTTTGGGATATAACAAAAAGACCCATCCGAGAAAACGGCTGAATTCAGTGCCGCATAAAAATTATCAGTAATTGGAACCACGGTTCCTAAATATTGTTGGACCAGCGCGGGATGTTCTTGAACCGCTTCTGAGAAGGAACAAAAAATAATGCCTAACTCAGCAAGTTTAGCTTTAAACGAGGTACCCACAGATACAGAATCCATTACGAAATCTACCGCTACACCGGTTAAGCGTTGCTGCTCTTCCAATGAAATACCCAGTTTCGCCATGGTTTCCTTCATTTCTGGGTCTACGTCATCCCAAGATTCAAATTTCTTAGTTTGTTTTGGGGCTGCATAATAAGAAATGGCTTGAAAATCTGGCTTTTGATACGCAACATGTGCCCATTCAGGTTCTGTCATCGTTTTCCAAACCTCGAAGGCCTTTAACCGGTAATCCAACAGCCAAGCTGGTTCATTTTTCTTTGCAGAGATTAAATGAATGACCTGTTCGTTCAAGCCCGGGGGCACAACATCCGAATCAATCTCAGAGATAAAGCCATATTGGTATTCTTTATCTGCTAAATCTTTAGCTAATTCGTTTTCAGTATATCCAGCCATGATTATACGGAAAAAGACTCACCGCATCCACAGGTGCGATCAGCGTTGGGATTATTAAACACAAAGCCTTTTCCATTTAACCCCCCTGAAAAATCTAGGGTTGTACCAATGAGGTATAAGTAACTTTTTCTATCCACTACTACCTTTATACCATTATTTTCAAATGCAGCATCGTGCTCTAATTCTTGATTGTCAAAGGTTAGTTTATACATAAGTCCTGAACACCCTCCCCCGGAAACTCCCACGCGAATAAATAAACCCTCTTTCCCTTCATCTTCCATCAAGCGAAGGGCTTGCTTCTTAGCCTGATCTGTTACGGTTATCATCTTATTTAGATTAATTTTAAATAACGTGCACAAAAATACCACAAAAGAGGTATTGACTCCAAGTATTTAAAACAAAAAAATCCCTAAATGTTTAGGGATTTTTGAAATAAGGAAAGTACAGATGTCTTTCCACGAGTATTTTTAGCGAGCCACTTCAATCACTTTAGTGTATAATGTCTCCGTAGCCGATTTGAAAACCAAGGTATATGTTCCATTCATTAAATCATTCATATGAAGTGACTTGGCATCTGAAATTGGAATAGTTGGCATGAATTGTCCGTTGGATGCAATAATTTCAATAAACTCGATGCGCGCATCGCTCCAAATGATTGTAGCATTACCAGTAGACGCGTTGCAAGATACTTGCACTTTATCATCCTCCAATTTCACAGGAATCTCATGATTTGCTCGCACTACGGTTAGGGAAGCAAATACTAAAACTAAGGTTATCATCAGTGTTTTCATAAGTTGTTGTTTTGTTATTACTGTACAAAGTTGCTATAGTTTAGCGCATGTAGCAAGCATATGACCACTTTACGTAGGAAAATACGATTTGTTACATAAATCAGCCTACGTATAACTACGTAGCGAATAAATATTCAATAGAAACTCTCTTTTAGTCAAATATTTATGCCCTATAGTCATTTAGTGTGTGGCACATAAATAATCCGTGTAAATTGGATTTAGAAATAAGGAGAGATACAGGTGGCTTCTTAAATCGAGTTACTGCTTGGAGAGGCAGAAAAGTTTCTAGTCAAAAGTTTTTTCGCACTCGATTTAGTTATAGAAGCCCCTGTTTTTTTTTGACCACTCAGGCATTATGCCTACTACGATAGAAGGGAAGCTCAGGCTTCCTTTCTTTTTTTATATAACAAGGGTCTGCTGGGCGCCGCATCGTTGTTAAAATTCGATACTTGTAACTCCAAAATGTATGACCCATCTTCTACATCGGATGGAACATAAATTAATTCGGTAATCGTACGATCGCGCACCGGATTTTCAGGGACATTCCAAAACGCATGATGAAACGCCAAGATTCCACCATCAATTTCTTTATCTACTGAGGGTATGTCCACTAACAGGTGTTTAATGCGGCACTCGTTTAATTTCTGAACGCAAGCAACATCCATGTAGATTGGATTGGTATCGGAATAATTAGTGGTGCATTTGTTGATGTCATTTGGCTCTGTGCGAATTACCAAAGCGTCACACGGACTAATGTTGCGCAATTGCTCAGCGGTAATTACCCTGTCTTCCCCAATTACTTCTGGGGTTATCGTTATTAACTGGGCTTCAAAAAAAAACTGATTAAAGCACGACGATACCGGGAAAACCTCCTTGGAAATATGTCCGTACGATTCAGTATGCGTTCCATGGCCATGTGGATTAAAATAAATATCCCTGAAATTTACAGCGCCTCCCAGTTCCACACTGCCAACAAATCCATTTTCCATCACGGGTGTAATCCGCGGACTGTTTAAATACCATGCACGAACCCCATGTGGGGTAACACCTATGGAAAGATCTATAAACTCGGCGGTATCGATGAACCAATCTCGATCTAGATAAAATTTCATAATCAAAGCTAATCAATTCCCCGTACTTGACAATTGAGTGTAAATAAAGTTAAACGCGAATCATAGCGGTAATTTATTAAGCCCTTATCTTTGGGGCATGGAACAAAAAGATCTACTCAAAGAAATCATCTCCCACTGCAAAGAATACGGATTTGTTTTTCCCTCCTCAGAAATCTATGATGGACTTGCCGCGACATACGACTACGGGCAACTGGGTGCAGAATTAAAAAACAACATCAAAACGTACTGGTGGAAATCCATGACACAATTAAATAGTAACATCGTTGGGCTTGACTCCGCTATTTTTATGCATCCAACCATATGGAAAGCATCCGGGCATGTCGATGCGTTTAATGACCCCTTAATCGATAATAAAGATTCAAAAAAACGCTACCGTGCCGATGTGTTGCTTGAGGAGTATCTTGAAAAACAAACCCAGAAAATTCAAAAAGAAGTTGAAAAGGGCGAGAAACGCTTTGGGGACAGTTTTGATAAAGCACAGTTTATTGCCACAAACCCAAACGTACTTCGTGTAAAGGAAAAACAAGCTCAAGTGCAAGAGCGCATGAAAACCGCGCTTAATGACAGTAACTTAGAGGACCTACGCCAACTCATCATTGATCTAGAAATCGTTTGCCCAATTTCGGGATCCAAGAACTGGACAGAAGTTCGTCAATTCAATTTAATGTTCTCCACGTCCCTCGGCTCGGTTGCGGGAGAATCTGCTACCATTTATCTACGACCAGAAACAGCGCAAGGGATCTTTGTAAACTTTTTGAACGTACAAAAATCTGGGAGAATGAAAATCCCTTTTGGGATCGCACAAATCGGAAAGGCTTTCCGAAATGAGATCGTGGCGCGACAGTTCATCTTCAGGATGCGTGAATTTGAACAAATGGAGATGCAATTCTTTGTAAAACCTGGTGAAGAATTAACGTGGTATGAGCACTGGAAAGAAGTTAGAAAAAAATGGCATCTAAACTTGGGGCTGGGGGAGAAAAACTACCGGTTCCATGACCACATTAAACTTGCCCATTATGCCAATGCTGCGTGTGACATTGAATTTAATTTCCCGATGGGTTTCAAAGAACTGGAGGGGATTCACTCTCGAACAGATTTCGACCTGAAACAACATGAACTCCATTCAGGAAAGAAACTACAATATTTCGATCCTTCAACGAATGAGAGTTTTGTTCCTTATGTTGTAGAAACTTCAGTAGGTTTAGACCGACTCTTCCTTTCTGTGTTAAGCGCGTCGTACACGGAGGAAACACTAGAAGATGGAAGCGAACGCACCGTATTAAAAATTCCTGCTGCGCTTGCACCCTACAAAATTGCTATTTTACCGCTGATTAAAAAAGATGGGTTACCAGAAAAAGCGCAAGAAATCATGCGTATGTTACAATTAGACTATACGATACAGTATGATGAAAAAGATTCCATTGGAAAGCGCTATCGCCGTCAAGATGCCATTGGAACACCCTTTGCCATTACCATTGATCATGAAACCCTCGAAAACAATAGCGTTACCATACGAAATCGGGACACCATGATTCAAGAACGAATTGCTATTGAATCCTTACCTGCCTTTTTAAACACCCATTGCAGTTGGTCTTCTATGTTAGGTGCATTAGTATAATCCTGGGATTGTTCTGGCTAACCCCCACACGGGGATATAGTCAGCTCATTAATCAACCACTTAACGTGGGTGGTAGCCAACCTTTTCTGAATCCACAACTCATTAAAGAAATGGGTATCCGTGAAATGCATGGTAAAATCTACACCAAGCGTCCAAGTGATTTAATTCGCAACACGGATGGTTTTGTAGACTACAGATTCGATTCCTTGGGTAACACCACCTATAGCATGACATACGTTCCTCACCATTCATTTAAAGATTCAATCGCTCATGTTTTTCAATATGATCAGCACTATTTAACCGATCATAGAACCGAAAGAAATACCGATTATTCCATTGAACAATTTGAATACTTGAATGGAAAACTTATAAATTCAGAGGAACGAATTGGATTAAAACGATCGCAAGAAGAAGTGACCACTCATTCTTTGGTTTATGATTATGTTAATCTATCGAATCAAGAGCTGATAACTATAGGCTATCGAGGAGGGAATCGATATCAGGAGGTAGTGCTAAGCTATGATTCAATAAACCGCATAAGCAGCAAACAAATAAAGGAATACTTAACCGGTCTTATTAAAACTACCACCTATACCTATAATGCCACAAATCAATTAGAAGAAATCGAATTTATCGATGAAGTAGGGAAAATCACGTCTACCCACATAGAATATGAGTCAACAAGGGAAATTCGAGCCATTAAAACATATACCAATAGAAAACTAACATCAGAAAATCAACTGATTTATAGCAATAGACAACTTTCGTCTATACTCATGTTAAATCACCAAACTCAACTCATGGAAATTATTAGATTTGATTAATTTCCTTTTTTATTGCCGACAAAAAATGCAATTAAAAAGACTACAACTAAAAATCCAATCACCATAAAAAAGCTTGTAATTTCGGGGGCTTTTAAAAATACCATATGCTATAGGTTAATGTTATATTAAGTTAGGTAAATTATGTTGACTGAATAGCGTCGATTTTCAAATACAATCATTTGTTTATCAAACATATAACCCTCTCGAATATCTCATGCATAAAAGTGAAAAAATCATGACTACTTATTTATAACTTTGCAGAAAAAAAATGTTTCGAACGCACACCTGCGGTGAATTAAGAGCCGAGCACATAGGAAAAGAAGTTACACTCAGTGGATGGGTACAAAAATCAAGGGATTTAGGAGGCATGACCTTTATTGACCTCAGAGACCGTTACGGAATCACCCAATTGGCATTCAATGTAGAAAAAGACCATGCCTTGTGTTTGGAAGCGCGAAAACTTGGTCGCGAATTCGTGATTCAAGCAGTGGGCTCTGTCATTGAACGTTCAAGCAAAAATCAACACTTAGCTACCGGACATATCGAACTCGAGGTGAGCTCTTTTCGGGTATTAAATGCCTCTAAAACTCCCCCTTTCACCATAGAAGATCAAACCGATGGAGGCGATGAACTGCGGATGCAATACCGTTATTTAGATTTACGCAGAACGCCAGTTCAACAAAAACTAATCCTTCGTAATAAGGTAGCGCTCGAAACCCGAAAGTTCTTAGATAAGCTGGGATTCATGGACGTTGAAACCCCGGTATTAATCAAATCAACCCCTGAGGGTGCACGTGATTTTGTGGTGCCTAGCCGCATGAATGCGGGTCAGTTCTATGCCCTGCCACAATCCCCACAAACGTTTAAGCAATTACTCATGGTTTCTGGGATTGATCGGTACTACCAAATCGTGAAATGTTTCCGCGATGAGGATTTACGTGCAGACCGTCAGCCCGAATTCACTCAAATCGATTGTGAAATGGCTTTCGTAGAGCA
Organism: Flavobacteriales bacterium; assembly: GCA_947460825.1. Lineage (GTDB taxonomy): Bacteria > Bacteroidota > Bacteroidia > Flavobacteriales_D > Crocinitomicaceae > UBA952. Next base: position 36,811 of record CANHHA010000028.1, read on the forward strand.
AGAAGACATTTTAAACGTATTCGAAGGCTTAATTAAGCATTTGTTTGCAGAAGTAAAAGGCATTGAATTTAACGAGCCCTTCCCGCGAATGACCTATGACGAAGCCATTCACATGTACGGATCAGACAAACCAGACTTACGTTTCGGTATGAAGTTCAACTATTTGAATGCACTCCAAGGAAAAGGCTTTGCCATATTTGATCAGGCAGAAACAGTTCTTGGTATTGTAGTGGAAGGCGCTTCAGAATACACCCGAAAACAATTAGATGAACTCACCGAATGGGTGAAACGTCCGCAAATTGGAGCCAAAGGAATGGTTTACGTAAAGTATAATTCAGATGGAAGCATAAAGTCTTCCGTAGATAAATTCTACACCGAAGCAGACTTTCAATCCTTGGCCGCAACGCACAACATTAAGGCCGGTGATTTGTTATTGATATTGAGCGGGGAATTAGCTAAGACACAAAAACAAATGAACGAACTTCGACTTCATGTAGCACAGCAAGAAGGACTTCGAAATACCGGAGCGTTTTGTCCAGTGTGGGTCTTAGATTTCCCATTATTAGAAAAAGATGAAGCCTCTGGAAGGTACTTTGCGATGCACCATCCCTTCACCTCTCCAAAGGTAGAAGATATAGCGCTTATGGATTCTGATCCGGGTGCGATACGCGCAAATGCCTATGATTTGGCTATGAACGGCGTAGAATTAGGCGGCGGTTCCATTCGAATTCATGACCGAGGCTTGCAAGAAAAGATGTTCTCCTTGCTAGGTTTCACTCCAGAACAAGCGCAAGAACAATTTGGCTTTTTAATGGGCGCCTTTGAATACGGTGCGCCACCGCATGGCGGCTTAGCCTTTGGCCTTGACCGCTTGGTAGCGACCATGTCTGGTGAAGAATCCATTCGCGACTTCATCGCATTTCCGAAAAACAACAGCGGAAGAGACACCATGATCGATGCGCCATCCTCTTTAGAACCTGCTCAATTAACCGAATTAGGAATTAACATCTTACCGAATGGACATTAAGGATTTACAGGCACGCATTACACCACTTCGCGATCAACTCATTGCCCATAGCGTTTATCAGCAAATTTCAACAGACCGCGAATTAAAATCCTTCACCGAAGAACATGTATTTGCAGTTTGGGATTTCATGAGCTTATTGAAGAGTTTACAGCGTCATTTAACCTGTGTTAATGTGCCCTGGATGCCTACGAAAAACAGAGAAACACGGCGCTTTATTAATGAAATTGTCGTGGGCGAAGAAAGCGACTTTGATGCCACAGGAAATACCATGAGTCATTTTGAAATGTATGTCCAGGCAATGCATACCATGGGTGCAGATACCCATGAAATCGAACGATTTATTCAACGCATTTCAGCGAATACACCCCTTGACGAAGCCTTGGATTCTTGTGCGATTAATGCCGAAACAAAAGACTTTGTTCGGTTTACATTTTCAATTATACAGCGCGGAAAAATTCATGAAATCGCTTCGCTGTTCACCTTTGGACGAGAAGATTTAATTCCAGAAATGTTCATAGAGATGGTTAAAGAATTGAAAGCCAATCATCCAACGCAAATGGCAGATTTTCTCTATTACTTAGAACGTCACATTGAGGTTGATGGAGAAGATCATGGGCCACTCTCCTTGAAATTAATGGACGAAGTATGTGAAAACGACCCAATTA
>CANHHA010000029.1 GCA_947460825.1 Flavobacteriales bacterium
AGTGCCTTCTCGTATGTGAATACCTTAGCAACGATGGCAGTGGTTACGATGGATGCGGTTATGATCGGCGGAATGATTGGTTTAGCGGCAACAGGAATATATACCACGATGGTTCAAGTAACCAGTGCAGTATTAATTCCTTTCCGTGCTATGACACGAGTGAGTTCTCCCATTGTTGCAAAACTTTGGAAAGAAAAAGACATGAAAGGGCTTCAAGAAATCTATCAAAAATCGAGTGGAGCGGGTTTGTTCATTGGTTTGCTGTCGTTTCTTGGCCTGTGGTTGCCCGTGCACGAACTCTTTTCCTTTCTAAAGCCGGAATTCAGTGCTGGAATTCCCGTATTGTTTTTCTTGTTATTGGGAAGGATGGTGGATATGTATTGCGGATTGAATGGAATTATATTTGCAACCTCACGAAAGTACAAATATGACCTCTTGTTTACGGTTTTTCTATGTGTCGGAATTTATGGATTAAATAGGCTCCTCATTCCCCGTTATGGCATTGCTGGGGTTGGATTCGCTACTGGGTTTATTTTTGTGTTTTACAATGTGGCTCGCTCCATGTATATTTATTGGGCTTACCGGCTAAATCCTTTTCATTGGGGTCATCTAAAACCTTTGCTGGTTTGTTTAAGTGTGCTTGCCGTTTATTATGGGGCAATCCAAATCTTTCCCTTTTCGGCCGAATCCACAACGATTTACAAGCTTTTGCGTATAGGGTGTATTGAAGCGTTGGTATTCATTGGATTTGTTTTTCCGGTACTGCGCTTTAATTTGGAACCAGAGGCTGCAGGATATGCCCGGAGTTTTATAGAAAACATTAAAAGACGGTATTTAAAATGGTAACTTTAAGGCACATGAAAAAAAGAATTTTGATAATGTTTGTGGTAATGAGTGCATGCATTCATTTCAAGTCAAGCGCTCAAGATATGGAAATCGATGACTCATTTGTATTCGAACTGGGTTTGCCTAACGGATTTGTCAATGCGCCCTTTAAAAACATCATGCAGGGCGTGATTTATGTTTCACCAATGTACCAATACACGTTGCGATCGGGACTTATGTTTGGGGCGGGGGTACATTATTCCTATTTCAACATCAATCAGTTTCGGATCAATCAGAAAGTAAGTGGAGGAATGCACAACGGTGCTGCCTTTATTAAGTTGGGTCATGAAAAATTCTGGACACCGAGCCTGGCTACTGATTTTGGGGTAAAGATGGGAATTGTTCAAAGTGCTTTTGTTACCGACACGCTAAAATCAATGGGAATCACCTATAATGCGAAACAAGCGGCATACATTGAGCCGAACCTAGGTATTTGCTTAGCCGCTGATGTGAATGCTTCGTTTCGATTAACCATTGGATATGCGTTCTATGGTTTTGGTTACAAGCCTTGGGACATTGGCATCAACTCAGATTTAGGTCATTCAAACGCTGAACTCAATAAATTATCTTCGTACTTGATTATTGGTTTTGGATACTCCCGTTACTTTAATGGCAAGAAAAGTTCGAATACGGGGTGGGACGAGGAGTAAGGTATGCATAAATAATTCCGCGTTCTTGCCTATTACACAAGGAAATTTAAATAAAAATCAAATTTTCTAAGTTCATTTGAATAGGTTAAATCAAGTAGCTTTCAAAAAAAATCATCATCCATTCAACTCCTCCTGTTATTTTTGTACCACTACTCGTATCGATTCACTCTGACAGTCATCAAAACTTGCTCTTAATAAATAGGTCCCATTAGAAAGAGCTGATAAGTTAATTTCAGCCTTAGAACCAATGTCTTGAAGTAACACTTGATTTCCCTGCATGTCAAATACATATAGTTTTCCTTCCATCGCTCTATTATTCTGTATTTCAATACTAACATTATTTGCCGTTGGATTTGGATAAACTTTAGTAATGGACAATTGCGGTTTGGATTTTTTTCGCGAGAAATAAAATATAATTCCGCCAACAACTAACAGTGCTGCTATACCAATACCGTTATTCCGTATTGCGTTCTCCTGAGCTTCTTCTGCTTGTTCTGCTTCAGTTCTAGCTGCTTCTTCGCGTTGTTTAGCTTCTAAGTTTTTTTGTTTGATATAAGCTATCGCCATTGAATCAATTGTGAAATTCTCGATTTCACTTACTGTGTTCTGCCCTTCTTTAACAAATGAGATTTCCAAGGAACGATCCCAAGAGCCCATGGATAGGTTAGGTGATAGGTAGACTAAATCATAAAAGGATTGAAGTTTTTCGCTTATTTTTTCATAAATAGCATTAAGTGATTTAGCTGAATTCGCATAGAAAAATTGTCCGCCAGTTTCCGTTGCAATTTGACTAAGCATTGATCGGTTCACATCACCTAATCCAACAACGTAGACTGGGATATCCATTTGTTTCGCTTCCTTTATAGTTTGGACTAAGCTCGCGTAAGAAGAGTTGTCGTTTCCATCCGTTAGGGCCACAATGACGTTCATGCCGTCCGCACCGTTAAGTTGTTTCAAGCCAGCTATTATCGCATCATAAAATGCAGTGGACCCGTCGGTTTTCATGGTTCGAATATTTCGTTTGATCTTTCCAACGTTGTTTGTAAGTCCTATGGTGCGGTCAACTTTTGAAGAGAAGCCTACCACACTAATGTTGTCTTTTTTGAAATTAAAAGATTCAACAAATTCAAGAAGTGCCGACTTTGCTAAGGTAATGGGTTTAACATAGCCCTTCGGGAATTCGATTAATCCTTGTGCATCAATTGGTAAATCGAATATATCATATCCTAAGCGCTGTAATTGGCCTTCATCGTAATCCATCGATCCTGAATGGTCTAACACAATGCCTATATTAATAGGTTTTTGTTTAGAGAGTTCTTGAATGGAAATCACTTGGCATTCCTCTTCATTCTCGAGAACGGTTAAATCTTTTTTGCTCAATCCAAACACTGGATTACCATTTTTTTTCTCAGCCCGGAAAACCACAGATATATTCGGGAAATCATCTTGATAAACCCCGAGAATACTCAGTTTTGCACTGTCTTTGGTGCTGATGCCGGCTTGAATTTTTTTTGATTGGCCTAGACCAATAAGTGGAAGGAAAAGAACAATATGCAGGAATTTTTTCATAAAAATAGTGTTGAAAGCAAAGCTACTTTATAACCACGTTTAGGCCATTTCGTTACAAGGTTGCAGAACGCACTATGGATACGCTTTATCGTGCCATTGAACCCAAACCCTGCGATATTCTCAGCGTGCTAAAGCGTTTTTGGAGCATTTCGGAGGTAGGTATCAACTTCAGAATAATCCGGTGTTCATTGAGATTACAGATAGCTTGAATCAAGGAGTAGGTAGGCTATGGTGGTCGTTTTCATAATCCTCAGAAAATTTTGCACCTTTGCAGAGTGAAAGTTACCGGGTTTACCTTCATTCGAAATGCCTTAATTTATGACTATCCGATTCGGGAGGCCATACGTTCTGTACTGCCCTTGTGTGACGAGTTTCTCGTTGCTGTAGGTCAATCCGACGACACCACCTTAGCGCTTATTCAAGGCATAGGGAGTCCAAAAATTCGAATCATCGAAACCGTATGGGACGATGCGCTACGAGCAAACGGGGAGGTCTTGGCAGTGGAAACTAATAAGGCCTTGCGTGCCATTTCCCCGGATAGCGACTGGTGTTTCTATATCCAAGGGGATGAAGTGTTGGAGGAAGGTCGGGATTCCTTAATCCGCCAAGCCATGGAGCACCACTTGAACGACGAAAACGTGGATGGCTTTTTATTTAAATACCGTCATTTCTATGGGTCATACGATTTTATTGGCGCATCCAACTCGTGGTACAAACATGAGATTCGAATTGTACGCAATAGGTCGGAGATTTATTCTTACCGAGATGCTCAAGGGTTCCGCAAAGGAGATAATGAGAAACTTAGGGTGGTGGCTCTTCCGGTTCACATTCACCATTATGGGTGGGTGAAAGAACCTCAAGCGATGCAGCGTAAACAACGCAATTTCAACAAGCTATGGCACGACGATGACTGGATGGCTTCGAACATCCCATCCGTAGACCATTTTGAATACGAAAAGCACCTAACTCAAGTAAAACGCTTTATTGGAAAACATCCTTTGGTGATGCGAGAACGCATTGAAGCAATGAACTGGAGTTTTAACACGGATATTTCAATGGAACGACGAACATTGAAAGATCGCATAAAAGATGCGTTACTGCTCATTGGAATTAATCCCAATTATGTAAATTATAAAAAGGTAGGAACTTTTGGTGCTTAGCTGTTGATTCTCAAGTCCTGGCTACAATTCACATCACGTCTGTATCGCCCCAACGTTATACCGCTTCGTAGGTTTTGCATGATTCGCCATGGATATTCCCATGGAAATCACTTTTCTTGTTTCGATAGGATCAATGATGGCATCCACCCACAAACGGCTTGCTGCATAATACGGTGAAATCTGCTCGTCGTAGCGGGATTTTATTTTCGTAAATAACTCGTGTTCTCGTTCCGGTGTGATTTCTTCCCCCTTGGCTTTTAATCCAGCAACTTCAATTTGTAGCAAGGTCTTTGCTGCAGCCGCGCCACTCATCACCGCAATTTCTGCCGTGGGCCACGCTACAATCAATCGAGGGTCATAGGCTTTTCCACACATGGCATAGTTTCCTGCCCCGTATGAGTTCCCCATAACTACCGTGAATTTAGGAACCACGCTGTTCGCCATGGCATTCACTAATTTCGCCCCGTCTTTAATGATTCCACCGTGCTCGCTTTTCGAGCCTACCATAAACCCAGTTACATCTTGTAAAAATACTAAGGGAATTGCCTTTTGGTTGCAGTTCATGATAAAGCGTGCCGCTTTATCTGCGGAATCCGAATAAATTACGCCCCCCATTTGCATTTCTCCTTTCGCGGATTTCACAATCTCACGGTTATTCGCTACGATGCCAACGCTCCATCCGTCGACGCGCGCGTAGGCACAGAGGATGGTTTTACCATATCCGGCTTTATATTCGGTCAAGGCAGAACCGTCTACTAAACTCTTAAGTATTTCTCTAGTATTGTATGGTTTTGATCGTTCATCTGGCATGAGTCCATACAGCTTTTCGGCAGGCTCTAAAGGTTCTTCCGAAGCTATTCGGTCGTATCCTGCATGTGCTGTTTGTCCAATGCGCGACATTAAGTCTCGTATCGTAGTTAAGCATTCTTGATCGCTTTCTACTTTATAGTCGCAAACTCCGGAAACTTCAGTTTGGGTGCTAGCCCCGCCTAAGGTTTCATTATCGATACTTTCTCCGATGGCAGCCTTTACGAGGTATGAACCAGCTAAGAAAATGGTTCCTGTTTTATTGACAATTAAACTCTCATCCGACATAATCGGCAAATACGCTCCACCTGCCACGCAGCTACCCATCACGGCCGCAATTTGTACTATTCCTTCCGAGCTCATAATGGCGTTGTTGCGGAAGATTCGACCGAAATGTTCTTTATCTGGAAATATTTCATCTTGCAGGGGTAAATACACCCCGGCAGAATCCACAAGATAGATGATGGGTAAGCGATTCTCCATGGCAATTTCTTGCGCGCGAAGGTTCTTTTTTCCAGTAATAGGAAACCATGCGCCTGCTTTAACGGTAGCATCATTAGCCACTACAATACATTGCCTTCCTGCGACATATCCAATGACAACCACTACACCTGCACCTGGACATCCACCATGCTCCTTGTACATCCCGTGTCCGGCAATGGCGCCAATTTCAACTCGATCTGTATTTGGATCAAGCAATAAATCAATGCGCTCTCGAGCGGTTAGTTTACCTGTTGCATGCAGTTTTTCGATGCGCTTTTTTCCTCCACCAAGGTAAATTTTCTCGAGTTCTTGTTCCAAATTTCTCACTCGAAGACGCATACGGTCTTCGTTAAAATTGAATTCCAATTCCTTGTTTGAAATAGCCATGGGCGTTTTTTTAACAAAGATACGGATTGGGAATCAAAGTTCGAATTCCTTACCTTTACCACATGTGGAATACGATGAAAGGCTTGGCCAACATAAAGGCTTATTTGATAATTTTTGGATTACTATTAACCGGTTTTGTTGTTCCGGCTTACTTAACAACGGCACCTGTGGGAGTGTTTGAATCGCTTAGATTCTTGCTAATCCTCCTGCTTTTCGTGATTTCTTTTGTTCGTAAAAAGATGTCGCTTTGGATTTTTAGTGCGATGGTGTTAGGCATCGAAGTGGGTATGGATTTTCCTGCCTTCGCTTTGGAAATGGAACGTTTAGCCAAGATTTTCTTGCGACTCATAAAAACGTTAGTCGCCCCCTTAATCTTTGCCACCTTGGTAGTGGGGATTGCTGGTCACAGTAACCTGAAGCAAGTAGGGCGGATGGGATTAAAAAGTATCCTATATTTCGAGATTGTTACTACGCTGGCCTTGTTTATCGGTTTAATGGCCATTAATATCACGCAAGCGGGAAAAGGGGTAAGTGTTGAGGTGAATCAAAAAGTGAAAGAAAAATCCACAGAATTGTTAGCACAACGTACGGAACATAAGGATCACATTGTTGAAATTTTCCCGGAGAATATCGCCAAATCCATCGCGGAAAATTCGGTGCTTCAAATCGTAGTATTTTCTGTGATTTTTGCCATTGGCTTGGGCATGGTAAAAAATGAACAACATAAATTAACCATGTTGCGCATGAATGAAAGTTTGGCGGAAGTGATGTTTAAGTTTACAGACATCGTAATGTACCTGGCTCCTTTGGCAGTATTCGGTGCACTGGCCTCAACCGTGGCAAAGTCCGGAGTGGATGTGTTAATGTCGCTCATGAAGTTGGTTGGCACCCTATATGCATCCTTAGTGGTCTTTATCCTTGCGGTACTTTTACCGATTGCCTTATTGGCAAAAATTCCGATTCGCAAATTCTTGAATGCAGTTTCCGAGCCAGTTTCTTTGGCTTTTGCAACCGCGAGTAGCGAAGCAGCACTCCCTAAAGCCATGGAAAATTTGGAACGTTTTGGAATACCTAAGCACATTGTTGGATTTGTGATTCCTACCGGATACAGTTTTAATTTGGATGGCACTACCTTGTATCTTTCGTTAGCGTCTGTGTTTATCGCACAAATGTCAGGCATTAATTTAAGCATCGGTGAGCAGATTTCGATCTGTTTGGTCTTGATGCTTACCAGTAAAGGGGTTGCAGGCGTACGAGGGGCATCCTTTGTGATTTTGGCTGGAACCGTAGCATCCATGGGCTTAGACCCTGAGAAAGCGAGTGTTATTTTGGGGATCGATGCTGTGATGGACATGGCTCGAACCTCTGTAAATGTATTGGGGAATTGCCTTGCTACCGCAGTAATTGCACGTTCCGAAGGAGAATTAGAACACATAAACGCATGAAAAAATTAATAGCTTTATTTTTATTGGGGGGGTTCAATGGACTAGCGCAACCATGTATTGACCCTGCCTTGATTGATTCCATGGCAATTTGTCCTGCGGTATACAATCCAGTGTGCGGATGTGATGGGGTGACTTATGCTAATGACTGTATTGCTGCCACGTCTGCTGGGGTAACGTCATGGACACCTGGTTCCTGCAATCAAAATAATTGCATTGACCCTTCCCAAATTGATGTTTCCGTGTTATGTCCAACCGTTGTTGATTTAGTGTGTGGATGCGATAGTATGACTTATAACAATTCCTGCGAGGCCTACTATTACGGAGGCGTTACCTCATGGACCCCAGGTCCGTGTGAACCCTTAGCATTAGATACCTGTATGGAAGTCCCTTCGGGTGTAGATTTTGGTGCATGTGCCATGGCCTTGGGCGTGATCAGACAAAACGATTCATGTTTTTTTGTTTCAGGATGTAGTATGATCGGTAGCAATGGAATGGATTATAGCGGCTATTTATATAACAGTTTATATGCCTGCAATAGCTTGTGTATGAATGATACCTTAGTAACCTTAGAATGCATTGATTCGAATTTAATTAATTTGAATGTGCTCTGTCCAGGCATAATCGAACCTGTGTGTGGTTGCGATTCGGTTACCTATCAAAATTCTTGCATTGCAATTAATTACTACGGAGTTTCAAGTTATCAACCGGGGGAATGCGCAGGGGTAGGACTACTCGAGTTTGATGCGTTAAATGTGGTCTTGTTTCCAAATCCAAGTAGCGAAAAAATTTACCTGAATGGTAAGCAACTGAGTGAGGTAAAAACGTATCAAATCTATTCCATGGATGGAAGGAAAATTTATGAGGCGAACTTTACCCAGGCTATTGATGTATCCATGCTGAATGCTGGGAAATACATACTGCACTTGAACTTAATTTCAGGTCAGGTGATGATTGAGTCTATCATTAGGGAATAAAACAACATTATACGCACAAAAAAAAGGGAACCCGAAGGCTCCCTTTCTTTTAAAGTAATCTTTTCTTAGTTTACTTTCCCGCTTAATTCAGCACCCGCTTTGAAGCGAACTGATTTCTTAGCAGCAATTTTAATAACTGCTCCAGTCTTTGGGTTTCTTCCATTTCGCTCTTTACGATCTGAAATTGAAAAAGATCCGAATCCTACTAAAGAAATACGGTCTCCTGATTTCAATGCTCCCGTAGAAACATCAACAAATGCATCAAGCGCTCTTTTTGCATCAGCTTTTGACAAATTAGCATTAGCTGCCATTGCGTCGATTAATTCTGCTTTGTTCATAATGAATTTTTTTAAAAGGTTAATAAAAACGTTTAACGCGACAAATATATCTGAATATCTTACCCGTAAACCAGCAAGGCCTTAAAAATCTAATAAAATGTTGAAAAAACCATATTTTTGTTGAAAACGTAGCATTAAAGATGAACTGTTTTCTTCTTTTGATGTTGCAAACTATCTTATGAAAGAAGTGGTAATCGTTATTGGAAGCGGTGTTGGCGGATTAGCGGCAGCAATCCGGTTGGCCAAATTGGGAAATAAAGTTACTGTTTATGAGAAGAATGAATTTATTGGTGGAAAGGTTCATACCCGAAATTTCAGCGGATATCGCTATGACATGGGGCCATCGGTTTTTACAGAGCCTCATTTAATAGAAGCGCTCATCGCGCTTGGAATTGATCAAAAGCCTTTTGAGTATCATGCATTACCCGAATCCTTTCGGTATTTTTTTCCAGATGGTACGTCATACACCTTGCCAACGGGAACAGAGGCAACCATAACGGTATTAGCTAATGAGTTTGATGAAAATCCGCAACGCGTACGTGCCTATTTGAATCGTCTCAAAAAGAACTATGAAGTACTTAAGCCCGTGTTCATTGAGACTACGCTCCATCGCTTTGCTCACCTTTTTAACAAACAGTTAATTCCCGCGATTCTACACATTCCTCGGTATGGCTTACTCACAACCATGAATGGTTTTTCAAGACGATTTTTCAAGCATCCAAAATCGATTCAACTCATGAATCGATATGCAACTTACAATGGGAGCGACCCCTATAAAACTCCCGGATTGCTTAGTATAATTGCTCATTTGGAGCTTAATGAAGGTATTTATTTCCCTAAGGGTGGTATGGTTTCCATTACGCAACGCTTAGCTGAAGCAGCGCGCTCTCTGGGCGTTCTGTTCCATACGAACAGTCCTGTAGAATCCATTGAAGTCACGAATGGTCGTGTCGTTGGTGTTCGAGTAAATAATTCCGTTGTTCCAGCGTCAATTGTGGTTAGTAATGCAGATGCCCACTTTACCTATGAGCACTTAATGCCTTCGGTAAAAAGGCCAAAAAAGATATTAAATCAAGAATTATCATCTTCTGCGGTTGTTTTCTATTGGGGAATTAACCGAGAATTTAGCAACTTGGGAGTACATAACATGTTTTTTGCAACGGATTACCAAGCTGAGTTTAAGGCGATTTTTGACACAAAAACGCTGATGGAAGATCCAAGTATTTATGTGCACATCAGTTCAAAAGCAGAATCTTCTGATGCTCCTCTAGGCTGTGAGAATTGGTTTGTAATGGTGAATGCACCCACCAACGTGGGACAAGATTGGACAGCGCTGGTTGCACAACTCCGCAAGAATGTTTTGAATAAACTATCTGTTTCCCTCGGGCTTGATATTGAACCCTTCATCGAAACGGAATATATCAACGATCCCCTGAGGCTTCAGCAGGTTTATAACGGCAAAGGTGGTTCTATTTACGGAAACAGCTCAAATTCTGCTTTGGCAGCATTTTATCGACATCCGAATCACGCGCCTTCAGTAAAAGGGGTGTATTTTGCTGGGGTAACAGTGCACCCAGGCGGAGGTATCCCCTTGGCGGTTAGTGGCGCAAAAATTATTGAGCGTATGGTTAAGGACGATTTTCCAAATTAGGCGCTTTAATCGTAGAAAATCTCTTGAGCATTTTCGGATGGTCTGACACCGTTAAATCAAAATACAGCAGTTTAGTTTTTTCTTTACCACGCTGCGTATAACTGATTTTCACGGTACTTAATGCTTCAGAGGAAATTACCGTATAATAAATAAAGCTTCCTTTTGGTGACCTCAGCAAGCGAAGATAGCGCTCCATATTAGCTTGATTACCAACACGGATGGGATGTTTTTTTGTTGTCCCATAGCATGTAGATGAACTTTTTTCTGTTAAATAGAGCAACGGAGTTTTCTCAAATCCTGAGTAGGATGAATCATTACATGCGTTCAGTTTAATTCGTGGTACATCAAAGCCTTTAGATTGTGCGTTTCTGTAATCGGTGCACGCAAAATCGTACAGACCTTTTAACTCATATAGGTAGGCGCGATGGTAGTAAGCCGTTGCATATTCCCTTTCGATTTGGATGGCTTGTGTTAAATCAACAATGGCGCCATCGTAACGACCGAGGTACATTTTTGTTAATCCGCGATTAAACCATACTTTTCCATATGCCGGATTTAGGCCAATACAGGTACCGAAATCATTCAGTGCGTCTTCGTATTCCCCGATCATATTTTTTGCCATACCTCGATTATACCAAGCATATGCATCCAATGGGAGTACTTCAATGGCTTTGGTGAACGATTCAATTGCACCGACATAATCTCCTTGTTTCGCTTTGTTTAAGCCCTCTTGATGATTGTTTTCTAGTGCACGTTCTTGGCCTGTTAGTATTGAATAGCTTAAAAAAATAAGGACGTATGAGAGGATTTTTTTCATTCTTTTAAGGTTATTCCGATGAAAATTGGGGATCGTTGAATAAAATTCTTGCGAAATAATTCCATTCCTACCTTATCTACGAAAGTACCGGCATCTACATAATTGTTGAACGCAGAGAATTCCATGGAGTAACCTGGACTCTTAAACGCATATTGTAAGGCTATTCCGGCATCAAATAAGGTTGCGTGCTTTACTCCAAGCAGTTTCGCGAGTTGAGTTATTTCCTTCACATCCAACAAGCCACCGTTGCCTGAGGCAATAAACACGATACTGCCATCTGCTTTTTCCCCTACCAGGTTACGATAGGTACGTTGCCTCCACTTTGGAAAGGAATTGTTTAATATGTATTCGAAAATAACTCCGTTTTTCATGGTAGAAGGGTGTGCTTGACACGAATACTGGGGAGTGTTTTTATACGCGTCAAAAATAGAGCGAGGCCCCGCATGTGGAATCCCATCGATTACCTTGAAATAGCCTGATGAATTGCTTTTGGATTGATATTGTTGGCTGCAATAAATCACTTCTCCTAAGGCTTGATTGGAAGGGTCGTAAAAGCTTGCATTGATTAAAAAGCTACTTTCTTTGCGTTCGTTTGCTTCAGAGACAGAAAGCGGAGCAAAATCTCGGGTCGGGTCCGCGACAAGATAAAAATCGTTGCTCGTATTAAAAGTAAATACATTTACCCGCTGTGAAATGGTAAGATTGAGTAAGCGTCCTGCAAGGCCGGGTTGATTTCGTTTGATGTTAATGGAATGGATTCGCACACTGGGACTCGCATAGGTTTCACTGAGATCAATAGTATTGGCGTTATCAAGTGGAGTCCAAGTTCCATTTTCTTGTATATTCAGTGATGGAGTTCGATCGAGCAAATATGCATAGTTGGTTTCAGAACGCAGCATACTAAACAGGAAACCAGCACTGATAAAAAAGAGTGCGAGAAACACATTTTTAAACAGGCCTAGTCCTTTGGTGGCATGTCCCGTTAATTTTCGGATTCCCAACCTTCCCCCGAAGAAAAATAGCGTTATCGCGACAAAGGGAATAAGTCCGTTGTTAAAGACCAAGAGCATTGCAGAAACCACAAACAATCCGAAAACTGCTGCAAAATGAATGAAATTTAAGCCGGGTTTTGCCATCTCCCCAAAACTAGTAATTTTATGCCGCATGAAACAAATGATTCCATTGATTTTATTGAGTTGCCTTATACAAACTATCCCATTGTTCAGCCAGGGATTTAGTTTGGCCTTCGGATCATGCCTGCATCAGGAGAAAGAACTTTCATTGTTAAGTAAGGCTAAAGCTCAATCGCCCAATGCATTTGTCTTTCTTGGTGATAATATCTATGCGGACACCTATGATTCGATGCAAATAAACGCTGCCTATCAGTCCTTGGCATGCAATCCCAATTTTCAAGCATTAAAACGCAGCGTTTCCCTATATGCAACGTGGGATGATCACGATTACGGGATGGATGATGTAGGTAAATATTACCCCTTGAAAGAAGCTTCAAAACGCATGTTTACTTCATTTTTTCAACCGCCAAATCGAACACAATTATTAAGTCATCAAGGCATTTATCAATCTTACCTCTTTAGGTGCCGAGGGAAAAAAATTCAGTTGATTTTACTCGATACCCGGACGTTTAGAAGCTCATTAAAACGAATTAATAAACCAAGTGAAGAAACGGATTCGTATTACCCTTATGAACGATTGTATCTTCCGGTTTATACGGAAGATTCTAGCATGCTTGGCGAGGGGCAGTGGGCCTGGTTAGCGAAACAGTTAAGGGTGAAGTCGGCGGTAACGATAATCGCGTCCTCTACGCAATTTGCAACGGAATATAATGGATATGAGACTTGGGCTAATTTTCCAAATGAACAAGAACGAATGAGGAATTTAATTTATGCTGTCCAGAAGGAACATGTGGTTTTTATTTCTGGCGATGTGCACTATGCGGAACTTTCTAAGGATTGTACTTCGGAATACCCCTTGTATGATTTAACCAGCAGTGGAATTTCAGAATCATGGGGGTTTGCTGCTCCTAATGTCCATCGCGAAGACGGTCCAGTAATGGAAAATAATTTTGGTGTTTTACGCATTCGGCCGTGGCGTAATGAGTTAACTTTTTTGATATATACTGAAAAAGGATTGCGCCTTCAACGCACCATTTATTTAAATGAGTTAGAATTCAAGTAATCTAAAAACGGATAGCAAACAGGGAATGGATGTATTGCCTTTTTAATGGTGTGTTTTACAGCATTGGGTAACCCTGGACCTAAATCGTGAATTTCTTTTTCATCGCTGGATCGATACCATTCTATTTTTGCTGGCGTTAGGTTGGTCCGAAGTAAAAAATGAAATTTTGAATTAATAAGGGATAGACCCGTATTGAAACTAGCGATTTGATTGTTGTTTAAGGTAATGATATTCCGGTCTTTAGGGATTTCCTTGAGTAAACTATACCCAGTTAACCGTGCCATATAGGGTTTCCAATGACTTGTTTGATCAATATTCCATAAATCAAGCAAGGTGGGTACAAGATCGATGTTCGATGTAATGTTTTTCTGATTATTACTGAGTGCGACTCGTTGTGCTTTCGTTAGTAATGTTGGCGGGATATAAGCAAATAATGGTATGGCAATCGTTTCATAATAGTTGCTCTCAACATGGCCAATGTTGTGATGTTCCATCAAGGATTCACCGTGATCGCTAGTAAGTAAAATAACGGTATTCTTCAGTTTATTTGTTCGTTGCAGATAATCGAATAGCTTCCCTAGGATTGCATCCTGATACCTTACCGCATTGTTATATGCGTCTTGATAGCGACCATTCCAACGCGCATAGTTTGTTGGAACACGGTAAGGGTAATGGGTGGTATTCAGTTGGATCACCCCAGTAAACGGGCTATCCTTGAAGGAGGCGATAGTTTGTATCGCTTTGTTAATGGTTAGCTCATCTCGAATTCCTAAATCATTATAATAAGGCAGGCCAGAATTGTCGTGATTCCACCAGATATCTAATGAGTCATGTTTATAGAAGTCTGCAAACCTATACCATTCTAGCGTATGTGAACTTAAAAAGAATCGTTTATAATCATACTGTTTGGCATAATCCCAAATCAATGGTTGTGTATACAACAGTGAAGAATCTTGATAAGGACCAATACCACTCAAGGTTGCCGGAACAGCCAACATCGTGGTTGTTGATACGGTGAACGGTTGTTCGAACAGATAGGTAGATGCTGCGTTCGCATGCATGAAGGCTTGAAGCTTCGGCGTTGTTTGTTTAGCATTTCCATAAACACCAAGGCTTCGTTTTCGAAGCGATTCACACACAATAACTAACACATTAAATTTTGCAGCTTGTTTTCGATCGATTTGAATAGCTACCTTTCTGATTCCTAAGCCTTTTCCTTTGAAAGAGGTATGGTCGTCCCAGGTGAATGCATGGCGTTGAACGCATGCACAGAAATTCACATCAACCAGCGCGCATTGATCATACGTTTTGTGTGTTGCAACCAAGGCCTCAAATAGAAGGATAGGAAAAATAGCTAAAATCAGGATTCTTGAAGTGATTACGGTTGGAATATGACGGGTAATAAGCCTGCGTGCACCCCATGTGACTATGGCTGCGGTTCCAAGTATTCCTAGCAGTTCTTTCCATCCGCTTACATCTCGGATTATCATAAAGGCACTATGGGGTTCCGTTTTAAAATAGAGTAGGGTGTAGTAATTAGGGAATAGGTCGTTAATGTTCTTAAAAGCTAAGCTTGCCCCAACAATAAATAATGTAAGTAGAAAGTAAAACGAACCGAGCGTATAATAGAGCCAATTAATTGCCACGACTCTTTTTAAAACAAGTATCCAAATCACATGGAATAGCATGGAAGCGAGAACAGATGCTAAATAAAAATAGAAGTGTTTCGCATGGAAATAACTCATGCGATCCCAGCGGAAATACAAGTCTAACAAAACAATTAGTAGAGGAAAGAATAATACTTTAAAGACACCGCTTAGTTTCACCAAGCTAAGTTAAGTAAATATTAAGCGAAATTAAATTTTATATAAATTCCTTAAAACAAGGTTGCAGTGGCAAATCCAAGGCTATAGCCAAGTTGTTTGTTTTTTGCCTGCCATTCGAGGTATTTAAGCTGGGATTGAATATAATTTAGTTCACGCATATTGATTAAAAACAAGGAGCTTTCTCCGTTTTCAAACATATTGCGTTCGGCATCCAACAGTTGTTTTGAGTCGATGGCTGTTCGCTGATAAATTTCTAGTTGAATAAGACTGTTTGCCAATTCAATTCGTGCATTACTGATCTTCATGTTGAGTTGAGCGCGAAGTTGGGAAAGGGACAATTCGGTTTCTTCCACTTTCAGTTTTGCCAAGGCAAGCTCCCCACGTTCCTTTCTTAGAAATAAGGGCATTTCTACCGAGAATCCCCATTTATAGTCGTTTATATCTAGATCACTGAAAGGGTTGTAATTCACGGTTTCATTGAGTATGTTGTAATTTAATTGGACCGATGGTTTTAATCGATCTGCTTTCAGTTTTTGATCGATGGTTAACATGTCTCGTTTAAATCCAGTGATTCTTAAATAGGGATGATTTTCTAAGAGTGAATCTTGAATCATTTGAATTTCTGAACTGGGTTTCCAATCTGCGCGTAACAGGGGAGTAGTTGTTTCACTGAGTGCTAATGGCTCTTGATCCTCAGTCCATAAATACGTTGATTGTTGGTTGCATTTCTCCCGATAGTGAGCTTCCGAGTCGCGCAACAAGCTCAGTCGATTTTGCACTTGAAGTCCGGCCTCAACGGTATCAATGAACGCGCGGTCTCCCAACAAGGCAGTTTGTTGAACAGCTAGAAATCGCTGTAAGGCTATATCGTAAGCCTCTTGAAGAATTTCACGAGAATGATATGCTAAAAACCACTCCCAATAGGCATAACCAGTTTCGTAGAGGACTTTATTCACTTGTAATTGACGTTCTTCCTCGGTCGATTCTTGATTAATTCTTGCGCTTTTTAAATCCGCTCTTCGCTGATCAATAAGCAATCCTTGTCCAAGGTTTGCTCCGATTCCACCATAGAAAAGTCCGCCACTTGGTGTTTTAGCTTGAGGATCAAGAAAGGATCCTCTGTTGCTTTCAACCCCTGTTTTAAGTGTAAGCCCATACCAAGTAGGGTATTTAATGCCGTAGTCACCAACCGAATAATACTGCTTGCCATCAAAGTATTTTTGGTCTAAGCTCCCATATACCTTCGGATCAAAGCTTCCCTTCGCCTTTAATAGGTAGGCGTCACCATATTTAGGTTGAAGATCGCTCAGTTTAATTAAGGGATGATTCTGTTTAACCATTAATATAAATGCATCTTCCGTGAGCGGTTGCTGTGCACGTATAACAAAAGAAAATACGAGAAGTACAAAAAGGAAATGCCTCATTTTTTCGGGGTTGATTTTGAATCCTTCGATACTCTTTCTGTGTAAAAATCCGGAGGGAATCCGTTAATGTTTCGCCATAACTCATAACCAATCGCTACATCTTGAAGCAGGAGCATGGCATTTACACCTCCACCCACCCGAAGTGCTTTAGGCCATGGATGGTCTTTTTTATCAGGTGCAATTAGAATTCTAAACATCCCATTTTCGGAACTAAAGTTATCGATCGCAAATACAGTACCTCCAAAAGTCCCAAAGCTATTATTGGGCCATCCCGAAAAAATAATTGCAGGCCATCCGTCAAACTGCATCCGAACCGACTGGCCTGTTCGAATCAAGGGATAATCCATTGGACGAATATACATTTCCACCGCCAAGTCATAATTTAGTGGCATGATGGTGGCAAGTTCTTGACCGGCTTTAATGGTTTCACCAATACCGCTGCTTAATATTTTGGTTACGTATCCATTCTGAGGAGCCAGAATTAAATAATTTCCGTTTCTTATTGAATAGCCAGCGGCTTGACTTTGAAGTTTCGTAACGTCAACCTCCGCATCATACATGTTGGTCATAGCCGACATTTTTTCCGATTCTGCTTTCGCTATTTCATCGCGGTACTTAGCCTCGGTAGACCGAACTTCTACTTTCGCATCGATTAAATCGTTTCTACTTTGTAAGAGCTTTTGTTGAGCCGAAATCATGGAGGCTTGAGCGCGTTGCATTGCCATTCGACGAGTTTCTACTTCCGTTTGGGATTTTAAGCCTGCTTTGAGTAATTTTTCAAATCGGGTTAATTGATCTTTAGCAATATCATAATTGGTCTCAGCAGCTTGAAATTCTATACTGTCCGAAGTTATTTTAAGTCGCGCCTGACGGTATTTGATTTTTGCTTGTTGTAATTTGAGTTGCGATGTTTCGATTAATGCATCAATGCGTTGGTCTAATGCGCTTACTTTTCGTTCATAGGAAACCACACTAAGTTCCTTGTTTTTAATTTGTTGCTGCGTTCGGTTGATCAATTGAGGGTCGAAATACCCGTCTTTTACTTCCGAAATTATCACAATGGTATCCCCTTTATTTACAAAGTCACCGTCTTTCACAAACCAAGTTTCAATCCGCCCCGCAATAATGGAATTAATGGTTTGTGGACGCTGCTCGGGACGCAGGGTCGTTATTTTCCCATTGGATCGAATGTTTTGAGTCCAGGGCAACAGCATGATTAAAACAACCAAGCCCCCAATGGCGTAAAGAGCTCTTCTTAATTTCGGGGCAGAAACTTCCTGTTTTACTTTTTGATAAGCAACAAATTGATTTACATCAATTTCGTTTTTATTGTTCGGTGAAATATTTAACATGCGTATTTAAGATTAGCTGATTCTACCTTGGGTTAACATTATTGTTCTTCCTGACAGTTTAGCCAAAGCGGGTTCGTCAGACTGAATCAGAAAGGTCGAATCACTAAATGTGCCGATTAAATCGATGATGGTGTCACGGTCTTCAAGGCCTAGGTCATGCAGTGGTTCTTCCAATAAAACGAGTTTTGGAGAACCTACCAGCGCCCTTGCTAGGAGAATTTTTCGAATACAATCTTTAGGTAAAAAATGTCCTTCGGGATTCAATAAGGTATCATATCCTTCTTTCAAAAATTGAATTTGTTTTGATAGATTTAATTGATCACAAAGCTGTTGTACTTCGCCGAAACTCACATAATCTCTTCCGAGGGTAATGTTTTCAAGCACCGTTGCGTTTATGAGTAAATCCTGAGACAGCATATTCCCAATACGGTTTCTGAGATAAACTCTATTCAGATTACCCAGGGGAATGTTGTTGATGGATAAGTTTCCTGCGACTGGTTGATACATCCCGCCAATGAGTCCAAAAATTATATGCGTAGAAACCGAATTATCGGTTTTGAATATAATGATTTCGTTAGGTTTTACCGTGAAAGATACATTTTCGAGTAATATTTGACTCGTTAGTTCATTGGTGTATGAAACATTCACTAAATCAATTTCAAACCCGTGGTCGCTGGTAGGGATTTCCATACCAGATTTTTGTTCTAAAGGCAGGTCGGTTACTTGCCCGATTTTCTCAATTGCAGTGAGTAAGTCATATACTGTTTCTAGACTCACAATGAGTTTTTCAACCGAACTTAAAATTAATAGAATGATAATTTCCGCGGCTACAAACTGACCAATGTTCATGGTTTGGTTAATCACTAAAACCCCGCCAATCACTAATAAAGACATGGCAATAATTGCCTTGAAACCAATTAAATACAAGTATTGTTGCTTGAGAATCTTGAAGTGCTCATTGCGGCTTTTTAAGTATTCAACCAAATATTGATCTGTCCTAAACATTAAATAGGAGGGAGTACCAGCCATTTTAAAACTGAACCGCGTGTATGCAATTTGTTGAAGCCAATGCGCAATTTTGTATTTGTAATTAGATTCCCGGAGGCTGGATCTAAATCCCCGTTCTGCGGTAATGCGAAAAACTAAGATTAATAAAATGATCAAAGCAAGCCCGAAGAAAATAAAAAAACTGTGATAAAAAGAGAGCAAAATCAGACCGAAAACAATCTGTAAAGACGCTGAAGCAAAGTCTAAAATTAACTTAGAAAGTCCTTTTTGTATGGTAATGGTATCAAAAAAACGATTTGGTAATTCAGGGGCATATTTGTGTGCCAGCGCTTCGGCATTGATTAAGGGAATTCTATCTGTGAAATCCAAAGCAGATCTAACGAAGATTCGCTGTTGAAGGTTTTCCGTAATGCGCATTTGTGCAATGTTTAAAAGGCCAGAAACAATGATGGCTAACATGACAAGAACAACTAAAACAATCCAGGAGGTGCTCACCCTTCCCATTTGGATGAAGTTAACAATGGCTTGTATTCCAATGGGTAGTCCCAGACCTACGACACCACTGAAGGCAGCAAAGATATACACGTTTCGGATCTCACCATTATCGGGCTTGAGCATGGATAATAGCCGTTTAAATGGGGTCATTGCTTCTGCTTTCATTCCAGTACTTTTTGTATAATTAGTTGTGAAAATGCCTCTACGGTATCTTTCTCAGGGGTAGAATTGGTTAGTCTTGGTAAGTGGACCGAAAAAAATCGTTGTTGATTGGCATTTTCTATGAGATTCGAAATCAACATTTCCGGATATGGAAACGACGGATTCAGTTGCTTAACATAGGCCGATACGGTCGATACAATCGACTTATATAAAAGGTAGATCCCAACTTGGTTCTCGTCATCTACAGATTTCGTGTGAAGGGCTTTTCCAGATTCTTGAATTACAAGCTGCTTTAACGATAATTCATCCGGTATAAATCCCAATTGTGCGGGGTCGGGCAAACCAGTGAGCACGGTAATACAATTACTTAACTTGTGCCTTGTGTCTTCAATGTTGGCGGTAGCTAATATCAATCGGTACGCGATAATCTCCCAATACCAATTGATCAGATAAAGTAAGAAATTATGTTTGTTTTCGAAGTATCGATAGATCGTAGCTTCCGTTGAATGAATATTCTGTGCTAACTTCTTGAAGGTAAACGCTTCAAATCCAAGCGCGTTTATTAAGTCGATTCCCTCCAATAACATTTTTATGCCGATGTCAGAAGACCTCGGATCTTTGAGGTATAGGTTGGCATTTACTTGAATCGTAATACTCATTCAGAGGGTTTAATGGATGCAAAAATAATAGTATAACTATCATGATTGAAAGTAATAACATTTTTTAGCAGAAATAATCCAGATTCTTAGGTGCCGCAGAATGTTTGATGCCCCAAATTCTCATCCGGGGTGGGTGGAGTCATCCAAGAAATAAGATTCGCATCAAAGAAGTATGGATTGCTCCAAATGTTTAAGGCCTCTTGGAATCGTTGCTTTTTTCCGGGGTTTGCTTCCCACTGATCAGTTTCGGATAGTAGCGACTCAACAATGTGATTTCTTGGGATTACTACGGGATTTACGGCTGCCATGCATCTAAGGCGCTCTTCCATTGAATACCCGAGTGCTTCGGCAGTTTCATTCCAGGATTTTCTCCACGTGCTGAATGCGGGTATGTTCCAAGGATTTATGGAATCGGGTAAGGCATGACTCAAACCGGCGAAGGTGTTGGTGTAATCGACCGCGTGAAGTTGCATGAGGGCTAATAGCTCTTCAATCAGCAATTTACTGCTTGAATCTGCCACATGAAAACCAATTTTCTTGGCCATGCTGTAATTATATATTTCTGTCCATTCTTGGTCAAAAGATTGAATCAGAGTTTTTGCTCGGGCAATAGCACGGGACTCCTCAGAATCTATGAGTGGTAACAGAGCTTCCGTTAATCGAACCAAATTCCATTGAATTATATTGCCTTGTTGCTCAAAGGCATAGCGTCCTTGGGTGTCGATGGAGCTAAAAACAGTTTTGGGATGGTATTGATTCATGAAAGCACAAGGACCATAATCAAAGGTTTCTCCGCTCAGTGCAGTATTATCTGTATTCATTACGCCGTGAATAAATCCAACACGCATCCATTCCGCTATCAATTGAAATTGGTTGGTAGCCACCGATACAATGAATTCAACGGCCATATTTTCAGCCGCTCTGCATTGCGGATAAAGTCGGTCGACCGCATACTGTAACAGTGCTTCTAAGTCTTTCGTGGTTAAAAAATACCGCGCGTATTCAAAGGTTCCAACTCGGAGGTGACTTTTCATGATTCGTCCGAGCACCGCCCCAGGTTCTTGCCTTTCGCGGCTAATAGTTTCTCCAGTTGCTACCACGCCTATGGAACGCGAGGTAGGAATTTTTAAGCCATGCATCGCTTCGCTAATAAGGTATTCTCTCATCATGGCTTTAACGGTTGCCTTGCCATCACCACGTCTTGCATAGGCTGAAGGACCGCTGCCTTTCAATTGAAGGTCGTAGCGCTCCTTATCTTTAACAATTTCTCCAATCACTAGGGCTCTACCATCTCCCAACATTGTGAAATGTCCGAACTGATGTCCTGCGTAGGCTTGAGAAAAAGCACGGGATAATTCTAAAGATTTGACATTAGTATCCACGCTGATCAACGCGCTAAGGTAGGCGTGTGGAATATTTAGATTGGCTAAAAGGGCTTCGTTTTCGATTAACAGGTGTGGGGATTGAAAGCGAAGCGGCTTTGTGTAGGAATAAAATGACGCGGGAAGGTTTAAGTACGTGTATTCAAGGTTGAGCATCGACATGGCGGTATGCGTGGTCAATTAAGTCTGAAATTTCAACATAAGTTAATGCTGCTTCCGCCGTTGCTTCAAGTTTCACTAAAGGAGCCTTGCCTGCCGCTAACGCTTCCTTCCAACGCAGCGCACAGAGACACCAAAAATCACCCGGCTT
Organism: Flavobacteriales bacterium; assembly: GCA_947460825.1. Lineage (GTDB taxonomy): Bacteria > Bacteroidota > Bacteroidia > Flavobacteriales_D > Crocinitomicaceae > UBA952. The sequence goes on from CANHHA010000029.1 coordinate 21,981, forward strand.
CAATCCTGAGAAATTATAGTGTGGAATAGGTGTAGAAAGGTCGTTGCCAACTGCTTTAGAAAAGGTCAAAAACTCTTCCGTCATTTGAGCACAAACAACATGTCGTCCTTTATCAAAGTCATCGGTTCTACATAACCCATCGCGATAGAATCCGGTAAGTGGATCCATACAGCAAGGAATCAACGGGTCGCCAAAAATATTTTTTTGAACTGTATTCATGTTCGTTTCAACACGCATCTTGGTCTTAAGTTCATCTAAAGAGGAACTTTTATTGCACTGCAAGGAAGATTGTGCCAATGATCCCTACTAAACCGCTGAAATAAGAGATGAGTGCATCTCTTGTTTTACGCTTTTTAGCTTGTTTAGCGTATGCAAGTTTATAGTCAGGCTCTGATTTAAGCAATGCATTATTTGGATTTAATGGATTATCGAGTTTGGTTGGCTTAACACATGCAATGGTAATTCCAGCAATCATCGGATATAACATCACGGAAGAAATTCCTAAGAGTACCTCTCCAACGATTACACCCGTACCTGTCTTATAGTATACGTTGGCATCGTATTGGGCAAGCTCAATCAATTGATCCTTCTGCAATACCGTTACAGCGTTGAAGTCACTAAAGTTTTCGATAGCACCATTCGAGTATTTGATAAGCAAGAAATTCTTATGATCTGTGGTTGTAGGAGATTGGATATGTCCATTGTATCGAAAATACGTGATAGAATCGGGCGAAATTGCCAGAATTTTAACGGGAATTATTGCTCCATTTTTTGATATTATTGTATCGTTCTTGTAAAATACTTCGGCGGGCGAATTTGCTCGTTTAATCAACAATATTTGATCTAATGCAATCAGGGTTAATTCTTCGCTGAGTTCTCCTCGGTAGGATATATATCCATCGACTTGTTCTACAATAATTCCTGTTAGAAGTTCTCCTGAATTTTTAATCAGAGTATCCTGAGCAAATACACCTGCTCCGAGGCAGATAAACGCAAGAACGAGTTTAATGGATTTCATAATTAGCCCTTACGAGAATTAAATCCAACGAGTAAACTCAATCTAAATCCTGAATTAGAGTTTTTACCTGGAATTGTTTGATACGTGCCAGTATTCCAGTCGTACACTTGTTCATCTGGAAGAATTTTCTTGATGTTTGGACTAAATGCGATGTTTATTGGAAAGGTGATTTTACCTACCTTGAAGGATGCTCCCGCCGCCAATACAATCCCAAATCCGGCAAGCGAAACGCTTGGTCCAACTCCAAATTCAACTCCATTTGCACCTCGAAAACCAATAATACCTGATGCGCTTGGTAAAAACAGTCCTTGTTCAATTCCACCAATTAATGGAATAAACTCAATTAAACCGGCAGCTCCATTTTCTAGGGTAAAGATGCGCGTTTCAAATTGCCACCCAAATTGCGATACAAATGGCGTAATGTCTGCCCGATTGAACGCGTCAGCGATTCTTGTACGTGTAGTTCCAGCACTGATGTAGGTAAAACCTACCCTTGGGCCCCCATAGCGCTTCGTGGGTATGAGCATTTCATCTTCAATGGGGTCTGTCTTGGTGTTCGTTTTGTTTGTATATGCAGGATTTGAAACAATCGGACTTGGGTTTAACGTTTCAACAGTTCCGTTTTTATAGGTAATTGAACTTACGTCTGAGAGGTTCATGGAATACGTTGGACCATCCGCAACTTTTTTAAATTTAATCAAGGTAGGTGTAAGTTCAAGTATGCTACCATTTACTTGAGTTCCGTTTCGAAAAGTGATTAGGTCCTGCGCGATCATAACACCGATGGTAAACGTACTTAACAATAGGGTAAAGAGTATTTTCATTATAATTATTTAAGTTCAAATGTACATAATAAAAAGCATTTCTATTTTGCTATTTTTGAAACACCAAACACGGCACTTGCGAATTCTGCAACTCTTATGGTTGCTCATTTATGAAAAGAAGAAAACTTCTGTTTAGATTTAATAGAATGATTGGGGTTCGGGCATTGACCGAATGCAATATTTTTGAGTGTTGATTTTTGTAATTAAGCATCATTATTAAATATCTAATGATGATATCAACCGGGTTTGTTTCTCTATTAGACTAGAAATGTATCTCTTTTGCTTTCTTCCAATGATATCCCGGTGTTTCTTGTCCTTCGTCTTGCCAGCCTTGAAAAACCTTAAGCATATTGCGTTTATCAGGAATCAAATAAAAGTAATCACCTGCCCCGGCATACCAGCTCGCACAGGCAGTGATTGCATTAGATGGAATGTCCATGTCGGAAAATTGATTTTTTTCAACGAGTGCTGCATCGCCCATAACTTTTGCAACTAAGGTGGTTTCTGCTTGACAAATTACATAAACAAGGGATTGAGGCATTTCACTTTCTGAATCAGTTTCATGAGTAATATAAAATCTACCGCTAACGGTGGTAGGTTTCTCATCCGGTTTATTGATTTTATTCTTTACCTCGACAGGATTTTTTGCCTCAGGAGGTGCGGGCGGAGTGGGGATTTTAGTGTTGTCTTCTGAATTACAACTGTATACTAAAAACGTTAGGGCGAGTAGGAATGGGAAATATTTCATTGGATAAAAATAGGGAAATGTTACTTATGAATCGAAGAATAAACGTGTGTTTAACACCATAGGTTGCGAGTTAGTGTTGTGTTATTATCGAAATAAAACTAAATCTTAACACAACGAACAGAAAGACCTTCACCTGTGTGGAATGAGCTCGTGTAGTTCTTTAAAAAGCCATCAATTTCTAATTGATCGGATACTCCCGTAAAAATGCTTTCACTTGCACACCAAAAATAGGCTCGATTCTTTATGTTATAAAAGGAGCCGAATTCAGTTCTCATTCCGCCAGGTAATATGCTTAATCCGCTAGCATTGGTAAATTGTTTTTTTAGGGAGTTTGTATCCAAACAAGTTATCTAACCAAGATGTCTTTTTAGGATTCCAATGGGTTGGATCTATAATTGATTCATGAAAATTATCACCTAAAAATGAAAAAAGCGCTTCCCAATCTTGTACTGTGGCTATTCGCCAACCGGCTGGTGCAAGTCCTCGTGGGTCAACTACAGCATGCCTATTATATAACCTGCCGTATGGAATATTTGTGTCTTTAACATTATTGTAATAACAGGAGGCTGCTTTTGACTCCCCAATCAAAATAGGAGATTGGTTTTCCCAATCAGTATCATTTTCAATAAGGGGAATAGAATCTCCATTATTAAATGTATGGACATCTAAATTCTTGAGCATCCAAATTTGATTTCCAATAGTAACCGATTCTATTTCCATTTCTAATTTATTGTAATTCTTCTAAAAATAATGATTTTTTCAATGTCAAAATGCGGAATCAATTATTTCATGTTCATATATCGAACGTCTCAACTTGCTTTGAAAAATAATAAGGTAACAGAAAGGTCTTATGAAACGAGTTTGTCAGTGTTCTGATAACTTTTGAACAAGCAAAAGTTCGTCAGAGCTTGGGATCCCTTCTTTGTATTTCAAAATAAATTCAAGGGTTCTTTTAACGGATAAATTCTTGATTTTTCGTTCGAGTAATTTTGCTTCAGATTTAGTTGTTTTTTCTCCTTTCCATAAAAGAATCCAAGGAGTTCCAAGCTTGGTAGATCTTTCATATCCGCTATTATGGCGATGTAAACGATCTGAAATATTTCTTGTTTCGCCTTTATAATAGGAGTTAAGTTTTTTGGAATATAAAATATACGTAAAATGCATAGGTATAAAACTTATATATCCTAAACATATTGCCTGCAATTTCTGAATGGTTTATCCTAACATACGAGTTTAATCGTCTAGGCATTTAAAATTAGAAAAAAAGGGATGAAAATAAAAAGCCCTGACGAAACCGTCAGGGCTCTTGTAGCGAGCCTGCCCTGATCGAGCAAAGTGAGCAACAGGGACCGAGAGTTGAATGCTGACGTGGGAGTCAGCATTCTGATAACTTTTGAATGAGCAAAAGTTCGTCAGTGCTCGGGAATTGTACGGTAAAAGAAAGAGGTAAAAATAAAAAGCCCTGACGAAACCGTCAGGGCTCTTGTAGCGAGACCGAGAGTTGAACTCGGGACCTTAGGGTTATGAATCCTACGCTCTAACCAACTGAGCTATCTCGCCATTATATCAAACTAACCAACTCAAATCCACTGTAGCTGTGCGTAGGCGGGTGAGCTATCTCGCCATTTTTGAGAGGGCAAATATAGCTATTTTTCTTTTCACGCCAAGTCGTTTACGTAAGAATCTACAAATTCCATCAACTCTCCAATGCGTTTGGGACTCAAATCAAAGGTAACGCCCGTTGCTTCGTAGATTTTTGGTAAACTCTGTGTATAGCCCAAGGATAAACCCGCTTTGTATTGTTCAATAGCTTTAGTTTCGTTTTCTAAGCTGTTTTTCCACACCCCAATGGCGCCAAGTTGAGCAATTCCGTATTCAATGTAATAAAAAGGCACCTCATACAAATGCAATTGTCGCTGCCAAGAATGAGCTTGTAAATCTTCAAAACCTGTCCAATCCGTTAATCCAGTGCCAAAGCGTTTACTGAGTACTAGCCATTGCGCGCTGCGTTCTTCTAAGCTGTGTGTTGGATTCGTATAGACCCAATGCTGAAAAGCATCAATTTGGGCAATCCAAGGCAATACCTTGAGAATATCTTCCAAGTGTTCTTCTCGCGCTCTAAGTAGTTCTTCGGGATTTGGATAAAAGGCGTCCCAATACTTCATACTCAGTAATTCCATCGACATCGATGCTAATTCAGCAGCCTCCGAAGGGATGTTCTTGAATGCAGTTAAGGTTAATTCACGGTTTAAAAAACTGTGAATGGCATGCCCGCCCTCATGTACCATGGTGACCAAGTCCCGATGTAAACCCACAGAATTCATGAAAATAAAAGGTACACCGATCTCATATAACGGATAGTTGTATCCTCCCGGTGCTTTGCCTTCTTTTGATTCTAAATCTAAATGACCCATTTCCTTCATTGTGCTTAAGCAGTCGCCAAAGTAGGAGTCCATTTGATTGAAAATCTCAATCGTTTTTTCAAGCATTTCATTGCCATTGTTAAACGGCTTTAAGGGTTCTTTTCCATCCGGGTCCACGTCTAGATCCCAAGGCTTAAAGCTTGATTTACCAAGCTTATGGAGTTTCTTCTGTTGAATTTCTTTAACCAATGGAACAACCTTCTGTGCCACCGCTTCGTGAAAATCAAAACAGGCCTCTTTGGTGTAGTCAAATCGTCCCATGCTCTGAAACATGTAGTCGCGGTAGTTGTCAAAGCCTGCATTTTTTGCCAATTCATGCCGGTTTTGAATTAAATCAGTATACAACGCATTCAAGGTATCAATGTCTTGCCGCCTGCGTGAAGCAATTTTATCGTATACCTCTGACCTCAAGGCTTCATTTTGATTTTTTAAATGAACGGAAGCCTGCTGCATGGTTAAGTTCTTGCCTTCGTGTTCAATGGTTTGCGCAGCACTTATGCTTCCATATTCTTGGGACTTTTCACCCAAATAGGCTTCTATCGCAATGTTTTCTTCCCGAAATAAATCCAGTTGTACGCCAACCGAACGAAAATAAATGGCATAGGCAGGGTCATTACTTAATTCCTTGTGAAAATCACTCGCCATCATTTTTTTATTCAAATCATTGGACAGTGGAGCAAGCTTCGGTTGTATCTCTGTAACGAAATAGGTGTATGATTCCGTAAGTGTAGGGTTGGTGGTATCGATAGACATTTTGATGTATCTCCATGCACCGTCTTCCTCCAAGAAAGCCTCTAATTCACTCACATCAACCAGCCATTTTTTATAGCTACCAAGCTCGCTTAGTTCACGCGATAAGAGTTCCTTGAAATAGCCTTCGACATCTTCAAACGTTTTTATCACGATGTCTTTAGCGATGTAGCTTCGTTGTATGGTGGGTCTTTTCATAATGCAAAAGTAATAAATCTCAGATGGCGCGGTAAATTTCTATTAGGTCGAACGAACTTATTTTCTAACTACTTTTGTCGCATGAGTTTTGACATCGCAATCGTAGGTGGAGGGATTGTTGGAGCAGCAACCTTTTACAAGCTGCAGAAAAGAAATCCGTCCTTGAAGTTAGTTCTTTTTGAAAAGGAGAATTTGCTTTCTGATCATCAAACCGGACATAATTCCGGGGTAATTCACTCCGGACTCTATTACACACCAGGGTCGTTAAAGGCTCGAAACTGCATTCAAGGACGCAGGGAATTAGTTGCCTTCGCCAAAGAATACGGAATACCTCATGATGTCTGCGGAAAGGTAGTGGTAGCCACCGAAGAGAAAGAATTACAATACTTGGAGAAGATCTACCAAATAGGGCTGCAAAATGAAATAGAAGGCTTGCGGAAAATTACGCCAGAAGAAGTTAAGGAAATTGAACCTAATGTGGAATGTATCGCAGGGTTGCATGTGGCTTGCACGGGAATTATTGATTTTAGAGCAGCCACCGCAAAATTGGTAGAGTTGGCCTTAGCAATAAATCCAGCATCTAAATTGATGCTCAACACGGAAGTGAAAACGGTGATGAAAATTGCTGATGGCACCCTATTTACGACCAATAATGGAGCATTTGAAGCCAAGTTTTCGGTATATTGTGCAGGATTACAAGCGGACCGCTTAGCACGAAAAGATGGCGTTAAATTAAAAGAACAAGTGGTTGGTTTTCGAGGAGATTATTATGAACTAACGGATCAAGCGAAACATAAAGTAAAGCACTTGATTTATCCAACACCAAATCCCGATTTCCCATTTCTTGGCGTACATTTTACACGCATGACAGACGGAGAAATTGAGTGTGGTCCAAATGCCGTGTTTACCTTTAAACGCGAAGGTTATGGTAAAACGGATTTCTCACTTCGTGATACTTGGGACGCCTTAACCTATAAAGGAACATGGAAATTGTTTTTCTCAAATATGTCCTTCGGAATCAACGAATACCGCCGCGCATTTTCCAAGAAATTATTCCTTAAAACCTTGCAGCGAATGATCCCTTCCTTAACGATGGACGACATCAAGCCGGGGAGGTCAGGAGTGAGGGCCTTATTGTTAGCTGAAGACGGCGATACCCGCGACGATTTTAGAATTGAGTATCATGGAAATTCGATTCATGTCTTGAATGCACCATCGCCTGCCGCCACGGCTTCCTTAGCCATTGGTGACTATGTAGCCGACGAGGCCGATAAGCATTTTAAGTTGAAGTAGTTTCTTCTGTTTTGCGGGATTTGAAATCCCGCAAAACAGAAGGATTTCAGATCCCGCAAAACAGAAAGGTTACGCCTCCCTCAACGCTATCTTCGCCCGATTCCAATACACATCCATCTCTACTAAGTTCATTTCGGATAAGGATTTCCCTTCGCTGTTGATCGCTTCTTCCATCCATTGAAATCGGGTAATGAACTTTTGGTTGGTAACGGAAAGTGCAGATTCTGGCGATAGGTTGATAAAGCGAGCGTAATTGACTAAGGAAAACAACAAGTCGCCAAACTCTTCTTCCTGTTTTGCGGATCCAAGTTGAACTTCCGCCTCAAATTCAGCCAGTTCTTCTTTTACTTTAGCCCAAACATCTTCTTTGTTATCCCATTCAAAACCAATGCCTTTCACTTTCTCCTGAATTCGCGTGGCTTTAACCAATGCAGGAAGGGAGGAAGGGACCCCAGAAAGTACGGATTTCTTACCCTCTTTTAATTTGAGCTTTTCCCAGTTCGCCTTAACTTCTTCTTCACCAGAAACCGTGACATCCCCATAAATGTGCGGATGGCGGTGTACCAATTTGTCGCAAATTCCATTCAGTACGTCCGTCACATCAAACGCACCCACTTCAGATCCCAGTTTGCTGTAAAATACCATGTGAAGGAAAAGATCACCAATTTCTCCTTTTATTTCTTGTAAGTCTTTCTTAGTGATCGCATCGGCCAGTTCGTAGGTTTCCTCGATGGTCAGATTTCTAAGCGTTTCAAAGGTTTGCTTTTGGTCCCACGGACATTGTTCCCGAAGTTCATCCATGATGGTCAATAAGCGTTCAAAGGCGAGCAGTCGATTATCCATGTGCAAATGTAACGCGATTGCGTGATTTGAATCATTAGCTTTATTAACTTTGTTTTGTATGCGATTAAATTTTCTTTTTTTCATTCTTGGACTTTCATGTGCAAGTATTGCGCAAACGAATTTTGAGCATGCGATTGAATACCGACAAAAACTAGGTTTCCTAGGTGCACATCGGGGAGTTATGGCACACATGCCCAAAAATCTTGCGGTGGCAGGGGAGTTCAGTTATGTGTTTCGTACGAGGGGATTTAAAGCATATCAGCGTGTATATAAGTTTCCCGCCTATGGTGCCACGTTGTTTTACGGACAAGTCGGGAATCAAGAGTTGTTAGGGAATTTTACAGGTGCCTATGGTTTTGCGGAATTGCCCATGGTCTCCTTTCGGAATTATCGCATGGATTTCAAGTTAGGCCTTGGCTTGGGATATAATGCGAACCCATACCATCCAGTGAATAATCCCCTGAATGTGGCCCTTGCAACAAAAATAAATGGATTAATGTGTCTTTCCATAAAATCGAGCTATTCATTCCGGAAAAATTCCTTTAATGTGGGCTTGGATATCACACATTTCAGCAACGCCGCATGGAAAGTGCCTAATTTTGGAATTAATATGCCATTTATATCGGTTGGGTACGCCAGAGCGCTGAACTCAGTGCCCTATTTTGATTCTTATGAGGGTGATGTAATGACCCCAATGGGTTTGCCTTATGACCGTTGGTTGTACAGCGCTACAGCAATATTAAGTGCGAAACAAATGATGCCCATTGGTGGACGAAGGTATCCGGTTTATGCACTAAATCTATCCGCTAAGCATTTTTTTGGACATAAAGCAGGACTTGAATTAGCTTTAGATTTAATATCCAAGCAAGCCATATTGGATTACCAGCCCTATATCGTAAAATCGCAGCTCGATATTTTACAAGTTGGTGCATATGCCGCCTATTTAGTTCCCTTAGATCGGTTTCATTTTGTGTTTGGCATGGGTGCGTATTTGCGCGATAAGTTTAGTCCGGAAGACCCTTTGTATCACCGCATCGGTGCACGGTATTATCTCAAGAATGGATTGCTATTGAATCTTACTTTGAAAACCCATTGGGCCAGGGCAGATTATTTGGAGTATGGAATCGGATATACCTTCAATTATAAAAATAAATGAAGAAGTTTAATCTGCTGATATTGATTATTTTAGCCTTTTCGTGTAGAAAGCCTGACGAACGTGCTTGTTTCAAGAAATCAGGTGAATTGGCAATTAAGGTTTATGAATTTGGTGCCTTTAATCAGTTGCATTTAAAAGAGCATCTTACGTACAAATTGGTTCAGGATTCAACCAATAAGGTCCTTGTTCGAGGAGGAAAAAATTTATTGAATTTTGTTGAGGTGAGGGGTGAAAATGGACTGCTTACCATTGAGAATAAAAATCGATGTAATTATTTAAGATCCTATGCAATTCCGGAAGTTGAAATTCATTACACCAAGCTCATAAATATTTTGTTTGAAGGAACAGAGCGCCTTTATAATGAGGATACCTTGATTACAGATTATTTAACCTTAACACTCCGTGACGGTGCCGGACATATGGACTTGAACGTTCAGGCAATTGATATAAATGCCATCAACACACACGGGTGGGGTAGCTTAACGTTGAAAGGTGAAACACAAACGCTGCGTGGTCATCTTATGGGGGATGGGAAATTTGATTTTAGTCAGATCACATCAACCAATCAAGTGAAGTTGATTACGGTTTCCTCTATGGATCAGCAGGTAAATGCAGCGGGTATTCCCTTAAGTGTTGAATTGAATGGGATCGGAAATGTATACTACTACGGATTGCCTTCGCTTATTAATAATGTTCAATATGGTTCGGGTAAATTAATTAAAGTGCAATAATGGAATTTTTGCAATATTTTTCAATGTTTGAAGCGTTGGTGCTGTTTTCATTTCTTGCGATTATTGGATTGCTTTTTGTTTTTATTCGGAAACGTGCCAATCGCCCCTTACACGATGATGCCATGTTGGATGCAGACATGGATGACCACTCCGAAGGTTGGTTGAGAAGATTGTGGAATAACTTTTTAAAATTCTTTTAATGAAAATAATTTCTTTTAACGTCAACGGCATTCGTGCCATTACTAGTAAGTCGTTTATTCAAGACATGACGGCCTTGCAGCCTGATATCATTTGTTTACAAGAAACGAAAGCTACCGTAGAACAAGTCAAAGAAGTCTTAGTGCCGCTTGGTGCCTATCACGTCTTTGCTAATGAGGCGGAACGGAAGGGGTATTCTGGTACAGCAATTATTACCAAAGAAAAACCCTTGCATATTGCCTATGACATGCAGGTGCCAGATCATGACCATGAAGGCCGCGTGGTTTGTGCTGAATATGCTTCTTTTTACTTGGTCACGGTTTATGTGCCAAATTCTGGAAATGAGTTGGCTCGGCTACCTTATCGTCAAAGCTGGGACCGGGATTTTCTAGATTATTTGAAAGCGCTGGAACAGACCAAACCCGTTGTGGTATGTGGTGATTTTAACGTAGCGCATAAAGCGATTGATTTAGCGCGACCAAAGGAAAATTATAACAAGTCTGCTGGGTTTATGCAAGAGGAAATCGACGGGATGAATGCCTATGAAACGGCGGGATTATTAGATACCTATCGCTACATGCATCCAGAACGTGCAGAATATTCTTGGTGGAGTTATCGCGCAGGTGCTCGAGAGAAAAATATTGGCTGGAGAATCGATTATTTCTTGATGACAAAAGCGTTTTTACCTCAATTAAAATCTGCAGCAATATTAACTCAAGTCTTCGGTTCAGATCATTGTCCAGTGCAGATTGAGTTATCCCTTTGAGGATAACATCCAATCCACCGTTTTTTGTATTCCTTCCTGAATGGAAACCCTTGGAGAATATCCAAGATGTGTTTTAATCTTCTCAATAGACGCCAAAGAATGCGGTATATCCCCCTTACGAAACGGCCCGTAATTCACCTCGTTCACTGTGGTCTCTGGCTTGCGTAACGTGATGGCTTCCGTTACAAGCGCAGCCAATTCATTGAGGCTGGTGCTTGAGCCATAGGCGACGTTGTAAATCTGATTATCGGCATCTACGTTCGTGTTTTCTATAGCGCGAACTGTTGCGTCCACCACGTTCTCAATGTGTGTAAAGTCTCTGGTGTTTGTTCCGTCACCGTTGATGGTAGGTGCTTCGCCATCTAAAAATTGCTGAATGAATTTAGGGATTACGGCTGCATATGCGCCGTGCGGGTCTTGTCGCTTCCCAAAGACATTAAAATACCTCAAACCAATGTAGGGTAATCCGTAGTTTAAGGCGTACACGTGCGCGTAAAGTTCGTTGACGTATTTTCCCACGGCGTAAGGCGATAGGGGTTTTCCAATGATATCCTCAACTTTAGGAAGCGAGACGGAATCGCCATAGGTTGAAGAACTTGCCGCGAAAATAAAGCGCTTAATGCTGAGTTCTTTTGCGGTATGAATAACATTGAGAAATCCATCAATGTTAATGCTGTTCGTAGTTAATGGATCGTTGATGGATCTGGGTACAGACCCAAGTGCGGCAAGATGAGCCACCGCGTCACATCCATTCATAGCCTCCTTGCAGGCCTCAATATCGCGAATATCGGAATGAAAAAAGGTAAATTTTGAGTGATTTAAGGCATGGGAAATATTCTCCATCCTTCCAGTAAGTAGATTATCCATGCAATGCACTTCGTAGTTGCGTTCAAGCAAGGCATCACACAAATTTGACCCAATAAATCCAGCACCACCGGTAACCAATATCTTCATTCAACGGCCTTTTGTTCAAAACAAAGGTAGTTATTTCAAATACAATCCATGACAAACATGTAAATTTGACGCTTGCAATGGATCACTTAAAAGACACGTATCGTCACCAAGGTAAGCGAAAGTTATTGGTGGAGGAATTAGGGGAGATGGGAATAAAGGACCAGCGTGTCCTGAATGCATTCAATGCAGTCCCCCGTCATTTTTTTATGGATTTGGCCCTAGATGATTTAGCCTACACGAACGGTGCCTTTCATATTGGGTCCGGCCAAACGATTTCTCATCCGTATACGGTTGCATTTCAAACCGAATTGATTGAGCTAACGCCAAAGCTTAAAGTGTTAGAAATTGGAACAGGTTCGGGATTTCAAACATGTATTTTGTGTGAGCTAGGTGCTCGCGTCTATTCCATTGAACGCCATCAGGATTTACATGTAAAAGCAACACAACTTATTAAACACTTAAAGTACGATCCACGGTTAAAATATGGCGATGGATATCAAGGTTGGCCAAGTTATGCGCCTTTCGATCGAATTTTAGTCACCTGCGGTGCGCCGGATGTTCCCGAAGAATTACTCAAACAGTTGGCCGTCGGAGGTATCATGGTTATTCCGGTAGGCGAAGGAGAAGAACAACGGATGTTGCGAATAAAAAGAAGCAGCGAAGTTGATTTTACTTCGGAAGAATTAGGTACTTTTAAATTTGTACCCATGCTTGAGCGACGGGTTGATATTAAAGACACAAAGCGATGAGAATTCTAATTGCGGAAGATGATCGAGCCATTCGCAGAGCCATTCGGGAAATTCTTGAAATGGAAGGTCATACGGTAGATGAAGCAGAAGACGGCGTGGAGGCCTTGAATAAATTCGAGGGCATCAGCTATGATGTACTTTTCTGTGATATTAAAATGCCTAAGATGGATGGATTGGAGCTTATGCAATCATTAAGAGCATTGGATCATCAGCCAGAGATTGTTGTAATGTCCGGTCATGGAAACATTGAAATGGCAGTCAAAGCACTGCGTTTAGGGGCTTATGACTTTATCGAAAAACCATTGAACTTAAACCGTATTTTGGTAGCAATCAATCACTTGAAAGAAAAGGGTCAATTACTTCAATCCAATGCAGCATTAAGAACGAGCATTAAAAAAATTAAGGGAAATGGAATAATTGGTGATTCCCCCCAAATCTTAGAGATTCAAACCATGATATCAAAGGTGGCGCCTTCAGACGCTAGGGTCTTAATTACCGGTCCAAATGGAAGCGGTAAGGAGCTCGTCGCTAGAAGTCTTCACGATCAATCAAATCGGAATAAAGCACCGTTTATTGAAGTGAACTGTGCTGCAATTCCATCTGAACTCATTGAGAGTGAGTTATTTGGCCATGAGAAAGGCGCGTTTACAAGTGCGGTAAAAGATAAAAAAGGAAAGTTTGAACTGGCCTCTGGAGGAACCCTATTTTTAGATGAAATCGGCGATATGTCTCCCAGTGCTCAAGCTAAAGTCTTGCGCGCGTTGCAGGAAAATGTGATTCAGCGTGTGGGAGGTGAAAAAGACATTAAAGTCGATTGTCGCATTATTTCTGCAACCAATAAAGACCTCCGAAAAGAAATTAATGAAGGAAGATTTAGAGAGGATTTGTTTCATCGCCTTTCCGTTATTCCAATTCATGTTCCGAGTTTAAACGAGCGGAAAACAGACATTCCAATGCTTGTAGATTATTTTTTGGCGATGATTTGTCAAGAACAAGGCATTAAATTGAAGCCCATCCAAGAGGAAGCGATCAAGGCACTTCAAGGTGTAAATTGGACCGGTAATATTCGTGAATTGCGAAATGTATTGGAGCGCTTAGTAATTTTGTGCGACGATGAAATTAATAAAGAGGATGTGGTTCGCTACGCGAATCCAATATAAATTATATGAGTATGAAAATTGATGTTAAAGCGTTTATTCCGCATGTAGTAGCCTTGTTGGTCTTTGTTGTTTTTTCCGCAGGATATTTTCACCCGGTGATTTTTGACGGAAAGCAATTAAAGCAGTCCGATGTAAAACAATACCAAGGAGCGGCTAAAGAAATTACCGATTATCGCACAGTGAATGGCGAAGAAGCCTTATGGACCAATGGGATGTTTAGCGGCATGCCGGCGTACCAAATTAGTGTGATCCATCATGGGAATTTGATGAATCAAGTGGCAACCGTCTTGCGTTTGGGCTTAACCGCACCGGTAGGAGTAATGTTCGTTACCATGCTCGGATTTTACATCCTTGGCATGTGTCTTCGAATTAATCCTTGGATTGCTGCCATCGGGGCGATTGCCTTTGGCTTTGCTTCGTTTAATATTTTGTACCTAGGTGCTGGTCACATCACCAAAGTAAACGCCGTTTCTTTTATGGCGCCAACCCTCGGTGGCTTATTGCTTGCGACACGCGGTAAATGGCTGTGGGGGAGCGTGGTGTTTGCGTTCTTCCTTTCATTGAACATCAGTGCAAACCACTTGCAAATTACTTATTATCTGTTTATTCTTTTGGGGGTAATCGCTTTAGGTGAAGGGATTCGTTTACTTATAGAGAAAAAGCACATTGATTTAGCAAAGATTGTGGGTGCTCTTGTTGTTGCTACCGGATTAGCCATTCTACCTTCTGCGAGTAATTTAATGACGACCTACGAATATTCTAAATACTCAACGCGGGGTGATTCTGACATTACGGTGGCACCGAAAGGCACAGATAAGGCTACAAAGGCAAAATCTGGCTTGGATAAAAGTTATATTCTTGAGTATAATTTTGGGCCCATGGAAGCCCTTTCTTTGTTTATTCCAGATGCTAAAGGAGGTTCAGGGGGCTACATTGGGAATAATGAATCTGCAATGGAAAGTATTGAAGACCCAACGTACTATGATCAAATCGCTCAATCCAACCACTATTGGGGTGGCCAATTATTCAGTGGTGGAGCAATCTACATCGGTGCAGTGGCCTTCTTTTTATTTTTGGTAGGCTTGTTTCTTGTAAAAGACACCCTTCGGTTTCCAGTAATTGCACTTTCGATATTGTGTGTGCTGTTAGCGTCCAAAAACGGAGGTCTCAATTTTTGGTTCATTGATCATTTTCCGATGTACAACAAGTTTAGGGATTCTAAAATGATCTTAGTGATCTTGCAACTGTTGGTGCCAATGGTTGCAGTGATGCTTTTGGATCGGCTTTGGAAATCGGAGGAGCTGCAAG
>CANHHA010000030.1 GCA_947460825.1 Flavobacteriales bacterium
AATCTTGGGTGACTGCACTATTACTCCATGCATACGTATACGGTGACGTGCCTCCTCCTACACTTACATCTATACTTCCCGTAGTGTTCCCATTACACTGTACATTCACCTGCGTTGAACTCGCTGTTAATGGCGCCTGAGGTTGCGTAATCGTTGCTGCTACTGTATCCGTACAGCCGCTTGCATCCGTTACCACTACCGTATATAATCCAATGCCTAAACTTGTTAAATCCTGGGTCGTCGATCCCGTGTTCCATACATACCCGTACGGGGACGTGCCTCCTATTACGCTTACATCTATACTTCCTGTTGTACTTCCATGACACAATACATTGACCTGCGTGGATGTCGCTGTTAATGAACTCTGCGGTTGTGTAATCGATCGAGTGATCGAGTCCTTACAGCCATTCGCGTCCGTTACGATTACCTCATAACTTCCCACTGTCAAGCCACTCGCATCCTGCGTCGTTTGACCATTGCTCCATACATACGTATATCCCGCCGTGCCGCCACTTACACTTAAATCAATGCTCCCCGTCGCGTTGCCTGTACAACCTACAATTACCTGAGTACTCGTTAACGTTAATGCCGTCTGGGGTTGGGTGATTGACGTTACTACCGTGTCCTTACATCCATTCGCATCCGTTACGATTACCGTATAGGTGCCCGAACCAATATTCAATAAATCTTGGGTGACTGCACTATTACTCCATGCATACGTATACGGTGACGTGCCTCCTCCTACACTTACATCTATACTTCCCGTAGTGTTCCCATTACACTGTACATTCACCTGTGTTGAACTCGCTGTTAATGCCAGCTGGGGTTGGGTGATCGTTACACTCGTTTGGGCAGAACAGCCGTTCGCATCTGTTACGGTTACGCTGTACACGCCAGCAACAAGATTTGAAAGGTCTTGCAATGTGGCTCCGGTATTCCACACATAAGTATATGCTCCAGTACCGCCAGTTGGGGTTAGGTTAATGCTGCCGTTCGACTGACCAAAACAAAGAATATTAACCTGAGTCGTGCTTAAGCTAAGTGGTGTTTGTGGCTGTGTAATCGCTGCTGTCGTAGTGGCTGTGCAACTATTGGCATCCGTTACAGTAACTGAATAATTTCCTGGAGCAAGCGGGCCAATATCTTGAGTGATTGCCCCCGAACTCCACAAATAAGAGTATCCTGCGGTACCTCCATTCACCATTAAATCAATATATCCATTTGACTGATTGAAACAATTCACATTAATGATTTCTGTACTCAAAACAAGAGCTGGTGGAGACGAAACGGTAGCTGTTAATGTTTGAACACAATTGTTAGCATCGGTTACTGCAACGGTATAACTACCATTAGGCAATCCTGTCGGATCTTGCAGCGTCGAGCTATTGGTCCATAAATAGCTGTATGGCGACGTTCCTCCAGTTGGAGACAAATTTATTGTGCCAGCAGCGCCATTAAAACATAGATTATTAGAAGCAAATGAACTTAAAAGCAAGGGGCTTAGGGGCTGTGTAATCGTTACAGTATTGGTCACCGTACAGTTGTTTAAGTCCGTTACCGTATATGAATAGGTGCCCGCCGCCAAACTGTCCATTCCATTATAGGAGCCGGAAATAACTCCTTGGGCAGGAATGATCTCGTATCCATTGGGATTAACGATTAAGTTGTTTGGTCCCGTATATGATACATTATATCCATGGGTGTTGCCGTTATGCGGAGTTCCTCCTTGAACGTTTAAAACCACGGATCCTGAAGTGTCGCCGAAACAGTTTACATTCGTAATTCCTTGGGAAACGGTTAGCTGAGGGGGGTTGGCAATTGTAACCGTTCGAGTGGTGGTACATCCGCCGCCATTGTCAGATATGGTAAAGGTGTAGGTGCCTGGCGCAAGGTTTGTTACTGTAAAACTACCTCCGTTGTTTGCAATCGCATTGGCTTGGTTTCCGGATAAGGGTCCCGCCCAAGATAGGCTGTAGCCTGGGCTGCCGCCTGAAACAGTGAATGTAGCAGAACCATTGGATTGATTAAAACAAGCGGCACCTTGCGTCGTGTGATTTACCGTTAAAGGCGTTGGTTGGGTGATGTTAATCGTTTGAGACACGAAAGAACAATTATTCGAATCTATCACAGTAACAACATATTGGCCGACTGCTAATGAGTCTATTAAATACGAACTATAGTTTGGTGGAAATATTTCAGGAACTGAGTTGCCTGTTGGCCCTGGAGTTGGTCCTGTCCAAGAAATATTAAACCCTGTTTGACCGGGCGTTCCTGATGTCGCGGACAACCCAGATATCGTAATAGACCCTAATCCACCATTACATGGTAAATTTGTAGAGGATAGAGCAGGGTTAATAACATTTGGCTGATTAATTTGAAAACTTCCCGACTGCGTACAATCGTTTCCGTCAGTAATTAAATAGGTGTAGGATCCTGCTGTTAAATTCGTATAATTGGCAATAAAATCCTCTGGTTCAGTCGTTAATTGTTGTGCATTTCCAACTGGATTATTGTTGTTAGATAATTGAAAGGTATAGTCCGGTGTTCCTCCACTCACAGAAATATTTGCCACCCCTGTGTTTTGACCGAAACAAGGAACATTTACAATTGCTGGAACCCCAACAATTGGCGGGGGTGGTGCAACAACTGCTGAGAGTTCAGAATTTGTACATTTGGTGGCTGAATTATTATAATGTGCTCGAATGTAATAGGTTCCTGCTGTCAGTCCAGGTGAAGTAAAAACCGGATTAGCTGTAAGTGGCGATGTGTAAACGGCAGCGGCATTTAAAAAGTTGGGAGTAGTGCCAATTCTAAATACCCATGGTCCGGCGGGGCTATTACACCCACAATTTAAAACACTATATTGTATTTGACTTAAACCACCGGGACAACTTGCCGGCGCAACTTGTACACCATAACAAAATTGTGCATGAAAACTGGAAGACCAAATATTGAGCAACACGAACAAAAGAAACGCAACACAACTCCGTTTTGGGTAATTAAACAACAGACGAAAAAAACGAATTTTCACAATCAAACTTCAGGTTACTCCTATTTAACTTACAAAAATATAGTAATTATAGGAGAACTACAATAAATTCTATGTATATAACTAACGTTGAATTGTTAGTTCACCACAACTACTTTCCCTACCTTACGAGAAGTTCCTTCATTAGTTGCGGTCCAGATTAAATAAACACCGCTTTCTACCTTTGAACCGTCTACGCGTTTACCATCCCAGGTGGCGGTGCCACCATTGGAGGTGGTCTTGAAAATTAAATTTCCAGCTACATCTGTCACTTTAAAATCGGAATCATAGCGTATCCCTTGAATGGTAATTAACCCCTCATACCCGGGCCTTACTGGATTAGGGAACACCTTGGTTGATGAATAATCTGCGTCGTCTTGTGAAGCGTCTGAACGATACGAAATCAACCCCATGTCTGTGATAATGAACAACTCTCCCGTTTCTTGATTCATTTTAAGGTCGTAAATATTATTAGAAATCAGTTCAGAATTTTCCTTAGTCAATTGCTGGATTATTTCTGAACCATCCGAGGATAATAAAACCAATCCCGCTCCGTTGGTAGCCATCCATTTTCGATTACCTCCGTCCACTTCAATATCTGTAATGTGCGTTGATCCTAGCACATATTCCACATTTCCTTCAAACCGCACCTTAATTCGCTGGGCGTTATAATCTCCGGGGTTCGCTGAAAAAGAACCGGTGGTGTTATATAATACGGCAAATCCCGCATCGGTGCCAATCCATAACTCTCCATCTAAATCCACCGCTAGGGCGGTCACATTATCAGATGGAAGGGCTCCACTATAATCTCCGCTGGTTAAATTAATATAAAAATCATCACCAATATTATCCATGGTTTCTGAATAATTATATCCAAACAATCCATTGGTTTCTGTCGCAAACCAAAGGTTTTGATCTTTATCAATTACCATTCGTGTAGTATACTTGTTGCGGGCAGCAGCACCACAGTCAAAGGCTTGCCAGGTGTTGTCAGTTTCTTTAACCACCAGCGGCCTGTCCGAACCGCCATTCAACACCCAAAGATTACCTTTATTATCATAGCACACATCGGACGCTAAGCTCCATCCGCTTCCCGATAAACTTAACTGAATAAGGCTGTTTGTTTGATTATATACCGTACACGAATTATCGGTCGTATTGATAATTGAAAGGGGAAAGGCAGAATACGTGGATACAGCAACCTCATCTGGGTTTTTAGGGTTTACCGCAATATCAATGAAGTCGTGAATGTCTATTCCTTCCCATTGGGAAAGGGTAGTATTGTCGTTATATGACCAATTTTCGTCTTGAAATAAATAATACCCATGACGCAAAAATCCTGGGCTTTTGAATTCGAGTCGGCCGCTAGCAATCGCCAACTTACCCTTATTCCAATCCATTGCAAAAAAATCATTCCTTGGCGGGCCTGGATAACTTACTTTTTCGAAGGAATAGGCGCCAATCACTCGAATCGGACCACTGTATTCATCTGCAATCCACTTTTCGCCATTTTCAAGAACCACCATTTGATTTGGCCGGAAAAATATGCCTAAATAGAATGTTAAGGCAGATTCAACCAATAGGCCTCCGTTATCATAGGTTAACAAGGCGCCGTCTGCCAACACATCTAATTGATTCGAGTGTTGCGAAAGATTGCTAATTTCTAAACCCACCGAGTAATAGTCAAAATACACATACTCTGTCGGAAGTAATTTCAAAATTGTATCATTACTGTATTCGGCGGATTTTCGTAACACAAATACGTCCTCATTCACCTTTTCTATGGCGGCATATGAAGCATTACCAACGGGAGGCACTCGAGGGTCTACATTCCACCCCTGAACAGAGGGTAATAGTACATTTCCAAGGGTGCCCGTGTAAAGTTTTGTGGGACTCAGGGCTAAAATCTGTTGGTCTTGTACGGTTAAATCTACAATTGCTTCCATCCCATTTGTTGGGTAGTAGGTGTCCTTGATTTCGTTTTTCAATGGATTCACCAATACTACGCCAAAATCTGTAGCCACATAAATTATGTTTCCGTATCGATAAAAACGATTGATTGTTTTACTTCCAGAAATCGATGCTAACTTAATGGCGGGGATGTTAATCACTCTATCCCCTGAAATCTTATCAATGTTTCCGTTTTTGTACCCAATATAAAGCTCCTGACCTATACTGTCGTAATATATACTGGAAAGCAAAATATCCGAGAGCCCGCTCATTTTATTGAGGAGTGTTTTTTCTTTCGAGTCAAGATGATACTTCATTAGGCCATTTTCATAGGCGGTATATACAAAATCATCATCTTTAGCTATATCTATTGCCCTCATCGTGGCCGTATGTAAACGCCACATGCCAGTTTCAATTTGTGCCGATACACTAAAAGAACCGATAAGAAAAATGCAAAACAAATAAAGCCTATTCATGGGCATGCAACGAATTTTAAACAAATTTATTCCCATTTAATTAAATTCCTTCTTCTTTTAACATTATTATGATTCAAATTCCTTTTAATTTCGAGCCATATATGAATCGGCCCAACAACCACCTTTACGCAATAAGTGTTTTTTTGTTTCTTTTACCAAGCATCGTCATGGTCCTGACTCATGCCGCTTGGTTTTTGGGAATAGAAATTGGTGCTTGGATTTTTATAATAAGTTTGATTTTAAGTGCGGGGATTATTTTTCTTCTGGAAAAGCAACCCATACGCGCTAACATCACGGGTTTGTTTGTTGGCTTGATTCTTACATGGGGGAGCATCTATGTTTCAGGTCAATTCTACGACTGCTCTTTCGATGGTCAATGGTATCATCAAGATGCCATCATATTAATATCTGAAGGGTGGAATCCTATTTGGGATAATCCGATTCCCGACGCGGATGCTTCTGGATTAAATGCGAATTACGTAAATCATTATCCCAAGGCATCTTGGGCCATTCAAGCCGTGATGTTCCGGCTTACCGGAAATATTGAATCGGGAAAGTCAATACAGTTTTTATATTGGTTGTCCTTGATGTTTCTCCTAACACATTTCTTAAGGGCTCGTTTATCGTTTTCTTGGATAAAAACAATCCTTTTGGTCTTATTCGTTTCGTTAAGCACAGTCAGCCTTGGACAAGTACACAGCTTTTACGTAGATGGGCTCTTGTATAGTTTGTTCGGGATTTTCTTAGTGTTTTTAATTGACTTTGTCTACTTCAAAAAGCCTACGGGATGGCTTTTAATTTTTGCATTCCTTGTTTTAGTAAATGTTAAGTTTACTGGGTTGGTTTATGGGGGAGTATTGATGTTGGGAGCGACCCTATGGGTGTTTGCTCAACAAAAATCACTGCTCAAAAGGAGCATTGCTCGATTTGCACTTGCTGTGGTAATTGGAGTTGGTATTATTGGTTATCCAACTTACGTGCGAAACACCTTATCTAAAGGCCATCCCTTATTTCCGATTATGGGTAAAAAGAATGAGGGGAAAATGATTGCTGAAGTTCAATACCCCTTGGATTTCTTTAAAAAAAATCGTGTTCAGAAATTCGTGGCGGCGCATGGATCTATTCCAATATACACGGATCACGACCATGCATCCGTAAGGAAGCCGTTGTTTAATACCCGCTTGATTCAAGATTCTATTCCATATTTTAAAAACCATCAACCGGTAACCATGAGTCCTTTCGGGCCTTTCGAAGGGGAGCTTTGGGTTTTATTTATTCCGATATTGCTCTTGTTTATTATCCGAAAACAACCCCTTGAATTATATGTTTTATTGGGAGTTCTGATTGGTTCTCTATGGATACAACCTGAGTTTTGGAATTTGCGTTATGCTCCTCAACTGCTGCTTTTACTCGCTATCTTTGTGGCAACTTCTATGAACCACAAAAGTGTTTGGGTAGGTCGTTACGCCCTGTTTTTTTCCTTTTTATTTGTAATTAATTCTGTTCTTGCAGTTAGTCAGAATTGGCGCTGGGTTTTTGAAAACAACCGAGAATTAAGGAAGCAATTGGAACCAATGCGAAATTCTTGCGTTAAGGTACAAGCGGGGTGGATGAAGTCTTTTGAATTGAAGCTTAAAACGAACCACATCACTCCAATCTATACCCTTGATACGAATGCCGTATATGAGCCGTTTTTAGGAGATGCATTTAGTGGGTGGAAACATATGAAGGAAAAGAAATGAAAACAGTATTGGATTTACTGAGGATTAAAAGTTGGATTAAAAATGGGTTTTTGTTTTTACCCGCTATTTTCTCGTTTCGACTTCTGCAGCTTGAGTTAATGTCTTCCTTGTTCCTGGGGGCACTTGCTTTTTCGCTCGTCAGTTCCTTTGTTTATGTGACAAACGACATTAAAGATTCCGATAGAGATGCCTTACACCCTCGAAAAAAAAACCGTCCGATTGCTGCGGGAAAAATCTCTAAACAACTCGCCTTTATTATTGGTTTTGGCATACTCATTAGCGCCTATTCAATTATGTTTTTAGCGCGATTACCCATGTTTTTTTTGGCGATTGTAAGTACTTATCTACTCTTGAACATCCTTTATTCTCTTGGATTAAAAACGCTTCCTTTGTTAGAATTATTCATTGTAGCCATCAACTTTGTGCTTCGGGTGCTGGCCGGATGCGCGATCATTCTGGTTTCTCCATCTCACTGGATTTTAGTGGTGACGTTTTTCCTCGCCTTTCTGATGGTTGTTGTAAAAAGAAAATCGGAAATCATGCAATTACAAGGCCATGCCGTAAATCATCGCGCCGTATTGAAGGCATACAGTGTGGGGTTTTTAAATACCCTTACATATATCGCCGCCACAATAACGATTACCGCATATCTATTATACTCCATAGACCCTGCTGTTGTAAAAGCCTTGGGCACGGATTGGTTAATGTACAGCTCCTTATTTGTGCTGATGGGGGTTATTCGATTTATTCAAATTAGCGAAATGAGTTTGTATGAAGGAGAGGGCGACCCAACAACCTTATTGTTTAAAGATCGGTTTTTACAAGGAACCGTCTGTTGTTGGATTTTGTACTTAATCGGGATTATCTATGTCTGACCCTTCCGATAAGCTTGCGCTGTTTGATTTTGACGGAACACTATATAAATACGACAGTATCCTTGCTTTTTGTCTTTTTTATTATCGGAAGAAACCGCTGAGAATCTGGCGAGTAATTATGCAGGTATATGCATGGGTGCTATGGAAATCAAATCGAATAAACACCAGTACATTTAAGTCTAAATTTATTTGTTTTATTGCACGTGATTCCGCCCAGGAGGTTCAGCGTATGGCTGCCCGATTTTGGGAAAATCAGAACGCGTTTAACGAAGAACTTATATTGGCCCTTCAACGTTGTCAAGAAGATAGCTTGTGTATTGTGGTGGTTTCTGCCTCACCTGATTTATTTATCCTTCCGGCCTGTGAAAAACTAGGCATTACGCATGTTATCTCAACTACCCTGCGAGTCCATGAGGACGGATATACCTTAGGTACAAATTGCAGGGGTTCTGAAAAAACAATCCGTTTAAGGGAGGCGTTTCCAACCCAACGCATTGTCCAAGCATATTCTGACAACACCGATGATCTTCCTTTATTACATGCTGCGGAACAGGGTTTTCTTGTAAAGAAAGGCGCTATTCGTTCCGTGCTTAACGCGGGTGATTTTCATTAAAAATATACCTCGCATCTAGCCTAAGCTGTTCCTCTAGGCCCATGTGATTTCGTTTGGATTTTAGTGTTAGTTCTTTTATCCATTGTGGATTGGCGCGCATTTCACGAATAATTCGTTCCTCCTCTGAATTTTGAATTATTTGTAATAGTTCAGCACTTGATTTAGTGGAACCTTGTTCCATGTCATTAATATAAATCCAGGTCTCTTGACCACTTTTTACCCTTGGATAACTGCGTAAGGCGTTCATTTTATAACCAAATACGGATAAGGTATCAATGTTTTCAACGTGGACCGCAACTTTTGCCAATTCGTTTTTATGGTTGAAATACAGCACGGGAGAACTATTTTTAGTAAAATCAAACACGCGATTAGTTCGGGCAATAAAAATCTGTGGATCTGGATTGTACCATGACGGATGATGGTCTAATACCCATTTCGCAATGGGCATGTGTTGGAGGTTAGACCAATCAAATTGGTTATAAGGTAAATGTACACTTAATAAAATCCCTTGAGAAATTAAGGCCGAAACAACTAGCGGAACCCGAAATCGGATTGAAAAATCACGCATTAAATGAAACACATGAAAAAGTAAGGGTACACCCATCCAAACCGCATACCGATTAACGATTGCCATTCCATGATTCCAGTTGTTCATAGCAGAAACCAATAAGGTCATTGACATTAAAACAAGCGGTATCAAATCCCAAAGTTCCGCTTTGCGCGTTTTGATGATTACAACCAATCGTTGTACTAACAACACCATATATAACAATAGAAATAACCCAATACTTATTATCATTCCTTGATTTAAATCAACATAAAACCCTACAACTCGGGTCATGGAAATATTCTCCAAAGCAAGAAATCCTGCATCCTTAATCAAACTGGTAGTTCCAAATAACCTATAAAAATACAGGGAAGGAATAAAAACAATCAATCCATAAAAACCAAAAGAAAGCAAGGGTTTAATGGCGTATCGTTGTTTATTCCAAACGTATACATACATCCAAAGCAATAGAAACACCAAGGGTTGGTTCTGCAAGGTGGCTAAGGCACACGTAAGTAACGCAAGGTGAAATCGTTCTTGATTTAAAAAAACAAAGCTCGCCATTAATAAAATAACCGTAGTTAATTCAGGATGAGTCCATGTGTTATAATAAAATGCAGCACTAAAAAACGCGGCTAAAAACAGTAATGCCTCATCAAAAACAAGCTGTTTTCGAAGGAATAGAATTAATATCAATAATAGTATCCAACAAGCAAGGTTGGTGTACTTAAATGCCTGAATAGGGTGGAGATTTAATAGATCCGTCATGAACCGAGCAGGAACATTTAATAAGGAATAAAACACAAAATGATACCCGTAAACACCCCCGTTATTGTTTCGGTAAAAACCCCCGAATTCTTTTCGAATGGAAGCTTTTGCCTTAAGCTGACCTTCTTTTAAAAAACGTTCAACCTCATCAAACGCAGCGGCTTTATAATTCGATTCCCACGATTGATGTGCAATAAAATCAGCTTTAAATGAATTAAAATCTGCAGGCAGAATCGTTGGTGTGCCGTGATTATACCACGCCTCTGTGGTTAAAACATACTCAATTCCATCACCGGTAGCATAGGGTTCTGTGTTCGAGTAGTATCGAAACAAGCCCAGCGTAAAAAGCAAAATAACAACGCTTTTAACAACCCAACCTGGCAATTTATTGTACATATAAATAAAAGAGAAGAATTAATAAATACCGTGCAAATTTGCCGATAAAGATAAATAAGAAGGTTGGTTTCCATGCTGTTTTAAAAAAACCTAAGGCAACCGCGATTACATCACCAACCAATGGCAGCCAAGTACCAAGGGCTAACCAAACCCCATAGTGCTTGACCTTATGCTCCCAGCGTGAAATTTGATCTTCTGTAACACGAATTTTTGCTAACCACTCGGGTTTTCCTAAATAACCAATGCCATAATTTAAATACCCTCCCAGCGTGTTTCCTGTAGTTGCAACAAATAAACAAACCCAAGGGTTAAAAGAAAAAAGCATCGCAATGAACACTGCTTCCGAAGCAATAGGAAGTATGGTTGCAGCTAAAAATGAGGCAACAAACAAACCAATATATCCCCATTCAATCCAATCCATAAAAAAAGGCCGGATAACCGGCCTTAATTAGTTGTAATTACTTTTTATTTTTTGGTGAATTTACGTGTAGCAAACCCATCATTTGTTGTAATCTTTACGGTATATAATCCTGCAGACAATTCATTAATCGACACCTGCTCAACTGATACGCCATTTGAAGCATTGAACGATGTTTCTTTTACTTTGCTTCCTGCTGCATTATAAATTGCTATTACGCCAGTTGTTGCGTTGTTGATTTCCATTTTAACATTCAACACCTCATTCGCTGGATTTGGATAAACCACGGTAGCAATACTTGCCGATTCTTCGTTTATACCAATCGTTGGATCGAAATTCATTCTAACCCAAGGTGTACCTGTTTGATAATACCACACATTGTCAATATAATCAAAGAAGAGGGAGGTCCCCGGCTCAGATGTACCTGCATTTACAACTCTCAACCCTTGACTTAATGCCCCCATAACCGCTAAATAGGTGGTATTTGGAAGCATATTTACTGGAACATTCAACATGAGCATTTTGTTTACATTTAAATCTGCTGCAGTTACGATATATGGATCTGATTCAGATTCAAAAACAAAGTCATCCAAGACTGCATCATATGAATACAGTTTCACAAACACCTCTGTTCCTACCGTCGTTCCGCTCGCTCCACCTAACATTCTAACGTCAATTCCTTTTAAGGTTTGAGCGGTCCAAATATCAAATAAATTTCCCGCCTCAAAACCATCAATTCCGTTAGATGTAGAACCGGCTGGGGTTCCATTATCACGCGCATAGATGTAGTTAGTTACACTAAATGCTGTATTAGCGATTACGTTATTTGCTGGTACGTCGTCTGTTGAATCTGCCGTCAACGCATGTACTACTGTATAATTTCCAAGGGCAGCCGGAGTAAAGGGATTGCTTACCGTTAACGTTGCGGTATCTAACGAAGGAATTGTTGTTGCTGGACTTGATGATGTAAATGCACCCCCGTTTACGTTAATGCTATATTGAACACCCGGTTGGCTGTTAATTCCGCCATTGAATGCGTTAATTTCAAAATCAATGGGTGCGATTTGTGTCGTTGGGATTTGGAAATACGGAAGCCCCGCCGTTCCCCAGTATTTTGAAGTAATGCTTAGGTCGTTCGTTGGATTAGTAACAATCTTAACGTTATCAATATACCAACCATAGGTAATCCAAACATTCGCATTTGCTGCTTGAGCCGGATAGTTAGTGGTCCAACTAAAACGAATCCAAACGTTTCCTGGATTGGCCGGTAATACGGTTGCAAGGTTGATTATTTTAACATCTGGGTTTGTGTACGGTGTACCTCCCGATGCGGAAAGAACGGGTTTGTCTAAATTGTTTCCAACAGAGAAAAAGTTGGTTCCGTCTGTACTGATTTGAATGTCTTGTAGGTCATTGAATCGCGCACCAAACTGCTCAAACGATAAACTTACTTGATTTGTTCCTCCAAGTGCTGCAATATTTATTGGAGCGGCGGTAGTTAAATTGTATGTAACGGCTAAGGCTTGAGTTCCTGGAGTTAGTGTAGGGTCCCCATTAACCAATTCCGCATATTTTCCACCACCGGTTGAAGTAATTCCATTGGCAGACCACCATCCATCAGAGGTGTTATTAATATTCCAACCAAAATCAATTCCAGCCTGACCGCTGTTGTCCACGGTCCAATTCGCCGCGTTATCAAAATTGTCTGACCAAAGGGTAACACCAAGTGTTTTAGTATTTGCTTCGGGCTTAGCTGTAATTGTATTAGAGGCCGGTGCTAAAGCATTCGCTGAGGGCACCCGCGGCTTTTTTTGTGCGTAAGACATCGCACTTATTGCCATTAAAGAAAAGAGTAAAGTTTTTTTCATGGGTTAATTTTAATTATTGTTCACGTAAAAATAGGTAAAAAATTAATTTATCCTTTTCTTTCCTTAAGAAAAGGAAGTAATTTTCTAAATTCCATCAATTGTTCGAATGAAATATTCTGAATCATTAACACTTCTTCCATGTGGATTGGCGGTTGAATGTAATTACCATCAGCGGCAATTAAGCACGAATGTCCCTCATAGGCTATTTGATTTCCATCGATACCAACTCGATTCACTGCAGCGACATAGCATTGATTCTCAATAGCCCTAGCCACCAATAATGAATCCCAGTGAGCAATTCTGCGGCTGGGCCAATTTGCAACATATAACAACAAATCATAGGCTGCCCCTCCTTCTGTGACTCGATTTCTTGATCCTTCGGGAAAACGAAGATCAAAACAAATCTGAAGATTTATTTTCCAACCTTTAAAAGTCACCATGGTTTGGTTATTTCCAGGTTTAAACACCGAATCTTCGCCAGCAAAAGCAAATAAATGTTGTTTGTCATAATGTGCAATCACCCTTCCTTCTGAAACAAACACACCACGGTTGTAGAATTCTCCGCCAGACTTAATTAATAAAGACGTATAGAACGCCGTGTTATAGTGCAATGATTGTTCCTCCAACCATAAAACGGATGATGAATTATCCCATTCCTCCGCATGTTCCTCGGCGTTCATGCTAAATCCCGTAAAAGCCATTTCGGGAATTAATATTAAGTCGGCACCGGATTGTTTTGTTAGTGCCGATTTAATCCTGTTCCTGTTTTCTGTTGGATTTTGCCACGCTTGGTCCAATTGAAGTAAACCAATTACTAAATCTTGCATAGTTTTTCTAAGGCGTTGGTGAGCGTTTCGTGATCCTTTGCGAAACACAAACGAATGTGATTAAGGTCTTTCTTCGATTTATAAAATACCGAAAGAGGGATGGCCGCTACGCCGTGTTCCTTAATTAACCACATACAGAAATCTACATCATTTTGAGTAGAAATCTGACTGTAATCAACCGTTTGAAAATAGGTGCCTTCGCAGGGTAAGCACGTAAGTCTACTCGCTGATAGTCCTTGTCTGAAATACATCATTCGTTCTTCATATTCGGCTCGAATTAATGCTGGATTAAAGGTTGGTAGATACCTAGAAATCGCATCTTGCATGACTGAATTCACACTGAATACTAAATACTGATGCACATTTAATATGCGCTGCATTAAAGGTGTTGGGGCGCTCAAATACCCCATTTTCCACCCAGTAACCTGAAGGGTTTTTCCAAAGGAAGAGACCACGACGGAACGCGTTCTTAACGCTTCGTAAGCTCTTACCGAAATATGTGCGCTTGAATAGGTTAAATACTCATACACCTCATCAGACAGTATCGTAAGCTTTGGATTCATAGAAACTAGGTGTATAAGCTGTGAAAAGTCTGCTTCTGTCCATACACGACCGCTTGGGTTATGTGGGCTGTTGATAATAAGCAGCCTTGTTTTTGAGTTTACCGCCGAAGTAATTGCTTGCCAATCTGGTAAAAAATCGCGCCCAAGTTCGACATGCACTGGAGTTCCCCCCACTAACAAAACCGGGGTTTCATAACAATCGTAGCATGGATCTAAAAGCACCACCTCATCCCCCGTGGAAACTAGCGCTTGAACCGTTGTGAAAATTGCTTGGGTAGCGCCTGCAGTAATTAAAATTTCATCCGTCGTGATTGGGTATCCGTTGTGTTGTTCAATGAAGTGTTTAATTGCCGTTCGTAAGGACAACTGACCTTGATATGGGGCGTATTGATGTGCACCCCCTTGTGCTGCCTCAGAAACCGCATCACGTAGGGTTTGGTCTATTGGGAAATTGGGAAAACCTTGTGCTAAGTTTATAGCCCCGTATTCATTCGCTAATTGCGTCATTACCGAAAAAATACTTGGCGTTGAAGGGATTGATAGCGTGGCCATTAGTGAGATAGAAAATAGGATAAATGAATATCTTTACCCGATTGAATGTCGCTTAAGGTCGGGATAAGTAAAACCGTAGGGGCGATTGGTTTGTTACTCGTTGGGTCGGATAGCGCATTAACTTTCATGGTAGAAATCATAATAGGAAGTGCGGTATTGTTTAAATACACGGTTACTGGATTCGCAAAGGTTCCTGTCTGGGTTCCTGAGGCAGGCGTTCCCACAATACTTCCTCTGTCAACCGTCGCAAACCAGGCTGCAAAATTTGCCGAAGCGGACATGGACATCCCGTTAATAAACAAGGTGCACTTGCCTCTGAATTCTTGCTTATAGCGATTACTAAGGATTGGTTCATTAAGTACTGTATCTATGGTTCCTTTTGGGCTGTTATAAAAATCCCATTCTTGCGCAATTGCTCCATTGGGATAATACCACTTCGCCGCGCGCTTGAACCGCCATTTCTGAACCTTTGATAGCTGTTCAAAGCGATCGTAATCACTTCGTTTGTACACGTAATTATTGCTATATTTTGTGCCTTCAGGGACTAGAAAACTCATCAAGTATTCTTGTAAAAGGATATACCCTCCTGTATTATTTCTCAAATCTATGGCCAAGGATTCAATGCTATCCATTTTAATGTGCTTAAACACCTCATCCATTCTTTTTTTAAATGGGCCAAGGGAGGTCGGCGAGAAGGATGAAATACTCAATACCCCTTTATTTTCGAACCTGGTATACGTGATTTTTGCATCCGCTCCTAAAAACTCCGAAGCATTAAGTGCCTTTCTCAAGCGGGGACGATTTATATCTTTAGTAAGGGTGTCTCCGTTAAATGCATAGCTTACACGTGCCCTCTTTGTGGGGCTTTGGATGTTCAAAATTCCTGACAACACATGGGTAGATAATTCCTTTTGCGCTGTAGTTGAATACCCTTCGATGGGCGAAAAACACAGGGCTGAATTAATGCTGTTCATGGGAACATCATCGTTAAAGGATAAGAGTTCGGCGCCTTTCGGAATCATCGTTTTCCAGGACTTAGTGATCACAAATTTGTTGTTCATCTGGGCAAGTACAAAGGGGAAATAATATCTTTTCCGACGCTCATAAACCAATAATTCACGAACATTAAAAAACGTGTGTGAATCTCTGATTTTTAATAGATAATCGTTCAAAATCTGGGTGAATTCCAACAGTGTTTTATCGGTACCACAACGTTGTATGGCTTGTAAAAATGCCGAATCTAAGGCTGAGGGGGTTGTATACCGATAGGCATCAGGGTGGATTTCCTGCAGGCGATCTTTTAATTCTTTAAGGTCTTCAATAAGCGCGGAAGAACAAATTTTATCCCGAACAGGATCGGTATTATGCCGAAACACAAAGGATTTACAGGATTGAGCAAACCCCGAGGGAAGACAGAAGAAAAAGCAACAATACCATAAAAAATTTCGCATGAAGTACAAAAATAGAAAAGCTACGCATGTAGCCTAGATTACGAACATATTAATTTTCTTTTTGGGGTTTATTAAACCCCTATATTTTTTAATTTAACCGCCAAATTTATGATGAAGATTTTGATTGTTGGGGGCACGGGATTTATTGGACAAGCGCTCCAAAAAGCTCTTGACTCCATTCATGTGCCCTATAGCGTACTAAGCAGAACTCAAAAATCTAACACACACATTTTTTGGGACCCAAGTAAACATCAATTAGATCATTCTTCGTTGGGCTCAATTACTCATATTATTAATCTAGCGGGAGCAGGTATCGCAGACCAACGCTGGTCGAAACACAGGAAGGAAGAATTAAAAACTTCTCGGATCGATTCCACAGAATTCCTATATACGGAGTGCAGTAAACATTGTCCTAAATTAATCGGTTATATCGGAATTTCTGGCGTAAATGCCTTCGGTTTTAAAGGGGCCTGTTTATACAACGAGTCTCATCCGTACGGGGATGATTTTTTATCTCGGTTAGTTGCGCAATGGGAGCAAGCTCACCGGCTTTTTGAACAGCTCCCCTCATTCAGTATCTTTCGTCTTGGAATGGTCTTGTCTAGCCGTGGGGGTGCCTATCGAAAAATCGCCGCCCCAATGAAGTTTTACCTGGGGGCTGTTCCGGGCAGCGGGCAACAACTCGTTCCTTGGGTTCATTTAGACGATCTGATCGGCTTAACGCTGAGGGTATTGCAAGGGGAACCTCTTGGACTGATTCATGTGGTAAGTGAAAATTCAAGCATGGGTGACCTAACAAAAACGATTGCCCAAAAAGAGCGTTCTGTTATCCTTCTCCCAAACATTCCCTCGCCTATTATTCGTTTGATTTTTGGAGAGATGGGCCTGTTACTCACCGAGTCGATTCAAATTGACCACACTAAACTAGCCCGCTCTGGATATACCCTCCGATTTAATAACCTATCCGACTTAATCTATGAAAAAGAAAACTAAGATTTTTGTACTAGACACCTCGGTCTTAATTCACGATCATCACGCCATTATAAATTTCAAACAACATGATGTTGCGATACCCATCACGGTACTGGAAGAATTAGATAAATTCAAATCGGGAAATGACACCAAGAATTTTTCCGCACGAGAAGTAATCCGTTTTATTGATAAACTGGTGGGAAATGAGCGTTTGAGTAATTGGATTGACATTGAAAAAACATTAGGGAAATTCAAAATCATCATGGACCATGATCCGAAAACACTTAATGCAGAAAAAGTATATGCCTCCTCAAAAAACGATCATAAAATCATCAATGCCGCCCTTATTTTACAGGAAGAATTCCCTACTCGCAACGTTATTCTTGTTACCAAAGACATTAACCTTCGAATAAAAGCAAAAGCCTTGGGGGTTGCTGCGGAAGATTATGAAACGGGTAAAGTTTATGAGCTAAAAAATGAATTAGCGCCAGACTACATTATTGATCACGTAGATAGCGACTTAATCCGAGAAGTGTTTACCCGAGGAACGTGCGAGGAACAAGGGGTTCTTGGGGAGTTAAAGCGAACCAATGGGTATTATATTTTAAAAAACGGGAAAACCTCTTCCTTGGTTTATTACAACCAAACCACGGGAATGTTAGAGCGTATAGAAAAGGAATTTGTATATGGGATTAAACCAAAAAATGCAGAACAAGCCTTTGCCTTTCACGCGCTAACGAATCCTGAAATTAAGTTGGTTGCGCTTCAAGGGGTTGCCGGTACCGGTAAAACCCTACTCGCCTTGGCTGCTGCATTAGAACAAGAAAAAAAATTCAACCAAATTATTTTAGCACGGCCCATTGTTCCCTTATCGAATAAAGAAATTGGATTTTTACCGGGAGATGCCAACGATAAAATTAGCCCCTACATGGAGCCCTTGTGGGATAATTTAAAGTTTATAAAGGCGCAATATGGCGAGCACGAAAAAAAGCACAAGGCAATCAGTGAAATGGAAGAAAACAAAAAAATTGTGATTACACCGCTTGCCTTTATTCGGGGTAGAAGTTTTTCGAACATCATGTTCATCATTGACGAAGCGCAAAATTTAACACCCCACGAAATTAAAACGATAATTACTCGTGCCGGTGAGAATACTAAAATTGTATTCACGGGAGATGTGCATCAGATTGACACGCCATATTTAGATGAATACAGTAATGGGCTTGCCTATTTAATTCAGAAAATCAAGAATCAACCCTTGTTTGCACACGTAAAACTTGAAAAAGGGGAGCGCTCTGAATTAGCAAATCTTGCGAACGACCTGCTTTAATTAACTACAAACTTCCCCGTTTTCCACGCGTAAGGTCCGGGCAGGAAACTTTTTCACCATTTGAAGGTCGTGGGTGGCCATTAACACTGCCGTATTTTCTTCTTTAGAAAGGGCAACTAACAAGTGCATGATTTCTTCGGACGTTTCTTCATCTAAATTACCTGTTGGCTCATCAGCGAGTATGATTTTAGGGTCATTTAACAGGGCGCGCGCAATAGAAACCCGCTGTTGTTCTCCACCAGAAAGAGTATGTGGCATTTGATCCGCTTTTTGTTCTATCCCCACCAATTGCAATACACTCATGGCGCGTTTATGGATTTCCGCTTTATCATTCCATCCGGTAGCCTTTAAAACAAAATATAAATTTTGAATCACCGTACGGTCCATTAACAGCTGGAAATCTTGAAAAACAATGCCTAATTTTCTTCTAAGAAACGGGATTTCTTTGGGTTTTAATGCCTTTAAATCATGCCCCGCAATCATACCCGTTCCTTGGGCAATGGGAAGCTCTCCGTATAGCGTTTTTAATAACGAGCTTTTTCCACTTCCCGTTTTACCAATTAAATAAACGAACTCGGCTTCTTGAACTGATAAATTTACTTGTTTAAGAATGGTTTTATCTCCTTGAAGGATGTTTACCTCTGATAAATTAATAATTTGTTCCACGTGTGATTTTTTACAAAGATGGTATAGAGAATGAGTTAATTCACGCCGTGACAAAATATCTCTTAACAAAAATGCGTGAAAAACTTTTAACCCTTTGCGAATTCAAGCGTTCTATGCGGTATATTTTTGTTGCATGCGAAAAAGTCTCTTTTTTCTATTCTTTCTATGGATAGGTATTAGCTCTTGCTTCTATGGGCAAGAATCAATGAACACAGGTTCCGTCTATCGAGATTACCATCGGGCTTGTGAATTGTATGAAAAAAGTCAATTCACCGCGGCGCGCATTGAATATGAAAATTTCATTAATCAACGCCTAGACCGCAATGATCCCTTTGTTATTAAAGCACATTATTACCGAGGTATGGCTGCGTTGGCACTTTATAACGACGATGCCATTACTCTGCTAAGCCAATTCAATAAAGCATATCCTGAAAACCGATACAGAAACACCATCCATTTTGAAATCGGGAATTATTTTTTTCAAAAGGAAGACTACCTCGGTGCGCTGCCTTATTATGCCCTCGTAGATGTCGCTGCCTTAGATTCAGTGAGTGCCGAAGTTTATTTTTTCAAAAAAGGATACAGTTGTTTTATGGAGGGGCTAGAGCAAGATGCGATGCTTGCCTTCAAAGAAGTAAAAAATTCATCCGGGCAATATGGGTCGATCAGTTTATACTATTATGCGCATTTGAATTATAAACTCGGCAATTTAAACGAAGCAAAAAACACCTTTCATGCGCTAAAGCATAAACCCGAATTCACCACTATCGCTCCCTATTATATTGTTCAAATAAACCACAAACAAGGGCTTTACGACAGCGTTATTGCCTATGCATCTACCGTACTCGACACTGCTGAATTAGGGAACTATACCGATATATTGCACTTGTTGGGGGATGCTCATTTCAAATTGAATCACTATAAGGAAGCATCAACCTATTTATTAGCCTACGATAAACGTGCAAAAACTGCCCGAGTAGACGATTATCAATTAGGGTTTGCATTAATGAATTCCGAACAAAAAGAGCAAGCAATAACCTATTTGGAACGGGCAGCAAGGATTGATGATAGCCTTGGGCAAACCGCCATGTACCACATCGCAAATTGTTATTTAAGTGCACAAAAAATGTTGCCCGCTCGAAGTGCGTTTGAACGTGTTTCTACTATGAATTCAAAGCCCTTTCTGGCAGAAGACGCGTTGTATCAGTTTGCGGTAATTTCATTCAAAATTGACATCAATCCCTATGACGAATCAGTGAGGGCCTTTGAAAACTATTTGGCTAAATATCCAAATTCTACCCGAAAATCCGATATTTTTCAATATTTGGTCAATGTATATGCTTCTACCAGTAATTATGCAAAAGCCTTGGAATCACTCAATAAAATACCAAACAAAGATGCACAACTGAAAAGCGTGTATCAAACCGTGGTTTATAATTACGGGGTCGATTTATACCAAAAAAGCTTGCTGGATTCTGCCTTTACGGTCTTTGGGTTGGTTGATAAATACCCCAATGAACCTGAAATAATGGCGAAAGCGAAGTATTGGAGGGGTGATGTATATTTCAAACAAGGAAAATATAAAGACGCGATTTCAGAGTTTAAAAAATTCCTAGCTGCGCCCTCGGCTAATTTATTGGAAGAAAAGCCCGATGCATATTACAGCATTGCCTATGCATACCTTGAACAAGATCAATTGAGTGATGCCCTCGAATATTTCAGCATATACCTTCAATCCAAACCGAATAGTTCGGAAAAGAAACTTGATGCGATGTTCCAACTTGCTGATGGTAATTATACTCAAGGTAAAGATGAACAAGCCATCCAATACTATAAGGATATTCTCTCTAAAAAAACAGCGCTATCTGATCGCGCATCTTATTATCTAGCGAAATCTTATGGGTACAACAAACAAGCCCTCTTGAAAATCTCTACCCTTGAACGATTAATGGCAGATTACCCGAACTCTAAATATGTTCAAAACGCATCGTATGAACTCGCGATGAGCTACAAGGCTCAATCGGAATTCGAGAACGCATTTAGTGGGTTTGAAACCTATGTGTTAAACTATCCAAAATCACCAAAAGTCGTTAATTGTAGAATTGAAATGGCGGATATCTATTATAAACAATGGAAATACCAACAAGCCGAAAGCGCGTATCGCTCGATACTGCTAGAATTTGGCAACAAGAAAGATATCTGTGCCGTTGCTGCCAAAGGATTAATGGATGTATATGTAGCCATGAAAAGCCCTGATCGAGCAGAAGAAATAGCCAACGAATACGATTGTGCTGGGTTATCAGCAGATGAAAAAGAGAACTTGTATTTTAATCCTGCATTACAAAGTTATGTAGACAGCAATTACAGTGAAGCTATTCCCAAGTTTAATCAATATTTAGGGAAATTCCCTAATGGAAAGTTTTCGCAAGACGCACATTTCTATGCAGGTAATGCATGTTTAAGATTAAAAGACACCCTAGCCGCCTTGCCCCATTACGAAGCGTATTTGGCTGGTCCTACAGCAAGTTATTTTGAACCCGTAGCCTATAAAATCGCAACCTATTACTACGAGAAAAGGAATTATGATGCGGCCTTAATCAATTACCTTAAACTGGAACAATACGCCGCTAAACCTAACAATATTAACGCCGCAAAAATTGGTTTAATGCGCTGTTATTTTCTATTGGAAAAATACCAGGAAGCAAGCACCTACGCACAACAAGTTCGCTCAACAGGAGGACTTAATCAATCCTTGAAAATGGAAGCGGAATACGCCTATGGAATGAGTGCGTATTTCTTGGCTAATTATTCGGATGCACAACCCGCTTTGCGTTGGTTAGTTAAAAACACAGGAACAATTAAAGGCGCTGAAGCAAAATATACCTTAGCCGACATTCAATATAAAAACAAAGCGCTTGATTCTACCATTATACTTGTTAAGGAACTGCTTAAAATGAAGCCAAGTTATAATTACTGGGTGGCAAAAGGATTAATTCTGCAAACCAACACCCATATAGACCGAAATGAATTATTAGAAGCAGAACAAACAATTACCTCCGTGATTGATTTCTATCCAATTAAAGAGGATGATGGTGTTTTGGAGGAGGCTCAAGCGCTCAAAGCCACCATTGAAGCCCTTAAAAATCCCACGAAGAATCTTGAAATAGATCCTCAAAAAACCATTGAAATTAAACCGGAATAACATGAAGTATTATTTAATCCTATTAATTTGCGGTTGGTTTCCGTGGTATTTTGCACAATCTGATGTATTTGAAACCGATGGAAAAGGAAATCGAGACATAGAACGAACCCTTCGTATTCCTTCTGCCCCTAAAATTATTGACTCCATCAAAACATCGGCCGTACCAAACAGGCCCTTACTCGGACCCAAGTTAACGGTAAACGTAACCACAGACACCATTGATGCAGCCACCATTGAAACGGAACAATTGCTTGAAAAGATTTACCCTTTTTATTTAAAACTTGGGATGGGTTCCACATTAATGCCCCTGGGGGAGTTTTATGTGAATTCTACCCGGTCTAGGGCTAATTACTATGGATTACACGTGAAACACTTGAGCTTTTTTGGAGACATTAAAAACAGAGAAAAACAACTAATGGCTCCAGCTTCCTTCGATAACACCAGTATTCAAGGGAACTTTGAAACGTTTCAAAAATCCTTTACGCTCAATTCCCACCTAAATTATACTAACCATGGGTTCCACTATTATGGATTAACGCAACCCGAAGTAGATAAAGATTCTATTGCACAACGGTACCAATTAGTAAATGCACATGCTGACATTACAACAAATCGAGGCGACACGGGTGTGTTCAATGTACAAACCACCATTGATTTCAGATATACGGGGACGGATTCGCCCATGGCAGATAGCTTAAAAGATTGGCGCGCAAAAGAACAGGGGTTTAATATCAATGGCTTAGGATACCTTCGTTCTGGAAACAATATGTTTTATGGCAATCTTGGTCTTAGATACAACGGATATGCCTATGGAATTCAAGATTCTATATTAATCCTTTCAGATAGCGGGATTGTTCGGAAAAACACCATCCTTGATGTTAATCCTGGAATTAAAAGTACCTTATTGAATAACAAACTAATTATTGATGCGGGCTTTAGAGTAAGTGTTGATTTTGCTCAAGAAACCCGCGCTTATTTCTTCCCTGCAATCACTATGCAATATGCGTTATCTTCCAACCAATTTGTTCCCTTTATAGCACTTCAAGGGCAGGCGAAACAACGCTCTTTAACCGGTTTCTACCAAGAAAATCAGTTTGTATTACCAAATCTTATTATTCAGAACCAAATTAACCCTTATGATATTCAACTTGGATTTAAAGGGGTAGCGGCAAGAAAATTTAGCTATGGATTAGCCGCAAACTTCATTAAAGAAAACAACCGAGCCTTTTTTGTTACCGATACATTAATTTCTACAGGTAATAAATTCACCTTGGTTTATGACTCGTTAAATCACACGAAAATCGAAGGGAGATTCGGTTATCAAGCAGGTGAGAAACTAGGCCTAGATGTTATTGCCCGATATCATTCCTATGAATTACTCAATGAAGCGAAAGCCTGGAACCTACCACAAGCTGAAATTATCTTACAGGCAAGCTACAACTTGTTCGATAAATTTTTGGTTAAAGCCGGACTGGATATGTCGTTTGGACGCTATGCAAAGGTCTATGAAACAGGAACCAACGTCACTGAATTCAACAATCAATTTGTATACGATTTAGGAAATGTTATCGATGGTAATTTAACCCTTGAATATCGATACAACAAGCGCATTTCTGGATTCATTCAACTCAACAACATCGCTTCACAACGATACTTGAGGTTTTATAATTATCCTGTTATGCCCATTTCTGTGTTCGGTGGACTAACTATAAAGTTTTAATTCACTGTATATCAATAAGTTGATAAATAAAACATACTATTAAGTAAAGATTTGCGTTACCTCGCAAATTTTTATTTATGCCTAAACTACTTTTAATTTATCTTGTCCTTTCATTGCACCTCACGGTGTTTAGTCAAGCGGTTAATTTTTCTACCGCATACCAACAACATCCGGAAATTCCTCGCGGATTTTTAGAAGCAATTTCCTATACCCACACCCGCTTTCATGACCCATCAAACGAAGAACAAATAGGCTGCGCCGGTATCCCAATACCCTATGGAATCATGGGGGTTTATGAAGATGGGCAAAATTACTTTATTGAAAACGGGAAGCGCATTGAATCCTTAAGTGGAATTAGTATTTCGACCCAAAAGAATAGTGTTCCGGCACAAGTAGAAGCATATGCAGCGGCATGTGCAAGCCTCATTCAAAGCTATGCGGTTAACGGAGAAAACGCCCCTGAATTAATCTATAATTTAATGTGGGAACTGAGTGAAATTCCAAGAGAAGGAAGCATTAATCTGTTCGCCTTTGAATCCAGTGTTTTGGAGGTTTTTTGTTTCTTAACCGATGAATCCCAAGCGGCTACTTATGGGTTTCCATTGTATGAAATCAACATCAAAGACTTCTTTGGAAACAATAACTATGCAGTGTTAACCGCATCGCTCGTTACCATTGATTCCACTGGAATTAAAAACCATGAAAACACGCAATACCGCGCAGGTAATACATTAAAATCCCTAAACTATGGTCCTGCCCTGTGGAATGCCGCTCCTTCTTGTAATTACAGCGGCAGGAATGGTTCCCAAATTTCCGCAGTTACCATACATACCGTGCAAGGAACCTACGCAGGTGCAATTTCGTGGGGTCTTAATTGCAATGCCCAGGTGTCGTATCATTATGTGGTTAGAAGTTCAGATGGCCAGGTAACCCAAATGGTATTGGAAAGTAATAAAGCATGGCACGTGGGGAATGAAAACTCCTACACGGTTGGGATCGAACATGAGGGCTATGTATCTAATGCCGCATGGTACACGCCATCTCTTTATCAATCTTCTGCAAACCTGGTTAAAGATATTACACAAAGCGGTTATGGAATCAACCCAAAACGGACTTATGATGGTGTGGGGTCTACAAGCACGCAATTACTAGGGAATTGCATCCGAATCAAAGGACATCAGCATTATGCGAATCAAAGCCATACCGATCCTGGAATACATTGGAATTGGAATAAATTTTACGGATTAATAAACAATACATACAACCCAACGATACTTACAAATCCATCAGGAACCCTCTATGATTCAGGCGGTCCGAATGGAAACTACGCGGCGGATGAACGCACCGTGTGGCTCATACAAGCCCCTCAAGGAAATGTCATCTCCATCCAATTTACCACATTCGATTTAGAATCTTCCTTTGATAAGTTGTTTATATATAACGGAGCAACGGTTAATTCACCGCTACTAGGAACATACACAGGAAACTTTCTTCCGCCAAGCATTCAATCTTCAGGTAACACCCTAACCCTTGAGTTTCGCTCGGATTGTGCTACGCAACTGTCCGGATGGACGGCAAGCTATCAGGTCACCAGTTTGAATATAGACCTCACCCCACCATCCAGTGCGCTACATTACTCTGGGGTATGGCAAACTCAAGGGTTTACAGCTACATTTCAAGATTCCGATGCCTCTGGTATACGCTACAAATTCTATCACATCGCTGCCCGAGCTTCCGCAATAAGTCCTTTTAAATCTAACCAAACGATGGGGTTTTTTGGAGATGAATTTAATGGCAATTCAGGGCTTTGGACCAATCAATCCGGAAATTTTCTAGCCGCCAATGGGAACTTCCTAATGAACGATGCCTCACAGAATAATTCAAATGCCTATGCCCAAATAACCCAATCTTCACAACACACTTACTTATACACATGGAAACAGCGCATCACTTCGTCGAATGCCAATCAACGCGCAGGAATGCACTTCTTCTGTAGTGATCCAACCCTGCCCAATCGCGGGAATTCTTACTTTGTATATTTTAGAGAAGAAACCGATAAGGTTCAACTATATAAAGTGCTGAACGATGCCTTTACCTTGGTAAAAGAAGATTCAGTTAATGTCTTCGTAAATCAATGGGACCAAGTTTATGTAACCTACAACCCACAAAGCGGCCTGATTCAGGTATACTTAAATGCGTTACATGTGTGTAGTTGGACCGACGCAAATCCGCTTCAACAGGGTAACGCTATTTCCTTGCGTTCTGGCGCGTGTACTGTAACCTTTGATGAGGTTTATGTATATAAAAATCACTCAAATAGTGCCCTAATTACGCTTGGACCCGGACAAGAGCTCTTTGAACAGAGTGATCAACAACAAGAAAGCGGAAAGATTAGAATTATTGCCATGGATAGTGTCGATAATTGGAACGTTCCACATGAAACATTAGTTCAAGTGGATTGGACCGCACCGGTAATTGCCACACTAAATGATGGTACAAGCTCGGATATAGACAGTGTATATCAACCAATTCTTGAGGGAAACTGGGTGGTTAATGACCCCCACTCTGGACTGGGTTCTCAGGCTATTGACATTGGAAGTTCCCCCTTGGGAAGTGATCTTATTCAATCTCATCCGGTAGCTAATAACGCATTCACGCTCAGTGCAAACGGGATGATTCCAAACCAAGTTTATTTCACCACACTTCAGGTTAGCAATCAAGCCGGGTTAAGCAGTCAGCTTTGTTCGGACGGACAACGCTTCATCAATCACGCGAACATCGAGTTGAATAATCCGCTATTGGATGTGGTACTCTTTCCGAATCCGATTCAAGACGGTCAATTAAGCATTGAAAACTTGATGTTCCCTGTGGAATTAACAGTATATGATTTGAATGGCAAGTTAATTAAGGTCCGTGAAATCACGAACAATGGAAAAGTAAGCTTGGATCTAAGCGCTGGAAGGTATTTGATCAAGCTCTCCGGAAACGGACATGAATTAATAAAGCAACTGGTGTCTTATTGATGTTGATAGTAGGAAATTATTTTATCCGCAAGTACATCGCTTAGTTTAAAATAACTTTCTTTAGTCCAACCCCCAACGTGTGGACTAAGGATTACACGGTCAGAGGCAAGCAGGAATTCAAACGCCGCGGGCAATTGGGTAGCGAAAATGGATTCAAAATCTTTGGATTCATATTCTAACACATCCAAGCCTGCGGCTTTTATTTTATTGGATTGTAACCCTTGCATAAGTGCTTCAGTATTCACAATTTTTCCACGGGATAAATTCAACAAGTAGAATGGTTTTTGAACCGAATCAATAAACGAAGTATCTACAAAACCACGGGTTTCTTTGTTTTGTGGAATGTGTAGCGAAATTACATCGGCTGAATTCAAAATGGCTTCTAGCGTGCTCTCGTGTACAAAAGAATCACCGAATCCCTGTTTGTATTTATCATAGGCAAGGACCTTCACATCAAAGCCCCGTAATTTTTTTGCAAATGCCGCCCCATTGTTCCCGTAACCGATGATTCCCACCGTTTTCCCGTCCAGTTCTTCTCCTCGATTATCTTCACGCTTCCATAACCCGCGATTTATTTGGTCATTCGCCCGACACAATTTATTCATTAGTGAAAGTAACATCCCTAAGGCGTGTTCGGCTACCGCATTTCGATTGCCTTCGGGAGAATTGAATAATTGAATGTTATGCTCTTTGCAATATGCTGAATCTATATTCTCAATTCCGGAACCAGAACGCGCAATAAATGAAAGGTTTGGAAAATTAGATAAGCACTCAGAATTCAATAAAAATCGTGCGCGAATGACAATCCCTTGGACTTGATACTGATGAATTAATAACTCTTCCATTGAAAAACTAGTCGCATCAATGCAATCAAATCCATTTCGCGTTAATCGTTCTTGAAGTATCGGATGAACTTTGTCAATAAAAAAAACTTTCATAAGTCACTAAAATAAACAATGAAGTTGAAACAAAGGGCTTCATATGAAAAAACCGGCTTTTATATCTTGATTCTAACAAGACTTCTCTATATAACCAATGTGGTTTTAACCGAGAACAAGAATAAATCGCTTAAATCAACGAAAAACACCCTTTATCTTCCAAGGTAGATCAAAAGTACGGAGATATCACTTGGTGAAACCCCAGAAATCCGTGTTGCTTGTCCAATGGTGACGGGTTGGATGTGAGAAAGTTTTTCAACAGCCTCTGTACTCAAACTTTTCAATTTCGCGTAATTTAAATCTGCAGGGATTTGAACGCGTTCTAGGCGGTGCATTTTTTCAGCGATTTCTTCTTCGCGCGTTATATAGCCCTCATACTTCACTTGAATCTCTGTTTGTACAAGCACATCTTCACTTATATTATTATTATTTAGGGTATTAAACAACATTTCTGAGGAATCTGTAAGCATCTGTAAACTAACTCCAGGGCGCGTTAACACACTGGACAATTTAACTTGCTGTGATATGGGTGAGGATTCCAAGTGTTCCAGGGTTGGATTAATTTCTTGGGGTGTGATTCCAATAGATTTAAGTTCTTTTTTGAGCCATTGTGTTTGCTCTTCCTTCTTAATCACTTGGTCGTGTTGCGCTGATGTAATCATTCCCAATTCAAACCCTTTATTACTTAACCTTAAATCTGCATTGTCTTGTCTTAATAGAATTCTATACTCCGCTCTGCTAGTAAACATTCGATAGGGTTCATTCGTACCTTTAGTCACTAAATCATCGATGAGTACACCAATGTATGCCTCGCTGCGTTGCAAGATAAACGGTTCTTTTTCATTGATTTTAAGATGCGCGTTTATTCCTGCCATTAACCCTTGACAAGCCGCCTCTTCATACCCAGTAGTTCCATTGATTTGACCTGCGAAATAAAGTCCATCTATTCGTTTTGTTTCAAGGGTATGTTTCAACTGTGTGGGTTGAAAATAATCATACTCTATAGCATACCCGGGTCTAAACAGTTTCGCCTGCTCAAATCCTGGAATTAATTTAATTGCGCTAACTTGAACATCTTCTGGAAGCGACGTACTAAATCCATTCACAT
Organism: Flavobacteriales bacterium; assembly: GCA_947460825.1. Lineage (GTDB taxonomy): Bacteria > Bacteroidota > Bacteroidia > Flavobacteriales_D > Crocinitomicaceae > UBA952. The sequence continues at coordinate 29,034 of CANHHA010000030.1, forward strand.
AGATTTCAACCGTATTCCACCCTTCAGGTTCAACAAAGATCTGATGTCGATCACGGTCTGCAAAGCGATTAATTTTATCTTCTATGCTTGGGCAATAGCGCGGACCTGTACTTTTAATCGCTCCATTAAACATTGGAGAACGATCAAATCCTGTGCGCAACTGATCGTGTGTTGCAGGATTCGTATAAGTCACATAACAAGGAAGTTGATGCGCTAAGGCCTTTGTGTCCCAATAACTAAATTTTGAGGGATTCTCGTCGCCGTGCTGGATCTCCATTTTAGTATAATCTAAACTTCTACCGTCTACACGGGGTGGAGTTCCTGTCTTCATTCTACCCGAGTCGAAGCCTAGGGAAACCAAGTCTTCTGTTATCCCGGTTGAAGCACGTTCTGCGGCTCTTCCACCACCAAACTGTTTTTCACCTAAATGAATAATCCCATTAAGAAACGTTCCGTTGGTTAACACTACTGCTCTACCAAATATATTAATACCTAAACTGGTTTTCACACCCACCACCTTGCTGTTTTCCACAAGCAGCCCGGTTCCCATATCTTGCCAAAAATCAATATTTGAGTTTTGTTCCAATAAAAAACGCCATTCCGCAGCGAACATCATGCGATCATTTTGCGTTCTTGGTGACCACATGGCAGGACCTTTAGAAACGTTTAACATCCTAAATTGAAGCGCACTTTTATCACTAACAATCCCAGAGCCTCCTCCTAACGCATCAATTTCGCGCACGATCTGTCCTTTGGCTATACCACCCATAGCGGGATTACAACTCATCTGAGCTATGGTATTCATGTTCATGGTAAGCAATAAAACCTTACTACCCATTTTGGCTGCGGCGTTAGCAGCCTCACAACCGGCATGACCCGCACCAACAACAATCACATCATATGTATCTAACATGGTAAAATTTAATCACTGTTTCACGTGAAACAATTTATTTAAATAGAAGTTTTCTTTAGCGCGCATTGTCTCGATTTCTTCCTGTGTTGTGTCGTTGTATCCCACTAAATGCAATACACCGTGATAACAAACCCTGTGCAATTCTTCTTCAAAAGAAACACCTAACTGGGTTGCATTATCTTTTACACGATCCACTGAGATAAACAAATCACCGCTTAGTATCGAATCACTATTATAATTGAACGTAATAATGTCCGTGTAATAATCGTGCGCTAAATGTTCTTTGTTTATAACTAAAAGCTCTTCGTCGCTACAGAAGATCAAGGTGATATCACCTAAATCAAAGGACTCTAAGGAGACCAATACCGGTAAGGTTTCCGTAATAGAATCAATAGGTAAACCAGAAATTTCATCAGAAAAGTATTCGATAAAAATCATCGGCGGAAACACACATTAACCACGGTGCCATTATGCTCAAAGCTCACTTCATCCGCTAAGTTTTTCATAAGAAAAACACCCCGACCGTTTTCTTTCAATAAGTTTTCCGGTGCTGTTGGGTCAGGAATCGCTTCAGGGTCAAAACCCACTCCTTGATCTGTAATGGAAAAACAGACCCACTCTTCATTGTTGTGGACACCCACATGAACGGATAAAGTTGCGTCTAATTTATTACCGTGAATAATGGCATTATTGACGCCCTCAGTTACAGCAATTAAAATGTTACCATAGGCATCTTCGCTCAATGCCAATTCGGCACATGCTACATCAATCAAACTCTCAACATCCGTAATGGAAGCAGGAGTTGACGGTAAGGTTACTTCGTGTATTAACTGTAATTGATGTTTCATGCTATAAATTTAATCAACTAAATTAAAGTATGTTTCTGCCTTTGTTTTGTAGTAAATACTGAATGCAGGATCTACTAGCAAAAGCATCTCTACTTGCTTTAATTTATCCCGGTTGTACGTCTTAAGTTCAATAAGGTTACTTTTAATTTGATCCACGCCAGATTTAGATTCTCTTTTATCTTCAAACCCGCGTTCCATGAGTGCTTTTTCGCTTTCCAACAGGCGAGTCATAATGTCTTTCTGTCGGTTAATCATTTCAGGTGAAAAGTTTTTATTGATCAAATCTTTCTCCTGTTGTTCTAATTCTTTCAGTAAAGGATTTAACTGATTCCCTTTCCCTTTTCCATCTTTATTTAATTCATTTTTCAATTGTTCCAATCGTTGTCTAATCGCTGTTTGTTCTGCAGCCATTTTGGCAATTTCCTTATTACCCAATCCTAACATGCTCATTCCAGATTGTCCAGGTTTCATACCCGGACTATCTCCTTCCTTATCTCCTGGTTTCTTTCCTCCGGGATTTTGACCTTTCTGCATTTTTTCTAATTGCTTTTTAAGCATTTCTTTCATATCTCCAGGTGACATACTATTTCCTGGTTTTGGTTTACCGTTTCCCGGTTTGCTACAGCTACCGCTACTCTGCATTTGCGACTGCATCTGAGATTGCATTTGTTGAAGGGCCTCATTTAACAGCAGCGCTAAATTATTATATGCCGTCATTATTTGTTGCTCACTTTTCACAATATCTTGCTTCCGGTGATCATCAATTGCATCAACGGCTGCATTTTGAGAAAAATTTATGTCCGATAATTCCTTATCTACAAAGGATGCTATTTTAGGCTGACGTTTAGCTAAGGCTAATAAACTGTCACTGACAGTTTTGGTATCGGAATTAATCCTTACTTGCTCACGACCCAATTTCTTGAACTTAGGGTCGGTGGTGTTTACTTTATTAAACTTTCCAATAAGCGCTTCCTGGTCAAAACTCAGAATCATCAAACTCTCTAAGATACGACGAACCAATTCCATATCTTCCTCTTCCTGCTGCTGGTTCGATTCCTGCTGCTGTTGATCAAGCATATCCGCCAACTGTTCCATTTGATCAGCTGCCTGTTGTTGGGATTCTTTAGATTTGCTTTTCTTGCCGCTTTTAACCTCTTCTGAGGCCTTTCCCAATTCTGAATCAATCGATTCTTCCAAGGCTTTAGAATCTTCCAAATTAAGCGGACTTTCAAGCTCTTTATTTAGTGCTTTTGTTTCTTCTAATTTCTTTTGGATTTCATCGAATCGTTTGTTTATTTCCTCTTGTTTTTTAGTAGCGTCCTCTTTGTTGATTTTGTCAGAAGCAATATCATCCTTAAGCGTTTCTTGATCTGCAGCATTCTCTTTGAGTTCTTTTTCTATGTCATCTATTTTCTCATTGACTTGTAACTTTTTGAGCATCTCTAAGGTACGATCCAATTGCTTATTCATATTCTCAGCCTGTTGGTCGAGTTTATTCATTTCCTTTTGGATCTCCTGATCTGCCCGCTCGTTAAATAATTTTTCTAAGTCCTTCAGTAATTTTTTTAACTCATCATCCATTACCTCTTCCAATAATTTTTCAATCATTTCTTGTTTATCTAGTAAGGCTTTATCTATTTCTGAAAGTTGATTTTTCTCCTGGGTTGTTTGCTCTAATTGATCTTTAATTTGTTGCAATTCATTCGCTAAAGATTTTTGTTCCTCTTGCAGTTGTTTTAATTGTTGTTTATTACTCCAATCATTTGATTTTGAATTAGTTAAGTCTTTTTTAAGTTTATCAACTGACTTTTCAAATTCCTTTGTTTTATTCAATACCCGTTCTAAATCTTGCTTGGTCTGGGTTTGTTGTTCATCTCGATGCTCATTCAATTCTTTTAAGTCAGGCAATTGATACTCGCCCACATAGCTTTTCGTGCTCTTACTTCCATTGACCCCGTCATTATCAGAAACCATAAAGAAGTATTCTATTTTGTCCTCCAACTTCACCTCTTCCAAACGAAAATCAACGGCAAACGAGAAATTACTACGGGTTTCAGGTTCAAAAGAAACAGGTAATTTACGGGTTTTTATAGCCTTTCCATTACGAAGAATCGTATAATTAAACGTAAGTGCGGATAAGCCGTAATCGTCACTAACCTGACCGCTGAAGAAACGTAACCCTTCCTGAATTGAATCACTTACTTCACCAACCTGAATGCTTGGATGCGCATCTTTGATGACATTTACATTAAATACAGAAGAATCGAGCTTGTTTGAAAACAGATTGGCTAAGCGTATGCGAAGCTTTTGAGTATTTATTGCTTTAATACCATAAGAAAAAGATGAATTGTTACACCTCTGGACATCCTTTGCCAATTGAATTTCAATCCATTTGGTGTTTTTGGTATTTCCGGTCCATGTTAATTTGCTTCCTTCCGGAACGGTAATATCACCAACATTTTGAATGAACTCGTCTTTTTTATTTAAATAGGATGGATAGTGAATTTTAAGAGAAACATTACCCAATAAACTTTTACCGGTAACTTTATAACGATACGCTTTACTTTGATATCCATTGGCTTCAAAATAAAAACTACCATTTGATTTTACTTTTTTCAGTGTGAAATCATATCTATTTTTCAAAGCACGTTGCATCAAAAATTTCCCCTGATCGGATACCAAATAGACTTTATCAGGAATACGTTCTCCGTTTAAAGTAACTTGAATTGGGACATCTGACCCTTCTTCATACGTAGATTTCCTAGCGTCCAACTCAAATTTGAACGGTAAAAACACTTGGTTAAACTGAATAATTCTGTAAGTTCCTTGAGTTAAAATTGCGGGAATAAAAATCAACAACAATAAAAGGGTTAAGAGGGAAGGCAGTGCATATTTCGCGTATTTTTTATTGAGT
>CANHHA010000031.1 GCA_947460825.1 Flavobacteriales bacterium
AGTATCTTTGGTCAGGTTGGAAAAACATATACCCTTACGATTACGCATGACGGGAAAACGTATACTTCTACGACCACGATTTATCCGCCGGTTGTTTTAGATTATTTAACATGGAAACCTGAGGCAAGTTCAAGCTCGATTGGCTATTTATACAGTTTTATGACGGACAATGCTTCCACCTCTGATAATTTCATGTGGGAAATGAAAAATGTAAGTGACCCGATGTTTACAAAACCGTTTAATCCCTATTTTAATGACGCGTTTTTCAATGGCTTAGCCTTTGAGTTTACTGTTTATAACCCGATGTCTTTTAACGACTCTACGTATGCTGAAAACGAACGCGGATTTTATAAATATGGAGATACCGTAGTAATGCGCTTATCTAGAATGGGTAAGAAGGAATATAATTTTTTCGAGAAAAAAATAAATCAAGTGTTTTCATCGGGTAGTCCATTTGCTACACCGATTAATGTGCCTTCCAATATTGAAGGAGGTGCGCTTGGCGTCTGGGTTGGCTATTCAACCTATCTCGATACCGTGATTTGTCAGCCGTAAGTTATTCGATGGGTTTTTTCTCCTCCCGAATCGCTCGTACATTTTTGAAAAAGTAGCGCAGGTCAACCCCAAGGTATGCTCCAGATACATCACCGTATTGTGTGACTTTATATCCTTGATTTCTATACGTAGCTATGTATACAAAGAGGGGTTTTGTGGGAAGCCGTACGCTAGTTCCGAGGTAAAAGAAACCGGATTTCTTAGAGCGAAATTCAAACCCGAGATTTCCGTTTAAGTCCAGCGAAGCTTTCTTATTGACAATGCCTGTATGGTAGAAAAACTGTGATCCATTAATATTATTCATGGTAGCAATGTCTGTGGGTTTAAATCCTGCTACAATGCCTAAGGATGCATTAGCATACCACTTCTTGGCTAATTTAATGTAGATTAATCCATTAATAGGGATATCGTATTGAATGAAACCTAAGGTATTGTTCACGAAAACACCGGAGTCAGCTAAGGATCCTTGAATAGCGAAATTTCGTTGAGTAAAGTTAATGCCCGTTTCAAGGGAAATTAATTCGGTTAATCCAACCCGTACAACGCCTCCGAATGAATATCCGGGCATTTGAGAAATGGTAGATTTCATGCCTTCTTTGGACAGGGTGAGTGAGGGACTGCTTACGAAATCGCTGGGGAATACACCTCGAACCTGTAGTCCGAAGTAGGAGGGAAATCGGTTGTCGCCCAGTTGCGCATAACTAAGGAACCAACTCATGATAAAACAAAAGACAACGCTGTTATTCATGCATCCATTGGGTATGATATTCTAGGGGAATGCGATGTGAAGCAGGCCATTCAATGGCTGGGTATCCAATGTAAAATAAACCAAGGCATTTGTCTTTCTCACCAATTCCTAGGAACGTGTTCATCTGTTCCGTATAAATTAATTTTGGTGTTGCCCAGAATCCTCCAAGGCCATAGGCCGTGCAGGTGAGGTGCATGTTTTGAATCGCACAAGCTACCGCCTCAATTTCCTCGATTTCAAGAATCTTTTCTTCAATTTGACGCTTCATGGAAACTGCGATAACGACACTTGAAATCATCGGTCTACGCAGCATTTTCGCGAGTTTTGCATCAACTTGTTTATCAACCGGGGTAAGTTCAAGATAGGTCTTCCCCAAAAATTGACTCAAGCGTTGACGGCTTTCATCCATAAATACATGAAATCTCCAGGGTTGCGTATTGCCATGGGTTGGGGCCCATTGTGCATTTTGGAGGATAAGCTCTACTTGTTCTTTATGGACTTTCCGTTCGCTAAATTGTTCCGGATAGATTGTTCTTCGATTACGGATGAGGTCATTAATTTCTGAGAGATTGTAACGCATATAACTGATATAACGAAAAAAGAATGCGTTAAAAGTAGTGATTATAAATGGCTCTATTTGTTAAAAGCAAAGAAAGTCCTATCTTTGCAGGGTTGAAAAACGAGCGGCCTTGTGGCGCAATTGAATAGCGCACCTGATTACGGCTCAGGAGGTTTCAGGTTTGAATCCTGACAAGGTCACAAAAGGAAACCCTGATGGTTGCATCAGGGTTTTTTGTTTTTAATGTGGCACCAATTCATTGGTGTGAACAAATAAAAACAAAAAACACAGGCTTGCGCAGCAAGGCTAGGGTTTCTATGCTTGGATTGAACCAATTTTGGGAAAACGCGAAGCGTAATCCTGAGCGACTAAAAACAATCAATCAAAAAGGAGTTTTTACAATTGAGAAATAAGATTTTATTAGGATATATTGTTCTTTTTTTTTAAAATTTGTATAAATCATAATTAATGAAAGTTTTTACCCTAATAGTTCTTTTATCGATTGTTAATGTTTTTTATTCTCAAGCTTTCGAAGATGCTTCCGGTAAATTATTAGTTGTTTTGGAAAGATATAATTTAACGGTATTATGGTCTAATCAGAACAAGGAGGTAATATACAAAGATGCAACATATGTAGGTGAGGTTAAGGAAAAATTTTATGATGTTTTAAAAGGTGAGTATTCATATATATCTTACTCAAAATATAAAGTAGATGGGGGTGTAGATTATTTTTTATTAACTCCATGTGTTCTTTTGTATGCGCAAAGAGATAATTGTTGGGAAATTGAATTTTTCAACGAATTTGAGGTTTCATATTGGGGCTTATCAAAAACAGTTACAAAAACATCTGATATTATAGATGACTAAAAACAAAAAACATAAACTACGCAGTAGTTTTGGGTTTTAGGGTGTTATGTAATTCGCTTGCCTTCGATACGTCCTTTGGCCTACTCAGTCATCGCTGTAAGATTTTAGCTTGTCTGTAATCCGCTTGCTTTCGATACGTATGCTTCGCCGCGGCGAAGGATCGCTGAAATGGTCAAGCCTTAGGAGTAAATCGTAGTGCATAAAACCCGTCGCGTAGATTTTTTGCTTTATCACGGAAGCCGTGATGAAGGTAGAAAGGGCCTCTTTCCATGCACCAAAAAAGCAAGTAAAATATAATGTTTGAATTATACATAAATAAGTTAATTTGAATTTTAAATTGGATATTTCTCAAAAAAGTAATTACTTTTAAGGAGCAACTAATTTTAAGAAAAATAATATTTTGAAATAGCCATTCAATTAAATTGCGCAAGCACCTTTGAAAATAATATGGACTATTCTATAATATATTTATATTACAAGTAATCTATAAATCAAAAAGTGGGTATTTTAACAACCCGTTTTTCTTCTTTAACGCAACAGTGATTTGATATGAAAAATTTTGTTTTCGCCTATTTATTGATTCAATTTGGTTATTCACTTTCATTTTCTCAATCGAAAAAAGATAATATGAAAATGCTTGCAAGAGAACGAGATAGTCTTCGAATTGAAGTGAAATTATTAGACCAAGCTTGCTCTGCTGCGCTTGATTCTATGAGTCGAATTATGGCAGATTTACAGAGCGAAGTTGAAAATCTAAACAATAAATTAAAATTAACTGAAGGAGTAATAATGGGAAGGCAAACTTGGATGAAATACAACCTCGATGTTGTTACTTTCCGAAATGGTGATATCATCCCGCAGGCTCAATCAAATGAAGATTGGGAGCAAAAAGGATTTAATAAACAACCTGCTTGGTGTTATTATGTTCTTGATGATGCAAATGGAGTTGAAAAAAGTTATGGAAAACTCTATAATTCATATGCAGTTAATGACCCTAGGGGCTTAGCGCCAGAGGGATGGCACATTTCCACGGAGTCAGAATGGAGAGAACTTCAGGATTATCTTTTCACCACCGATTATTACTTTGAGGATATTTTTGTTGGAGATAGTACGTCAAAAATTGATAGAGGAGAATTTAGCGAAAAATGTTTAAAAATTGGACTAGGAGGATGGCGTGATGTTGGCTGCGGTGGTTTAGGTTATCAGGGATGTTATTGGCTTCAATCTAATAACCAAGATGACAATACTCCTCAAGTAAATATTGCTATTAAAGAGTCAAAGTCGACCGAAATGGAATATCTAAGAAATCGAAATGATGATTTATTTCATTTTAATTCAACTTCTTGGATATGGGGTCATCATGTTCGATGCGTTAAAGACTAAACACAGTTGATAGTTATTCTTTTGTACTATGACAAAAGAAAGCTCTTTGAGCTCCGATGAAACCTCCAAAGGATTATCAAAGCTTGGCTGCATTTATTTTGAGTATCAATTAATACCCCGTTATCGTAACGTTCGATTCGGTAACAAGGCCCTTCTTAATTCCAATAACACCATTTGCCAATCGTAACTCCTTGATCATATTTCCCTTGAATCCGTGGATTATCGCTATTCTCGTATTATTCATCGTAAAACCCATCGCGGAGTTTTTTTTCCACGGACCCTGATTAATTCGCCTAGGCCGCGGCATACTACTCAGTCGTCGCTGGAGGCGTATTTTGTGGAAATTTATTATTCAATTTATTCCTTGTCAATATTTATCCAATAATACAAAATGAGGTGTGTAAGCTCTTCATCCGATAGGGTGGGTCTTAGTGCATCAAAAAGTGCGAGATATTCTGCTTGATTAAAGATTAATGTTAATTCTTTAGAAATACCAAATGGTCGAACGACTTTCCTGCCATCACTGCCTTGTTGCCAGGTCCAACCACTCGATGGCCTTACGACAACGCGACCATCAGATCCTTGATCCCAGGTCCAACCACTAATTGGGTGCACTACCTTACGGCCGTCTCTCCCTTGATCCCAGGTCCAACCGTTGATCGGACGCACTACTTTTCTACCGTCATTTCCTTGATCCCATGTCCATCCGTTAATTGGTCGCACAACCTTCCTGCCATCACTGCCTTGTTCCCAGGTCCATCCATTAATCGGTCGAACCACTCTTCTACCATCGCTTCCTTGCTCCCAAGTCCATCCATTAATTGGTCTAGGGCTCCAATACCCATCGCTACCTTTTTCAAGGGTCCATCCGCTGTAAGGAATAAAAAATATCCGCTCATTAAGATCTGTTTCTAATCGCCAATTCGAAGGCGGATACGCAACAATTCGTCCATCGTTCCCTTCTGAATATCTCCAGTTCGTAGGGTATGCAACGATTCGCCCATCGATTCCGGTAACGCGTCTCCAATGGCTGGGAAAACAAACTACACGTCCGTCAGTTCCCTGCGCATAATTGTATGTGGCATTGACAGCGGTAAGGGTGATGCAGCCAGTTTGATAATTGATTTTTATATTACTGTTGCTTGTACTATTCTGTTGTTTGGGTTCCGGGTCGCTTGGCCATCCAATGATTTGTTTCATTGAAGGGATCGTTGGAAGCAGTTGGGTATGAATACCGTTAATTTGTAAAGCAAAAATAATTAATAAGCATGCTCTAATCGACTTAGATGCAATATGGTATGTTCTAATCATCATTTTCCTCTTCATCATCATCATCATCATCATCATTCGACTCGATTTCCGTATGATTTTTTTCTAAAGCATCAAATTTCGCTTTCATGGTTGGGTTATTCTTGACCAGCTTTTTAATAGATAATTCATCCGCTTTGTCATTGGCTAAGCGCAAATTGTTCGCAGATTTCAATAGATTCTCCTTTGTTTTTTCTAATTGTTTAATCGATTCATCGATGTTTTTAATGGCATCAGCAAAACGATCAGTAGCTATGCGATAGTTTTTACCAAACGCATTTCGAAATCCATCCAATTGTTCCTCAAAATTACTGATGTCAATGTTTTGGTTCTGAACCCGAAGCAGTTCAGTTTTATACGCCATCGATTTTAACGCAGCATTTCGCAACAGAGTAATGATTGGAATAAAAAACTGTGGTCGTACCACGAACATTTTAGGGAATTTATGAGAGACGTCTACGATTCCTGCATTGTAATATTCATTATCAAGTTCAAGCATGGTAACCAACACCGCATATTCACATCCCTTCTCTTGACGATCCTTATCGAGTTCTTTGAGAAAGTCTTCGTTTCTACGTTTTTTAGCGGTTCCGTCAGATTCGTTTTTCATTTCAAACATGATGCTTACAATTTCATTTTTGTCTGCATCAACATCCCGAAAAATAAAATCCCCCTTGCTTCCCGAACTTGCGTCGTTGTCTTTCTCGAAATGCGCCAGAGGAAAGGCTGCAGACCGAATTTTATTAAACTCAATTTCACAGTGTTCTTCCAATGTTTCCCCAACCATTTTCGTGGAAAGTTTGAGCTTCAGGTCCTTGTGCCGCTCAATCTCCTCTTCTTTCATCTTAATTAGTTCGTCCTTCATTTTTAGCTGTTCTTGGAACTGTTGTTGAAGGGTACTGGCATGGAGTTTCATTTCGGTATCCTTACTCGCTAAGGCATTGGTGAGTTGGTCTTTTTCTTTTTCCAATAAGTTGGTCGCTTCTGAAATCTTGAGCTGCTTTTCCAATTCTGCATGGTCAAGTTTGGCCTTCATTTCATTTAATTGAAGCGATGCTGCAGCTTGTTGTTCAGATAGCGCTTTCTCCCGGGCACTGATGGCTTCTTGGATTTTTATTTCAAATTGAGCTGCTAATAATTTCTCGCCCGCCTCTTTTTCTTTAGCGGCATTCTCGAGCCTAAGTTTTATCTCCTCTTCGAATTGATGATCACGCACCTGTTTAAGGATATCAGCGTATCCCGCTTCATCTATTTTGAAGGCTTTTTGGCAATGAGGACAAATAATTTCGTTCATGGTTATTGTTGTTTTTGAAATTTGACCGCAGGTAAACGACGTTCATGGAAATTCATAACAAAAGACGGAAAAAAAAATGAGTTGCGCATATCAAATATGGGTAAGCTGTAACTTTTCTTAAAAAGGGAATTGAATAGTTATGAAATCAAAACGCAAATCACGAAGAGCAACGGTCATTGTGTCTAATGATCAAGGAATTTTACTCACACGAATGAAGGGCGATTCACTTTGGATGTTGCCAGGTGGTTATCCAGAACGATATGAAACACGAGAAACGGCCGCGAAACGCGAATTACATGAAGAAACAAGTTTAGTTGCGCTGACGTGTAACTTTCTGTTCGAATTTGAAAGCAGTACCCGGTACCATAAGGTGTTTTTGATTCATGCTCAGGGTAATTGGAAACCGAGTATGGAGATTGAGGCCCTAGGGGTCTATAAAGACGGTACCATATGTTGTTTAAAGACAGAACAACGTATCTCCGAGATTTTTCTTTATAAAAGTTCACGCGATATAATCGACAGGTTTGTGAGAATGAACAAAATATCTGAATAATTGGTTTGAATCTTCGCATCCCAGTCTTACAAATCGTGTCTTATTTCTCCATCGTGATTTTTCAAGTAAGCGCGTATTGATGAGTTTGAAATTTTCAAACCCGGAACAATTTATTGAAGGGTATGTAACTTCTCGTTATAAGGATTATGAGACGAATGATTGCGTTGTTAAGGCATTAGCAATTCTGTTTGGCATCTCTTACGATGAATCGCATGGTTTTACCAGAGGCTTTTTTAGCCGGGGTGAACGTAAGGGTACGCTAGGATTTACTCAAGGAATTCGCTCCATGATGCGCAATCCTCACATACGGTTTAATGGAGCTATATGCGAAGTACAATGTATGCGAAAAGAAACTATACATTCCGTACAAAAAAAATACTCCAATGGTATGTTCTTAGTTGATTCTGTCAATCATGTATCTGTGCTTTGCGATGGTGTTTGGCTGGATTATGAGGGCTTAATTTCAGCAAAAACCAAGGTGTATGCAATCTATCAATTTAGTGATTTCAATCATTATAAGGCCATCCGTTCAAAATTAAAACAAGAGCAGGATGCTAAGCCAGATGTTTTAAGCATAATCTTGCTCGGAATTATTGTTTTCGCGTTAATTTTTAAGCGAGAAATGGTAAAACGAGATTTGATGGGTTTATGGGATTGGATTAATCACTTGCTATTCAGCTGATTGACTTACCTATCTTTCCAAAAGGGTATATAAATCCTTAAAATCTTTTGGATTTAAATGATAAAATGAAATGGATTCAATTCCCATGAGTTCTTCCGAGTTTAATATGCTGGCAAGTTCTCGATAATTCCCTTCATTCCAAGGACCTAAGCCAATACGTGTTGCGCCTTGCCGTTTAGCCATCCTTAAAATCTCAACAAAGGGCATTTTATAGATGTTTATTACGCCTTGATGAATAAAAAAATCCGCAGGATTCTTTATGTTTAGTCCGCTGTGAGCGGTTAATGGTTGTTTGGAGATTAAACTCAATCCGATAAAGTCTAACTCACTTTTATCATCCCAAATACTGCATTGAATGAGTTTAACCTTGGTGTTATTGTTTGTCGGTATACGACGATCCGTCCTGATTTTTTTCATTTCAAATACTTGTCCTTTAGGAAGCATATCCGTGCAATCATTGATGAATAATCGAGGGTCAATGTAGTTTGAATCGGTTGGTTTTATTTCTTTGATTTTTTGATACCCCCAGTCCAACCTGGTTAAACCCCTTCGGTTGGAATATGCATACCGGTTAAGATCGCAAATTAAGAGGATGCTTGGTGTTAGAATTGGAGATAGGTATCCCATTAAAAATCCGGAAAATATAGGGTAAGACCCTCCACCTTCATCTAAGCCCTCGTTCATTGAAACCAGGCAATCAATGTGTACCTGTTCTTTAATTAATTGATCAATTGCAAAAAGTGCGTCGGTTGCAATAAATCGAACTTTTGTATTCTTTTTAGGATAAGTTGGTTCATAACTCTGATTCGCGTCAACACATATAATTTGTTGAAATGGCAGGTCTTCATAAGAAGGATTATACCCCCCAGAAGCTAAATAAAGTAAGGTTGTTATCATAATACGAAATTATTGTTTTACTTTGATAAAAGATTTAATACGGTACGCAACTTAAAGGCTTACATAAAAGTTGAAATTAGCGCGTATCGAATCTTATGCAAAAAAACTATCTTGTATGTCAACTTATTGTCAAGAATTAAAGCATAAAATTACCTACGGAGATCCCTTTTTTATTTTAATTCCAGAAGGAAAATCAGGTGGTGCTATTGTTTCCATTGAAGCCATGAATCGCGTTTCAGAATCCGATCGACTAACAGAACCTGGAATAGGGACCGTGGCAGTGTATGCGGCGGATTCAACGTATAGCATGGGTGACACCTATTCTTGGTTTGATATAACAAAACAAGCGTATTTATTTTCGCTGTCTGAAGATACGTTTGACACACTTTTTCCAACTAGTAAAGCGCTTTTTGAATCATAGCTATTGGTTCCACCGACGCACATAATTTACTTGATCTGTTGTCTCTGGTGATTGTCGATTCTTTATCGTGGTATTTCGTTTTAGGAACTCAATGAACGGAACAGCCGTATGATTCAGTAGGATCCCATGTTCAATTAAAAAACATCCAATCACGGTGCCAGTTCTTCCTATACCGCCCCAACAGTGAACATAGACTTTTCCACCCTCATGCATCGCTTCATTTATTGCATTTATAACGGTCCGCATGTGTGTAATTGTTGGGATGTCAAGGTCTTTGATCGGAAATCGAAAACAGTTTAATTCCAACCCTGACATACGGAACTGCATTTCTGCATATTCCGCGTAATTTCTTAACGGGATTCCTTTGAAGTTTTGTTCATTGCCTTCGGTTAGGTTGATGATGTGTGTTATTCCAAGTTCTTTTAGGTATTGAATTTTTAATTGAAATTCATGGTCATTAATGGATGATGGTATTTCTCCTGCATACAGATGATTTGGAATAACCGGATAACTGCGTAAGATCTCCGAGTTAGAATCATCTAATAGCTGTGAAATCGCGTTATGGTATTTCTGTTGTACATTGGATAGATTCTTGAAGTTAGCGTTTCTAAAAGACACTAACATATCAGTGATCTTCTTGTTATCGCCTGAGATATATGCGTGGGCTAGTGTTTCGCATACCCTGTTGCTTAGTTGAGTGAAATGATCCTGCATGAAGTACTGATATTAACGATGAATGACTTTCAATTTTGAGCCTCTTTGTTTGGTCAGGGGTTCCAATGTAGGAATTTTGTCTTTTGGTTTCCCAAAATATGGTTCAAGATCTTTTTCAATTTGATATCCAATGACTGGATGTGTTTTAAGCTTTTCAAAGCGCCATGCGCCAAATCCGGGCTCATCGATTGAATCAATGCTATTGCTGACGGGATTTATCCAATTAACCAGTTCATTTATGATTTCCTCTAAGTAAAATCCTTTGTAAGAATAGGCTCGAACCGTATAGACTTTACCAAGTATGGGTTTAATAATAAAAGGGGCATCGGTATACAATGATTCATCATTTATAAATCTAATTCGATCTCCAATTTTAACGTCTTTTTTCTCCAACATCGTTCGTGTTATTTAGTTGTTTTTTGTCGCTTTTCGTTGCTTTTCGTTGCGTAAATCTTTTAATACGATCAGCATGAGCATAATTTCCTCATAATCTGCTTGTAACTCTTTTTTGTAGCTATTTTTTATATAAAATTCATAAAAAAGAAAGTGTGAAAACAAATATATACCGGCAACCCACATAGTTTTTATAGAAATTCCAAAGACCAACCAATAAAAAAGAAAAAGTGGAATCATTGAACATAAGGTGACAAATGTTTCGGTGAAAAGTATTTTTATGAGTTGAGTAAGAAACAAGTATAACTTTACCTGATTCAATGATGCATTGTCACAGTTAATTTCTTTCCGAAGGTCATGGTACGTTTTCATTTTAGTGATTTTTTCCGATATCTTAATAACGTAACTTTTCTTACGGGTAACAGAATTATGTGATTTCCCTTCGTATTAAGGTATTATACACTGAGCAAATAGGTGTTTTTGGGGTGAACCCAGTTCATTTAATTTTCTAACTTTGAGCTAAATCAGTGGTACATGAAAGTTGCAATTACCGGAGCAAGTGGTCACGTTGGAGTGGCCCTTATGGAAGAGTTATCAAGGCGTGGACATGAAGTTCGAGCCTTAGGATTTAACGATGTAGAATATTTCATTAAAAACAACATCGAATATGTAAAAGGTCATGTGAATGACCGTGCTTCCATCGAGGAACTCCTAACTGGTTGTGATGCCTTAATTCATTCTGCCGCCGTAATTTCAATCAATGGAGGACAAAACGGACACGTACGAAAGGTAAATGTGGACGGGGTGCGCAATGTTATGCAAACGGCCCTCGATTTGAATATTCAACGGGTGGTGCACATTTCATCCATTCATGCCTATGACCCGCTTCCTAAGGATGATACGTTAGATGAAACACGAAACTTTGTGGATGATACAGCGTTTGCCTACGATCAAAGTAAACGGGATGGACAAATAACGGTATTGGAGTTTGTTGAAAAGGGATTGCCGGCATTAATTGTAAATCCAACCTCAGTTACTGGACAGCCCGAAAACAAATTATCACTTCAAGGAAAAGCCATTTTAGATATTTATCTAGGTAAGATTCCGGCCATGTTTGCAGGAGGATACGATTGGGTGGATGTACGCGACGTGGCTTCTTCCATTTGCAATGCACTAACCATGGGTAGGGTGGGAGAGAATTACCTGTTGTCGGGTAAGTATTATACTATGAAGGAAATTGTTGCGATTGTAAGTGAGGTGAAAGGAAAGAAAATTCGTGTAGCCAATGTACCGGTCTGGTTGGTTCAAATGGGTTTGCCCTTTGTTAAGTTGCAATCGCTGATTACAGGCAAAGCGCCGCTTTATACCAATGAGTCGATTGATATTTTACTGCATGGAAATTCAAAGATTAGCCACGAAAAGGCGAAACTTGAATTAAATCATAACCCACGTTCCTTTAAAGAGACCATCACGGATTTAGTAGCTTGGTTTAAAGTCAATGGATACATAAAATAAGAGCAAATGACTGAACAGTATTTTCAATGGATTTCTTGGGCATGGATAGCGATTGGAATTACAACCTTTATCTATTTGTTTAAACAAACAGCGCCGTATGGGAGGCACTCGAACGAACGCTGGGGACCAATGATCGACAATCGTTGGGGATGGTTTATTATGGAGGTCTTTGTGTTAGTGATCCTTGCGTATTTCTTATGGGACGCCAAGAAACAGCTCAATGTGGTGAGTGGAATCATGGTCGGACTCTTTGTGTTTCATTATTTTAATCGATCCATTGTGTTTCCCTTACGACTCAAGACCAATGGTAAAAAAATGCCGGTGATTATCATGGTCTCCGCCATGCTGTTTAATACCATGAATGGGTTTTTCATGGGATATTATTTCGGAAATTTCGCTTCGTACACATTGGATTGGTTAACGGATCCACGATTCATTATTGGAATGATTGTGTTTTTTACAGGAATGGTTATTAATTGGCATTCGGATGCGATTTTAATTAACCTTCGTAAACCGGGGGAAACTGGGTATAAAATACCGCAAGGAGGCTTGTTTAAATGGGTTTCATGTCCCAATCTTTTAGGCGAAGTCATCGAATGGGTAGGTTTTGGAATTTTAACCTGGAGTTTACCGGGATTGGTATTTGCCATATGGACCTTTGCCAATGTAGTACCTCGGGCTATTTCGCATCATAAATGGTATAAAGAGAAGTTTGCTAATTACCCTCAGGAACGAAAGGCAGTGATTCCATTTCTTTGGTAGGTTTTATGAGATCCAATGTGTAAATTGATCGGTTTCAATTAATCGATTTTCTTCCATCTTATAGTAGCTTATAAAACCATGGCCCATTCTTGCACCCATTTTTGTACCACTAAGAATTTTTATTTCGCTAAGGAATGGGGTTTCTAAAGTAAACGATTCAGGATATAATATATATTCATAGCCGCTCAGCGGTTCGCTATTCATATTAGCCTTAAAACTACTGAACGCTGGAAGTTTTCGTCCGTTATTTACAGGTTTTGGTTGGTCGTAAACTAATTCAGTTTGACCGTTATAACACCTATAAATTTTAGTGGCAGGAAAGCCATATTGCTTCAGTGGATTTACTTGATCGAATACCTTTTTGTATTGTTCAAGATTCGGATTAACCGGTAATAGGTATTGTTCTTTTACTTCGTCCCATGCAGTGCGAATATCCGTTTCTTTGAATAAGGCACTTTCTTTTCGTTTTTGTTTTTGAAAATCTGCTTTGAAATCCTCATAACTGTATGGTTTGTCTGGTCGGCTTAATCGTTTAAGTATTCGAATGTACTGGTTTTTATGTTTTTCAAAAAAACGATCATCTTGAAAGTCTACCTTATCAATGTTGGCTATGGCGGCTTCTAGCGCTATAATTAATTGCTCACGTTGTAAAATCACCTGATCTGATTTGAGGGTTTCTAGCACCCTGTTAAGCATTGGGATTAATTCACGCGTAGCTTTTTTTGCCCCTCTTCGATAAACCGTTTTATAGGTCCCAATAAATAAAGGGTTTTTTCCATGAAACGAATACTTCAGTTCCTTTATAAAAAATTGGGCTTCTGGGGATAACACCGTACCAAATTAAAAAACCCCAACTTGATGTTTGGGGAGTGTAAGTTAATTTTCGCTTTCTTCAGAAACGGGTTTTTTACTAATAACCTCGTTAGATAAGTTAATCGTATACTGTGTGCTTCCTTTAACGCATTCGTAGCTTCCTCCGTAAACCGATTCTATTGAATCGTATTCAAATGGTATGACGATAGTATTCATTAAATCAATGACACCATATTTAAAGGCATCACCCACCGCACCGCATTTGGCAACAATGATATAGGCGTCACTGCTGGAAATTACATCGCAGTATTGTGGTTCAATAATAATTTCACCTGGCTTATTGAGAATACCCCATTTATCAGATGCATTTTTGATTCCAATAGACACAGAACCCCAATTGTTATAGTATTCAGGCGTAGCGAAATCTGTAAAGTTGGATGTTAGGCTGTACTTTCCAGTGTTCACATTATAGAGCGATGCTTTTCCATCGATTTGCACTAAAAAGACGCTATCACTTAAGGGTTCGATGGTAGTAGCACGTTTAATTAGTACTTCTCCTTTTTTGTTTAGCAGATCGTACCCATTGAAATCAATGGAATTTGCTATGAAGTGTTCGTTTTCAAGCGTGATTTCAGAATAATTAAAAGATACCAATTCTTCTCCTTTTGATGTGACTAAGCCATAGGTTCCTCCTGTAGCATCGTCATATTCACCGCGTGTTACGTCTTTACCCATGATAAATATTGGATTTTCATAATTATATTCAATTTTGCTTAAGTAATTTGCTTCTGAATTGGTAAGAATTCGCTGTGTTGCCATATTCATTAAATAGGCCTTGCCATCGTAATCAAGAAGATTGACAATGCTGTCGTTTTCAAAAGAGATTTCTTTGAATTTAAATGGTAAAATAGTATCTCCTTTTTTATTAATTACACCCCAATTGCCTCCGGTTACGTCAGAGCCATAATAGCTTTGCGTTACTTCACCGTAGGCATTAGCCAAAATCCATTCATCATTTTCATAAAGATCCGTTGCTTTTAAAAAGTTGTAATTAGCAGGAAGAATCACCTGTCCGGTCTTAGAAATCAAACCAAACTTGTTATTTGATTTTATTAGATAATCTCCCTCAAATGAAAGCGATTCAATATGTTCGTAAATGGTAGGTACAATTTCTTTTAAGCTACTATGGTTTATTAAGCCCATTTTAGTTTGTTCTGATTGTTCAATGTAACGACTCACAATGCATAAATCACCCTCACAGTTCATCTCACTGTATTGTGCTTCCATGAGTACTTTTCCGGTGGCTGAGCAAATGCCGTATTTACCGTTTCTTTTTATGATATACCCATTGGTGCTTTCATAGCCAATTTGAGCGATATCCTCATATTGAACCGGGATTATTTCTTTACCATTTTTATCGTAAAGTCCAAATACACCACCTTCTGGAGTCCCGTACCCATTGTCTACTCCGCCAAGCTGTACTTTATAGAAATCGCCTAATGACTCGACGTAAGAAAAGTCTTTGTTAAATATTGGGTCTAGGTTAGCATCCAAGGCGACATAATTCGATCCTTTTTTCAATATAATCAAGGATGTTTCTCCGTAACTATAGCTATAATCATCATAGACCGCTTTTAAAACCATTTTGCCAGTTAAATCTATCAATCCGTAGGTAGAAGGCATATAATCGTCATAGTACCATTCATCATCAATTAATCCTCCATGTTTGTTTTTATTTTTTTTAGATTTTGATTTTTTTTCAACCCCAACAAGGATATATTTCCCAAAATACGAGCTGTTATTAACGCTGCTATATATTGCTTTGCCAAGTTTTTTCCCAGATTTATCAAGCAGGCCGTATTTATTACTCTTATCTGTATAACTGAAGATATGATCATTACAGCCCATGGTGATTTTACTTAATTCTAGGTATGATGTGGGGATGATTGATTTATAGGTTAAATCAATAAAGCCATCCTTTCCTTTGGTTGATACCTTGTAGCCAACTGCGGTGTAATTGTCATCGAATTCTTGTTCAATATTATCATGGGGGCCGCTAAGTTTTTTACCATCAATATTCATTAGCCATTGCTTCTGATATTTGTCGGTAATGTGAAAAATCCCGGATTCTAGCTCTGTAACATCTTCATATATGGTAGGGAATAATTCTTTGAAGTTCTTGTCGAGAAGGCCTTGGTATCCACCGGATTGTACAATAAATCCACTGGTCGAAGAGGTAATGAACTGATACGTTTTAGTCAAAACTTTCCCTGTATAATCTAAGAGCTGGTAAGCACCGTTTTTACCCTTCGCATTTAATATATAATCAGCATCATAAAGCGTGGAAAGTTCAGTGAACTGTGGCTCAATGATTGTTTTTCCATTTTCATGAAGCAAGCCATATTGGTCATTTATTGATGAAATGTATATAGAATCTACGGTGTATATTTCTTCAAGATAGTCATAACTCGCAGGTACAATGATTTTTCCGCTCTCATGAATAATTCCGTATTTGGCTCCCGGGATTTTGCCATAACTGTTTTCAATATAATTACCACCTACTGCAAAAATCGCATACCCTTGATTCGAAAATTGATCAATATATGAAAGTGCCTTAGTCAGCTTATTACCCTGCTTATCGAACAGGTAATATTCAGCGTTTATTTTGTTTTTGTTTTGAGCGTAACCAATGTTAAGTGCGATGGTTAACAATAAAAGAAATGAAATACGATTCATAGATTTTTTTTTGAAATAATGCGAATTGATTGAAATGTTACTTAATTTGTAAAATTATAATAAAATGGAGCGAATACATATAAATTATCGAATTTCTTTACGTATTTATATCCTTACATTTTTGTTTGTGATTGTAGGTTTTAATACCGTTGGTGCAACGAATAATCGACCGGTTTTATTGACACGTTATTCCTTAGAAGCATATTTACCTGAGATTGGTGATCAAGGCGATGTGGGATCTTGTGTGGGTTGGGCCGCTGCTTATTATGGATTAACTATTGTGAAACGCATCGAACACGGTCAAAATCATCCGGTATTCTCTGCGTTGAGTACGTACAACCGCTACTGCTTTTTTTACGATAAGAATCCATGTTATGGTGGTGCTCAAATAGAAGGCAGTTTAGAGGTATTGAAGAAATACGGCAGCCCCTTAATGAAAGATTATGCCTTACAAAATTGCGCACATGATCCGGATAAAAAAATCTACAAGGACCGTTTATATGATTATGAGCGTTTGCAACACATGAATTATCTTCAAATCAAAGCGGCTATAACGAATAATCGTCCAGTGGTGATTGGTATGGATGTATATGCTGGGGGTAAAGGAAATAGTTTAAATACCAAGTTTTTAGATTCAAATGGTGTAATTAAAATTGAGAATTTCAACGCGGATTATGCCGTTGCGGGTCATGCCATGTGCATCATCGGATACGACGACCAAATTGGAGGGGGAGCTTTTAAATTAGTAAACAGTTGGGGAAAGGAATGGGGAAAGAATGGATTTTGTTGGTTAAGGTATAAGGATCTTGAAATTCTTCGTGCTGCATTTTCATTAATCCCAAGCGACTTAGTTCAACGGAACATCGCATCAACCTACAAAACTCGGTCTATCGAATTTACAAATAGCTCAGCAAAAAATTATTATGTATCGTATGGATTTGCAAATGCAGAAGGAATACAAGAGGTACGTGGTTGGTATTATATTCCTTCGGATCATTCTCGAATCATTAATATTGCCAATCGGGATAAAAACGAAGTATATTATCTCTTGATGGATGAAGAGGGTCAAGTGTTTGAATCAAAAGTGAATGCGGTACACATTCCAACAGATCGAGATAAGTATTTTGATTCTAAGCTGAAGCAAGAGGGGAATGGCTACACTGATTTTGCTTATTTTTCTTTTATTCCGAGCAACAAAAAGAAAACCCAGCAATTGTTCATTACTGGGTCTGCTGTTCCAAAATTATCAGATTAAAAATCTGCGTGTCCCTTTTTGTTTGTCGTTGGGATGTTGTAACGAATTCCACTGGCTGAACCAATTCCTGGACTAAATTTAACCCCTGAATTAGGAATTGAATTGATGGATAGTTGCGGACGTAATTCAGAGTAAATCATCCACGGTTTCCAAAATGCACGTTTCGTCCCTAAGCGGAAATTAATTCCAAGAGGCACATAAAGATTTGCTCCCCAAGTCATCATAGGGTTCTTGTATGACTCACTTTCATATGTGGATGTTTGGTTTCCAGCATACGAACCATACCCTTGATAGCTGTTGGTATATTCTGTGTAATGTAATGAGGTTCTGGATTGATAAGATAAACCAAATGACATTCCTGCGCCGGCAGAAAATGCCCAGCGTTCTCCGGCATTCATTTCCCAAACATAGGCCGCTTCTATGCGAATTTGTTGGTTGGTGTAATTTCCATATACATTTCTGCTAACCGTTGAATCTACAAAGGTCATGCTTCCGTTTTGTGATGAAATTAAGGTGTCCACTACATGTGTTTCGTAATACGACCCATATGCACTCATCAATTGATTGGAGAAATTGGATATTCCCAATCGCAAGGTTCCTTGGCATTTAGGTAGCGATAACCCTACTTGTAGGGATTGGAAGGATGAATTGTTCTGCATCCCCATATTGAACGGATAAATAAAGTTGTAGTATCCCATTTCCCCTTCGTAGTTACTGAAATCCTTCATTAAAATAGAAGAACCTGGCGCCAACGGAGCAAAGTCAGTAATGTTTGACGGGGTGAAACCAAATTGTCGGTAGGAACCACTGGATAGGTGGATTTGCGTGAGTTTTATTTGGCTAAATACGGAGATGGATGCCCCAAGGAATCCAATAAAAATAAACGTTTTTTTCATTGATAGTTTTTTTAATGAGACATCTGAAACGATAAAAAGTTACATGTAGTATTTTAAAAAAATATATATTAAGCCGCTTGCGCTTCGTTTGCCTCACACATGATCGATCTACAGCGTTCAACGGAGGCGAGATGAAGGTCTAGCACGATGTTATAATCATCTTTTCGGTATCCACCGAAAAGGGCTAAGGTTACGGGAAGGGGCTTGCCTATTTCGAGCGAAACCTCATTCACCCAGGTGCTAAAGAGTTCAGCACAGGCTAACCAATGGACTGTATCGCACTGTCCACCAAGGTCATCATCTATATGACTGTCTGCTCCATGGGCAAAGACTACGTAATGGACCTTACCTTCCAAAATTCGACGTTTCACCCGTTCGAGTTTGAATTTAAAGTCTTGAAGATATTCTTCATTATATCCGATGGGATTTACGTTGCAATCCCATGGAATGGCCTTGTTGATGCGCGGATCAAAACCTCTTGAATCTTCTATGCTATTTCCAAAGTGACCATCTAAATCTAGCCAAGCACCTGAAACTCCGAGTTCATGGTAAAGTTTCAAGGAGGCGATGACTTGCCCTGAAAAGGTACAGAAACCTTGACCTGAATCGGGTCGTGCATGGTGCATTCCCGAAACGGGTGCAAAGCATAATTGGTGGGGATGTTCGAGGCTGTGATTGATGGCGTGATAGATGGCACTGTTGGTATAGGTTACGCTTGTCGCTAAATTCTCAGACCATGGGATGCCATTCGATCGGTAATTCCCGGTTTTATTAAAGAAATTGGATACGTATTCTTCCGTATGTGCCAGCAAAAATTCTTCTTGTTTAAACGGTGGAAAATCGGAGTGCACTTCGAAATTGGATTGCAGTTCACTGCGTTCGATTTTTTGCATGAGTAGGTAAGGTTTTAACGGGGATTGCGAATAGGATCGCTCTCGAATGGAATCAAAGCATACTTGCTTGTCTGTGTAGAAGGTGGAAATGGTCTGTTTTCTTTGCATAAGCTGTTTGTGTTTTAGGTTAATATTCACTGCAAATGTTCCAATGAATTCAGACTTTTTCCGCTTCTTTGCAACCTTGTAAATCAAAAAAAGCCGATGGTATCGGCTTTTTAAATTCACCGGCGCTTTGATTGCTGCAACTGTTCGATAAAATCGTCTATTGCTTTAATTTGTTGATGAAAGGCAAGTAATTTTTCTACATCCCGTTCCGGATGACATCGGAGCAGTTGATTAATTAATCGTTTGCGTTGCGCGCCCAATTCAATCACGTAATTTTCGGTGAATTCTTCCTCGCTATCATGGAATTCGAAGAGGATGCGTTGAATTATATGTAGTGATCTGAATTGTTCCGGGGTTCGGTCAAGGGAGCCATACCAATCCAAAAGTTGTTGCTTAATTTCGTGCAGTTGACCTGCTAAGGTTCGACCTTCATCTCTCAGCTCAACCGCTTTTTCGTACGCTTGGTTTTTGATGCTCTGGTCTTTTCGTTCATTTAGGTTCAGCGTATCGATTTTTAATTGAAGTACCTTAATGTGAAGCTGTTGTAGTTCCTTAAAATTCATGTTAAATTCAGCTACCTCAGTCAGTTTTATTTGACTCGTCCCCCAGCGCGTGAGGTCAAGCTGAAAGAAATTAAAATAGGTACCCGGTTCATTGCGCTCAACCACATCAAGTGTTTTAACCTTTGGACTTATTTTCGGAAAAATTAACCAAAAGATATGTGTTGTGTTCGCTTCAGTGAAATAATGTTTTTCGGGAGCGATTGGAATATCAACCGATTCAATGAGTTTCAATTTTGTTTTGCCACCGTCGGGCGTAATAAAGGTGTCAACATCAATTTGTATCCATCCACCTTTGTGATAATGACTTGGGGGCTTGTAAAAGAACTCGATCCGCGTTTGTTCGGAAAATTCAATTTTATTTATCCGAAGCGTTTCACCAAATTCGATAAAGTGCGGGTTGTAAAGGGTTACTGTTTTTTCCTTCTTTTCTTTCATGTTTACTGATTTAAAACACAAACCTAAGGAAGGATTTTCAGGTGATAATACCAACTCCGTTTTCTATATACGGAGTATGTCTAATAATTATTAGTGTGGTGGTATCGATTAGAAAACCTGAGGCTTTTAACATCGTTTAATCGAATTCCGTTTTCTAGTAAAACTTCCTGCGCTGCTTTTCTCGTAAGTTGTCTGAGGTAGAAAGGTTCATTTACTACAAAGTGATGAATGGCGTGCGTAGCGCCAAAAAAGAAGCAAAACCATTGTAAGGGCGCACTCCACCAAGGGGTGAATACTTGTACTTGTTGAATAACGTTACCCGCTTCAACATCTCCCATGTAATGCATATTGGATGAAACAAAATGCAAGGCGAATTGCCGAATTAAATTAGGAATAACGAGAAGTATCATAAGTGGTTCAATCCACTGCAACAACCCGTCGAATTGAGCTAGGGGATAGCCAACCCCATGAAATAGGTGAATCACTACAAAGGCATACCATAGTATCGTTAGGGGTACTCCAAAGGGTAGTAATCCAAGTAAAACGGTACGAATGATTAAGCGCATGTCGCTTTTACTTAAATTTCCTTTGTTATATTCTATGATAATTTCTTTTCTTAGCCTTGGAATTCTTATGATTCCGGATAACAATAAGTCGGGTAAGACAAGTAATCGGAGTAACGAAAGGCGATCTCCGTTGGTTATTCCGCGTTCTTCTATATCGAAAGCCATTCCTGAATGTTGATGGTGGAAATGATGCCAGTGTTTTCGTATCCAGGGATTTAAGCTAATTGGGCGAAATATATAAACACCCAACATCATCCAATGATATAGGAAAGGAATACGCTTAAAGTAAAGGTCATGGATTAAATCGTGTTCTAATTCATGTAAGATGGAGGTTATCAATGCAATTGAAACTATGGTTAACCACGTTGGACAGAACCCGATTAACCATGCGTATCCAACGCCAATAAGTAAGGCTTGGCAACTTATTAATATTCCTAATCCGATAATGTCTTGATGCGTTGTCCAGGTATTTTTACTCCTATAACTTTCGTAAATTCCACGAACTTCTAGAATTATGGTTCTAATTTGCTGCTGTGTTTTTTCGTTCATAGGCAGAATTAGGGGATACAAACTAAGGTATCATACCAAGCAGAATAACCAGCCCACACACCTAAGGCTCCGTTGCTAATATTACTCGGTATAAGCACGGGTGAAGAGAATGGACTGCCATTACTTTCCATCTGAGATCTCATTTTATCAAAATAGTTATAGACAGGGATTTCAATGTTAGAAAATCTAATGACCACACTATCCCCATATTTGAAATGACGTTTGAATCCGGAAGGGTAGGTAGTATCTTTTTCGGGATACCGGGTATCAAAATCTATCGTTAAGCCATTGAAAAATTCATCACTAAAATAGGAAGAACCGCCATGTCTGAACCGATAATCTTTCGGTTGTCCATTAACCGAAGTGATAATTTTAGATTCCCAGCGATAGGCATTTATTTGTGAAATCGGATCTGAAAGGACAGCCAAGCAAAGTCCGAATGTGTTATTCTCTTGGTCTGCTATCCAAGAAAGTGACGTTAACGGTACAGGAGCTAGGATCGATGTGGTCGCGTTGTATTGATCTCCATCGTATGTAATTCCTAAGGTATACGATTTCCCAATTTCTCCTTTACATATCGGGTCAAGTGTAGAATATACTTTTATTGGAAAGAATGAAAGTGCATTTAATTCGAGATTCAACATTTCAGCGAGCGTGATTTGGCTTTCTAGCGGCAATTCACTGGGTGAAAATAAGGTCAGGGGGAAGGAGTTATTTCCGGTGGTAACCGTAACCGTAGCGCTCGTAATATTCGATGAAAAGTAGGCCGCTAAATCCGTTGGATTATATAAATATTGCGATTGCATCAAAAGTACAATTGGAGCGCCATTGGTTTCTATTCGTGCGTCGACGACGAGTTTAGCTTCTTCAACTGGAATATCAATGGTGACCTCCTTTGTACAAGAGAATAAAAACAAGCATAAAAAGGGAATCCAATAACGCATGGTTAAAGGTAAGCAATCCGAAGAATATCTATGGATAATATAGGCACAAAAAAAGCACCTCGAAAGGTGCTTATGATTTTCAGTCCTACGTGATTATTT
The DNA here is from genome assembly GCA_947460825.1 of Flavobacteriales bacterium. GTDB lineage: Bacteria > Bacteroidota > Bacteroidia > Flavobacteriales_D > Crocinitomicaceae > UBA952. The sequence continues at coordinate 22,509 of CANHHA010000031.1, forward strand.
TACTTTTTTCACGATAAATTCAGTTCGTCTGTTTTTCGCATGTTCTTCTTCCGGACAAGGTGAAACTACTTTGCCTTCGCACGGGCAATTTACTTTTAGTTTAGCTTCTCCATAACCAATACCTGAGATACGAGTGGGGGTGGTAATTCGGGTACGAATGTAATCAGCGGATGCCTTCGCACGATTATCTGATAGCTTTTTGTTCGCATCCTTAGCACCACGGCAATCGGTATGGGATCCCAGTTCAATAATCATACTTGGATATTCATTCATGATGCTAACAATTTTATCCAATTGAATAGCGGCGTCTTCCCGAATATCGAACTTTCCGTAATCAAAATAAATATCACCTAATTGCATAAGTTTAGAAAGGTCAACACCAACTTCTACTTTACCAATACTTAAATCAATCAAATCATTAATACTTACAGTACCAGTTTGCGTAGGCGTGTAGCTAAAATCAATCAACTTCGTGGCATAATCCTTCTTCTCTAGTTTAATCTCAAAGCGTTGTTCTTTACCATATTTTAAATCTTGAAAAGCCTTAGTAAAGCTACCAGTAACGTCGGAGTTTGTGATTAATACTTCCTTTCCAGAGCTTAAGTCTTTCAAGGTAACTTTAACGCCTTGAAGTGTGTTTTTAGTTTTGGTGTCGGTTACAATACCGGTGTAGGTAACATTTGGTCGATTTTCAAGGGCTACATTTTGTTTTACCTTAGGTGTATTAAAATCAGTATTTAGATTGAACTGTTCGTTTTTGTGGTTTTCTTTCTGAACCTCTACCGTGTACGTTTGATCCGGCTCGAGATTCACATTGTATCCACCTTTCGCATCTGTAACTAGGGTAGCAACGATGTCACCTTTTGGGTTTTTGATATTTAAGGTAGCCTCACGCAAGGTATCATTCGTGTTTAGGTCTGTAACAGTTCCTGTCATTATAACTTTAAATACAATTGGACGCAGTTGCGTAAAGTTGTAGATGTTATCGTTGTTTTTTTCTCGATTTGAGCTCATGTAGCCTTTCATGTCTTCGTGATAAACGATAGCAATGTCATCGGATGAACTGTTAATGGGCGCCTCTAGATTCATTGGGTTGAATACATCTTTTCCATTTTTCAATTCCGTTACAAAGAGATCATATCCACCCATTCCTTTCAATCCATTAGAAGCGAAGAATAATTGTCCCTCAGGGCTAAACCATGGGAAGAATTCATTCCCAGAGGTGTTAACTTTTGTACCCAGATTCATGGGTTCTCCAATAGTACCATTAGCATCTAACGATGCAACATAAAGGTCTGTTCCGCCTTGTCCGCCCGGTGCTTCGGATGCAAATACAAGATAATCCCCATCTTTTGAAACTGCTGGATGACCAACAGAGTACCCTTTATTGTTGATGTTGCACGGTGTGATATTACTCCATTTACCTTTAGCACTAACTTCTGCGGAAAATAACATGAGTTCTCTTTTCTGAGTAGAGGCACTTTTCTTTTTGGAATTTCTGGTAAAAAATACCCGATTTCCGTTAGGGGTGAAACATAGTGGACCTTCATTGAATTTACTATTCGATTTGCGTTGAAATTTGCCCACTTTATTTGATTTGGCATCAACGGTAAAGTAGTTAAAGAAATGTTGGTCATTTCCATTTACACGCTTCACGATTCCCCATTCTTTGCTGGAAACTAAAATCAAGGCATTGTTGCCTGCATTTTTGTACACGCCAATCTCTGCATCGTCGGCATTGAACTTTGCTGGTGTTAAGGTGAAATACGGATTATTTCCTTGAGAAAACGCAATTGTTACAAGGAAAAATGAGAATAAAAGTGTTAGTTGTTTAACCATGGTTACAAAGCTTAAAAGTATCTTGGGGATTTAACGTCAGTCTTCTTGTAGTTGAAGTCGTAGGACATAAGGACTTCAAAGGTTCCATTATTATAATTTCTAATAGGTGTCATGCCATATTCACTGGCAAGTCCTAATCTAAATTGTCGCGTAATTTGATATTGAACAAAACCTCCTGCAGCTGCATTCCAACGGTTCATCGCGCCAATCCAAAGTTTGTCATTAAAAATTCCAGCAAGTGAAATATCCATACTCATAGGTGCACCCATGGTAGCTTTCACTTGAACACTTGGACGAAGTTTCCATTTCGCGCTTACAGGAAAAATACCTCCAACGATTCCAAAATAATGACGTTGTTCACGATAGGTAGTTGAGTTTGTGCTTTCCATCAATCGAGGTGAGCTTAGGCCTAAGAAAAAATGTTCGTCGTGATAATACACACCAAAACCTACGTTAGGATTAAGTTGATTTTGCACATTCGCGAATGCAGGATCATCTGCTTGAACATTTTGATCTATTTTGTCTACATTCAACATATTCACACCGCCTTTCAACCCCAAGGCTAAACGCGAAGTTTTCCCCAATTTGAAGGTGTAAGAAAAATCAGCATAAACCGCCGTCTGACGAATAGGTCCGATCATATCGTTTACAGCGGTTAAGCCTAAACCAACCGAACGATAATTTAAGGGGGTGTGTACACTTAATGTGGTTGAGCGTGGCGCACCATCAAATCCAACCCATTGTTCACGGTGGATCGCGGTTGCACTTAACATGCCTGAACTTCCGGCATAAGCGGGATTAACATGCAAGAAATTATCAAAGTACTGCGTAAATTGTGGATCTTGCTGAGCATTGACCAAATTGGAAATGACTAATGCAGCGAGTATGATTATTTTTTTCATAACTTTTCCTGTATTGTAAACCTTAGTTCTTGATGTATAAATATCCAGTTTCAACGTCTTCGCCATTGTTGAATTTATCAAAAACGAAGAAATAAGTTCCATCAGGTAGTACTTCGCCTCCAAGCGTGGAAACATTTGCTTTTCCTACGAATTCGTTGATATACTTCTCTTTGTGGTATACTTCCGTACCAAAACGATTGTAGATTTTCAGGTGATTGTTTTCGTAGTAATCAGCCCCTGTAATGGTCCAATTATCATTTTTACCATCACCGTTCGGTGAGATTCCTTCTGGGATAATTAATGCAGTAAAACATGAAGCCAGTGTTGGGGAGGGATCACAAGGATCTAAAGGGTCGCTTCCTTGATTTACTTCGGTCCCGTCGTTAACCCCGTCACCGTCAGTGTCTGGATTAAACGCATCAGTTGTTATTGAGGCTTCATAAACGTTGGTAAGACCATCTCCATCGCAATCTGCGTTATTGAATGTTGCACCAATTGGTAACGTGATACTAGCTGTTAGGAAGCTGCATGGATTGGTCACTTCGGTGTTATCTGTCACCTCGGTAGCATTGGTAACTCCATCCTCATCACAATCCCAAGCATTCCATGCGGCGCTTGTAGGAATAGTTTGACTAGAAGCTAGGTACTCGCACCCATTCTGTGGGTCCGTTCCATCGGTCAGCTCAGTGGCGTTTAATACACCATCACCGTCACAATCTTCATTCATCCAAACCGAAGTTTGTGGCATCGTAATGCTAGAAGCAATGTAATTACAAACATCTAAGTAATAGGTACTGTCTTCTAATTCGTCTGCATTTTGGACACCATCACCATCGCAATCAAGAAAATACCACAAACTGTCGATGCTTGCAGTAACAACACTCGCAGGGTTTAATGAACATGGGTTGGTAGGGTTTGTATTGTCTGTTATTTCATCACCATTGGTAACTCCGTCACCGTCACAATCATCTGCCAACCAAGCGTTGCTTGGTGTTAGGGTCATACTAATAGCATATAATGAGCAAGGATCCATTCCATTTGTTCCAGATTGAATTTCATCTCCGTTCGTAACTCCGTCACCATCACAGTCCAAGGCATTCCATGCAACATTTGCGGTAGCGTTTTGGGCGATAAAAGGAAAAGAACAATCATCATCCAAAGCGTATCCCATCCCAAATTCAACACCGTTTGTGTATCCGTCACCATCACAATCTGCATTTACCCAAACTGGGCCATACGTTAAGGTTTGACTTGCAATTACATAATCGCACGGATCATTAGGATCTGTATTATCTGTTAATTCTAATGCATTGGTTACACCGTCACCATCGCAGTCTGCTGCGGGATTTAGGGCACATGGGCTCACGGTAATATGGATCCAAGCTTGTGAACAGGCGCTTACTAAAGGTGCTGCAGAGTCACAAACTTGATAATAAATCGAGTCTTGTCCGTTAAAGCCAATGGTAGGGGCGTAAACCACTTGTCCATTTAGTATCGTAGCTGAACCATGCACTGGACCAAACAAAACTTGAACGGTACTCAACAACATCGGGTTGTCGATGTCATTATCGTTGGCAAGTTGGTTTAATATGTTGATAGAATTCTCATCAACCGTATAGTTATCGTTATTCAATGACGGCGCATCGTTAATCGGCGTTACATCAATAAAAAGCGTGTCCGCTGAGCAAGCAATCGGCAAGGGACTACCGTTGTCGCATACGCTAATCACAACCATGTCTGTCCCAAAATAATTTGCATTCGGTGTGTACGTAAACGAACCGTTGGCCGCTATAGTAAACACCCCGTTAGTGGCATTCACAAGGGGAAGAATGGTACAGCTAAGTGTGGTATTTTCAATGTCATAATCACCATTGGCTAATAAGTTACCAGATTGCAACCCCGCATCTTCGGTAATTGAAAGGTAATTACTGTTTGTAACTGGTGCATCATTGATTGCCGTTAAATTCACTGAAATAGTTGCCGCATTTGACGTCAGCCCGAGGCTGTTATTAATCGTATAAGTAATGGTTTCTGTCCCATTAAAATGAAGGTTAGGAATAAACAAGACATTCCCGGTGAAATAATCAACCGACCATTGTCCGTTTGCACTGGTAAACGTAGATTGTAAGCCAAGCAATGCCGTGTTTAAGTCAATTGAAGACAATACCAAAGACCCGACATTGGCTAAATCATTGCTTTGAATTGCTGCAATAGAAATGGGTTGGTCTTCATTTCCAGAAGTATTATCATTGGATGCGCTCGGTTGGGCTAGTGCTAAAAACGGGCTTAAAAATAAAACCCCAACGAATAAGGTTTTAAAGAAATATTTTTCGTTTTGCTTCATTGAGTCAAAATTATTTGAGCCCAAATATAATTAAAAAAAACGAAACACAGGGTTAATGTAGCTGCTAAAATTTATCAAAAAATCGACCAAAATCCCTGTGTATCAGGGTTAATTAGTTATTATAGAATTAACATCCAGCCCGCGGTTAATAATGCAAGGCAGATACAAATAACACTTATAATCTTCCAGTCCAGTGCAACTTTAGGAGCTGTATTTTCTTTACTAAAGATGGAGAGTATTAAGCGTAAATAAATGTATGCGCCAATCACAGAGCTAATCACCGCGGCAATGCTCAATATCGGATGAAATTCAATGACATCTTTTATTAGTAAAAATTTCCCAAAAAATCCAGTGAACGGTGGAATACCGCTTAAAGAGAGTAGGGCAACGAGTAAAGCTACTCCCAAAAAGGGATTTTTGTATCCTATGCCTTGGAAGGATGAGATATCATCGTTTTCTTCACTGATAAGTTGGGAAACAAAGAGTAAAATCAATGAACTTGCACCATATCCGATGAGAAAAATTACCAAACTACGCTCTCCAGTTTCTGTGCCATTCATGAGAGCTAGGAGTCCGATTCCCGTATTACTTATTCCGGAATAGGCCATTAAACGTTTTAGGGAAGTTTGCTTAAGTCCGGAGAGATATCCAATAAATAGGGTTGCAATAATCACGGTATACATAAAGTACATCCAATGATCACTCAAATTCCCAAACGTTGTTTTCATTAATTTGAATATCGCAATAAACCCCGCTATTTTTACTACGGTGGACATAAATGCGGTAACAGATTTTGTGCTTCCCTCGTATACGTCGGCATTCCAAAAGTGAAAAGGAACGGCTCCGACTTTAAATAAAAGTGAGGCGATAATGAGTAAAACCCCAGCAATCATTAGGGCGGGTGTATACAATCCGCTCATAACCGCAAAGCCGATTTCATTTAAATTGAAACTTCCCGTGGCACCGAATACTAGGCCAATTCCGAACAACAATATAGCGGTTGCGAAGGACCCGGTAAAGAAATATTTAAGGGCAGCTTCAGAAGCGAGTGGACTTGATTTTCTACTCCCCACTAATACATATACGGGAATCGATAAAATCTCTAATCCGATAAAAAACATAAAAAAGTCTTTGAAACCAATCAAGCAAATTGCTCCGGTTAATGAAAACATCATCAAGGAGGTAATGTCTGCATAATGCTCTTTGTCTTTTGACTGCATCGCATAGCCGCCAACGAGTACTAATGCAGTGAGTAAGACGGCCAATAAGCTTAAATAAAGTTGGGGTCCATTAAACACTAAAGCACCCGAGTAGCTCTTTAAGGGGGAAATGTAATTTGTGTGATTCCATATCAAAAGGAACGCAGTGCTTAACCCAATCAGGTTTACGCTCAGCGCAAGGCCAGGTTTTTTCATCATCCCAATAAATAGGGAAATTAAACCCGTAATGAAAATTACCAATAACGCATCCATTATTTGATTATAAGTTGGGTATCAGCGGCTGCTTCTAGCAGATGATTGATACTTGGTTTAACAATTGAAAAAATAAAATCAGGATATAATCCAAGGGTGATAGCGAGCACAGTGATGAGTGCAAACACTGAAATTTCATTCCACATGAGGTCTTTAAATGCAGTAATTTTAGGGGCACCCATGCTGCTCATTTGATAGGCTCGAATCATATATACCGCTCCAATAACAAGGGTTAATGCAGCCAATATCCCCATCCATACATTAAATTCGAATACCGATTTGATGAGTAAGAATTCCCCTATAAATCCTGCCGTCATGGGCACAGATAAGGAAATAAACATCATGACCCCGAACCAAAACCCAAATTTCGGCGCTAATTTGGCGATGCCTCCCATTTCGCTTAAGTTAGAGGTGCCTAAGCGTTGTTCAATGATTCCGGCCGCTAAGAATAGGCCAATAGCCACTAGGCTGTGATTGATCATCTGTAGTATACTCCCCTGCAACGAATCTACGGTGAACACCATGATTCCAGCGACAATTAGTCCGAGGTGGCTGATTGAGGCAAAAGCGAATACTTTTCTCAAATGTTGTTCACGCATAGCAATGAAGGCGCCGTAAAGAATTCCGATTACTCCCAAAATAAGCACGGGCCATTGCCAATCTGAAAGGGCTACGAAATTTAAACCAATCATCCATTTGATCATTCCAAATAAGGCCATTTTTAACATAATTGCCGACAAAAGCATGGTTCCGGCAATCGGTGCGGAAGCATAGGTGTTGGGTTGCCAAGTATGGAATGGGAATATGGGGATTTTTACTGCAAATGCGATCAAAAAGCCTGAAAAGATCCAACAGGCATATTTCGCTGGAATGGCTGTATATTGAATCGCCTCGTAGGAGTAAGAGGTGCTGTATACTCCAATGGCCAATATAGATAGCAACATAAATAAGGAACCAAAGAGCGTATACAAGAAGAATTTAAGCAGCGTTCGTTGATTATTAGGTGCACCAAACCAATACAATAGAAGAAATACCGGAATCAGAGTGAATTCCCAGAAGATATAAAACATTACTGCGTCTTGCGCTGCGAATAAACCATTCAATCCGAATTGCATCAAGAACATGAGTCCAGCGAATCGAGGTGAATTTGCCTCGTTATTGTTGTAATTTGCTAAAGCAACTAGAAAAATAACCAGATTACTTAAGGCCAACATGACAATGCCAAGGCCATCATATCCCATCTCGAAGGTAAGGCCTAACTTGTACACTTTTCCGGTATTAAAAATATACTCTATATACCTAGGGTCATAGGTAAACAAGCGTTGTAGCACAAAAATCAGGGATAATAGCGCAAATAAAAGACTGCTATTCTTTACCCATTTACTCGGGATAAAAAATGAAAGAAGTCCTACAATTAGGGGGATTAATACTAGTTCCAATGTATTGTATTTATGAGGTAAGACACGATGAGCATAATAAGGCCAAGTAACATCCAAAACAAATAACTAGATAAGAGTCCATTTTGAAGTTTTCGAACCTGTGATCCGGCTTTTTCAGTCAGTGTTGCCAATCCAAAAACTCCTGCATTGAGTACCTTAAGTTCTACCACATGATTAAGTTTTTCTCCGAGCCATTCAGCTGGTCTGGTAAATAAGAAGTGATAGGCCTCATCCCAAAATAATTTCATTGCGGATAAACGCTCCCATCCTGACATTTCTTGGTCCGATTTGGCCAAGGTTCCTTTCTTAACATATTCCAGGTATGCCCAAATCAATACACCAATGCTTACTGCCGACGCTACACCCATCAACATAAGGGTGGTATTTATAGCCGCTTCGGGGTGTTCAATTAAACCAAGCCCTGGTGCTCCAGCTAAATAATGGTTCAACCAATGTGCACCATCGTGAATGAATAAGCCCGGAAGATTTAGTAACCCACCGAGGACCGATAAAATCGCCAAAACAATCAGAGGGAAGGTCATGGACAGTGGACTCTCATGGGCATGCTCCTTTTGATGTGAGGTTCCCCTAAAGGTTCCATGAAAGGTCAGGAAATACAACCTGAACATGTAAATTGCGGTCAAGACCACAGAGAACATAATGACTCCATACAGTACAGGGCTTTCGACGAATAAATGTCCGATGATTTCATCTTTAGAATAGAATCCAGACAGGAGGGGGAATCCGGAGATTGCCAAGGTACCAATTAGAAACGTAAGGTGCGTGACGGGCATAATCTTTCGCAAGCCTCCCATCTTTCGAATGTCTTGCTCATCGGACATTCCGTGAATAACACTTCCCGAACCGAGGAATAATAAGGCCTTGAAGAACGCGTGTGTGGTCACGTGAAAAATAGCAACGGTATAAGCGCCCAAGCCTAGGGCTACCACCATTAATCCCAATTGAGATACCGTTGAATAGGCTAATACTTTTTTAATGTCGTTTTGACGCAGGGCCATGAAGGCTGCCACCAAGGAGGTTGCAATTCCAATGTATAACATCACCTCTTTGGCATAGGGCGCCAACTCAAATAAGAAATTGGAACGTGTCACCATGTAAATACCGGCGGTAACCATAGTCGCGGCATGGATTAATGCCGATACCGGGGTTGGTCCGGCCATGGCATCCGGAAGCCAAGTAAAAAGCGGGATTTGAGCACTTTTTCCCGTGGCGGCCAAGAACAAACACAAGGTGATAGCGACAATTAAAACGCTGTTTAAAGAAATCCCATCAACGCCTCCCATCTGTACCATAGTTGAAATGGCATCAAATTCGAGGGTATGAAACGTATTTAGGATCAAAAACAGGGCAAACACAAGTCCGGCATCTCCAATGCGATTCATTACGAATGCTTTGCGTGCAGCAAGACTGTTGGCAATTCCTTTTTCAGGGTCGCTGTAATGAAAGCCAATGAGTAGGAATGAACAAATACCAACCCCTTCCCATCCAAAGAATAAAATGAAATAATTGCTTCCCAACACGAGCAATAGCATGGCGAAAATAAATAAGTTCAAGTAAGTAAAAAACTTATAATACCCTTCATCGTGAGACATGTATCCCATAGAAAAAATATGGATTAGTGTTCCAATACCCGTAATGATTAAGGCCATCCATATCGAAAGCTGGTCGATTAAGAAGCTCGCTTGAATATCGAAACTGTCTAAGTGAATCAGTCGGAATAAGGTCACTTTAACCGGTTCGTTGATTTGATTAAAGAAACTAAGGATGATTAAAAATGATAAGGCAATCACTGCGGTTCCAATACCTCCGGAGATTGATTTAGGAAGATGCTTACCGAATAATCCATTGATGATTGCGCCACATAAAGGCAGGCAAAGTAATATGATTAAGAGTGTTGATATCGTCATGATTATCCGTTTAACTTATTAAATAAACTCACATCTATAGTTCGTAAATGGCGATACGCAAGTATAAGAATGGAGAGTCCAACCGTTGCCTCTGCGGCTGCAACAACAATGATGAAGAAAACAAAAATTTGTGCATCCGCATTGCCATAATAGGTTGAAAAAGAAACAAAGAGGAGGTTAACGGCATTCAACATAAGTTCGATGCACATTAATAATACGATCATGTTTCTTCGAATCATTACGCCGAATGCACCAATAACGAAGAGCAGAGTAGCCAAGATAACAAAGAAGTCAATATTAACAGTTGCTGAAGTTCCCATATTAATCAATTGTTTGTTTATCTCGTTTCGCAAGTAAGATGGCTCCAACCATCGCTGAAATGAACAGGATGCTTGTCACTTCAAACGGAACGATAAATTTTGTAAATAAGGTGTTTCCAAGGTTTTCAACTAATCCAATATTTGAGACCGGTGCAAAATCATCTTTCTGACTAACAAGCACAATGTCTTTTAGCGCGGCAATAAGTACTAGAAAAAATAAGCCACCTGCTACGGTAGAGATGATCCAAATGATCGATGGTGTTTTGGGTTCCGCATCTTTATTCAGGTTCAATAGCATCAGAACAAAGAGGAAAAGCACCATAATTGCCCCTGCATAAACGATAATATTCACAATCGCTAGGAACTGCGCATTCATCATGATGTAAAGTCCTGAAATGAAAAAGAAGGTAACTACTAAATAGAGCACACTGCGAACAGGGTGTTTACTGAGCACTACCATCATGGCAGAAGCAACTGCGAGTGCGCCCAGTATTTGCGTAATAATTGTTGCTATCATAGGG
>CANHHA010000032.1 GCA_947460825.1 Flavobacteriales bacterium
AATGTCAAGGATTGCCTTCGGCACTTCCTGAAGAAATTAAAATTGACATCTCTCCAATGCGTATCGGACACTCTTTCCGTGTTTCAAACATTGAGATTCCCGGCGTTAAAATATTAGACCCCGCGAATGCCGTGGTGGTATCTGTGAAAATGGCGAGAGGAGCTGTTAAAGGTTCTGATGTTGATCCTGAGGATGATGAAGAAGCATAGTAACGTTTTAAACCGCTTCGGCGGTTTTTTTTTGCTTTATAATTTAGGTTGATTACTTATCTAAGCTACTCCACTATCTTTGTAAAAAAATTATATTCATGCAAATACACGAAATTTTAGCGCAGTTTAACATTAACGCGAAAAACCCAGGTGGGTATATTGGCTCAGAATCCTTGGGTTCTGATGCGAACACCATTGTTTCTGTTTCTCCAGTAGATGGTGCAACGATAGCCTCAGTAACTCCCGTAACTCCGGCGGAATACGACCGCATTATTCGAAAATCGCAGGATGCCTTTACGTCTTGGCGTTTGGTGCCCGCGCCGAAACGAGGAGAAATTGTACGTCAATTAGGAGATCAATTACGCGTTCACAAAGAGGCTTTAGGAATTCTAGTTTCTTATGAAATGGGAAAGTCCTTACAAGAGGGACTTGGAGAAGTTCAAGAAATGATTGATATCTGTGATTTTGCGGTTGGCTTATCGCGGCAATTATATGGACTTACCATGCATTCGGAACGCCCCGGCCATCGGATGTATGAGCAATACCACCCCTTAGGAGCGGTAGGAATAATTTCCGCTTTTAATTTTCCAGTAGCCGTTTGGTGTTGGAATTCCGCTTTAGCTTGGGTTTGTGGTGACGTTTGTGTGTGGAAACCGTCTGAAAAAACACCAATTACTGCTTTGGCTTGTCAATACATCGCCAACCAGGTTTTCACATTGAATAATGTTCCGGATGGAGTTTCTTGCTTAGTGATTGGTGGTCCGGAAATTGGAAAGCTTATGGCCGAAGATGTACGCGTTCCTTTAGTTTCAGCTACAGGTTCTACACGTATGGGTAAATCCGTAGGCGCAGCCGTAGGTGCTAGGTTAGGACGTTCTTTATTGGAGTTAGGAGGAAACAATGCCATTATCATTACGCCAACAGCAGATTTGAAAATGGTGGTTCCTGGTGCAGTATTTGGCGCGGTAGGAACCGCAGGTCAGCGCTGTACCTCAACGCGGAGGCTGATTGTTCATGAGTCGGTTTACGAAAAAGTAAAAGAAGCATTGAAAAACGCATACGGGCAATTAAAGATTGGCAATCCCTTGGATCAAGCAAACCACGTTGGGCCCTTAATTGATACAGCAGCTGTTGCGGCATATGAAGCAGCCATTTCAAAGGCGATTCAAGAAGGGGGTAAGGTATTAGTTGAAGGAGGCGTGCTATCCGGGCCAGGCTATGAAACGGGATGTTATGTAAAACCGTGCATTATTGAAGCAGAAAATCATTTTGAGATTGTACAGCATGAGACCTTTGCTCCGATCTTGTATGTAATGAAATACAGCGGCGATATACACCAAGCGATTGCCCTACAAAATGGGGTTCCTCAGGGCTTGTCTTCTGCGATTATGTCTAATGATTTGAAAGAAGCAGAAGCCTTTTTATCGCAAGCCGGTTCGGATTGTGGTATTGCTAACGTGAACATTGGAACTTCGGGTGCTGAAATCGGCGGTGCTTTTGGGGGAGAAAAAGAAACGGGTGGAGGAAGAGAGTCGGGTTCTGATTCATGGAAAATATATATGCGAAGACAAACTAACACCATTAATTATTCGGATAGTTTGCCCCTAGCACAAGGGATTAAATTTGATTTATAATTTAAGACTTTCCTATTCCCATTCCCACTTTGCTTTCCTATCTTTGTAAAAAGATTAGCAATGCAATTATTAACAGTGGGAAGTGTGGCCTTTGACGCCATTGAAACTCCGTTCGGAAAATCGGATAAAATTGTAGGAGGTGCAGGGACATATATATCCCTTGCCGCTTCGTTTTTTAATAGAAATCAAGCCTTAGTTTCTGTGGTTGGTGAAGACTTCCCTTCGGATGTTCTTGACGCTATGGTCAACAGGGGAATTGATATTCGTGGCATTCAAATACCTGAGGGTGGAAAAACATTTTTCTGGGCAGGCAAATATCACAACGACATGAATAGTCGTGACACCTTGGTGACAGAACTAAATGTGCTCGGAACCTTTGACCCCGTTGTTCCCATGGAGTACAGAAATGCACCCTTTTTAATGTTGGGAAATTTGAGTCCGGATGTACAACGAAAGGTGGTTGAACAAATGGAGGTTCGGCCTAAATTAATTGCGATGGATACCATGAATTTTTGGATGGATATCGCATTAGACGAACTTCATAAAACCCTTAAATTAGTGGATCTATTGATAGTGAACGATGAAGAAGCACGTCAATTAACAGGGGAATACGCACTGAAAACAGCGGCCAAACGCATTATGGACCTAGGTCCTCGTTTGGTAATCATAAAAAAGGGAGAACACGGTGCCTTGTTATTTAGTGCGGATGAAGTGTTTTTCGCGCCGGCATTGCCTCTTGAGGAAGTATTTGACCCAACTGGAGCAGGGGATACCTTTGCCGGAGGCTTGATGGGATATCTTTCTACACAAGAGGAGCTTAGCTTTGAATCCATAAAAAAAGCGGTGATCATCGGCTCGGCCCTGGCTTCTTTTTGTGTTGAGAAGTTTGGTACACAACGCTTGGAAGAATTAACGAAGAATGAACTTGATGATCGCATTAAAGCATTCTATTCCCTTTCCCAATTTGAATTAGTGTGAGTATGGAACAACTACGCCTTTTACTAGAACAACTTAATGCCTTTGAATCTCAAGACGATTTAATCGCCATTGGTAGAGAAATTAACGAAGTAAAGATTAATTTCGAGGATCATTTAATGGAAGCAGAGCGCGTGCAACAAATTGCTGCGCTTGATGCTGCAGAGAAAGGTGAACCGATAGAATCAATTGACTTCACCGATATTAAAAACGAGTTCATCACTCGTTACAAAACCATCCAAGAGCAGCGTAAACAGCAAATATCTTTGAAAGACACCTTAGAACGTGAAAATCTTAAATTAAAAAAGGGGTTACTTGAAGAGTTGAAGCGCATCATTGAGTCGGAAGAGCACATTGCTTCGGCATTTCAATCGTATAAGAACATTCATGAAACGTGGAAGAAAATCGGAGATATTCCGAGAGACCAGCGGGATGGAATTCAAAAAGAATATGCGCGATTACTAGAAATCTTTTTTTATACCATGCGCATTTATCGCGAGATAAAAGATCATGATTATAAGCGGAATTTACAATTAAAACAAAAGGTCCTTCACAAGCTGCAGCAACTTCGAAACGAGGAAGAAGACCTTAAGTCCGTGGAACAACAGTTACGCGTATTGCAGGATGAATGGGAAGAAATCGGCCCGGTTCAAAACGAAGAATGGGAACTAATTAAACCTAAATATTGGGAAACCGTTCGTCAAATTTACGATAAGATCAATGTGCATTATGAGGCGCAACTCCAGGTGTATGTGCAGAATATCGCTGCAAAACGCACCTTGGTGGATGAAATCCTTGGTTTACACACTTCAGCCGGCGAAGCGAAGACCAACAAGGACTGGGATAAGCTGGTGGAACAACTCAAAGCGGTCCAGGAATCGTACAAAAAAATTGGTCCAGGATCAAGAAAGGATAACGAGGTGGTTTGGAAAGCATTTCGAGCGGCCTGTGACGGTTTCTTCGACCTGAAGAAATCATACAGTAAGGCACAGCACGAGGCCTATTCTGGGCTCATTGAAAAGAAAAAAGCATTAATAGATGCGGTGAATGCACTTAAAGATTCTACCGAATGGAAGACTTCTTCTCAGAAGATTATTGGATATCAAAAAGAATGGAAAACCATTGGGAATACAGGTAAAGTGGAGAATAAATTGTGGGCCGAATTTAGAGGTGCCTGTGACGCCTTCTTTAATGCGCGCGATGAAGCAAACCAGTCTGCCGAGAAAGACCGAGAGCATAACCTTACCTTGAAATTAGCGCTCGTGCAAAGAATTAATGAGTTGGAGATTTCCGACCGTTCTGAGGCGTTAAAAATGTTGCGAAGTTTGGCGGCTGAATTTTCAGAATTAGGTCAAGTGCCACTTGCAAAAAAAGATGAAATTTATACGGCATATAAAGGCGCATTAGACGCTAAATATGGCTCCTTAGCACTAAGCGCTAAAGAGAAAGAAGACATGGCTTTTAATGCTAAAATAGATAGTATTCAAGCATCGCCTGAACGTAATAAGTTACTTCAAAAGGAACGCTTTGATATTCGAAAACAGATTGAGCGTATAGAGCAAGAAGCAAACCGAATGGAAACAAACCTGTCTTTTTTCGCGCGTTCAAAAGGCGCAGATTCCTTACGGAATGAGGTAGAGAATAAAATAAAGGACATGCAGCAACAGGTTTCGAAGTTGAAGACCAAGTTGAAACAACTCCCCAATGAATAGACTTACCAATTCTTTTTTATTAGTCATATTTTTCCCTACCCTAGCGCTATCTATTTTTGTTGGTTTTGATTTTCCACTGGAGTTTCTAAGAACAACGGGTGAAAATATCCCATTTAAAGATTACGCGTTTGGTCTTTTTGCTATTCTAATGGCAGTATTGACCGTGAATCGAAGCATTCGCCGCTGGGTTGCTTTGTTTACCGTGAGTCAAACTGACCGCTTTGTATTTCATACTAAAGTGAGTGGAGAACGTAAATTACGCATTACGGTTTATACCGTGTTGGAAGCTGGTATATTAGCCGCTGTAGGCACTGCCCTCTATGTGCTTTCCTCAGATTCAGTGCTCTGTGCATCTGTGCTGTTGTGCTCTGCCCTAGACAATCTATTGTTTTTATGGATCGGATTGCCTCGATTTGGAGTAGGATTGAGTAAAAAAGCAATTATTGTAGCCGACCGAGAAGTTGTTGTACTTTATTTTTCAGGATTGCGTAAGATTAGTCTGTCTCAACAAACGCTGTTTTTTGATTACATGCAATCCCTCCAGCTTACCTTCCCGGTAGACTGTATTCCTGAGAATGACCGAAATGATTTTCTTCATAACTTAGAAGCAGTTACGGATAAAGATCGTGTCTTTATTCAGAATTTAGGGGAATGGAAAATGTAAACATACTCATCGTAGAAGATGACTTGTCTTTTGCAAGCCTGCTTCAAGAGCGTTTAGTTCTTTTGGGTTATAGTTCATATGACATCGTGTCTATTGATGCCATAGCCGATGCCTTAGAGGTCAAAGAAGAGTTTACCCCGGACGTTATTCTCTTGGATTTGAACATACGTGATTCCTCAGGCATTGCCACCTATGAACGAATTCAGGCAATTTTTGATGGGGCAACGATTATCGTGCTTTCAGGAATGGATAACCGTGCACTTTCACTTGAAATTGTTGCAAAAGGGGCTCAAGATTATTTGCTTAAAAATGAAATTAATGCGGGGGTTCTAGATAAAACTATTAAATACGGAATGCTCCGCCGAACCTTTCAAGTTCAGCTCACAGAATCAGAAAAAAAATATAAAGACCTCTTTTATAACTCGCCCCTTCCGATGTTGAAATTGTCGGTGAGCACGTATGAAATATTATTTTGTAATCAAGCCGCACTCACCTTGTTTGATGCGGAAAACGCCCATGAAATCGTAGGTAAATCCTTGAATGAGTTTATTATTTCTGAGGAGAATTTAACTACAGATGAACCTACTCCACGTTGGATTGGGTCGTACAAACAACGCACACTGCATCAGCAGGAATTATCTACACAAATCATCTTAAATCAGTTAACAGAGGATAAAGAAGCATATATCGCGTTGGTGGTGGACAAGACAGATGAACTACTTTTTGAGCAAGGTAAATATGAGATTATTGCTCAAGCGGAAGAAGGGGAAAAAAAGAAAATTGCACGGGAGCTACACGATGGGATCGGACAACAATTGGTGCTATTGAACTTGTTACTGCAGAATTTAACGCCGCTTGCTTCTGAGGAAGGGGCATTAGAACAAATTAAGCAGTTACTTCAGGGGTCGATTCAGGAATTGCGTGAAATGGCATATAATTTATTACCTCCAGCGCTTGATAAAGGATTTTTAAATGCCTTAGAACGCTTCGCTCACCGTATAAACGCCACCGGTAAAATGACCCTTACATTAAGTATTGATGGTCAAATTAATGAAGAGAGCTTTGTAAATGTAGATCGATTTAATTTGTATCGGATCGTTCAGGAGGTTTTGAATAACGCCTTGAAACACTCAAAAGCTTCGGAGATTTCCATAGCCATTCAGCCAGTTAAAGGATCAAAAATTAGCCTGGTAGTCATAGATAATGGGGTGGGATTTGATGGTGAAGGATTAAACGAAGGCTTGGGAATGCAGAACATGAAACACCGCATGGATATGGCAGGGATTAAGGGGAGTATATCCAGTGAAAAAGGGCGTGGAGTGATTGTTGAATTGACGTTTAAAGGGTGAAAATATTAGTTATAAGGTTTAGCGCCATTGGAGACATTTTACTCACTTTTCCTGTAGTAGAGGGCCTGCAGCATAAATATCCAGCGGCCGAAATACATTTCTTGACCAAACCCAGTAATAAGCCCGTATTGGATTTATTATCCAGCAAGGTACAGCCGCGCTTTTTGCAAGAATCACTCGTGCAAACAGCGAAGCAATTAAGAGGGGAACGCTATGACCTAGTCATTGATTTACACAATAATTTACGAACCTTTTTACTCCAAGTACTTCTGATGAAAGGGTCTTGGAATCGGTTTCGAAAATTGAATTTTCAAAAGTGGTTATTTACTGCCTTTAAATGGAATACCTTGCCCGAGGTTCATGTAGTGGATCGGTATGCGCAAGCAGCCTCAGTCAACCCCGCTTCTGTTAACCTAGCTGTCAGTAACACAAATGTGGTAGAATCCTTACCCTCAACTTACGTTGCATGGGTACTGGGTGCTACCTTCTCAACCAAACAATTTCCGTTAAGTAAACTAATCGAAACCATCGAATGCCTTGATATGCCGATTGTACTGTTGGGCGGTGAAAAGGAAAACCCATTGGCCAGTTCATTGCAAGCGCACTTCCCATCCCTCATTTCATATGTGGGAAAAACAAGTCTTTCAGAGGCGGCATTCGTCTTGTCTAAGGCGAAGGTGGTTGTAACCAACGACACGGGCCTAATGCATTTGGCGGCTTTCTATGCTAAACCCATGGTGTGTCTTTGGGGCAATACGGTTCCCGCATTTGGCATGTATCCATACCAATCACTACCAGTTTTTCATGCGCAAGTGAGTGATTTATCTTGTCGGCCGTGCTCTAAGATTGGATATAACACCTGTCCTAAAGGTCATTTTGATTGTATGCTCAAACAACAGTCAGTGGAGATTTCCGAACAAATTACTGCGTTATTCTATCAAGAAAATTAAGAATTTCTTGAATTGCTGTGTTGTCAAACGTGATTTCATTTGACCCATATTCGTTGGGACTTCCTGTGGCCGAAGGTTGGAACATGTGATTTAATCCATCAAGCGTTTTGATTTCTTTGATTTTTCCAGCACTCGGATTGCAATAGCTAGCAATAGCCTCCATATTCATTTTAGCAGGAACCTGTAAATCTGTTGTGCCATTTAACGCAAGGTAATGACAGTTGATTTTCTTCAAATCAAACATGGGGTTGTAATTTAAAAAATAGAGCATCCATGGATTTACATAGGCATCTAGATTTAGTTTTATCCATTCTTCTTGCTCCTCCTTGCTACTTTTCCTTAGCTCTTTATTTTTTCCTTTTTTAATAAACTGTTTGAGAAAATCAGTTGCATTTTTTCTTACTTGATCAATCGAATCCAAGGTAAGTAGTGGGTAGAATTCTAACGAAAATGATTTTAATTCGTTAAGCTCATTCTCCGTGGCACCAATCGATTTTGCTACTAATAGTTGTTGTTCTGTTAAAAGCGTTGAGCCCAGTACGCCAGGTCCAGCCAAGGAAATTACGCCATATACTTCCGAATGTTTGGCGGCCACCATATTCGCAATCATTCCCCCCTCGCTATGTCCCATAAGAATGATTCTTTGGGTATCTATGTAAGGAAGTGTTTTTACAAACGCGATTGCTGCCTCGATGTCTGTTGCAAAATCCACGGAGGTTGCCCCGTTAAAAACCCCCTCAGATTTACCGGTACCTCGGTCGTCCATGCGCAATACCCCATAGCCAGATAGGGTTAAACGATCGGCTAAAACAAGGAATGGACGATGTCCAAGGATCTCTTCGTTTCGGTCCTGTGGACCACTTCCTGTAATTAAAACAACACAGGGAGTCTTGATCAACTTGTCTTGTTCTGGATGAGTCAGCGTACCCCTTAAATTAAAATCGCCTGTTGGGTTATATATGGTTACTTCATCTTGTAAATAGGGGATTGGTTCTTTAGGGTCTTGCAGTTTTTTTGTTTCTAGCTGTGGAATTTCTTGTTGATTAAACCAGAGTTCGGCGTTGATCATGCCTTGTTTGAAATTACCACGGATAACCATGGAATCGTTCAATTCTCCTTCATAGGAGGCTTGTAATTTGTTTATAGTAAATCGTAGTTTATTACCATTTACACTAACTGTAGACATCTGAATATCATTCGCCTTTTGTTTTGGACTGTCTAAGGTTCCTTTCCAAATTCCGGCGCTATCGGTAAGGTGCAATACCAGGGGGAGTTTTTGACCCATTACATCTAAGGTGCCATACCAATTACCGGAGAATGATTGGCCAAAAAGAACAGCACTGCAAATTCCAAAAAGAACGAATAACTTATAACGCATCATCTAAAAAGAGTTTTTTGATTTCAACTGCTTCGGAAGGTTTCATTTTTCCGGCTAGGATTAAATTCAATTCTCTCCGTCGCATTGCCCCATGAAATCGTTCAATTTCTTCTTCGGTTTCCGGGCTTAGTTCAGGCACTTGAATCGGTCCGCCATTTTGATCAACCGCAACAAAGGTATAAATGGCTTGATTGCATTTCTCTCGTACACCGGTCACAGGGTCTTCCACAAAAACATCCACAAAAACTTCCATGCTGCTGCTAAACGCACGTGATACTTTTGCTTCAAGCGTAACAATAGAAGATTCAGGAATGGGTCGCTTGAACGAAACATTATTTACAGAAGCGGTTACCACAACACGTTTGCAATGGCGATGTGCAGAAACACTTGCAATTACATCCATCCAGGCTAATAACTGTCCACCAAATAAATTCCCCAAGGGGTTTGTGTCATTTGGAAGTACAACATACGTCGTTATTGAAATTGATTCTTTGGCGGTTTTTGATTTCATAAGGTAAAGATAGTTAAATGAACTTTAACACCCCTTTTGCGTTTGAATAGAAAGATAAAAATTGTATTTTAGCACCGAAAAAACAGAAACATGAAGCATCTTCTCACTCTATTTGTTGCGTTCTTTGTATTAAGCATAAGCGCTCAAGTTCAACCAAAAAACACCTTTGACCCAAGCAATGCCAGAGAAGGTGAAGCGGTAGAATATTGTCATCAACACAAAAAGATGGCAGCCTTAATGCAGAATCCGGAATATCAGTATCATCGCATGATGGATTCCTTAGAGGAGTTTCAGCTTGCTAAAAAGCCAATTCAAAAGGGTACAGTGTATAAAATACCTGTTGTGTTTCACGTATTGCATAACAATGGGGTAGAGAATATTTCGGACGAACAAATTTTCGATTGCTTGGATTTAATGAATCGTGATTATCGCTTGTTAAATCAAGACGCGAACAACGTTCATGCAGAATTTCAAGGAATGCCAGCAGACATCGAGGTTGAATTTTTACTCGCTACCAAAGCACCGAACGGGCAGTGTTTTAAGGGAATTACTCGAACCCTCTCTCCTATGAGTTATGATGGTGCTGATGGGGGTAATCAAGTTGATGCCATCATTGCTGGAAACGATGTGTTTAATGGCGCCTGGCCAGGAAATAAATATCTAAATGTTTTTATTTGCGGAGATATAGGCGGTGCCGCGGGGTATACAACAAAACCTTCCGGTTGGTCAGCTACGCAAATGACCAATGGTATCTGGGTGCTTCATGATTATGTGGGTTCAATAGGTACCAGTTCTGTCGGTTCAAGCCGCACCCTGACCCACGAGGTAGGTCATTGGTTGAATTTGGATCATACCTGGGGACCTAACAATAATCCAGGTACGGCTTCAAGTTGTTCTACAGATGACAACGTACAAGACACGCCCAATTGTATTGGAGTACAGGCGTGTATTATGAGCTCAAATACCTGTAATTCAGATAACGCTTATTGGGGGTTTGATATCCGTGACAATGTGGAAAACTATATGGATTATTCATATTGTTCTAAAATGTTTACTCAAGGACAAAAAACACGCATGAGAACTGCGCTACAAAGCAACAATACAGGAAGAGCGAATGTGATTTCTGCTGCGAATTTAGTAGCGGTTGGTGCGGGAGCTGCCCCTTATTTGTGTAAAGCTGACTTTATTTCAACACGAACTACTATTTGTGTTGGCGACACGCTTCAATTTACTGATGAATCATATAACCTGGTTAACGGCTGGAATTGGGCATTTTCCGGAGGAACACCAGCTACTTCAACGTCGCAAAACCCAATAGTTGTTTACAACACACCGGGTGTATATAACGTTTCGCTTACTGCTTCAGACGGTGGAACCACCGATGCTGAATTAAAAAATAATTTTATTCGTGTATTGCCTGCTCCGGCTACCATTCCATTTTGGGAAGGATTCGAGTCATATGCTTCCTTGAATAACCTAATCAACTGGGAAGTGATTAATCAAGAGAATAACAATGCGTTTAACATCGAAAATACTACCGGTTACTCAGGAAACCAATGTGCGAAATTGGTAAATTTCGGTCAAGCGCCGTCGAATATAGATGAACTAATTAGCTCGCCTATCGATTTGTCAGTAGTACCAGCGAACGGAACGGTTACCTTAAGTTTTCGTTACTCGTACAGAAAAAAACTTGCTGCGGATTACGAATACCTCAAAGTATTTATCACAGGCGACTGTGGGGAGAGTTGGGTGCAGCGAAAAACCTTAGGCGGCTCGCAACTAGGTTCTATTGCCTTAGCAACTTCATGGAAACCAAGCAGTCAAGCGGACTGGGCTACGGTACATATGACCAATGTAACCAGTAACTATTTCGAGCAAAACTTCCGTGTGAAATTTCGCTTTGAAGGGGAAGGTGGAAACAACTTTTATTTAGACGATATTAATTTATATGGTGGTTCTCCTTCAAATACCATTGTATTGGGTGTAAATGAAGATCAAAACTTAAACAACATCACCTTGTATCCTAATCCGGTTCAAGATGAATTGTCTGTAGAATATACTGCCACGTCGGCTTCTGAACTAACCGTGAGTATCGTAGATATGGCAGGAAAACACCTACAAGCACATCGTATACAGTCTAATTCGGGTCAGAATATTATCATGATGGACACGAAAGAATTGGCTGCTGGGAAATATATGCTATTGTTGCAAGGAAATAGCGGAAAGACGACCCTTCCATTTATTAAGCACTAATCCTTAAGGTAGGACCTTAGTTTATTTGCTAAGGGTTTTCCTAGTTTAAGGTCTTGTTCTTCAAGGCTGGCCTTTTTAAATTGTTTCAAGCTTGCAAAATGCGCTTGTACTTTTTGACGAGATTTATCTCCAATTCCAGGAATTTCATTGAATTCAGACACTAAAAAGGAGTTACTCCGTTTATTTCGGTGATGTGTTATTCCGAATCGATGTGCTTCATTACGGATATGTTGCAGCAATAGTAGCCCAGGGTTGTTTCGGTCTAAAAGGATTGGATATGTATCCCCAGGGAAAAACACTTCTTCAAGTTTTTTGGCTAAGCCAATTACAGGAATTTTACCCCTTAGATTCAATGATTCCAGCGCCTCTAATGCGGCAGAGAGCTGTCCTTTCCCACCGTCAATTACAATCAAATCGGGTAAGCTTCGGTCTTCTTCCAACATGCGTTTATATCGCCGATGAACGATTTCTTTCATGGAAGCAAAGTCATCCGCACCCACCACCGTTTTTATATTAAAATGCCGGTAATCAGAAGCGGAGGGCAAGCCATTCTTAAACACTACGCATGCAGCAACGGCATTGGTTCCTTGAAAATTAGAATTATCGAAACACTCGATATGAATGGGTGGAGAGGATAAGCGCAACCCTAGTTGTAACTGAGCAATGCGTTCACGAACATTAACCACATTTTTGGGTGCCTCTGTTTGATTGGTCCGATGTTTTATGTTTTTTAATGAGAACGTTACCAGCTCCATTTTTTCACCGCGAATGGGTTTGCTAAAATGAAATCCCGGTAGGTCATTAGTGATATCGATATTACTTATAATTTCATGTTCTTGGCTATTGAATCCCATGTGAAGCTGATGCCAAATGATTTTAGCTAGGTCATCCAGGGTTTCATTGATTGGGAGATTTACATGATCGGAAACGGCGAAATCTACACGCCCTTCTCGAACCCATAGGTAATTGTAATAAACTAAGTTGGCCTCTTGTGACAAGGTTAATACATCACAGTTTATTTTCGGATTATTTACCATCACGGATTTCGCGTGGTATCCTTCAAGGGCTTCCAGTTTTGTTTTCACTACCTGTGCTTGTTCAAACGCCAGGGTACTTACGTGTTCACTCATTTGTCGCTTAAGCCCTTGAATCAAGGCAAAGGTCTTACCCTTAAGGAGTAAGCGGATTTCTGCGATATACCCCTCGTAAAGCTCATTAAGCGCAGCATTAATGCACGGACCATCACAGCGTTTCAAATGATATTCTAAACAGACTTTGTATTGTTTACGTTCGATGGCTTGCTGAGATAAATCTAACGAACAGGTTCGAATCGGATACAAATCGTGGATAATATCCAAAAGCTGCTTATGAATTCTGCCTTTTGGATAAGGCCCAAAGTATTCATCTTTATTAACATAACGTGTTCGTGTGATAAACACCCGTGGGAAGGGTTCCTTTTTTAGGCAAATCCAAGGATAGGTTTTGTCATCCTTTAATAGAATGTTATACCGCGGTTTATTCTCTTTGATGAGGTTGTTTTCGAGCAACAAGGCATCCATTTCTGAGTCAACCAGGATCAGTTCAATGGAATGAATTTGCCTTACAAGAATTCTTGTTTTGGCATCCTCATGTGTTTTGTTGAAATAACTAGAAACCCTTTTTTTTAGGTGTTTGGCTTTGCCGACGTATAGTAATTTTCCGTGCGCATCATAGTATTTATAGACCCCTGGGGAATCGGGTAGGAGCGCAAGAAATCCTGGATGAGTAACTTCGATCCTCATACTGCGAAAGTACAAAAAAAAGCCCCGGATTCCGGGGCTTTAACTACTTGAAGCGCTTACTTATTGTTTGATTACTTGTTTCGTAATCGTTCCTTGATTCGTTGAAATGACCACATGGTAAATTCCTTTTGCTAGGTTACTGAGTTCTAATTCAGCCACGGATCCATTAAGATGTGAAAGCTGACGAACAATTTTTCCTGTGATATCAAGCACATCAATTTGATTCGTTTCTTTAGCTAACTCGCCCAATGCAATCGTTATGTTATTTTCTGTTGGATTCGGATAAATAGAAACCAAGTCCGCGTTTAGTCCCTGAAGTCCTGCCGCAGCCGTAATATTTACGGTATAATCCTCTGTTTCACCGAAGGTAGAAACAACACATGGGTCAATTGCCCCATCTTGAGAAAAAGAAATACGAACTCGCATGTTCAGCGCACCGGTAGTTGCAGACATTGGAACGGTAAAATTAAATACGTTACTCCATCCCGCACCAACCAATACGTATCCAACTTGCTCGCCGACATCACTGAAATCCATATCATTATTGTAATCAATCCAAATAGCAATCTCGTCGTTCGGATATGCACCAGGATTTGCTTGGCCAATGACTCCAGGGGTAATTGTTGCAGAATATGCGGTTCCTTTAGCAAGGGTTGTAGAAATATTCCCGTAATCGATATATCCACCAGCCGTGCAGGAACTCGTATTGTTTATGGTATTCAATTGCACCCCTCCAATATACTCATCGCAAGCATTTGAAATCGATGGTATGCACAGCGTACCCCCAGCAGAACAAGGGTTTGCTGAACCATTTTGTGTTAATGCACCCGTATTAGCCGGATCCAAGAACGGCTTTAAACGACGGTTGTTCGTTGACCCGTTGGAAATCCAGTGGTAGGACATTTTACCGTAATAGTCCGGTTGGTTGGTTGCATTGCAATAAGAACCTCCTCCCGTGAGGGTACCAACAATGCGTCCTGCAGAATTATTAAATAAAGGCGAACCCGAGGAACCACCTTCCGTTACTCCGTAACCGTTAGCATTGGAGGACCAAGTGAGCCTCCAGTGGGATTGTAAACCGTTTCCGTTCCAAGCAGAGGTCACGGTATTTCCATTGAAGGTAGATATTTTTTTTATGTCCCCGGCAGGGTGATGAATTCCTGTTCCGCCGCTAGTTGCCGTATTATTTGCATCCCATCCGTTCCAATAGGCGTTAAAGTTGGCAGATTTTAAGGTTGTAACCGTAGTTGCTTGATTTGCTGCTGTACCTAATTGCACCAACAAAAAGTCAGAACCTGTCGCTCCTCCTCCATCACCAGAATCGGAAAGTTTCACACACCCATTGATGAAATAGTCATCTAAGGTTCCTGCAGTATTTGGATTGTTGCAGTTTGGTGATTCGTAGCGAAAGTAAAATTTCCATTGATTGAAATCTCCCGCAGAACAATTCACCCCGCAATGTAATGCGGTTAAAAATAAGGGTTTACAATCGTTGGCTAAATTGTTTACCAATGAACCTGAACACCACCCAGCTTGGTTCCCTTCAACCACATAGATTCGAGCAACACCGCGTTTTTCATCTTGCCAGTTATCACCAATCGGAGTACAATTTACGTTTACCTCGCACGCTTCAGATTCATTGATTTTTTCTTCCGTACTTGTTCCTGTAGCGCGATAGTTGTACATCATACGGTCAATGAATAATTCGGATGGAGTTACATGCGCTGGTTCGGTCAAAATAAGAACCATTTCATCTCCAGTACATAACGCCGCATCGTACATAAAGTGTTCTTCTACATCTTTTTGGGTTAATACAGGATGTAGTAAAGCCCCTTGATTATTTTTAATTTCTAGGGTTGTTGCACCATAGATTTTAAAGGTTTGAAATAAGAAACTTAAGGCCTCTGCACCTTCGGCATGGATGCGCAATTTCCATTGACGGTCTCCATTCGCTAGGGTAGTCCAAATCCCCGCGTTTTGTGGCGAAAGATTAACCGTTCGAGCCACACCAATTCGATAAAGAAGACCTTGTTTATCACGTAAAATATCTTCTTGTTGTAATTGCATTAAATTAGGCCCAGCAACTTGTATGGTTGGTACTTCTTTACCAAACATTTGTTTTGAAAACACATGAACCTGTGCTTGAATTGAGACCGTTAGCACAAAAGCGTTAATGAATCCGAGTAAAAGTTTTTTCATAGAGAAAGGATTTTGTTTAATTTCACTCACAAATATACAATTTTTAATATTCAACAATGGCCAAAATATGCGTGGTTGAAGACGACCCGATTTTGATGGAGTTTATTCTTTTTAACTTAGTTAAAGAAGGATATAGCACCCTTAATTATACCCACGGCGACCATGTTATGGCAAACATGCAGCAAGTAATTTCTTGCGATTTAGTGATGCTGGACAACATGCTCCCCGGCCATTCTGGTATAGAATTATGTAAAGTAATTCGGTCCCTTAGCAATGTGCCTATCTTGTTTTTATCTGCAAAAGGAAACACCTCTGATCGCATAGAAGGCTTGAAAGTTGGGGCCAATGATTATTTAGCAAAACCCTTTAATTTGGAAGAGTTGATCCTCCGAATTCAGGTTCTTTTGCCCAAACAGGCCATGACCTATGCACTCGGATTATTTGAACTTAATTTTGAGTCTATGGAGGTGATTAATACGCAAACATCAGAAGTTCAAACCTTGTCAAAAAAAGAAATGACCTTACTTAAACTTTTTGTGGAAAATGAAAACCGCGTGTTATCTCGAGATGAGATCTTAGATAAAGTTTGGGGAGAGGATGTATACCCTACAACCCGAACAATTGATAACTTTGTCTTGGCTTTTCGAAAGATGTTTGAAGGAGACCAAAAACACCCAAAATACTTCCATTCGATTCGCGGGGTTGGGTATAAATTTATTAATCAAAACAATTAAATCATGTTTACAGGGATTGTTGAGGAAACGGCGCGTGTGGTTGAAATTGAAAAACATCAAAATAACATAACACTTACCTTAACCACAGCCTTAGCGCCATCGTTTAATGTGGATCAAAGTGTTTCTCATAATGGCTGTTGTTTGACCGTTGTTAATGTCAATCCAGCTATCGCTGAATATAAAGTTACAGCGATTCATGAAACGATTGCAAAAACCAATCTTGCCGACTGGAAGCTTGGAGATTTAGTCAATTTGGAACGAAGTATGCAGCATAACGGCAGGCTTGATGGGCATATTGTTCAAGGTCATGTTGATACGGTTGGGATTTGCAAAACCATTGAAGACCAAGAGGGGAGTTGGAAATTTACCCTTACCTATGAAGGGGATCAATTGACTGTAGAAAAGGGTTCGATTACGGTGAACGGCGTAAGCCTTACGGTGGTCGATGCCCGAGCAAATCAATTCAGTGTTTGCATAATCCCCTATACCTACGAGCATACAACCTTTCATCGGATTTCAATCGGAGACCGCGTTAATTTGGAGTTTGATATTATCGGGAAATATGTGCAACAATATATGAAAGCATATGAAAATAGATGAAGCACAAGCCTTAGTTGATCAGTGGATTAAGGAGAACGGTGTCCGCTATTTTGATCCTTTAACGAACATGGCGATGCTCACGGAAGAAGTAGGTGAGGTTGCGCGAATTATGGCCCGCAGATATGGCGAACAAAGTGAAAAAGAATCAGACAAAAACAAGGACTTAGGTGATGAATTAGCGGATGTTATGTTTGTATTAATTTGCATTGCAAATCAAACAGGAATCGACCTTACCCATGCCATGATAAAAAATCTGGATAAGAAAACGCAACGAGATGCCGAGCGGCATTTAAAGAACCCTAAATTAAACCCTTAGTTTTTATTCATCCGGGGATGTGCATGCCGGTAGATTTGATTTAATTGCGCAAAGGAGTTGTGCGTGTATACTTGTGTTGCGGCGAGCGAAGCATGTCCAAGTAAGGCCTTCAGTGTTTCAAGTCCAGCGCCGTTATTCAGCATGTGTGTAGCAAAGGTGTGTCGTAATACATGCGGACTACGTTTATCTAAGGTGGTTAAGGTTCCGAGCATTTGGTGAATTTTTCGATAAACGAAAGCAGGATAAAGAGGCTTACCGTTTTCTAGCATCAACAAGCGATTACATTTAGCGAAAACTGTTCGTGCAGCGATATAGCGTTGGAGTATTTGGTGCAAGGAGGAACTAATCGGAATGATGCGCTCTTTATTTCGTTTCCCCAATACCTTAATGCTATTGGATTGAATATCCGCTAGGGTTAATCCAATAAGTTCGCTCAAACGAATGCCTGTTTGGTAAAATAATTCCAACATTAATTCATCGCGTAATCCATTAAAGTCGCTATTAAATAGGTGCTTCGTTCGGTCTGAGTCCAGTTCTTGTTCTCTAGCAAAGGAGGGGAGTCGTTTTTCAACTTTTGGCCCTCGAATTCTTGACATTGGATTTTCAACACTTACACCTTCTTTCCTCAACCATTTGAATAAGGTGCGTAAGGTGGCCAATTTACGGTTTACACTTTTATTGGAATACCCATCCTCCATGAGTTGAACAATCCATCCGCGTATGAATACTGATTTCAATTGGGTGATTGCTTGCAGTGAAGTCACCTCAGAAAAGACCACAAATTGCTCCAAGTCCGTAGTGTAAGCAACTAGGGTGTGTTCAGAAAAACGCTTTTCAAAGCGCAAGTATTCGTAGAATTTTTGGAGCATAAAAAAAGGGGCCTAGGCCCCTTAACGAAATATCAGTTGTAATGTTACAATTGTTGTGATTGCATACGTTGCTTATACGCGGCACGAATTACTTCTTGACGACGAGAAATAGATGGTTTTTCGAATTCTTTACGCGCTCGAAGTTGTTTCATTACGTTTGTTTTTTCAAACTTTTTCTTGTACTTCTTAAGGGCACGTTCAATGTTTTCGCCTTCTTTAATCGGAATAATAAGCATATGTTCTAACTTTTTTGGATTGCAAAGATACGGTAAACCGCTAAAAATCCAAATTTATTTTATTAAATCTCTTGAGATTACTAATTTTTGAATTTCAGAGGTTCCTTCACCAATGGTCAACAATTTAGAATCCCTCAAAAACTTCTCTGCGGGATACTCTCGAGTGTAGCCATAGCCTCCCATAATTTGGACTGCTTCGTTGCCACATTTCACGGCAACCTCTGAGGAAAAGTACTTAGCAAAGGCACCTTCTTTGGTAACACTTAACTTGTTGTTTTTTCGGTATGCCGCTTGAAAGGTTAAGAGTTCAGAGGCTTCGATTTCCGTGGCCATATCCGCGAGTTTAAATGCAATGGCTTGAAATCCTGCAATGGCTTGTCCAAACTGTTCACGTTCCTTTGCATATTTTACAGAGGCTTCGAATGCTCCTCTTGCAATACCACATCCTAACGCTGCGATGGAGATTCTACCGCCATCTAACACTTGCATGGCTTGTTTAAATCCTTGACCAACTTCACCAAGTACGTTTTCTTGCGGTACACGTACATTATCGAAAATTAGTTCAGCGGTTTCACTGGCTCGTACCCCGAATTTATCCTTGATTTTAACTGCCGAAAACCCAGGCATTCCTTTCTCGATAATAAACGCTGTAATTCCATTGCTGTCTAATAATTCCCCTGTTCTAACAAGCACCACGGCTACATCACCAGAAAGTCCATGAGTAATCCAGTTCTTTGCCCCATTAATAATCCAATCATTTCCCTCTTTTACGGCCGTAGTCTTCATGCGCATGGCGTCAGACCCAGTATTTGGTTCAGTTAAGCCCCATGCACCAATAAATTCTCCGCTTGACAGTTTGGGCAAAAACCGTTGTTTCTGTTCCTCATTTCCGTGATAGTAAATATGCCCGGTACACAAGGAGTTATGAGCAGCTACACTGAGGCCAATTCCGCCACAAACTCTTCCGAGTTCCATCAGCGCCGTAGCGTATTCAAAATAAGTAAAACCCGACCCTCCGTAAGCCTCAGGCACGAATATGCCGAGTAATCCCAATTCTCCCATGCGCTTCATGGTTTCCACGGGAAAGTGCTCATCTCGATCCCAATCCATCATATAGGGCCTAATTTCTTTTTCAGCAAAGTCACGCACCATTTGTGCAATCATTTGCTGGTTTTCATTTTTCTCAAAGTTCATGTTGATTGTGTTGTTGATGTTAATACTGGACGAGATTTGATATGTTGTCTGAGTAGGTTTTTAGTTTTTCGCGGCCTTCTAAAAATTGCAATTCAACCATAAAATCGAATCCTGCAACAACGCCCTGGCAATTTTGAATTAATTCTGCAGCCGCAGCCGCGGAACCGCCCGTTGCTAATAAATCGTCATGGATTAAAATCCGGTCCCCAGGGGTAAGGGCATCGGAGTGAATTTCAATCACTGCGGAACCATACTCCAATTCATAAGCGTGTGAGATTTTTTCATACGGCAACTTTCCTTGTTTCCGAATCATTATAAACGGGATACCCAGCGCCATGGCTAAAGGGAACCCAAATAAAAATCCTCTGCTTTCAATACCCGCAATGCCTTGTAAGTTGACGTGTTTATACCGTTCTGCTAAGGCTTGAACGATTTCGTTAGACAAGATGGAGTCTAACATAATGGGTGTGATGTCTTTGAACACAATTCCCTCCTTAGGGAAATCATGTACATCGCGAATAGCCCCTTTGATTTTTTCCGTCAATTCCATACTACAAAGATACGTATGGTTCTAACTTCTCAAAATCTTCTGCGTTAATTAAATGTGATTTCCGAAGTTCTTGTATGGATTGAAACCCTCCCAGTTGAATTCTCATCTTTACAATAGAGTTAGCTTGCCATCGATTCAAGTATGGGTGACGATCTAGCGTTTCTGCCGAAGCTTTATTAATAGAAATCTGCCGAATATTGGGTGCGGAAAAGTCCAGTCTTGCGCACAGTAGGGCATAAATTTCCGGAGTCATCTTATAGACATCAAGCAGTTGCTCTGGTTTTAAAAAGCCTCCAAGTGAGCGCTCATAGCGCATGATCATTTTAGCGTAGAATGGCCCAATTCCTTTTATGGAAACCAATTGAGTGCTGTCAATGGTTTCAATTCCATAATGTGTTGCTAGTAGTTGTTGTTTTTCTGGGGGGAAACTTGGTTGAAGTTGGAGTTTATCTGAAGGTTTATCTGGGTAAAATGTGGAGTCTTTAATTCGTTCGAACAGCGCATCAGGGATCACAAAAATTCGTTTTAAATCGGCATTTGATTTAAGTGGATATTTACAGAATTTCAACACCACATTGGCTTGTTTTTCTGTTAATCCGACTGCCATCCATTGGCTTAAGGAATATTCATTTGGGTTGAATTTCGACGGTGGTGTGTGATATCGATTCCGTTTGTAATTCCATTGTTTCTTTCGCTCAGCCTTTCTGAATAGTTTGATCTTTTTCAGTGTTTTTATCTCGATTTTTATAGGGTCTCCTGGAAAGTAAGTTCTAATAATTCGGGGGGTTAGTACAATTCCTAGGGCTAGGATGCTCCACACGATTAGACCTGATTTGGTTCGCTGCGTTAGTTTAGGTTGTTGACTCATAGCCTACCCAAACGTATTTTTTATGCGTCCTATTGTTTTTTGGCGGTAAGATAGTAAACAGGAACACCTATTGCCACAATGAAGAGCCCAATTAAGGTGTTTACAGGGCTATAAATTAAAAGAATTAAACAAATACTGCTGGTAATGGCAATATAAATTAAGGGGAGGATTGGGTAGCCAAATGCCCGGTATGGACGCGGTGTATCTGGTTCTGTTTTACGCAAACGAAAAATACCTGCGATCGTTAAAATGTAAAACAATAAACTGGCAAAGGTACTATAGGTGAGTAGGTCTTCGTATTTCCCTGATAAACACAAGATAGATGCCCATAGGCATTGAATCCATAAGGCGGCGCTTGGAATCCCGTGTGTATTCAATTCATTTGCTTTTTTTAAAAACAAGCCATCTTTCGCCATCGCATGATATAAACGGGAACCCGCAAGGATGAGTCCGTTGTTGCACCCAAAGGTTGAAATCATAATTAAGCCGGCCATTATTAATGCACCAGGTTCTCCAAAAATCACATGAGCTGCCGCGGCACCTACGCGGTTGCTTGGTGCATTCATAATGTCTTGATTCGGCAATAACATGAGGTACGCTACATTCGCTAAAACATAAATTATGGTTACGATTAGTGTG
Organism: Flavobacteriales bacterium; assembly: GCA_947460825.1. Taxonomy (GTDB): domain Bacteria; phylum Bacteroidota; class Bacteroidia; order Flavobacteriales_D; family Crocinitomicaceae; genus UBA952. The sequence goes on from CANHHA010000032.1 coordinate 21,622, forward strand.
CCTAAGAACAAACTTCGGGGTATATTTTTTTTAGGATCTCTTATTTCCCCTGCAATAAATGTTACATTGTTCCAAGCATCAGCGGAGAACAGCGAATTAATGATTGTTGCGCCGAGCGCTCCCACCAATGCCCAACCCATGAGAGGCGTTGTGCTTATTGCGCCAGCCTCATTGCTTGTTGTCTTAAAGGCCCTCCACGCATCGGCCATGTTTAAGTTAAACACATTCGTTTTGAAACCCAAGTAAATCCCTAAAATGATAAGGGCAAAGAGGGCAAACAACTTCGCGGATGTAAAAACAAATTGAATGATTTTACCATTCTTTAATCCTTGAGCGTTTGAATAGGTAAGGATCACCACGGAACCAATGGCAACCACATGCCCATAGGTGAGTTTAAGGATTGAAATATCCAATATCACATCGTTTAATGAAGGGAAAAATACAGCGGTATATTTTGCAAAAGCAACGGCCACGGCGGCAATTACACCGGTTTGGATTACGGTAAACACTGTCCATCCATACAGAAACGAAGGCAGCCTTCCAAAAGCCCGCTGAATGTAGACGTATTGTCCACCGGCATTGGGCATCATCCCCGCCAGTTCTCCATAGCTTAAGGCTGCTAAAATTGTGATGATACCAGTTAATACCCACAATACAAGCATCCATGCGGGAGAGCCGATATCATTCATCATAATCGAGGATACTATGAATATCCCTGACCCAATCATAGACCCAGCAACAAGCAAGGTAGCATCAAGGAGTCCTAAAGATTTCTGCGGGACATTGCCCATAGATAGCGGAAGATTAAGGGGTTCTTATTTGTGCAAATGAGAGTTCTTTCTGCTGTATGCAAAATAGATGATTAACCCTAGAGCCATCCAAGCTCCGGCAACTTTAAGGGTTTGAATATCTAGAGAAACAATCATTGCCGTACATACAAGAATTCCCAAAATTGGGACCAAAGGAACCAAGGGTGTTTTAAATGGACGAACAAATTCTGGGTTTTTTACACGCATAATCCAAACTCCTGCGCTCACTAAAATAAACGCAAAGAGGGTGCCGAAGGATGTAAGGTCCCCGGCTACACTTCCTGGTACGAATGCTGCGAATAATCCAACAAATACAAACAAGATCCAATTGGCCTTAAATGGCGTTTGGAATTTTGGATGCAATTCCCCAAATGCCTTTGGCAATAATCCGTCGTTACTCATGGAGTAAAACACACGGCTTTGCCCCATAAGCATCACTAAAATTACGCTTGAAAATCCAGCTAATATGGCTACATTAACGCTGGTTGCCAACCACTCATATCCTTTCATGTAGGTGCTAATCGTATACGTAACGGATGCTTCTTTTCCTAGCGCTGGATCGCCGAAATCAGACCAAGGAGCGACACCTGTTAATACATGCCCGAAGAGGATATATAACACGGTACATACAACCAATGACCCTAGGATTCCTATAGGCATATCGCGTTTTGGATTCTTAGCCTCTTGGGCTGCTGTGGATACGGCATCAAATCCAATAAAGGCAAAGAAAACAATTCCAGCACCGCCCAGAACGCCACCCCATCCCCAATCAAAAAATCCTTCATGTCCTTTGACTCCTTCTGGAATTAAGTATGGAGAATAATGCTCAGGGTTGATAAATTGCCATCCAATCACGATAAATACTAAAACTATGGCCACTTTAAGAAATACAATAATCGCGTTAACGAACGCAGATTCTTTGGTGCCACGAATTAAAAGTGCCGTCAACATAAATAGAATGATCAATGCGGGTGCATTAATAATCCCGGATGCACTTTGAACCGCATTTGCTAAGTCTGGCATTTTGTTTAATTGCGCTGCGGATAACACCAGTTTACCATGGTGAATCGATTTAGTGAATTCAGGAAACAACACGGTTGCCTTGTGCATGGCTTCTCCAGTAAGGTATTTAATGCTTTCAAAGGGAGAATGGCACCACTCATAAGGTATGGAACCGCCAAAGAGATTGTTGAGATATTCGCTCCATGCTATGGATACGGTAGCTGCTCCGAGTGCATACTCCATAACTAAGGCCCAACCAATGATCCAGGCGACTAATTCACCCATGGTAACAAATGAATAGGCATAGGCACTACCTGAAATCGGGATCATAGCAGCAAATTCCGCATAACATAGCCCGGCAAACGCACAACCAATCGCTGCGACAACAAAGGATAAGGTAACACCGTTTCCAGAAGCTTCAGCAGCAGCAGCAGCCGTTCTTACAAATAATCCGGCGCCAATAATCGCACCAACTCCGAGCGCAACCAGTTGGAATGCACCAAGCGACCGCTTTAATGATTTTTCTCCTCCTTCCGCATCAGCAAGCATTGCGGCTAAATCTTTTTTTCTCCAAATAGACATCGTATCGTTTTTTTTAGGTTAACAAATATATTATTTTAACCCGAATATTAACCGATTATCAATTTATTCTACAAGAACTCAAGGGTTTGTTCTATCGTATGTGGTTCATAGCCAAGTTCTGTTTTGGCTTTATTTAGGTTGAACCCCGTAATCGGAGGCCTTGGTGCAGGCTGATTGAGCGTGTTAGAGTCAATGGGTTTAATTAAGCTCGGGGATGCCTGTAAGTATTTGGCAACGCGAAGCCCAATCTCGAATATCGATAGCGTTTCCGGTCCGCAAAGGTGATATATCCCCGTTTGTTGATGCCTTACTATTGCCATACAACCCGAAGCCAAATCCTCTGCCCATGTAGGTGCCCTGAAGTGGTCAGTAATTAAGGAAACTTCTTTTCCCTGAGTTAATTCGTTCATTAACCAAGAAAAAATATTTGATTTATTTAGGCTATGGCCGACACCATACACAATTATCGTTCTTGCAATCGCCCAATTCGTATAGGTTGAGTTTATCAGTTCCTGTTCAGCCAATCCTTTTGATTTTCCATAAACACTGAGTGGGTTAGGAAGGTCCGTTTCGGAGTAATTACCCGTTTTGCCATCGAATACAAAGTCTGTAGAGAGGAGGGTGAAATGCTGTTGATTTGCCCGTGCAACCTCAAATAAATGTTTACTTGCGAGGTGGTTAACGCGGTAACAGGTTGTTGGATCTAACTCACACGCATCCACATTCGTCATGGCGGCGGTATGTATGATGTGCGTACATGGGTTCCCGTCGATGAATTTTTTAACTAAGTTAAAGTCTGTAATATCAATCGACGCATAGTTTGATTCAGGACAAGAGGGATTCCGGTTATCTCCAGATGAAATGGCCTGAAAATCGATCTGTTGAGCGATACAGTTGGCTACTAATTTTTGTCCAAGCAAGCCATTTGATCCAGTAATCAGTAGTTTCATAGCTCCCAAATTGTTTTTTTGGGTGTACCCTTGAATTTAAAATAGTGTTGATGTTCCAGGATCCAGGCCATTATGAGATACAACAATATCGGTGAGCCAAGCCCAATAAAGGAAAAATATATAAATCCCAAGCGAACTTTGTAGGGATTAATGCCCAGTTTTCTGGCCCACCACAAACATACCCCGTAGGAGTGTAATTCAAAAAAGAAGATTAATTTTTGTAATTGACGTTTCATGAGCTTAATATCTTCCTTCCAACTTCACACGTTAAACATTTATTCGTGCTACAAAGTTGGCGATTTATTTCGAGAAGCGCTTGTGTTTCGTATGCATTTTTAGCTACTGGTAGGATGTGTTTGAACTGACTAATTATTTTGTTCTTTTCGGGCGGAATTGTTTTAGCAAAGGCGCATAGCTCAGCTTCATCTTGCAGATTCCATAGGGTTGGAATTACCCCATTGATGAGGATTGATTGTGATTCAAATGCCGTAAGATGCTCCGTGAATTCATCTTTTAGGGTTTTAAGTTCTGAGAACAAAGGGTTATGTCTTTGAAAGGTCGTAGTATTTCTGAGGCGTATTAATGCAGCTTCAAGGGTGACTAATTGCCTTTGACGTGCATTTCGCTTGTGTACATTCACGGTGGAATTTTGCTTCAGAATGTATGAAGCAATTTCTTTTTCACTGGAAGATTCATGGTGTTTTCGAACCATCCGCATTCGCCAAAAGCTATCAATGAAATCTGTTGAGAAGGTATGTTGACCAAACTTACATGGCAGTAGGTATTCATCTTTTTTATTCCAATAGGTAAGATTTGAAATTACCTGCGCTTCCACAACGAGGGTTGGGATAAGTTCCTCATTAAATACAAGCGGTTTATCATTTTCCGCTACCACATGCAGAATAACGTTACGGTATTTCGGATCAGTTTGATGCCTATGTTTGACCCAATCCGATGATTTAACATGGATTTCAACATCTCCAAACCACGTTATCTCTCCAATGCGTATGCATGCATTTCGAAAATCGGGCCCTGGCGCAAAGCGATTCCAAGTGCCTGTATGGATGACTAGAATTGGATGCTTTGAGTATGCATCCACCCCTGATATTAACCCCTTACTCCATGCCCATTGCAATCCATCTTCCCGCACACTTAAAGGTATAAAAAAAAGCCGGCAATTGCCGGCTTTCAAGGTTCAATCCAAGTAATTATCTCGGTAATGGGTCTGTATATTTGAAATAATTTGGATCTGGTGTACATGGAGCTGAAGCATCAAATATAATTGGGTTCTCAGTTCCTGGTTCCATGACAATTTTCACGGTTGTCCTTCGATTTATCTGGTGTAAAGCCTCAAACTTAGCTTTATCTGCTTTAAATTGATTAATATAATCCTCGGTCAAGGTTTGCTCTACACCTTTATCGTCTACATATTTTGCGGGTTGGCTTTCACCTTTTCCGAATGGCTTCACCCTGCATGCATTCTTTGGATCAATACCCACTAAATAATTGTACACGGCTTTTGCACGGTTATCAGAAAGTGCTTGGTTGTGGATTTCGGTGTCCCGAGCATCCGTATGCGAATACAATTCAATGACGATGTCTGGATTATCTTTCAATAAATTCACAAGGAATTTCAAAGAATCCGCTGAATTGCACCAATCTTTCTTGTCCTTGGGAGTAGAGTCGTTAACAAACGTCCATTTATCCAGATAATATCTAATCTCAGGAGTTCTGAGTTCGATTGGAATCAATGGAATCTCCACTACAAAACTTTGAGAATTTTCCAGTACCCCTTGGCCATCTTCCCCCTTTGTAGTAATTACCGTAGCACGTGACATTGGGAAATAGCGCTCTTTTGACGCTTTAATTTCGTAATTGAATCCTCCGTTAATATATCTTGGGGAGGCCTTATCTCCTTTACGATCAGCCCACTTGTCTGTTTTTCCGGTTTTATTGGTTAGACCATCCCAGTTTTTCCCAGATACTTCGTTTACGGTAACTCGAGCATCAGGTAATTTCTTTGATTTATTTCCTAATTCATAAACAATTACGGTTAAGTCATAGGTAATCGGAGGGGTTGTGAAGGAATAGATATCTGGTGTGTAGGTTCTGTTTTTCGGATTTGATCGCTCTGACGTAAAATAGCCACTTTTTAAATCTTTACGAATGGTAAGCGCATAATCATTGGACGCCGAGTTGATGGGTTTTAGCATGTTTTGAGCAGCCCCCCATTTCTTAAGCGGTTCTTTTGTAGCGGTTTTTATAATCGATTTAAAGATGTCTAGCCCGCCAACACCCGGGTGACCATCACTGGCGAAAAACAATAAGCTGTCATTCGGTGACAAGGAAGGAAATAATTCATTTCCGGCGGTATTGATTCCTGCTCCCATATTGAAAACCTTGGTGGTGTCCCAAGATTTAGCTTTTTTATCGTAGGTGATGTACCAAAGGTCTTTACCACCTAAACCACCGGGCATGTTGGAAGCAAAAATTAGCATTTGTCCGTCCGTCGTTAAGCAAGGGTGTCCAATTGAGATTTCTGATGATTTACTAAATGTGGAATCTTTGGATTTGGATATCTGTTCCTTCAACGCAGCCTCAAGGTTGATTTCATGCACATTTTCCCACTCTTCACCGTTCTTGTCAGCCGACCAAATTTCACATCCTAAGTTTTGTTTCGGAGCCGCAGGACAACGCGTAAAGTATAGCGTTTTCCCTTTTTTATCCATAATAGCTGTTCCTTCGTTGTCTTTTGTATTGATTAAGTTCGTGTTGTCAATACTTTTAGCACTAACAAAGTCGCCTTTATCATTGAATTCGGCCATCCAGATATCCATGTATTTTTCACCTGTAATTGGATCACGAGCCGGATTTACCACCTCTTCACGTTGTGTTCCGAAAAATACTTGAGACTCCTTTTTATCCGAAAGGAACGGTGCCATGTCAAATTCTTTGCGATTTAATTTGTCCTCCGCTTTTACCACATATTTGGACTCTTCATCATGAACAACGGCAGATTCTTTACACGATTCGATAAGTAAATCAATATCGATTGACGTATCCTTACCGCGCTTGTTTTTGTAGTTCGTATAACTTTCTTTTGCTTTTTTTAAATCACCATTCATTCGTAGCATTTCTCCATGGTAGTAGTATACTTTTGGTTCAATGTCGTAATATTTTAATTCGATACTCGAACCATACCACTGTGCTGCTTTATCGAATTGTTCCATGCGACGGTAGCAATCTGCTAATTTATAGGCCATGCTGCCTTTTTCAGAGATTGATTTTCCCTTATTCGTCATTTTATTGTAAGCTGCTTCTAATTTCGGCATGGCTTCAAAGTATTTCCCTGAGTCATATGCCTTTAACGCTTCAGTAATGTATTTTGGTTGATTAGTTTGACCAAATACAGGGGCCAACATAAACATTGAAAGCGTAAGAATAAGTGCGTTTTTCATAGTTAGTCTTTGGTTTGTAACTTGTAGTTTGCTAACAAAATTAGGAAAATAATATTAATATCCAAAAGGGCATTTTTCCCAGTGGAGTAGAAGCGCTGAAAGTCCAGTATTTACAGGCTGATCAAAATGTAATAGTTCGTTGGTTTCTGGATGAACAAATCCCAATGTCTTTGCTTGTAGGGCCTGTCCTGGTAATAGGTCGAAGCCTTTTTGTACAAAGGCTTTGTAAGAGCCTGTATTTGGACCTGTTCGAATTTTATCGCCGCCATATTCGAAATCGTTGAATAAGGGATGTCCGATGGATTGCATGTGCACACGGATTTGATGCGTTCTTCCGGTTTCAAGCTGACATTCCACTAAGGTTACCCATCCAAAGCGTTTAAGGGGCTTAAAATGCGTTACGGCATGTTTACCCATTTCCTCTCCGTCCTCGAAGGTTGTCATTACTTTTCTGTTTCTTGGAGACCTCCCTACCGCTTTCGTGACGGTACCAGCCTCGGGAACATCACCCCAAACCAAGGCCCAATAAATGCGCTTGGTGGTCTTATCAAAAAATTGCTTTGCTAAATGCGTTAAGGCGTGTTCCGTTTTGGCGATCACTAATAGTCCTGCGGTATTTTTATCGATTCGATGAACAAGACCAGGACGGCCATAATAATTATTTGGGAGCGAAGGAAGCTGACTAAAATGATATACCAAGGCATTGACTAAGGTGCCGGTGTAATTTCCGTATCCTGGGTGAACAACGAGTCCTACAGGCTTATTCACCACCAACAATTGATCGTCTTCAAACACAATGTCCAAAGGAATGTTTTGTGGAATTAATTCGAGTTCTCGGACAGGGAAGGGCATGACAATGGAAATATCATCCATTGGCTTGATTCGATAATTGGGCTTAACGGCCTTCTTATTTACCAACACATTGCCATTCCTGGCGGCTACTTGAATTCGATTACGCGAAGTTTTAGGCATCCGCTCGATCAGGAACTTATCGATTCGAACGACGGTTTGCCCAGGATCTACTTGAAAGCGATGATGTTCATATAATTCTTCTTCATCTTGCTCGGAATCATGCAATTCAGGGTCTTCATTCACACGTTAAAATTTTAATTTGTTGAGCAGGGTGTTGGATAGATCGGATGATATAATATCCCGGAGTTAGAAGGGTAACATCGAAGTGGTTGTTTAGCGTTTTAGCCATTAATCGGCCTTGTAAATCAAACAATTCAAAGCCGTTTTCGTCGCTGTACGGACTTACAATGTGAACGACATCTCGAGAAGGGTTTGGATATGCGATGTATGCAGGCAGTAGCGTCTGTTCTACCCCAAGTTCCCCATCAAGTCCCGTGGATACAATCGGTCGCAACATGGCTGATCCCGGAAAGGGAGGGTTTTCCCACGTGGCACCAAAATCTACACTGTAAAAAATTTCTTGAGAATGGTCTATGTTACGATCTAATCCTACATTGTAGCGAACAGCATCCACTTGCCTCCATCCCACAAAAAAGGATGTGCCAACCGCTATTTTTTCACCGTTTGGAAAATAATAGGCATTGAAATTATTTAATCCATTCGCATAGGTGGGTTGCCGAGGAGAAAAGGCATCGTCCTCGTACAAAATGGCACCAGGCGCACCGTTCAAATCTTCCCAAACCGTTAGGTAGAATAATTTCGTGGAAACATCGCTTACCGACGGCACGAAATGTAAGTAAACTCCGAGTAAGGAGTCTGCCTCGTAGGCATTGAAATGTACGGCAAGCATCGATTGGGCGCCCGTTGGACCAAAAGCCGCCTCCGCGGAGCCATCGTCGTAACTGTAGTAATTATAAAATCCCTGATAAAACTCGCAGGTGTCGTTACTGATTAAGTTTGGAAACTGAGCAGATACCGAAGCATTTACCTTAAATACTTGCTGATTTCCCGGTAAGCTTCGATCAAATTCATACCCTGCGGATAAATCGTGATAAGAGGTAAATAATTCGTTTGGATTGTAATTGATGTTGCCTTCCGCGAGCAGAAAACCAGGTAAACTAAAGGTTCCCACTTGGGATCCGTTGTATTGAACAACAACTTGGCCATTTTGATAGTTTTCTGCGGAATTACTTCCGTTAAATACGTTCACTTCTAAACCATTAGTCATCATTCCTGCGGTCGTGTTTTTATAGTGATCCCACGGAACGCTGGTATAGTCTTGCAATAAGGTATTCAGTGGATAGCATAAGGCAAAATCTTTGAACAAGGTATCGGTATAATCCGAAAGGGCACGTAAATGCACATAATCTATATGGAAATGATCTAAGGAACCACTTAAGGCCCCATAATTTTTAAATCGAATTTTGAATCCATCGCGAAAGAACTGATCATCAAGAACGGGAATATGCACCGGTTTGAAGGGATGCACTCCCGTGCCCGACACGCTCCAGATATGCTTCCATTGGTCAAGATCTTCTGCATAAAACTCAAGAATTAAGGAATCTCCAGCCTCTGGTACATCACCTAGTCCTTCGGGTTGGTATAAAAAACTAAAATATAGGGAGTCGCCAGCATTAAAGCTCGAGAGATTGATGCATTTAGAGGTTAAACGGTCTCCGTAATTTGTTACCGCACTTCCAAATTGATAGGGATATCCATCCTCATCTAATCCGTCGAAGGTGGCTACACCAAGGGATCGAGGATTGAACCCATAGCGCATGTTGTGGTAGGCCATTCGATCTATCCAAATCTTGGTGGAATCCTCAATGGTTTGAAAAAACAGTACGGCCGAATCTTGAAAATAAGCGGGATTACTCATCCAGATGGTATCGCTTTGGTCTTGTACCCCAACAGTATCGTAGATATAGTATGGAGGATATAGGGAAATTGGCGTTCCTTCCGGCGGATACTGCGCCAGGTTATTTTCAGTCACATTAAACGCCGGAAAGGTAAGGTCGGTAGTTGTTTCTGTACTAATGTCGTAGGTTCGACGAAAGGTTGCTTGGTTTGTAAAGCTTAATCCATTAGCGACAGGTAAGTTCGTTGCCGGATTGATCAGGCGATAAAAGGTTTGTTGGGTATTCCCCGGGGCATTAAACACTCCCTGAAACACCTGAAACTTATTGGTGGAAAAATCATCAAAGACCGGCAGATTTAAGGTGTCCGAGGCAAAGATAAACGTGCTGTCTATGCTCAGTGATTTTTCAATGGAATTCGGCTTTTTAAGTCCATAAACAGGGTCAAATCCGATGTTTTTTCCTGTATTGTATTCCAATTCTTGTCCGAAACTGACCATGATGCAGACAAGTGCTGCGATTAAAAGGGTACTGCGCATTATTGTTCTTCGTTTTCAATGTATCCGTTGAAATCTTTGCGAAGGTGAATGGTGAACGGGGTAGATTTCGGAACAGTTTCACCTTCGATGTATTCAGGACTTTGAATAATGACACGAGACGCCAGGGTATCTTCTTTACTAATACAGTCATTACAAATATAGCTTACGGAAACGCCCAACGTATCAAGAACAAATTTAGCATCGCTGTATGAAAGGCCGAAGAAATCAGGGATTGCGATCGGCTCCCCTTTGTCGTTTTCGCCAACAATTAATATGATGGTAGATCCAACAGGAATTCTCGCCCCTTCTTCAATGCGATTCCCTTTGAATAGTTGTTCCAATACGGAACCGTTGGCGTCATTAGTCGGCTTGTAGCGTATAAGCCACTTTAAGCCCCTGCTTTGCAAGGAATTCTGAGCAAATCTTAATTGGCGATGGATAAGGCTTGGCATTTCTACCATGTCGGTTCGTTTGGTTAAGCGCAAGGCGACCGTTCTGCCAGATTTCACAAATAACAAGGAGGAAGTGGTAGGGCTAGGGTTCTGTGAAACTATAGTTCCAGCCGGTTTAGACGGATCGTAAATAGAGTCTAAAATTTGATACTCTAAGCCCAAGTCTTCAAGAATAACCTTGGCTTTTTCCGCATTTTTCCCCACCAAATTAGGAACCTCGATTCGCTCTCCATGATTCGTTGAAACCCGCAAAAAAACCATCATGATAAACACAACAGAAAGGTAGAACAAGATAATTAATCCAAGCTGCTTTAAAAAATACTTGGATAATATAAAAGCCTTTATCTGTGTAAAAAGCGGATTCATTAAAACAAATATACAGATTAAAAATTAGGACTTAACGGATGATTCTCAAAGAAACCTTCAATGTAAGAGACCGCAGACTCCACATCATCCACTACCTTAAATAATTGTAGGTCATCGGCGGAAATATTCTGCTCTTTTTCTAACATGGTAGTTTTAATCCAATCCAGCAACCCGTTCCAATATTCCGAGCCAAACAACACAATGGGACGACGTCTGATTTTTTTAGTTTGAATCAA
>CANHHA010000033.1 GCA_947460825.1 Flavobacteriales bacterium
GCAAGCAAGTTGTCTTTGTTTTACAATCGTCGCGTAGACCGACCAAATGAAGTTGATATTCGCATTTTTCCGAAATATGATGATGCTGAAATTATTAAAGTTGGTAATCCAGCACTTCGTCCACAATTCACAAACACGTTCGAATTGGGCTTCAAAACAAAATGGAAAAACGGTAATTTCTACAGTTCTGCATACCACAAAATATCGGACGCAACAATTACGCGAATTTCAAGCGCTGTGCCGGGAAGTTATCTAATCTATGCCATCTTTCAGAATGTGAATAAGAGTTACAATTCAGGGGTTGAAATTGTTGTAAGCCAAAAAATGACTCCATGGTTAACCGTGAATTTTAATATGAACGCTTACCATAATCAAATCAATGCTTTTACGGTTGTTAACTTATACCCTGTTCAAAATACATTTTCTGCTGATAAGCAAGAGATTTATTCAGGAAATGCTAAGCTAAATGGTGTATTCCATTTTAAAAATAAAATAGACGCTCAGTTAACAGCTGTTTATTTGGCTCCTGACTTAATCCCTCAAGGAAAGATTGCAGCACGTTTTTCCTTGGATCTTGGTATCAAAAAATTAATTCAAAAAGACAAAGGAGAATTATTTGTTAATGCTTCAGACTTGTTAAATACAATGGTGATTAAACGAACAATTCAAGGAAGTGGTTTTTCATATGTTAGCACTGACTATTATGAAACCCAGGTAATTCGTTTAGGATATAGTTATAAGTTTTAGGCTTAAGATTGCCTTAAGTATTCACCTATACATTTGTTAAACAATTAAAATTGAGAACTATGAAACATTTATTTTTATTCGGTATCTTTCTATTTACATTGAGTTGCTCGAATGCTCAAAAACCAGCGAAAGAGACTATTCCAGCTTCGATTAAAGAAGCATTTGCTAAAAAATATCCAGCTGCCAAAGTCATGGAATGGGAAGTGGAAGAAAATGGTTTTGAAGCTGAATTTAAGATGAACAAAGTTGAAATGTCAGCAAATTTCAATAAAGACGGTGTTTTTATGGAGGAGGAAACAGAAATTAAAACGACTGAACTTCCTGCATCAGTTAAAGAATACTGCAAAAAAACGTATCCCGATCACAAGCTAACTGAGGCCGCGAAAATTATTGACGCAAACGGAAAGCCGATGTACGAAGCTGAACTAAAAAAAGGCAAAGTTCATTTTGATGTGCTATTTGATTCGAATGGAAATATGATTTCAAAAGAAGATGAAAGTACTGAGGACTAATTGTAAAGAAAATCTTTGCGTTGATATATAGTATTTTGCCAATGAAAGCTTAAAAGGGATATCAAAGGTTCGAACTTCTCAGTTCGACCTAAGGAGAAAATCCTTTCGGGGTCACAAAACAAAACGAGAATGAGAGCGAGAGCGTCATTCTCGTTTTTGTTTTACATCATTTTCTTTCTGATTACCTTCGGTGCAGCTGCGCAGTCTCGCTCTTAATATCGGATGCTTCCCAATCCATCACCCCCTCCAAATCCTTATAAAAGTTAGATTTCTCGACCTCCGGGGTCACAAAAAGAAACCCTGATGGTTGCATCAGGGTTTTTTGTTTTTAATGTGGCACCAATTTATTGGTGTGAACAAATAAAAACAAAAAACATAGGCTTGCAACGCAAGGCTTGGGTTTCTATGCTTGGATTGAACCAAACCATAGGAAAACGCGCAGCGTAATCCCGTGAATCGTTTTATGTGTCACCAATTTATTGGATTGAACCAATTTATTGGAAAACGCGTCAGCGTAATCCCGTGAATCGTTTAATGTGGCACCAATTTATGGGGGTGCACAAATAAAAACAAAAAACATAGACTTGCGCAGCAAGGCTAGGGTTTCTATGCTTGGATTGAACCAATCCATAGGAAAACGCGTCATCGTAATCCCGTGAATCGTTTTATGTGTCACCAATTTATTGGGGTGAACAAATCCTTGGAAACATGTGTATTATAATCCAACTTGGGTCACAAAAGCCATCCGTTTTAGAGGAGTGAAGCGTATTTAATATTCACGCTTATTTGTAGAATTATGTACGTATTTATATAGGTTTAAGTTTTTATAGTAAATCTCTTTTTTAGGGCTACTTTAGCAAAAGATTGTTCATTTAAATAAAAGTTATGGTGTTTGAAGAAAAAATGGAGGTAATCAAGTCCGTTGAGCCTTTTGTGGAGCAATTCATCGAAGAGAAGATGAATATTCCTCAAGAATGTTGGCAGCCCAGTGATTTTTTGCCTGATTTTTCAGACACGGACTTTCCTGCAAAGATTCAGGTACTTCAAGAGCGTATTGCACAGGTTCCGGATACTGTTTTGGTGTCCTTAGTTGGGAATATGATTACTGAAGAGGCCTTACCGAGTTATCAAACGTTTTTTAATTTATTGAAAGGAGTAAACGAAGATCGAAATGTTGCAAGTCCGGGGGCTTGGGCACGATGGTCGAGGCTATGGACAGCAGAAGAAAACCGGCATGGCGATCTGTTGAATAAGTACTTGTATTTGAGCGGACGGGTAGATATGAACATGGTTGAGAAATCCATACAGCAGTTGATTCACAATGGCATTGATTTACAAACGGATGGCGATCCATATCATGGCTTAATTTACACCTCGTTTCAAGAGAGAGCGACAAAAATAACTCATATGAATACGGGTAAACTTGCATATAAAGTAGGTGAAACGGCCTTGGCAAAAATATGCAACGTAATCGCTGGTGAAGAAGCATTACATGAAAAAGCTTATAAGTACTTCATGGGGAAGATTTTTGATGCAGATCCCAATGGGGGTATTCAGGCTTTTGTCACGATGATGAAAAATAAAATCATAATGCCCGCAAATCTATTGGATGCAGGTACGACGAATAAACATTATGTGAATTATGTGAACATTACCCAAAAAATAGGGGTATATACAAGTTTTGATTACGCGGGAATCATCGATCACCTGGTTAAAACTTGGGGAATTGATCGCTTGAGTGGGTTGAACGGGGAGGGGAATAAGGCACAAGATTTTCTTTCCACGCTCTCTGAACGCTACTATAAGTTGGCTGAGCGTTTGCAAACACCAACGGAAGTATCCTTGATTTGGCTCAATAAGTGAGGGCCGTTCCGCTGAATGTCACCCCACAGAGGCTATAGTCCTTTAATCATTTGATCATAAATGTCATTAATGGACAGTCCATCGGCGGTTCTTCGCTTGGATAGTTGTTTGAATTCCACAAGGGCCCAAAGCACGAATTCCATTAAGAAAGGCATGTCAATCGAAGCAACTCGGGGTTGATATTTTTGAATGAGTACCTTTAGGGGTTCAATCGCATTCAATGCACTTAAATAGGCGCTTTCCGCGGCTTCGTCAGACAATTCAAACGAGTTTGCTTCGAAAAACCAGGTAAGGACCTCGTCATACGGAGTATCTTCTTCCTGTTTTTTTAGTTTTTCAATTTTCGGGAAATAGGTTAAGAAAAGCGTTTTTATTGCTTCGCTGATTAAATGATGGGCAACGAAAGAAGACCCCTCTTGTTCGCCTTCATAAACCAGTTCTACTTTTCCTGTAATGGACGGAATCATACCCAATAAATCGCTAAAGCGAACGGTAGTTTTTTGCTCATTATTGAGTATCGCTCGGCGCTCAGCGGTACTGATTAAGTTCTCATATGCGGTGATACTCATCCGAGCACTTACGCCGCTTTTCGCATCAATATATTCGCTAGATCGGGCCTCAAAAGCAACTTGTTCCAGGATATCCTTGGCTAATTCGGGCACATACACCGAGCAATGTCGAGTTTCTAATTTTTCAGCCTCTTGTTGGGTGATTTGCTTTGCGGTTTTGATGTCCGGTGCATAATGTGTAAGGATTTGTGATCCAATTCGGTCCTTTAATGGCGTAACGATACTGCCCCTATTGGTATAGTCTTCAGGATTTGCCGTGAATATGAACTGAAGATCCAAGGGAAGTCGCAATTTGAATCCTCTAATCTGAATATCTCCCTCTTCAAGAATATTAAATAGAGCTACTTGTATCCGCGCTTGAAGATCCGGCAATTCGTTTATTATAAATATACAGCGATTTGCCCGGGGAATCATGCCATAGTGGAGCACGCGTTCATCGGAATAATTTAGTTTTAAATTGGCCGCCTTGATGGGGTCAATATCACCAATTAAATCTGCGATTGTTACATCGGGAGTAGCAAGCTTTTCAAAGAATCGTTCAGAACGATGTAACCAAAAGATTGGGGTGGCGTCCCCTTTTTCTTTAATTAAATCAAGCGCGTATCGGCTAATTGGGTTTAGGGGGTCGTCGTTCATTTCACTTCCTGCCACCACGGGGATGTATTCATCCAATAAATTCAGCATCAAGCGCGCAATTCGAGTTTTTCCCTGACCCCGAAGGCCTAATAAATTGATGTTGTGTTTAGACAAGATTGCCCGCTCCAGCTGGGGTATCACGGTTTGTTCGTACCCGTGTACTTGAGGGAAAATCTGTTTACCGGATTTTAACGCCACTATTAAATTATCGCGCAATTCGTTTTTGATCGTTTTAGGCTTGTACTCAGCAGCTTTTAATGCTCCAAGTGTATTGATTGTCGTATGCATACCCTTAGTTAATTCGTTTTTTTCTATTTGTTTCGTAATCATGAAAAATCATTTCACCGAGCCCTTTTAACCCAGTATAAAATGCTTTTCCTTTGTTGGACTTGGTGAATTCTTCAATAAAAGACTGCAAGTAGGGGTCTTGTGCAATCATAAACGTGGTGATTGGAATGTGCATTTTTCTGGCTTGTGCTGCCATGCTATAGCACTTTTCAACAATCATTTGGTCCAAGCCGTTACTGTTTTTATAATACTGCCCGTCGGGTAAGCGTAAACAACTTGGCTTACCATCGGTAATCATGAAAATTTGTTTGTTCGTATTTCTTTTTCTTCTTAAAATATCCATTGAAAGCTCCAGGCCCGCTACGGTATTGGTATGATAAGGACCTACATTTAAATATGGAAGGTCTTTGATTTTTATTGGCCAAGCGTCATCGCCAAACACAATCACATCCAAGGTGTCTTTTGGATAAGAGGTGGTTATTAATTCTGCTAACGCCATAGCCACCTTCTTTGCGGGCGTAATTCGATCTTCCCCATACAGAATCATACTGTGGCTTATATCGATCATTAACACCGTGCTCATTTGGGATTTGTGATGCGTATCTTCAATGACCAAATCTCTTTGCGTTAATTGAAAGTCATCAATTCCGTGGTTGATTTGTGCGTTTTTTAAGCTTTCAGTGACCGAAATATGCTCAAGGGTATCCCCAAATTCAAAATCACGAAACGCTCCCGTTAATTCGTCGCCTTGACCGCTTTTTTTTGAGGTATGGTTTCCAACGCCACTTTTTCTTATTTTCCCAAAAATCTGTTCCATGGCATTTTTTCGCAACACGCGCTCCGTTTTAGCGGTAATGGACAATTGACCTTGTCCATTAGGCTGAAGATCTTCCCGCAAGTACCCCTTTTTCTTGAGGTCTTCAATAAAATCATCTATGGTGTATTTCTCGCTCGTCAAGGAGTATTCCTGGTCGAGAATTTTTAACCAATCTAATGCTTCCTCCACATCTCCAGAGGTATGGGTGATAAGTTCGCTAAAAACATCAAACAACTTATCAAAGTCGGATTGCTCTGGCGCTTCGAATGGGGTGAAAACAAAACCTGTTCGGGACATAGAGACGTATTTAAGTTAAAACACCGGGAATGGGAATAAAGTTCCAATATCCATCGGTTTTTTTCCGTTCAGATCCGTTGAGCCATAAAAAAAGCCCTTTCGGGCTCATATTATTTCTTATCGTCTAAAATACGCTTGGGACGTAGTCGCTCAAAAATATCGATAGTGATCCAAAAAGGAACAATAAATCCTAAAAGGAATAATAATAACCAAAATGCCATTCCGAAAATTAAAAGGAATAAAACAATGCCGAATGTGCTGATCATCTTGTAAATTTGTATTCAATTACAAAGGTAAACAATTATTATTTACAAAAACAAACCCAATGGAATTTAGAATTGAAAAAGACACCATGGGAGAGGTACAGGTTCCTGCTTCCAAATATTGGGGGGCTCAAACTGAACGCTCCCGAAATAACTTTAAAATCGGACCAGAAGGATCCATGCCGAAAGAAATTATTTATGCGTTTGCTTATTTGAAAAAAGCAGCAGCTCACGCAAACTGTGAATTAGGGGTGCTATCCGTAGAAAAGAGAGACTTAATATCAACGGTTTGTGATGAAATCTTAACGGGAATGCATGATGGGGAGTTTCCTTTGGTTATTTGGCAAACCGGTTCTGGAACCCAATCCAACATGAACTGTAATGAAGTGATTGCTAACCGTGGACATGTGTTAACCGGAGGGTCCTTGCTTGATGAACTTAAAGCACTCAATCCAAACGACGATGTGAATAAATCGCAATCATCCAATGACACCTATCCAACGGCCATGCACATCGCCGCCTATAAACAAACCGTAGATGTCACCATTCCAGGAATGACCCATTTACGAGAAATACTGGATCAAAAAGCGAAGGCATTTAAAGATATCGTTAAAACTGGCCGAACGCATTTTATGGATGCCACACCCTTAACCCTAGGTCAAGAATTTAGCGGTTATGTAGCGCAAATTGATTATTCCATTCGTTGCCTCAATAATGCTTTGGAAGCCGTATCGGAACTCGCCCTTGGAGGAACAGCGGTTGGCACCGGATTGAATACTCCTGCTGGGTATGATGTGTTGGTAGCACAGAAAATCGCTGATTTTACACGGCTTCCATTTGTAACCGCAAAAAACAAATTTGAGGCTTTGGCAGCTCATGATGCGATGGTGGAGTTGTCTGGCGCGTTAAAACGATCCGCCGTTGCCTTGATGAAAATCGCCAATGATATTCGAATGTTGTCTTCCGGTCCACGTTGCGGAATTGGCGAACTAATTATTCCAGACAATGAGCCCGGATCATCCATTATGCCAGGAAAAGTAAATCCAACTCAACCCGAAGCACTAACTATGGTTTGCGCCCAAGTCATTGGTAATGATGTAACGGTCTCCATCGGCGGGTCTAATGGTCACTTTGAATTGAATGTGTTCAAACCGGTTATTGCGGCAAACGTTTTGCAATCCGGGCGATTAATCGGCGATGCCTGTGTTTCGTTCGCAGATAAATGTGCGATAGGGATTGAACCTAATTTGCCGGAAATCAAAAAGCATCTGAATAATTCGCTTATGCTCGTTACTGCATTAAATACTAAAATCGGATATTATAAAGCGGCTGAGATTGCAAAATATGCGCATAAGAATGGAACTACACTCAAGGATGCTGCCGTTTCCTTAGGCCATGTGACTTCGGAAGAATATGATTTCTATGTAGACCCATCCAAGATGATAGGTTCTATGGATTAATTGGGTAACTATTGCTAACTTTACAACAAACTAAAGACCATGTCAAAAATAAACGTAGCGAATCCTGTAGTTGAGCTGGATGGAGATGAAATGACCCGTATCATCTGGAAATTTATAAAAGATAAACTTATCCTTCCATATTTGGATGTGGATATTAAGTATTATGATTTAGGAATCGAGAAACGCGACGAAACCAACGATCAAATTACGATTGATGCTGCTGAAGCGATTAAGAAATATCAAGTAGGAATTAAATGCGCAACAATAACACCGGATGAAGCTCGTGTTAAAGAATTTAATTTAAAGTCGATGTGGAAATCTCCGAATGGAACCATACGTAACATCCTGGATGGCACGGTGTTTAGAGAGCCAATCGTTATGAAAAACGTTCCTCGTTTGGTTACCAATTGGACCGCGCCAATTATCGTTGGTCGACATGCGTTTGGAGATCAATATCGCGCAACAGATGCCGTGTTTAAAGGCAAAGGAAAACTAACAATGACTTTCACTCCGGAAGATGGAGGAGAAGTACAGCAATTTGAAGTATATAACTTTAAAGGCGATGGTGTTGGTTTGGCCATGTATAATACCGATGACTCTATTCGTGGGTTTGCACGTAGTTGTTTTAATATGGCCCTAAGTAAGAAATGGCCCCTGTATCTTTCTACAAAGAATACTATTTTGAAGAAATATGATGGACGCTTCAAAGATATTTTCGAAGACATTTATCAAGCTGAATTTAAATCGGCATATGAAGCAGCAGGAATTGTATATGAGCATCGGTTAATTGATGACATGGTTGCTTCTGCCTTGAAATGGCACGGTAATTTTGTTTGGGCGTGTAAGAATTATGACGGTGATGTTCAGTCGGATTCAGTAGCACAAGGTTTTGGGTCTTTAGGGTTAATGACCTCTGTTTTAGTGACGCCAGACGGTGAGATTATGGAAGCGGAGGCTGCGCACGGAACAGTAACCCGCCATTTTAGAGATCATCAAGCGGGAAAGAAAACATCCACGAACCCAATTGCTTCAATTTTTGCATGGACTCGCGGATTGGCTTTCCGTGGAAAATTAGATGGCAATCAAGAGTTAATTGATTTCTGTGAAACATTAGAACGTGTTTGTATTGATACTGTAGAGTCTGGAATAATGACGAAAGATTTGGCTGTATGTGTACATGGAAATAAAGTGAATCATGGTGAACACTACGTGTATACGGAAGAGTTTTTAGACGCCTTGGATCGCGGATTGAAAGCAAAAATGAACTAAATTTAATCCCGCAGTTGCGGGATTTTTTATGCGCTATTTAGTTATATTTTTCAGTGTTTTTTTTTATTCTTGTATAAATGGACAAGGAATGCCTTGTACATGGTTGGGTTTATATCAATGCACCATTAAAAACATCACAGATTATTGAAGAATCCGAGGGCTTGGGTTTTGGATATAGCACCCATCACCTCGGTTTTAATCAGCATGTTGTATTAAAAAAATAAGTAAATGAAAACGATACTCTTTACCCTAATCCTCGGGGGCTTTCTGGTCTCTTGCAAATCTATTGAAACGGCGGTTCCTGACAACTTTGTTAATCCATATCCCGCACTTAACAAACAGGTATCTGCCATTACTATTCCTGTTGAAATTGATCTAAGCAGTTATTTAAAAGCGGCTGAAAAGGAAATCCCAAAATCTTATTCGGGTAAAAATGAACAGTGTGAAGGTTTAAGCACCTTTTATAACGTAAAACGAGACGACATTAAGTTTTCAGGTTCAGGGAATAAAATTGGGTATGAAGTGGGAGGTCAATTAAAACTTAAACTAAACTATTGTCCTAAGTGTCAAACTCTTACGGATGAAAAAGGCACCTGTATCTTACCAAGAGTATATTTGAGTTGTGGAGAGAATGAACCGATGCGTAAGTTCAGTTTGAAATACAGTACCTCGGTAAAAGTGAATTCAGATTATTCCTTTAAAACCACAACGAATTTGCAAAAATTTGAGCTCCTAGACCCCTGTGAACTCACCATTGCCAATATCGATGTAACCACCGATGTGGAAACGGAAATCACCAAACAACTTAAGGTTCTTGAGCGTGAAATAGATAAGCAGTTTAGCGCAATTGATATTAAATCTACCGCTAAAGAATCTTGGAAGTTGCTGCAAGAACCTACTGAAATCCCTGGCTATGGTTATTTAAGTCTTGCACCCTCTTCTCTGGCGTTGAGTGAACTAAAGTTTAACGGTAAAAAAGCAAGTTTTAATTTTAACATTGATGTGTCTCCTTCTTTCACCACGGAGAAACCGCAATTAATTCCTTCGGCCCTTCCTAATTTATCCAAGGATAAGGCGGATAATGGCCTGAAGTTTGGACTCGATGTGATTTTAGGGTATGATTCACTGACTAATTTTATAAGGGCTTCATTTAAGGGTGAGGTATTCGAAATCAATCGTAAAAAAATCATCATCGATGATATTTCTATATCCGGTTCAGCGGACAATCGCATCATTCTTCGAACGCAGTTCTCTGGTTCAAAACGCGGGGTTATTTATTTACTTGCAACACCGGTGTTAAACGATTCATTAAAGCAAATCCAATTAACCAATGTAGATTTCGATGTGAAAACAAAAAGTGTACTCCTGAAATCCGCAAAGTGGTTTTTTAATTCCAAAATAAATCAATTGGTAGAGGAACAGGGTAAATTTAATTATACTCCCATGATGGAGGATGTCAAGAAAGAAATTAATGCCTCGCTTAATCAAACTTTGACAGATGGAGTAGTGATGAATGGTCGAATATCTACGATATCGTTAAATAACATGTATTATACCGCCACCCACTTGGTGCTTCGAACACAGATGGCAGGAACTTTGAAACTTATTTTAGAATAACTCGTTAATACCCGAAATGATGGGTCTTGAAAAAACTGTATAGTATCTGTTTCGTTATATTTAGTTTGCATGGGTTTTTTGCTCAAAAAGACTATGCTTTGTGCTCCGGTAATGTATCCATAAGCCCCAATATTTCATACCAATTAAAGTTTAAAGGTAAAATAGGTAAAGACAAAAGCGGAATTCAATCCTATTGTAATTTGCCGGTAGCCTCGAATAACTTGATTTGGTTACAGTTCAATCCTACCCACAACGGTCAAATGAGTTTAGCACTGAGCTCTTCAGGGGATTCCCTGATCTTATTTATCTTTGAAATCAATGCCACCGAAGATTGTTCCTCCATTTCTTCCAAAAAAGCCATACTTGTTTCTTGTGAAAATAGAGGCGCTACGGATTCTCTTATCCCAACGTACACCTGCTCAGCAGACAACAACTATTATTTTGCATTGTATGTGAACAAAGGCAAAACGCCGCTTATAGATTTAAAGTTAAACTACACCCCACTAACAAGCGATGGTAAGGTGTTTAAAGACTCATTGCTCTTGAATCTTGCGTACAATCGAGGTGCTCCTATATATGGCGTACATTTTAGAGATGAAATAACAGGGTTTCCCGTAATTGCCAAATTATCCCTGGTTGCTTCTAGCCTTATTGATGGCTCCTACCGGGGTTCAGACATTTTGGTAAATAACCAACGCAAATTAAAAGCAACATTGAGAATTGATGCGGAAGGATATTATTCTCGCGACATTTTTAATCATCCGATCTCTTCAACCACCCAACATGACACCATTTATCTTGCCCCGATAACGCATGGGGCCATTACGAAATTGGATGATATTTATTTCGCGGGAGGCCTTGCGATTATTTTAGAAGAGTCTATGCCGCGATTGAAACGCCTGAAAGACTTTTTGTTGCTAAATCCAGGGATTTCTATCGAGGTTCAAGGACATGTGAACGATGATGGCGGAAATTCCTTGGGTTCGCAACGCTTGTCAAAGAAACGTGCAAAAAGAATTGTGGATTATTTGATTTCTTGTGGAATTGAGCCGGAAAGACTTTCTGCCGTGGGTTTTGGAAATACAAAACCAATGTTTGCTAATCCTGAATCCGAGGAACAAAAAGAAGCAAATCGCAGGGTAGAAGTAAAAATCAAATGATGTTATCCATAATAGGGTGAAATCATCCAATACACGACAACTCCTGTAATTGCAACATATAGCCAGATGGGATACGCGAATTTTACGAGGCGTTTGTGCTTAATAAAATCACCAGACCACGCATATAAATAAGCGAATAATGCCATGGGAATCACCACCATACTGAGTCCGATATGGCTTATTAGGGTGATGTAGTACATTGAGCGCATACTTCCTGCCGCATCCTTTTCCAATGAGGTAAGGGTTCCATCGTGGTTTAAGTCTCCGTAGAATGTGGGGTCAGAGGTTAAATGATAAGCCACATAGCACACGAGAAACAGTAAAGATAACATCAATGCAAGCCTTACAAAAAAGCGATGCAATTCTATTTTCCCTTGTTTAATTACAACAAGTGCTAAGATCAAAAGTAATGCTGTTGCAGCATTGAATCCTGCGTAAATAGGAGGGAGGAATGATAAATCCCCGGGGATTCGGATCCGAAACAGTGCACCGACTACTAGCGGAATTACAATAGATACTGCGATGATTAGTTTTCTGTATGTCGCGATTTTATGGGGTGCTAATGTGTTCATCATAAAGGATATTTATTTCTTTAACCATTCGATTGAATTCTTGTTCATTTACTGATAAATCAAAATTGGTTACCGCATACACTCCGCGCACGTATCCCTGCGCATCAACCAAGGTAAAGGACCCTGAATGGGCGTAACCACCAGCAGACAGTTCGTCTTTTCCTGCAAACGTTAAAAAATGTTGTATGCCTAGACGATGTGTTTCGGCTTCATTCCCTGTCAATAAGTCCCAATTTTTAAACTGGATGCGGTTCTTTTTTTGGTAGTTGGATAGTACGGAAGAGGTGTCTTTGGTTGGGTCTATGGAGAACGAAAGAAACTGAACCTCACTATGCATTTTTTGGTCTAGTTGTGTGTGCAGGCGTTTTAATTGCCTGGTCATAACCGGACAAATGGTAGGACAAGATGTAAAAAAGAATTCAACCACCCATAATTTACCTTGATAGGTTTTTTCAGTTACCCGCTTGCCTGCTTGATTCTTAAACGTGAAGGACGGGATTTTAGGATATACCGTATCCGCCACTACAACACCATCCTTTTCTGTATATTCCACATCGGCATTTCCAAGATATGGAAGTTTAGGTGATTCTGAACAGCCCTGAATAAAAAAGTAGAGTAAGATGCTACTTACGTATAGCCCGATCCTTATCATACTGTTTTAATAATAAAGCGATACTTTCTTTCATTCTTCGAATGAGCCCTTCTTGGTTGCCCTTTAACACCATGCGTAAATGATTTTGTTTGTCGGTTAATAGCATGAGCTCCTGAAACGCCTCGCCTCCATAGTATTTATCTCCCGTTTGCAAAAGAGTTTGATTATTGTTTTCGATGTCGTAAATACTCCGCACATCGCCTGTTGCAACAATCCACAATTTCGGATCATACCCCTCTACTTCACGTTCCATCATTTGACGAACCATAGCAATGTTTTTCGCGGGCTTACCCTTTCCGTCTGTAACGAAAGAAATAATACGCACACGTTTAAGTTTTTTATGGCTGTTTTTACGAATGTGTTGATACACAATCTGATTTAAGCGCCAAAACGATACAGAACAGTCCCAAGGACATGTTTTTTGGATCGTGGTGATGAGTATTACTTCGCCTTTGAATTCCTCGGCCTGGTGCGTTTTTCCATAGCTGTCCGTGAACGAATAGGAAGTTACTTGCCCATAATCATCTAGGGTTTGAAACTGGTGCTTGCACCCACGTGTGGAAATAAGGATTAGGAATAATGCCGGACCAAATACTAAAAGGAAGCCCAAAACTTTCCTTAGCTTTTTGGTATTGCTCATTAGAGATTAAGAAAAATAGGTCAACACGGATTTAATTGCCGTGGCTTCCCAAAGGGCAATGAAAATCAAATAAAGAATAAAAATAAAGTAAGGAACAAGGATTACATACCGCAACCATTTGCGCTCATCTCCAAGGTGCATAAACACCATAACGATGTAACCGGCCTTCAAAAGGGTAAGGACTAAAAAAGTCCATTTAATTAAAGGCCAAATCGAAGCATCTTGCTTTATAACAGCACCCAAGACAACTTCAATAACGGTTACGAGGGTAAGAAGAATCGTAACCTTATAGATTTTCTTGCGAATTTCTTTGCCTTTTTCCTCGTTGTGGTGAGTATCTAAAGAGTATTCAATTAAATCGTCGCGTTCCATATCTCGAAATTAAATCAGGTAAAAGAATGTAAATACGAAGACCCATACAAGGTCTACAAAGTGCCAGTATAATCCAGTTTTTTCAACCATTTCATAGTGACCTCTTTTGTGGTAAGTTCCAGCGACTACGCCCAAGCAAATGATAATGTTGATAATCACCCCAGAAAATACGTGGAATCCGTGAAACCCGGTGATAAAGAAAAAGAACTGTGCATACTGTTGCGGACCGTATTCATTTTGCTTTAGGTTTGCGCCATAAATCACACGGTTGGCTTCCCCTGAGTATAGCGCTTCGTAGTATAGTTTTTCCGCTTTTACACCAGTAATTTTCCGCTTTGCTTTTGATGCTTTATTAAGCTTTCCACTTTTCTTAACGATTAATGTTAATTCATGATCTTTTTCTTTGGTAATAGAAGCTTCAGACCCGTCATGTAAGGTAATGATTCCGTTGTTTATATGTCCCGCAGCAGCAGCATGCTGAAAGGTGTGCATTAAGTCTTCCTTAATTACATCACCTTCTTTGTGGTGGTTGCCGGGTTTAGTAACGGTGAAGTTTTTGATTTCACCGAAATGACCTTTAACAATAGCCACAGATCCATCAGCCAATTCAATTTTACCGAACTCAGATCCATGAATGAAGTGATACCATTCCCATCCTTGGGATCCTACAAAGAAGAACCCTCCAATAATCGTAGCAATCATCCAGTTGGTCACTCCCTTGCGATCCATTCGGTGCCCCGCCTCAACCGCTAACACCATTGTTACTGAGGAAATAATTAAAATGAACGTCATTAAAGCAACATATAAAAGCGGATACCCATGCCCAAGAAACGGCATAGAATTAAACGTTTCTTCCCCAATTGGCCAAGCTTCTAAACAATCATGTCTTGTAAATCCATAAGAAATCAATAAACCTCCAAAAGATAATGCATCAGAAACCAGGAAAAACCACATCATTAGTTTTCCATAACTGGTTGAAAACGGGGAGATTTTCCCACCCCATAAGGTCTTTGAATCAAGTGCCGCGGTATGACCTGCCATTGTGATAAATTTTGTGCAAGTTTAATGAATAAAATTGAAAAACAGGAACAAATACACCCACAATATGCCTAAAAAATGCCAGAAAAGAGAACCTAAGCGGAGTGATAAGTGATTGTTTTGATTGTAAACCCCTGTTAACGAGTTTTTTACCATGACAATTAAATAGATCAATGCGCCCAGCACGTGCAACAGGTGCGCAAAGGTAATTACATATAAAAAGGCACTCGCATTATCGGAGGTTTCGCGCGCATTTAATTGCGCACTTTCACTAAGGATGCGACCATTAATCCAGAAATTCCCATCTTTGTAACTCAATGTTTTGCCTTTTAAGTTTACCGCAAAGTCTTTTCCGTATTGACCTTTTATCATAAATTGCCCGCGGCCCAAAACTACGTTCATGGCTACTTTACAAAGCCTAATTTCGTCGGTGTGAGACATAACAGTAGAATCATTGGTGTATAGTTTACCCTCTTTAATGAGTAGCGCCTCGTTGTTAATAAATAAGGTGTATTTGGAAGAAGGAACAGCCGTAAGCGGGGTATGCTGTCTACTAAAAATAACCTGTTCAGGCAGGGCATAATTTTTTAAGTACGCTTGAAAATCTTTAAACTCGGTATCCGTCATTGGACGATTAGCAATGCTGAATTGATTCCCATCGACACGTATGGGCTTGTTCTGAATTGTTGCCGTAATCGTATCTCCATATCGGCCATCGTTCACTAAAATTTCCGGGTATGTCCAGTACATAGAAGGATTGTAAATCCCACGATTAATAAGTTGTCTATAACCAACAAATTGAAAGCTTACAAACAGCAATCCGAATACCAAGGTTAAGCCCATATGGAGTTTTAGCCCCCCGGTTTTTCCATGTTTTATGGAACGAATGCCCAAGATGTAAAAGAGCGAACTAAGCCCAATAAACAAGGTGCTTAAGTAAAAACCATTGGGCATAGGGTATTTCAACCAAAAGCCACCGCCCATATTTACATAGTAGGCTGAGGTTAGTCCGGCGAAGAACATGACAACAGCAAAAATCCCCACATAAACGAGATTTTTTTTCATTTTCTCCCTAATCTCTGGGCTCAATTCTTTAGAATAATCCATGGCTAATTAAATTTTGAATAACAGAATCTAGTTTAGTAAACACATACGTAAACTGTATGATCGGTAAATAAACAAACGAAGCGAACATAAGTTTTTTGGCATCACGATCTTCACACGTGGTGTATAAGCGATAAGACAGAAAATAAAACCATACCCCAAATATTCCAACGATGAACAGGGTAAAATGATTGGTTATGCCCATTAACCACGGAATGAGGCTTATGGGAATAAGAACGAGGGAGTAAAGAGAAATTAAGTATGCCGATTGCTTAGATTTTCCTGTTTTTGATGGCAATAAAAAATACCCTGCCCGCTGATAATCCTCATGGGTAACCCAAGCAATCGCCCAAAAGTGTGGGAATTGCCACATAAATTGAATGAAAAATAAAAGTCCGGGAATAAAGCTGAAGGTTTCAGTGTGCGCAATCGCACCCAACATCGGAGGGATTGCCCCCGGGAACGCACCAACAAATACGGCCCAAGAACTTTTACCTTTAAGTGGGGTGTAAATGAATGCATAGGAAATGAATGCGCCTAGTCCTAAAAATAAACTGTTCGAGTTAATTGAACACAGCAACACTGCACCACTTATCAAACAAGCAATCGATATCAATATGCCGTTTCTTACACTAAGCGCCCCGGTTACTAAGGGTCTGCTTTTGGTGCGATTCATCAACGCATCTTGCTTCATTTCAAGCAATTGGTTTACGCCGTTTGAGGCAGCGGTAATTAAAAATCCACCAATCAGTAATTGCAGTGCAACCACATTTGATGATCCGCCAACTAATAAATATCCTGACAAAGCCGAGATTACCACCAAAAAAGAAAGGCGAAATTTTGTAAATTGAATAAACGGTCTTAGTGTTTTCAAGTCTGTTTTTCTGGGTGCAAAAATACAATTTTAAACGCGCAACAGCTCATCTTCCTGAACATATTTCAGGCCTTCTTGTTTTAAAATATTATAGTTAATTTTGTTCAAATGAGCAGTATATACAAACCGGGACCGTTCCTCTCGAAAATAAACATTCCCGAAGACCTAAGGTCCCAATTCACCAAAACCGACTTGCCACAAGTCTCAAGTGAATTAAGGCAGTACATTGTGGATGTAATTTCTGAAATAGGGAACAGCCATTTTGGCGCCAGTTTGGGTGTGGTTGAGCTAACAGTAGCGCTGCATTATGTGTTTAATACCCCAGAAGACCAATTGGTCTGGGATGTTGGGCATCAAGCTTATGGGCACAAAATTCTAACAGGAAGAAGGGAACAATTTCATACCAACCGATTAAAAGGTGGAATTTCCGGTTTTCCAAAGCGTTCCGAAAGCGAATACGATACCTTTGGTGTCGGTCACTCTTCTACCTCGATTTCTGCAGCTTTGGGAATGGCGATAGCGAGTCGATCGAAAGGAGACCTTAACAAACACCATATTGCGGTGATTGGTGACGGGGCAATGACCGCTGGCTTAGCCTTTGAAGGATTAAATCACGCAGGGTTTGAAAAGGACGCGAATTTACTGGTAATCCTTAACGATAATTGCATGTCGATTGACCCAAATGTGGGCGCTCTTAAAGAGTATCTTACCGATATCACGACCTCTCACACATACAACAAAGTGAAGGATGAGGTTTGGAATTGGCTTGGGGTGATTTCTAAATTTGGACCTGACGCACAAAAAATTGCGTCCAAGGTTTCTCACGCACTCAAAAGCACCTTACTCAATCAGTCGAATTTATTTGAATCCTTAAATTTTAGATATTTTGGCCCCGTAGACGGTCATGACGTAGAAGGGTTGGTTAAAGTGCTAGAAGATTTAAAAGATATTCCCGGACCTAAAATCCTTCATTGCCTTACGAAAAAAGGTGCAGGATATAAGTTTTCCGAAGAGGGCAACCCCACAAAATGGCATGCCCCAGGAGTATTCAATAAGGATACCGGAGAAATTGTTAAGGTTGTGCCCATTGGACCAGAGGCTCCAAAGTATCAAGATGTATTTGGCCACACGATTGTTGAATTAGCCGAACGCAATAAAAATATCATGGGAATTACACCGGCAATGCCCAGCGGTAGTTCTTTGAATATTATGATGAAAGCCATGCCTGATCGTGCGTTTGATGTGGGGATTGCCGAACAACACGCCGTTACCTTCAGTGCCGGTCTAGCAACGCAAGGAATGTTACCTTTTTGTAATATTTATTCTTCTTTCATGCAGCGGGCATTTGACCAAGTCTTGCATGATGTAGCCCTGCAAAACCTGAATGTGGTTTTTTGTTTAGATCGTGGGGGCTTAGTTGGGGCAGATGGTGCAACACATCATGGGGCATATGACCTAGCCTATATGCGTTGTATTCCGAATATGGTGGTTTCCGCACCAATGAATGAGCAAGAATTACGTAACCTAATGTATACGGCTCAACTCGAAAATAAAGGGCCATTTACTATCAGATACCCAAGAGGTAACGGTGTTATGACCGATTGGAAAACGCCATTTGAAGAAATTCCAGTGGGAAAAGGCAGAAGAGTTTCCTCCGGAGAAGGCGTTGCCATTTTAACCCTCGGTCACCCCGGTAATTTTGCGCAGGAAGCCATTAAAACCTTAACCAAGTCAGGAATTACTCCGGCGCATTATGATTTACGCTTTGTTAAGCCACTCGACGAGATGCTATTGCATGAAGTTTTCTCCAAATTCGATAAGGTTATTACCGTGGAAGATGGTTGCTTAATGGGAGGATTTGGTTCAGCGGTATTAGAGTTTATGGCGGATAGGGGCTATAAAGCCGAAGTAGTTCGACTAGGTATTCCAGATGAGTATATTCACCATGGAACGCAAGAAGAACTATGGGCTACTTGTGGCTTTGATGTTGCGGCGATTGTCGCTTCGGTTGAGCGTATACTTATGGTGGATCTTACAAAAACAGCCGGCGTTCAGCTCGGTTAATCAAATTTAATTGTATTTTGGTCGAAACTTTGACCATGAAAAAAACCAACTTTAGTGCCTTTGGTGCCCTAATCATTATTTTCTTTTTTTGGGGATTCGTTGCTTCTAGCAATGATATTTTGATCCCTGTTTTTAAAAAGGCACTCAACCTAAAACAAGACAAAGCCCAGTTGATTTCTGTGGCATTTTATATTGCATACACGGTTGGATCTTTGATTTATTTTGCAATTTCAGGCATTTTGAAAAAAGACTTGCTTAAAGTTTTGGGCTATCGAAATGGCTTAGCCTTGGGCTTGGTAATTTCCGCCCTAGGAACCTTGTTGTTCATTCCTGCTGCGAATGAGTCTTCGTTCCCATTGTTACTTGCTGGGCTATTTACCGTGGGAATAGGTTTTGCACTTCAACAAATTGCGGCCAACCCTTTGGCCATCAATATGGGAGACCCATCCACTGGTAATTTGCGACTAAGTTTGGCGGGAGGCATTAATAATGTGGGCACTACGATCGGACCGGTTTTAGTTTCCTTTGCGATTTTTGGTATGGCGGGAACAGGTTCCACAAACCTCGAGCTTTCAGCAGTAAAAATTCCATATTTAATCCTTGGTGCCACCTTTGTTTTAGCGGCAATGTTTTTTAAATTCTCCAATGTTCCAGATCAAATTGAAGAGGAAGGAACAGCTTCCCCTGAGCGTGTATCAATCATCGCTGTGGCGAAAAAACCACAAGTGATTTTAGCTATGATTGCGATATTTTTATACGTTGGGGTTGAAGTTTCCACTGCGAGCAACCTGCCTGAATTCATGAAGTTGAAATTAGGCAAAACAGAGCAAGAGATCACTCCGTTTGTGTCGCTGTTTTGGGCGAGCTTGATGATTGGTCGTTGGGCCTCTGCTGCCGGCGCCTTTAATGTTGGAGCAGACATAAAACAACGACTTTCGATCTTGCTGCCGTTTCTCGCTTTTTCAATTTTTATGTTAGTGAATTATATTGCCGGCCATAATGTTTCTCAATTCTATCCTTATTTGTTTTTGGTTATTGTTCTCATGGTAGCAGAGGCATTTACCGGTGGAAACCCCGTTCGTCAATTGATTGTCTATTCAATCTTGGGTGCGGGTGCCCTTTTAATTGGGATTTTTGCAGGCGGTATGGTCAGTGTGTTTGCATTTATTTCTGTAGGATTGTTTTGCTCCACGCTGTGGCCTTGCATTTTTACCCTTGGTATTGCCGGACTGAACGAGAAAACAAATGCGGCTTCTAGCCTTATGATTATGATGATTATGGGAGGTGGGTTTATCTCTCAATGGCAAGCTTCACTCGGATCGGTAAAGTCTGTAGGAATTCAAAGTTCTTATTGGATTGGAGTGCTCTGTTTTGTGTATCTCGCTTTTTTCGCGTGGACGGTAAGTCGAATGTTGAAAAAACAGGGAATCACTCACTTAGATAGCGCTGAAACTACTCACTAATTCTGGTCATGTATAAAATTGATTTTTCTGATTTTTTTAGTTCTGCATTTTCTGTAGACTGCTTGATTTTTGGATACGCGGAAGGGAAAATAAAAACGCTGCACATAAAGCGATCTGTAGAACCCTACAAAGATTACTGGGCCATTCCGGGGGACTTGGTTTATCCGGACGAAGATTTACCCAACGCCGCGGAACGCATTCTTCGCGAACTAACCGGACTTACTAACATTCAAATGCATCAAGCGCATACCTTTGGAAGCCCCTCACGACATCCACAAGGCCGAGTTATTACAATCGCATATTTCGCGTTAGTAAGAATTGAAGATTTTTCCATCAAAGCCTCCTCTTGGGCAAATGAAGTGAAATGGGAACCCGTATTGGAAGTTGGTGATTTGGCTTTTGATCACAATGAAATTTTAGAGGCGACTTTTGATCGGCTTAAGAAACAACTCTCCATTGAACCCATCTGTTTTCAGTTACTTCCAGAGAAGTTTACGCTCAACGAATTTCAGCAATTATTCGAGTATGTGAATGGAATCCCATTTGATAAAGCCAATTTTAGAAAGAAAATTAAAGGCATACCGTTGGTGAAACATACGGAAAAACAAACCAATGTTAAGCATCGTCCAGCTCGGCTTTTTTCATTTGATGCTCAAAATGAGTTAGACAGACTTGAACAAAGTGCTTGGGTTTTCAAAATGTAAAGGAATTGTTTAGATATTGTAAAAAATACAATAATATACTTATATTTACCATTCAATTGTTGTGAAAACAGTTGAACGGTTAGTTTTTACTTAGTGCGTGGGGAGGCAACTCCCCACAAAGTAATTTTAAAAGAAAACAATGAGAATAGGATTTTTACTTTTTGTCTTGGCATGCACTACGATCGGATTCGCTCAAATGAGGGTCGTTTCTGGAAAAGTGGTTAATGATGTAAACGAACCCCTAGGGTTTGCTAAGATTTCCTCAAAATCACCTAAAGGAAATGCCCTTACAGCGAATGACGGATTCTTTTCAATTCAAATGAAAGATACCGCAAGTGCGACATTAACAATCTCAATTTATGGATATCAAACCCAAGAGTTGGTTGTTGGCGCAGGTGATCAAAACGTGACCCTTATTATGAAGCCTGAGTTTTCTGATAAAAAGGAAATTACTGTCATTGGATATGGCGAGGCAAAAAATAAAACCATTACCGGGGCAACATCCAAAGTAGATGGAGAAGACATCGAAAAAATGAACATGGCGCGGATGGATCAAGCCTTGCAGGGTCAAATGGCGGGGGTGAATATCTCTACAAACTCCGGTTCACCAGGCGGTAGTGCAAACATACGGATTAGAGGTCTTGGCACCTTTGGGGATAACGACCCCTTGATTTTAGTGGATGGGATTGTTTATGATTCACAAGGATTAAATGCACTAAATCCGTCTGACATAAAATCCATTACGGTGTTAAAGGATGCCATGGCAGGTATTTATGGGGTAAGAGCTGCAAATGGTGTGGTAATTATTGAAACAAAGAATGGCGCCATAAACCGCAAACCAACCATTGAGTACAATGGGTATTTTGGTTTACAAGAAACTTCCAAGAAACTTGATTTATTGAACGCTGATGAATATGCGGTAATAAAGAATGAAATGTTTGCAATGGGCGGTCAAGCCATGCCCTTTGATAACGTAAATGTGGGTAAAGGTACGGATTGGCAAGATCAAGTATTTACTCGTTCGCCGGTACAAAGTCATAACGTGTCCTTGAATGGAGGAACCTTAAATACTCGTTACTCAATTGGATTAGGGTATTTTAATCAGGACGGTATTGTTGGTGGGTCAAAGTCTCATTTTGACCGATATAATGCCCGACTTAATTTTTCAACCGACCTTTCCGATAAACTAAAATTGAATTCAGTGCTTTTGTTTTCAACGGAAGGCAGAAATACCCTTCCTGAAAATGGCATTGGTTCGGTATTGTACAATGCAATTAATGCCTTCCCAACCGAACCAGTAATTTCTCCCATGGGGAATTATTCTTACATGGAAGAAGTGAGCGACATCATTAATCCGGTGGCTCAAATCATGAACACCTACAACTGGAATCAAGCACAAAAATTCGTAGGAAAGGAAGAGTTTGTTTACAAACCGCTTTCCTTCTTAACTGTAACGAATCGCTTCAATTATAATGTTTCTTTGGTGGATTCAAAAGTGTTCTCCCCATTAGTATGGTACGGAGATGGAAAATATGCCAATACGGCGCTTAATGCCCAATTAGAATCACCTACGGTTGAACTGACTCCTGGCTTTGAAATCGACCGAGGAGCAGCGATTTATGAAGAACGAAATACCTTTAGTGATTTATCCTACGAAGGATTTGCAAATTACGATCAAGTATTTAAAACGGATCATCAGGTAAAGGCAATGGCAGGGGTTACGATTTTTCAACGGGATGGTAAATCGCTCAACGGGGTAGCATATGGAGTTCCGAATAACGATGTGAATTATGCGGATATTTCTGCCAACACGACGCAAGGAGGGTATTTAAACAATACCGGTTCTTGGGAATTCACTGAGCGACTGGTCTCTGCGTTCATGCGCGCGGAGTATGGATTCAAAGAGAAGTACTTAGTTTCCGTGGTGGTACGTAGAGATGGCTCTAGTAAATTCGGACCAAATAGCCGCTTTGGAACCTTCCCATCCATGTCTGCAGGGTGGTTAATTTCAGAGGAAAAGTTCTTCAAATTCAAACCAATCGACTTATGTAAACTGAGAGTAAGCTACGGGATTTCTGGAAATGATCAGATTCCGAATTTCGCATACCGCGCATTACTCAATGGCGAAGGGGTTTACGTGTTTGATGATGTCATTACGCAAGGTATAGCAATCGGTCGTCCTGCCAATCCAGATTTGAAATGGGAGACTACCCGTCAATTAAATATTGGTCTTGACCTTTCCTTTTGGAAGAAACTTTCCGTTACTACCAATTACTTTATAAAAAACACCTACGACCTGTTATTTCAGCCGGATGTTTCCGCATTAATGGGCTCCTATGGCCCAGGAGGGTATGCTCCGGTAATTAATGCAGGAAATGTATCCAATAAAGGGTGGGAACTTGAATTAGGATACCGTTCCGATCGAACGAAAGATTTCCTATATGAGGCAAATTGGAACTTTACTGCAGTTAATAATAAAGTTACGGCGGTTCCAACGGGTGTTGATTATCTACCTGGAGCGGCATTTAGCGTGGGAGGCGATGTAGCTACACGTTTTCAGAAAGGATATGAAATCGGATATTTCTTTGGGTACCAAACCGCAGGAATTTATCAATCCCAAGAAGAAATCGATAATGCAGCCGTAGTTCAAGAGGGTGCTAAGCCAGGAGATTTGATTTTTGTGGATCAAGATGGAGACGGCGTTATTAGCTTTACAGATGATAGTGATAAAACTTATTTAGGTTCGGCAATTCCTGATTTCACCATGGGCTTCAATCTTTCGGGAAGCTATAAGGGGTTTGATATTTCCGCAAATTTTTATGCGTCTATTGGCAATGAAATCATCCGTAATTACGAACGTCAACAACCGTATGCAAATCAAATGAGCTATGTAATTGATCGTTGGGTTGGGTCTGAAAGTTCGTTTGATGTTCCACGTCAAACCACAGAACCTACCCGTAACAATGTGTTTTCTTCTTTTTATGTAGAAGATGGTTCCTTCTTACGTTTACGAAACTTACAAGTAGGGTATGCGTTCTCTAAAGATTGGTTACGTAAAATCAAAATGGAACAACTTCGTGTTTATGTTGCGGCAAACAACTTATTAACGCTAACAAGATACATGGGCTATGATCCAGATTTAGGTTCAACGAGTGCATTATCTGCGGGAGTAGATTATGGATTATATCCACAAGCAAAAACCGTAATGGTAGGATTACAATTTAAATTTTAATCGATGAAAAGTATTAAACGTTTGTTGATTTTGGGCTTGGTATTGGCGGGTATTTTTTCATGTAAAAAGTTCCTGACTGTTGACCCACCGTATACCCAAGATGCGGAAAATTATTTTAAAACTCCGGAAGATTATGATCGAGCCTTGGTTGGTGCGTATGATTTGCTGCAAACTTCATTCATGTCCCTTTGGATTGGAGAAATAGCTTCTGATAACGCAATTGCCGGAGGTGAAAGCGCTAACGACTCGCAAGGACTTCATCAAATCGACGCCATGACGCATGGAGGAGTTAATAACGATTTACGCAGTATTTTTCGTTGGAATTATGTTGGGATTTCAAGGGCTAATTATTTATTGGAAAATCAAGACAATATCGATTTCCCTGCAAAAGCACATATCATTGCCGAAGCTAAATTTTTGAGGGCATATTACTATTTTGAATTGGTTAAGTTCTTTGGCGATGTTCCATTGGTTATTGATAAACGACTTGGTATTGAAGAAGTACGCACGATTGATCGGTCACCTAAAGCGGAGGTGTATGCGCAGATTGAAAAAGATTTAAAAGAGGCATATCCTGTATTGAATTCGATTGCAGGTCAAAAAGGAAGAGCGACCAAAGGGGCTGCTCAAGCCTTATTAGGGAAGGTGTATTTATATCAAAGCAAGTGGACGGAGGCAGACGATATGTTTGACGAAGTAATTTCCAGTGGACTTTACAGCCTTCATCCTACATATACTGAGCTTTTTGATGTTGCGCACGAAAACAATACGGAAACTGTATTTGATATTCAGTACTCTGGGTTAGAAGGTGGTGGTTACGGATGTTTAGTGTGCTTAGAAGGCAACGCTGCTCCAGGATTTCAAGGAATTCGGCAGTATAGTGGTCCGGTATATGGAGATGGAAATAGTTATAATCTACCAACACAAGACCTATTTAATTTCTTCCCGGCTGGAGACCCGCGCAGGGCTGCGACCATTTTAGATATTGATGCCTTTATCGCAGCACAACCCAATCCAAGTGCCATTACCTATGCCATCGGCGCCGGAGGTCATACGGGATTTTACAACAATAAATACATCAAACGTCAAGGAGAAATTGGGCTGCCTGATAATGATTTGACAAGTCCTGTGAATTATCGCGTCATTCGCTATGCCGATGTGTTATTGATGTCCGCAGAAGCGAATTATCAGTTGGGGAATACTGCAGTTGCTCAAACCTATGTGAATCAAATCCGCTCTCGCGTTTCAATCCCAGGAGTTTCAGTAAATTCGTTGGTCAAGATTTACAATGAGCGCCGCTTTGAATTATCTGGCGAAGGGCATCGATTTTTTGATTTAGTTAGAACCGGTCAAGCGGCATCAGCAATTCCAGGATTCATAACTGGGAAACATGAAGTATTCCCGATTCCACAAGTAGAAATAGATTTAGCGGGAGGTCGTTGGCCACAAAACCCCGGATATTAATAGCCTTCATCATGAAAAATAACATTATCATTTTACTCTTCGCGTTTACTGCCTTGTTGGCCTGTAAAAAAGTTCGACCAACCTTGGGCGATCCACCAAGTCAAATGGATGCTACATTTACAGCAGTACCTTCCGATTCTAATGCCAATATTATTCAGCTTACGGCAAGCAATCCAAATTTGGTGTGCCGTTGGGATTTTGGTAATGGGGTGAAGGGCGAAGGTGTTGATGTTACTGCAACCTATCCGTATGCGGGAACCTATACAATTACACTTACGGTGTTTAACAAAGGCGGCAGCCGATCGTCTGCACAGCAAGTGGTTATAGCTCAAACCGATTTATCTTTACTAGACAATCCGTTTTACAACAAACTTACCGGTGGCGCTAATGGTCCAGGCTATAAAACTTGGGTAGTTGATTCTGTGTTAAGTGGTCACCTCGGCGTTGGCCCAGACCCTGAAAGTCCATTAGGAGCGACACCTGAATGGTGGGCTGCCGGAGAGAATGAAAAACCAGGATGCGGTTTATACAACGACAAATATGTGTTTCATTTAAATGCCTTTAAATTTGATATGATTACCAACGGTGATGTTTATGTGCATAATTCCATTGCTGCAAGCTTTCCGGGTTCTTTTGAAAACCTGGCGGATTTTACTGCGCCCTATTCCAATCAAATGGATAAGTCTTGGAATTTAGTTGAAGGTGCAGAGAACACCATAACCATTTCAAATGGTGCCTTTATTGGATTTTATACGGGTGTTAATACGTATCGTATTTTGGAGTTGACAGACTCAACGATGTACTTACAATACGGACATCACTTGGGTGGATTAAATTGGTATCTTAAATTAAAAACCGAATAATAATATCATGAAAAACTTAGTTATGCTACTTTCCATTTTAATTATTTTGGCTGCTTGTCAAAAGGATAATTATATACCTAAGGATATAGTTTTACCTTCGAATCTGCAGGTAACATTGGATATCAGTTCAGCAACCGTTGATGTTACAGCTCATGCAGATTCAGCGAATTTCTACATGTTCACCTTTTATGAAAACGGGGATTCTACTATGATAAAATCCAATGCGGGCGTGGCTACACATACCTTTTCCACATCGGGTGAGTATTCAGTTAAAACAGTAGCCTATACTACGTCGGAACATTTTATTACGGAAACTGATGTGTTTGAAATTAATCTGAACCTTGGCGGTACGGGCGCCCCTACCAGTGGACCAACGAGCCCCATGAGCTACAATGGGTATACCTTAGTATGGCAAGATGAATTTAATGGGAATGCCCTCTCTGCGGATTGGGTGCATGAAACCGGCAATGGTAATTGGGGATGGGGTAACAATGAACTTCAATATTACACCAGTCAAAATACTACCGTTTCTGGCGGCGTACTTCAGATTACCGCCAAACAAGAAGCGATGGGCGGACAAAATTACACCTCAAGTCGTATTAAAACCCAAGGCATTCAATCCTGGAAATATGGGCGCATTGATATTCGCGCAGCATTACCTAAAGGACAAGGGATTTGGCCAGCGTTGTGGATGTTGGGAGATAATATTAATTCTGTTAGTTGGCCTGCCTGTGGGGAGATAGATATCATGGAAATGATTGGTGGAGCTGGTAACAATGACAAAATGGTTCACGGAACAGCCCATTGGAGCGATAATGGTTCGCACGCCCAATTCGGGGATAGTTATACCTTGAATTCAGGAATTTTTGCAGATGAATTTCATGTGTTCTCCATCGTTTGGAATGCGAACAGTATTACTTGGTTAGTAGATAACACCGTGTTTAATACCATGAGTACCACCCCGGCACAATTGGCAGAATTTCAAGAAAAGTTCTTCTTGATTTTCAATGTAGCGGTTGGTGGTAATTGGCCCGGGAATCCAGATGCAACCACACAACTTCCTCAAACGATGTACGTGGATTATGTGCGCGTTTTTCAATAGTGTAGTGCGATGAAAAAACTTTTGTTTTTTTTGTGCCTAGGTGCATTAGCCTCATGTGTAGTTACAAAGGAACATGCCACTGAGCGTACGAACCTAACCCTAGAAGAAAAGGTAGGCCAAACATGTCAAATCACCTTGGATGCCGTTGCACAAACAGATGCCCAAGGCCGAACCTTGGTTCCGCTTAAATTGGACACCAATAAACTCACAGAAGCCCTTGTTAAATACAAAGTCGGTTCTATCCTTAACGTCAGTTGGCATACGCTAACCCGAGCGCAATGGCAAGAAATTACACAAACCATTCAATCGTATTATACTTCGGGTAGAATTAAGGTGCCGGTGCTTTATGGCATAGATGCAATTCACGGGGTGAATTATTCCCAAGGAGCAACCTTATTTCCTCAGGAAATAGGGTTGGCAGCTACGTGGAATCCAACCTTAGCGCAAGAATTTGGCCGAATTACGGCCTATGAAACCAGAGCATCAGGCATTCCTTGGAATTTTTCTCCGGTGTTAGATTTAGGAAGAAACCCACTTTGGTCAAGAACTTTTGAAACGCTCGGGGAAGATCCGTATTTGGTTTCAGAAATGGGGGCAGCCATTATCAAAGGGTATCAAGGAACTAATCCGCGCGTAATTGATTCGGTACATGTGCTATCGTGTATGAAACACTTTGTTGGGTATAGCGCCGCTGCCAGTGGACGTGACCGTACCCCTGCTTGGATTCCGGATAAATACATGAAGGAGTTGTATTTGCCTTCATTTAAATCAGCCGTTCAAGCCGGTGCTCAAACGGTAATGATCAACAGCGGAACCGTAAATGGTATTCCAGGTCACATAAATAAATCCTTAATTCAACACACCCTTAAAGACGAGTGGAAATTCCCAGGATTTGCCGTTTCGGATTGGGAAGACTTTAACATGCTGCATACAGTACATCGCGTTGCCCCGGACCTAAAATCAGCTTACGAAAAAGCCTTTAACGCTGGCGTAGATATGAGTATGGTCCCACTCTCCCCAGACTATAAAACCTATTGTGAACTCATGTTACAATCCGTTAAAGACGGTAACATTACCTCCGCGAGATTGGATGATGCAGTGAATCGAATTTACCGAACAAAAGCAGTCGTTGGATTATTTGACTTGCACCAACCCGTACTTTCAAGTTATACAGCCTTTGGTTCCCTGCAGCATAAAAACGCGTCTAAACAAGCGGCCCTAGAATCTATTACCTTGTTGAAGAATGATGGAATCCTGCCTTTAAAAACAAACGCCAAGTTTCTAGTGGCTGGCCCCTGTGCAGATAACCTGGTTTACCTAAACGGTGCGTGGTCACATACCTGGCAAGGGATGGATACTTCGTTTAATACAAAAGGATGCAAAACCATTGTTCAAGCACTTCAGGATAAATATGGAGAACAATGCCTGTTTTCAAAAGGGGTGGAATTATTTAAAGAAAAAGAAATTGAACAATCACGATTTACTTCTCTTGATGACTACATTAAAAAGCTAGATGAAGTGGAAACAGTGGTCTTGTGTTTAGGGGAGGTTCCGGCGACAGAAAAACCTGGCGATATTCGCAGTTTGCACCTAGATTCCAAACAGCTTGAATTGGCAAAAATGGCCTATGCTAAGCATAAAAATGTAATCATCGTGTTGGTGGAGGGACGGCCTCGCATTATTCGAGATATTGTTGACCCTGCCGGAGCCATTGTTCAATGCTATTTACCGGGCGATTATGGAGCGGAGGCTTTAGTGGAGTTATTGTCAGGTGAAAAAAACTTTAGTGGAAAGCTTCCATATACGTATCCGAAATATGATGGTGTAATCGAGTTTTATGACCGTCCTCGCAGCGTGGATCGTTCCAATGTTGGTGACTTTGCCGCGTTTAATCCGGAATGGCCTTTTGGGTTCGGTTTGCATTATGGTGAGGTAAGTTATGAGCATTTAAAAAGCAGTGAGGTATTGAGCGGTAATACGCCTTGGGAAATTACCGTTGATGTGATCAATCAAAGCAATCGCGAAATAGATGAGGTGGTTCAGCTGTATGTTGGCGATGAATTCGCGAGTATGATGCCTGCTGGAGAACAATTAAAACGCTTTCAAAAGGTAAAAATTCCTGCGGGACAAACCGTAGAAGTGCGTTTTGTGCTGAACAAGGAAGACTTAATGTTTGTGAATGAAGCAGGGGATTGGATATTCGAACCTGGAAAATTTAATTTCAGGATAGGAACCAAAACAGGTTTTGTCTTCATCCGCTAGCATTGCTAAAGGCTTGATTCTTAAATAACTTCAAATGTTTTTCAATTATTTTAGGCTTATTGTAAAAATTACTATATTTACCCCAAGCAACCCTTAAATTATTTTAATGTTATGAAAAAATTATTACTATTTCTTTTACTTCCAGTGGCTTTCAACGCGCAAGTTGTTGGTACATGGAAACTTGCAAACCAAGCAGCTGCTATGGGTGTTGGTCCTTCTCAAGGCAGCATGCAATGGTGGTCAAATGGCGTTGGAGACTTAACGACTCGAGCGTGTATGTTTGACGATTCTATTACGTTTAATGCGAATGGTACCATGATGCATTATATGGATGGTCAAACGTGGTTAGAAGGATGGCAAGGTGCTACTCCTGATGCTTGTGGAACGCCAGTTGCTCCACACAACGGTTCTAATCCCGCTACCTATGCCTACAACGGAACAACCAACACACTTTCTGTGTTTGGATTGGGTGCGCACATGGGCTTAGCTAAAGTAATTAACGGATCAGAAATTGCATCCCCTTTAAATGCAGCGGATACGATTACTTATTTAACTGGATTAAGTAATGGTGGAAACACACTAACCCTAGATATCAACGTGGGTGCAAACTGGTGGAGATTCATTTACAACCGAACGCAAATGGCCCCTGTAGCAAACTACAACGTAACATTCCGAGTGGATATGTCTCAGTATGCAGGTGCAGCAAATGTTGCAAACGGAGTTTTCGTTAATGGTTCGTTTAATGGATGGTGTGGATCTTGTAATCCAATGATCAATACTACAGGTTCCATGTGGGAAGTTACTTTACCTCTCGCTCCTGGTGCTATTGAATACAAATTTACCGTGGAAGGATGGAACGATCAAGAGAATTTTGTAGGTGGTGAGCCGTGTATTGATACCATTAATGACGGTTATTTCAACCGGTATTTAATGGTTGCAAATGATGTAACACTTGCTCCAGTTTGTTTCAACAGTTGTGGTGCCTGTACAAACGACGTAACATTCCGTGTAAACATGAATGATTATGTTGCTGCTGGAGGTTCTACTGCTGCAGGCGTATTCTTAAACGGCACCTTCAATGGATGGTGTGGTGCCTGTACACCAATGGGTGATATAGACATGGATGGAGTATGGGAAATTATAGTTCCAATTTCAGCAGGCGCTATTGAATACAAGTTTACGGTAGATGGATGGAATGATCAAGAGAATTTCGTAGGAGGAGAGCCTTGCACAGTAACTAATGGAGGGTATACCAACCGTTCTGCAA
This sequence comes from Flavobacteriales bacterium, assembly GCA_947460825.1. Taxonomy (GTDB): domain Bacteria; phylum Bacteroidota; class Bacteroidia; order Flavobacteriales_D; family Crocinitomicaceae; genus UBA952. The sequence goes on from CANHHA010000033.1 coordinate 31,172, forward strand.
CAGTTTCTGTAGATACTGCGTTTTCAGTTGTATGTTGGGAAAGCTGTACAGATTGTCCCGCAGGAATCGATGAATTGAACGAGAACGAAATTGTTATCGCGCCAAACCCGGCAACGACAGCATTGAATGTTTCCGCAAAATCAGAAATTCAAACGGTAACGATCTTGGATCTTAATGGTCGCTTAGTTCAATCTGTAACTGTTAATGGAGTTGCTGCTTCACTTAACGTATCAGGAATGAACCACGGACTATACTTAGTATCTGTAACTACAAACAAAGGTGTATACACGAAGCGAGTGATCGTTGAGTAATTAAAGCTGATACCTTGTAAGAATTTAAAA
>CANHHA010000034.1 GCA_947460825.1 Flavobacteriales bacterium
CCATTTAAAAACACATTAGCCGGACGATATGCTTGAGAATTCGCATGTGATTTCCGCATGACACGCATGAAGGTCGCATCCCGTTGATGGTATTGATTCCAGAAATTACTTCCATTTCGAATGTAAATCGCCTGAATGTCATTTACATAGGGTTTTTCTGGAAAAAGGGGATAATGTACGTTCTCACCCGTGCCGAAGGTTGAGTTGGCAGGTTCAACCGTAACACTGTGTTGAGGGTTTGAGCGACTGCCTCCAGCTCCCCCATCAGGTTTTACCGAGGCTTTACTTTCAAATTGTTTTGTGCCATCAGGATTAAAGTACTCAATCACACAAGGTCGTTTCCAATCCGTCCACCAATTATCAAAAATTCCATTCGGCCCATACAAATCATCATTATCGATGGTTAATGAAACAATCGGAATGGTTGAATTCTCATTGATTAAATACGTTTCGGCCTCGATGGGGCTTACAAGTCGATTGGTACCATTGGGGAAACAACTAACCTTGAGCACAGCGCTAGAATTAATAGCGATTGGACCACTGACAAGGGTAGAGGTAGTATCAGGATCTTGTCCATTCAAGGTGTAGCGAAGAATTCCGTTTTGTGTAGATTGATTGATTGCATTTACTGTTATGGTATCTGGGAAAATCCCACCAACAACATCGAGGGTTGGTTGCTCTTCATGCCCAATAAAAGATGCTGCCAAATTATTTGATGCGTTAGGAGTAGGAGTAGGGAAGATAAACCATGTATTGGTGCCATCAGTTTTCTTTCCTACAGACATATTGGGTTCTAAATCAGGCACTACGAGGCTGTCTAAAATGATTCCATTTGAATTACTTAAATAGAGTGTTTCACCCCCAGTTGCAATGGAAAAATTGGTTTCGAGTATTCCTGCCTGCGGGGAATTAAAAAAGGGGTGTACAGACCCGTTAAATTGCTGCTGCGATGAAGCCAATCCGAAGGTCAGGAATGGCCTACAGGTTAGGTCAGAACTCGATGCAGATGCATTGTGAATTTCAACCGCAAGGACATTTGTACCATTTTGCAATAAATTGCTAATTATGCTCATATCCAAATCATAACTACTCAGATTTCCGCCTTGATAGAGCTGGGCCTCGTGATCGGTAGCTAATTCATCAAAGGTTGGAGGATAACCTGCTAACCCCTCCCGCGCAATTTCAATGCCGTTCAAATAAGCGACAAATCCATCGTCGTAATCGATGTCTAAAAATGCTTTAGCGATGTCATTAAAATTTGTAACATTGAAGTTGATTCGCACATATATGGTAGTTGCTGGACCTGTAATATCGCTGCTATCGTCCCCGTCACCATAACCGATGCTCGCTTTTCCTTGACTCCAACTTGACGCATCAAACGCCGTTGTATACCAATTTGGAATCGCTGCAATAGGTATGGTATATGACCATAGCGATTGATGATCGATTGGGCTCTCAAAATGATTAACTACATATGTCGTTCCGTTTTCATTAGCGAGAATAGTGGCGAATCCATTCGCAGGTATGGCAATGGGAGGAAATGCCCACTTATTCAAGGTAGTTCTGTTGTCCGACAAATAAAGTCCTTGAAGTGCTTGTGGACTAGCGCTTGCATTGTAAAGTTCTATCCAATCGGGCGAACTGCCGTTGGCCAGGACATAATTAGTTCCGTTCGCATTACTTGCTTCGTTAATAAGGACTTGCGCATTTAACGTAAAACCAATTGCTGTGGTAAGGAGTAAAAGTATAAGTTTATTCATTACTTCAAAGTTAAGGAATTAATCCTAGAAATTTTATCCAAACCCAGTAGAGAATGCTAATGCCGCTAGGCAAATGATTAATCCTATGGTTTTTTGAATGGTGAATTTTTCTTTAAAGAGTGTTACACCAAGAATGGCTGCAAAAATCACCACCCCAACATTGGCTAGAGATAAAATTTGTTGAGGGGCTAAAGGCAGGGTACTGTATGATTTTACGAGTAGATAAATAGAGAAGAAATTAGGAATTCCAAGGATAATGCCTGCAACCCAACTTCTTCGATCAAAGTGGATCTCGCCTCTTAAGCGCTTAAAGATAAAGTATCCTAACCCCATGATTCCCGCCATCAAGAATCCAAGGGCGGCGAATATTCCTTCATGAAATCCTGTGGGTAACCATTTCGAATTGGAAAAATATAAAACGATATCAAGACCCGCACTTCCCAAAAAGAGCACTCCAAGCATCCAAAGATGAGTGCTGGCGTCCTGCGTGGAGGTTTTCGTGAAAGAGGCGAGAAATACACCAATCAATGCAAGTATTAAGGGAAGGATGGTGCTGAGTCCGATCAACGCATGGTTGAACAGCATTACAAGGATTACGGAGAGTGCCATGGACATTTTTACGGCGATGGAAGTACTTGCTACCCCATTTTTTTGGGAACTCAAGCCCATGATTATAAACAGTGAAATGAATAATACACCACACAACAGTGCGAAGGGCATTCCGATTTCTAAGGCATCGCTTGCAGGGATGTCGTCATGAAAAAGAAAAATCCCACATGCAAAGGCAACGAAGTAATTCGCGATAACAGCTTGTAGGGTATCTATTTTCCAAGCCGGGAAGGATTTGAAAATAATAAAAATGAGACTTGAAGCTAAAACACTAAGGAATAAATCCATTATTTTCTTTGGTAATAGTAAATGGTATCTGTAGGACCAAACGGGTGAGAACGTATGGGTGTTTTTGTTAGTACGGGAGCACGCATTCCTTCTTTGAAGAGCGCAGAGCTAACAATGACTCGAGCCTCATCCCAAACATTATCAATAATAAAATACTGTAATGTTCTGCTTCCTCCCTCCACCAATATGCTTAAAATATTGCGCTTGTATAATTCTTCTAAAATATATTTAGTGGATGTTTCTTGAATTTTAATCCACTCCGTAGTTCCCTCTAATCCATTCTTTACACGATTAAACACCAAGGTGGGGGCTTCATCAGAAAACACCCCAACATCTTTCGAAAGTTTTAAGTTGCTATCAATGACGATTCGAGTAGGGTTTGAACCGCTAAACTCCCGAACCGTTAAGGATGGATTATCGTTGAGGATGGTATTTCTTCCAACTAAAATGCCTTGCTCTTCAGACCTCCATTTATGCACGAGTACCTTGGTTTCAGGGCTTGAAATCCAATGTATTCCTACTTCATTGTCTTCCCGGTTTCTATCCAAAAATCCATCTTGGGTTTGTGCCCATTTCAAGACTACATAAGGCCTACGCTTTTCATGAAAGGTGAAAAATCGTTTATTTAAAGACCGGCATTCTTCTTCCAGAATTCCTTCAACAACCTCGATTCCTTCGTGTCGAAGTCGATCAATTCCCTTACCCGCAACAGACGGATTGGTATCGGTGCTTCCAATAACGACCCGTGCTGGCTTCAAGCGTAAAATGGCAAGGGTACATGGGGGAGTTTTGCCCAAGTGCGTGCAGGGCTCTAGAGAAACATAAATGGTAGAACCCTCAATTAACGTTTCGTCACTTACGTTGTGTATTGCGTTAATTTCTGCATGAGGTCCTCCATGAAATTCATGATACCCTTCGCCTAAAATGACTCCGTCCTTGACAATGACACACCCAACTAGGGGATTAGGTGACACCCTTCCTTGTCCCAAATACGCCAAATCAATGCAGCGTTTAATGTATTTTTCATCTTCCGTCACCCTCAAAGTTAATCAAAGTAAACACATATACGCCGTGTTTTAGGGCGCTCCCGCTTTAATTTCATACCTTTGAAGCCATGGCGCATAAATCAGGTTTTGTAAATATTGTTGGAAGTCCGAATGTGGGTAAATCAACATTGATGAATCAATTGGTTGGAGAAAAGTTATCCATTGTGACTTCTAAGGCACAGACTACGCGTCATCGGATCCTCGGAATCGTCAACGATGAAGACCATCAAATTGTGTTTTCGGATACACCCGGAGTGGTTAATGCTGCGTACAAGTTGCACGAGAATATGATGGAATATGTTTCTGTTTCCCTTCAGGATGCAGATGTTTTGCTTTTTGTTACCGATACTGTTGAACAAAAAATGAATCATGAAGCCACATTGGAGCGAATTAAAAAGTTAAGCGTACCTGTGTTTTGTTTAATCAATAAGGTAGATAAGTCGCATCAAGAAAAGGTTGCAGAACGCATAGAATATTGGAAGCAAGAAATTCCCACAGCAGAAGTATACCCTATTTCTGCGTTGCACAACTTTAACATTGATATCGTTTGGGAACGAATTTTAGCGTTAATTCCTGAAAGTCCCCCGTACTACGACAAAGATGAATTATCAGACCGTCCGATGCGCTTCTTTGTGTCCGAAATTATTCGCGAAAAGATTTTTAATTTTTGTCAAAAAGAAATCCCCTACAGTTCGCAAATTGAAATTGAAATGTATGAAGATACCGTCCACCTGATAAGGATTCGGGCCATTATCATTGTAGAACGCGATTCTCAAAAAGGCATTATTATTGGAAAAGGAGGAGAGATGTTAAAGAAAATTGGACGTCAATCCAGAATTGATATTCAAAAATTCTTAGATAAAAAGGTGTTTCTTGAAACCTTTGTCAAAGTAGATAAAGACTGGAGGTCCTCGGAAGCTAAATTGAAAAAATACGGATATTAATGAGCAACATTATTGCAATTGTCGGCCGACCTAACGTAGGCAAATCTACATTATTTAATCGCTTAACTGAATCGCGAGATGCGATTGTTAAAGAAATTAGTGGGGTAACTCGGGATCGAATTTACGGGAAAGGGGAGTGGAATGGCTATAAATTCTCGGTAATTGACACTGGAGGTTATGCTGCCACCAAAGAGGATGTGTTTGAGGGGGAAATCAGAAAGCAAGTGGAGTTAGCCATTGATGAAGCAAAAGTCATTTTGTTCATGGTGGATGTAATGACAGGTATTGTTGAAATGGATCTTTTAGTTGCGGAGTTGCTTCGAAAAAGTAAAAAGAAAATTCTCGTTGTGGCTAATAAAGTGGATACCAACGACCGAATTGGTATGTCTGCAGAATTTTACTCCTTTGGATTAGGCGATGTTTTTGATTTAAGTGCTGCAAATGGCGGTGGTACAGGTGATTTATTGGATGAGGTAGTGACCTTTTTAGATAAGGAAGATGAGGCGATCTTAGAACAAGATGGCTTGCCGAGAATAGCTATTGTAGGTCGTCCCAACGTAGGGAAGTCTTCCATGATCAATGCCTTGACCAATTCAGAGCGAAACATCGTAACGGATATTTCTGGCACCACACGAGATTCGATACACACCCGATACCGTTCCTTTGGGCAAGATTTTTTATTAATTGATACTGCGGGAATCAGAAAGAAGGCCAAAGTAACCGAAGACATAGAATATTATTCCGTGCTTCGCTCGGTGCGTACCATTGAGAATTCCGATGTGTGTTTTTTGATGATAGATGCTGCCGAAGGTCTTCAAAAACAAGATTTATCGATTTACTATATGATTGAGAAAAACTCTAAAGGATTAATTGTATTAGTAAATAAATGGGATTTGGTAGAGAAGGATCACACCACCATGAAAGCATTCGAGGAGAATTTACGCAAGCAATTAGCTCCATTTAATGATGTTCCAATCATTTTCACCTCAACCATAACTAAACAACGTATTCACAAAGCAATTGAGACGTGTATGGAAGTGTTTGCCAATCGAACAAAAAAGATTCCAACCTCTAAGTTGAATGAAGTAATGCTTGAAATCATTCAAGATAATCCGCCACCAGCAGTTAAAGGGAAGTATGTGAAAATCAAATTCGTTCAGCAGCTACCGACTCACGCACCAGCATTTGCATTGTTCTGTAATTTGCCGCAGTATGTTACGGAATCGTACAGCAGATTTATAGAAAACAGGCTGAGGGAAAACTTTAATTTTACAGGTGTGCCGATTAAGATTTTCTTCCGTAAAAAGTAAGTAGTTACTATTTCAGCACGTTCACAGTACCGGTAACCACCTTCTTTTCGTCGGTTTCTTTGTTGGAATATTGAATGATCCAAGTATATAATCCCGCTTGTACTTTTCTGCCATCAGCGCCGTAGGTGCCATCCCATTCGCCTAAGGCATTATTGCTTAACCAAACTAACTCACCCCAACGGTTAAATATTTTTAAGTTGAAATTGTAGGGATCAAAACCAGTGGTAAATACGGGAAACCAAGTTTGGTTGTGCTCATCTTGATCTGGAGTAAAGGTATTGGGCACATAATAAATCGGATCGCTGATTACTGGTAACGACAATTCATAGGTGGTTGTACATCCCAATGCGGTACTTGCCGTTAAACTAACGAGCATGTTTTCTGAGATTCCATTGTAAAAATGTGGTTCTTCAAACACAGTTGACGTTTGACCGTCGCCATATTCCCAAACGTAAGATATAGCACCCATCGTTGTATTGGTAAAGTTAATGGTCTCCGACGTGGAGGAAAGTACATTTGGGTTCGCAGTAAATGTGGTGTTTGGATAGTTTTCCATACAGATATAGTCGGTGTATGTGGTTGTTTCTAAGCAGCCTAATAGGTTATACTGTAAGGTGATGGTGTGACAGCCCGCTGCAGTAAACATATAATCAACATTTGGCGTAGTTCCAATAGTGTTTCCATTCCACGTATAGGCATAGCTCGCTCCTGGAACGGGTATCGTGTTGAAGTTGACCATCAGCGGATTACATCCGGTTAACGAGTCTGCCTCAAACACAGGGGGAACAGAAGGAACAACGGTGACATTCATTGTAATCGAATCGGCACATTGGTTCGGATTGGGTGTAAAACTAAATGTAAATGTTCCCGGCAATGAACTGTCAATGGTCGGTGGATTCCAGCTTCCCACAATTCCTGGGTTATTGTTTGAAACCAATGGGAATAACGGTGGTACATCTCCCTGACACACCAATGGTATTTGCGTAAATTGTGGGATATTCAGCGGGTCAATGGTAATGTACATCGATGCTGAATCTGCACATTGGAATGGGTTTGGCGTAAAATTATAAAATACAGTACCTGGGGTATTCGTATTAATTACAGCTGGATTCCAAGAACCAATAATCGGAACAGCGTTTGTTGAACTAGCTGGAAGGGTAACTCCTTGAGTAAATTGGCACAATGGTCCGATTTGTTGGAAGGTAGGTTCTGTGTAGTTTAATACCGTAATATCCATTGTTGTGGCCACTGCACACTGTCCGGCAGTTGGGGTAAATGTGTACGTGTACAAGCCCGCAGAAGCTGTGGTAATTGTTGGCGGCGCCCATGTCCCGGTATACGGAGTAGGGTTGGTGGAAGGATTTGGTAAGGCAGGAGGCGCACTGTTAATACACATCGGCATGATTTGATTGAACGAAGGCGTTTCATTGGGAAGAATCGTAATGTTCATGGTTGCAGGAACTGCGCAGAATTGCGGAGCTGGTGTAAAAATATACGGATACGTTCCAGGTGCTGCAGATGATATAACTGAAGGCGACCAGGTTCCTGTTAGTGCAGGGACATTATTTGAAGAGGCAGGTAAGCCTGGTACCGCGCCGTTGTGACAAATTGGAGCAATTTGCGTAAAGGCAGGAACAATTGGTGTATTAACAACAACAAGGGTAGTAGCCGTACCGTTACAGTTAGGTGTAGTATAATTAAGTGTATATGTCCCACCGTCCAATGGTGTTGAATTCGGAATGGTTGGGTTTTGTAAGTTTGATGTAAATCCGTTAGGTCCAGTCCAAGAATACGTAGTAGCGCCATTTGTTGCATTTAGTGTAATGGTTTGACCCGCACAATATGGACCACCGTTGGTCGCGGTAACGTTGATTCCACCCGCTTGGTAATTAATAGTAACATATCCATGATTAGTGTTGTTTGCTTGTAAACAGGTTCCTCCAGCAGGTACTAAAGATGATCCAGCACCACCGCCACCGCCGCCATTGGCACCGGTACAACATCCGTCGTTACCGCCACCGCCCCCGCCGTAAAAGCCACCGCCGCCGCCACCGCCAGAAGCAGTTTGCCAAAGCCCTGCTTGACCTCCGTTACCCAGTGTTCCTGGAGAACCTCCCGGAGGAGTTCCTGCCCATGGTGTACCGCCAGCGCCACCGGCAACTTGTGTTCCGCCTTGACCACCTTGTCCGTAGGTAGTACATCCGGCTGCACCGTTGTTGCAATTGGATGCGCCACCACATACTGGGGATGACCCCCCACTGCGACCGCCGCCACCACCGCCAACAATAACACGATTTGCTAAAGCTATGCCTCCGATTCGAATGTCACTTGCTCCTCCTCCGCCCCATGATGCATAGGCAATATTTCCGTTGTTAGAGGCAAATCCAGTTCCCCCACCATTCCATCCACCAGAAGCATTTCCTTGGGTCCCCATGCCTCCGCAATAAATATTTAATATTTGACCGGGCGTAACGTTAATCGGTGCCGAGATTCGAGCTCCACTGCCTCCATTCGCGCCTCCTCCTTTGGCTCCGGCAACAATTACGTTGATCGTAAATACACACGGTGGAACGGTCCATGTTTGAACAGCACCCGTGTAATTAAAAGTAATGGTAGAAGCTTGGCCGAATAGGGATAAATTCCCTAAAAACCCAATGATTACAGCGATTAACGTGAATAATATTTTTCTCATAATTAGTCTAGGTGTGCCAAATTTAATAACAATTCCTTAATATCCTAGGGCATTGAATGTAAGCTTGTTATTTAACTAAATTTACATGTCCAACCACCACTTGGTACTCATCGTTTTTAAGTACTTTAAAACGAATTCGATACGAATACGTTCCGCTTTGTACTTGGTTGCCATACAACCCGTATGATCCATCCCAACCGATTGTTGTGTTCTTTGATTCAAAAATCAGTTCTCCCCAACGGTTAAAAACCTGAAGGCTGTAATTATAGGGGTCATAACCTGAGGTAAATACCGGTTTAAAGGTATTGTTGTACATGTCGCCATCCGGTGTAAATGTGTTTGGTATATAGTAAATCAAACCATCCTGATACGGTATAAATAAGCTCGTACTATCGATACAACCTAATGTGCTTATAGCATAAAGCCAAATCGTGTTTCCAGCTGTGGTGCTTGAAAACATATGTTGTGGTGAAGTCTCAGTACTTATTGATCCATCATCAAAAACCCATGAATAAGTTGCTGCACCAACGCTTGAATTTAAGAAAGTAACAGTTTGACTAGGTTCAGAGAAATATTCTATGCTGGCATCGAATGCTGCAAGTGGTGGATTTTCTGGGCATAGATAGTTTGGAAAGATTGTTGTGGTGCTGCAGCCATTTAACGTATTGGTAAGCGAGATCGTTTGACATCCTCCACTCATTACAATACCACTTACACTATTTCCACTTGTTGTAGTACCAGACACGTTCCAAACAAATCCACCGCTTGGGTTAGTTGTATCAGCCTCGAATAGGTAAATAAGTGGAGTGCAACCGGTTATTGCGGGAGTAATAACGTTAGATACAGGCAATGGGTTCACATGTATGATCGCAGTTGTTGGGGTACTTGAACATCCATTTATCGTATAGGTTACAGAGATTGGCATGGTGTCGTTTGGAGTTAGGCTTGCTGTTTGTGGACCAGGTCCGCCCGGAGACCAATCATAGGTTCCTCCACTTTGACTTGGGATAGCAGTCATCGTTGCTAGCTGTCCTTGACAAATCGTGGTGTCATCCATGGTTAAGGTTGGTAATTGAGTAACAGTGATATTTCCAGTTGCTGATTGACTGGTACAATTGTTTAAGGTATAATCTACGGAAAAACTTGTTGTTGATCCTGGGTTAACCGTGATGCTTTGTGGACCAATACCACCTGGACTCCATGTATAAATTCCTCCAGGAACACTTGGGTTTGCGGTCAGATTTAGCGAGTCTCGAAAACAAATGCTGCCTCCATTTAACGCTACACTTGGAACGATATTCACAAGCACAGTAGCGCTTGATGTAGTAATGCAGCCGTTAAAATCGTACAATACGTTATATGTAGTTGTAGCAGCAGGGGTAACGGTAATTGAAGAAGTACTTTGTGCTCCGTTTGACCATAAAAAAGTTCCTCCAAGAACATCAGGTATGGCCGAAAGCGTAGTCGATTGTCCTTGACAAATGGTATCGTTATTAACGGTAATGTTCGGTATGGGATGTACGGTAATGGTTAGCGTTTGAGGTATACTGCTGCAATTATTTGCTGTGGAAACAATAGTGTATGCGGTAGTTCCTGTCGCTTGTGTTGCTGTGGTTAATACCTCATTGATGGATTGACCGGTTCCTGCATTGCTTCCGAGTACTTGATTTGGAGTGTTTGTCCAAGAAATCACCGAACCTGGCACATTTGAATTCATACCAATCGAAACCGCATCCCCACTGCAAAGCGTTGGTGAGGCCAAGGTTGTAATTAAAATAGGAATCGGATTGACTGTTATTGTGCCTGACGTTGCAACGCTCGCACAATTCGAACCCGTGGTGTAAACCAAGGAGTATGTAGTGGTTGTGTTTGGACTAACCGTTAGGTTTTGTGAAGTGCTTCCGCCTGGGCTCCATAAATAAGTACCTCCAGGGACAGATACTGATGCGGCCAAGGTTCCTGTTGCACCATTACAAATCGTATCGTTAACTATTGTAATAACTGGAGTAGGATTGACAGTTACTGTGCCGCTTACAGGGGCGCTTGGGCAACTGAGATTACTCATGAATGAAACTGTGTAGGTTGTTGTTTGGTTAGGGGATACTTGAATAGATGGAGTTGTCGTGCCGCCAGGATTCCATGTAAATGTACCTAAAGGAAGGGAAGATGTCGCAGTTAATGTTGCCTGTTGCCCGCTACAAATAGTGGCATTATTTACTGACAATACTGGGGTGGGATTCACTGTTATGGTTCCCGAGGCTTGACTGCTAGCGCAACCAGCTGCTGTAGAATAATTAACTGTATACGTTGTAGTGGTGTTTGGAGTAATGCTAATGCTTTGAGTGGTAGCCCCATTGTTCCAGAGGTAAGTGCCACCTGGCAAACTTGGTGTAGCAGTTAGGGTACTTGAATTTCCGTTGCAAATGGTATTACTATTTACCGTTACTGTAGCTACCGGGTTAACAGTTATTGTGCCCGTTGCATTGTTTGAAACACAACCGGCACCACTTACATAACTTAGGGTGTAGGTTGTTGTGTTTTGAGGACTCATCGTTAGGGTACTGCCAATGATCCCTCCTGGATTCCATGTGAACGTTCCTCCTTGGGTATTGGTGGAGGCATTTAGGGTCGCGGATTGGCCAGCACAGATGGTGGCGCTCGTAGCAGTTATCGTTGGAGTTGGATTGACAGTTACTGTACCTGAGGCTACTGGTGCAGCACAACCTGCAGCAGTACTATAATTAACAGTGTAGGTTGTTGTTGTGGAAGGATTTACATTGATACTTTGCGTACTACCTCCATTACTCCAGGTGTACGTTCCACCTAGAACCGTTGGTGTGGCTGTTAGCGTGGAGGTCTGACCGTTACAAATCGTAGCATTATTTACAGTGACACTGGGTGTTGGATTCACAGTCACGGTTGAGGTGACGCCAGTGGCGGAGCAGCCCGCTGGGGTGGAATAATTCACTGTATATGAGGTTGTTGATTGGGGATTGACCGTTATGGAATTTGTTGTTGCTGCTCCTGGGTTCCAAGTAAATGTACCACTAGGAACAGAACTTGTTGCCGTAAGTGTAGCGCTTTGCCCGTCACAAATCGTCGGACTATTTACCGTTAACACCGGGGTTGGATTGACGGTAATTGCGCCGGTTGCGGTTCCAGGACATCCTCCTGTAGCTGTAAAGGTCACGGTGTAGAGGGTTGTTGAATTCGGAGAGGCGGTAAGCGATGCACCAGTGGCGCCCGTATTCCATGAGTAGGTACCTGTAAGTACAGGGGTCACGGTTGCATTGATGGTTGCTGATTGTCCAGCGCAAATTGTTACTGAGCTTACACTTACCGTCGGAGAAGGATTGATAACCACGGTGGTGCTTGCAGTCCCAATACATCCACCTAAATCTACAATTACAGTGTAAGTGCCAGCATTAGCTGCTGTTGCATTTGGAATGGTTGGATTTTGCAGGGTTGACGTAAATCCGTTTGGTCCTGTCCAAGAATAAGTGCCCTGTGCAGGAGTATTCAATTGTATGGTAGTTCCTGAGCAAACTGGACTATTACTTGTAGCCGTTACTTGAGCAGCACCGCCACTGTATGTAATGGTAACATATCCGTGATTCGTGTTATTACCTGGAAGACAAGCTCCACCAGCAGGAACAAGGGAAGAGCCCCCGCCCCCGCCCCCGCCGCCATTTGCGCCGGTACAACAACCGTCGTTACCACCACCGCCGCCGCCATAATACCCGCCGCCGCCGCCGCCGCCTGATGCTGTTTGCCAGTACCCTCCTTGTCCACCATTCCCAAGAGTCCCTGGAGATCCTCCAGGAGGAGTTCCTGCCCATGGAGCGCCTCCGTTTCCACCAGAAAATTGAGTTCCTCCTCCACCTCCCGCACCAAAGGTATTGCATCCTTGGGCCCCGTTATTACAGTTAGCGTTTCCGCCACATACAGGTGAAGATCCACCGCTTCGTCCACCACCACCACCGGCAACTATAACACGATTAGCTAAGGCTTGACCATTGATCCGTATATCAGAGGCACCTCCTCCTCCCCAAGAGCGATAGGTTGAAGATCCTGTTGAATTATGTCCAGTTCCTCCACCATTCCAACCGCCAGAATTAGCTCCCTGAATTCCCATTCCACCACAATATACGTAAAGTGTTTGACCCGGTGTTACCGCAATATTTGCGGTGATTCGAGCACCATTTCCACCATTTGCTCCACCACCCTTAGCACCTGCGACCACTGCATTAATGGTATAAACACAGGGCGGAACAATCCATGTTTGAACAGCTCCCGTGTAATTGAAATTCACGGTGGTTTGGCTTAGAAATGAATCAAAAAATACAAATAAAATAACCGTGAGTAATATTGACTTCATAGCAGAATAGTTAGCATTAAATCTACGTCAATTATTTGATTAGGTGGTTCTTGTAAAGTGAAATATTTATTAAATTTACTAAATTAATTATACTACATGAGTTTAATTCCTTTCGCAGGCCCATGGACCAGAAGTGAAGCGGCACACTTGCTTCGCAGGACTATATTTGGCCCCACCCATCAGCAAATAACGGCTATTGCAAACATGACCATGACGGATGCAGTGAATCAATTGTTAACGGTTGGATCCCTAAATCCACCCTTGGCATATGACGCCGGTGAAACCGTAGTTGCTCAGGGGCAAACTTGGGTAAGTTCTTTATATCCGTCGAATCCAGTGAGCAATCAACTTTGCGAAACAGCGCGGGTAAAATCTCTTACCGGTTGGTTAATGCAAAACATGAATTACCAAAGTATGGATATTAGTCAAAAGATGTTTTTCTTTTGGCACAATCATTTTGGAGCTGCATTTTCGTCCGATGCTCGAGCAACTTACACCTACCTAGAATTATTGAGAACAAGTAGTTTGGGTAACGTAAAACAACTGGTTAAGGATGTTACATTAGACCCTGCAATGTTGCTTTTTCTAAATGGAAATACGAATTCCGTACAACATCCCAATGAAAATTATGCCCGCGAATTACTTGAGTTATTTACGATAGGAAAAGGGGATCAAATTGCTGCGGGGGATTATTCTAATTATACCGAATTGGATGTTGCTTCCGGGGCAAAAATCCTGAGCGGATATTTAGTTCAAGGGATTCGAAGTTCTACCTTACCTGCAGCTCAAACCTTATTCCTTAATCCCTTGCATGATACCAGTACGAAAACCTTATCGTATCATTTTGGAAATGCCACGGTTGCAAACGCCGGAGCACAAGAATATGCAAATTACATTGATATCATTTTTCAACAACCACAAGTTGCTACCTTCATTTGTACCGAGTTGTATAGGTTTTTTGTGAATTTTGACCTAACGAATGATGTAGAAACCAACATTATCCCGCAATTAGCACAAACACTGATAGCTAACAATTATGACATCCTTCCGGTACTCCAAGAATTATTCACAAGTCAACATTTTTATGATGTGGCTATACGTGGAAGCATTATTCGGAGCCCCTTGGAGACAGTTTTTAGCATGTTGAATTCTACAGAAACCCAAATCAACGTCAATTTAGCCACAGATTATAACATCTATCTGAACATCTATTATGCTGCGGCGAACATGGGCCTTGATTTTATGAATCCGGCAAGTGTTGCTGGATGGGAGGCATACTATTTATCTCCCGCATTTTCAAGGCTTTGGATTAATTCCACCACCATTAAATTTCGTTTTGACATTGCCACAGGGCTCTTTATTTTCGGCATACCAATTAACGGATATACCTTGAAAGTGGATACCATACCGTTTCTAAATAATTTAAGTTTGCCAAGCAGTGCAGATGCGGTTATAGATGATATCTGTGAATTGTTTATTGCAAAACCTGTTGATGCTGCTACGCATTCTGATTTGGTTAACATTTTAACGAATAACCTTCCAACCTTTGAATGGACGCTGCAATACAACGAGTATCTAAACAATCCGAACAACCCGGCCTTTGTAGATCCTGTGAGATATCGCGTACAATTGGTGCTCGATCGAGTTTTTAAAATGCCTCAATATCAAATGATTTAATGCGAATCCTATGAAAAGAAGACAGTTTATTAAAAATGTAGCGTTAACATCTGCGAGTTTACCCTTCGTTTCGAATGGTTTTGGAATGCAGGCCTTGAGTCAGAAGCTCTTTAATTTTTCTACAGGTGCTGAAGATCGTGTGTTAGTAATGATCCGCTTAAATGGAGGTAATGATGGATTGAATACCGTTATTCCCTTAGATCAATATGCTAATTTGATGATGCATCGTTCCGAAATAATTATTCCACAGAATCAAATCCTATCAGTAACTCCTGAGGTTGGTTTTCATCCACAATTGCAGGGGATGAAAGGACTCTTTGACCAAGGGAAATTGAGTGTAGTACAAAATGTGGGCTACCCAGAGCAAAACAGATCACACTTTCGGTCCATGGATATTTGGACCTCAGGATCTCTTGATGTCAGTGAAACGCGCGGTTGGTTGGGACGATATTTTGATTCATATAATCCGAATTATCCCGCAGGATACCCTAACGTAACGTATCCAGATCCTTTTGCAATCAGCATGGGTTCGGAAGTAACTGCAACGTGTCAGGGAATTGCGGCTAATTTTTCACATGCCGTTTCAAATCCAAACAATGCCGTGAATTTATATCAAGGTGGTTTTGTTAATGACGGATCATATTATGGTGAACATGTCGAGTTTGTTGGCACAATCATCGAACAAACCAATAGCTTCGGACAGGTGATTCATGCAGCGGCTCAGGCTGGTAGTAGCTTGTCGGCTATGTACGACCCAACGAATAACTTGGCGACACAGTTGAAATATGTGGCGCAAATGATTTCTGGCGGACTAAAAACAAAAGTATATGTATTATCCTTGGGTGGGTTTGATACCCATGATAACCAAGCGGATGCAACTAATTTATTAGCCGGAACACATCGTGGTTTGATGAAAACGGTTTCTGATGCCATTGCCGCGTTTCAAGATGACCTGCAATTGTTGGGATTAGAGCAACGTGTGGTCGGAATGACGTTTTCAGAATTTGGTCGACAAATTGAGTCCAATGCGAGTTTAGGAACGGATCACGGAGATGCGGCGCCTTTATTTTTGTTTGGAACATGCATTCAATCCGGTATCATCGGACCAAATCCAACGATTGCTAGCTCCTTGCCTGATCAAGCGGGTATTGCCATGCAAATTGATTTTAGGGATGTGTATGCCTCGATTTTACGCGATTGGTTTCAGGTACCAACCAATGAAGTTCAGCAATTGTTCGCTCACCAGGTCCAGTTCTATTCCTTGGCTGGAACGTGTAACGTAAGTTTGGAAGAACAAGCACTGACTAATGGTTCCATGCTCGTTTATCCAAATCCAACACCAAGTAGTGTTCATGTGAAAGTGAATCTAGCAGAGGGAAGGGCGATGGGTGAACTGCGTGATGCACATGGAGCTACGGTCAAAACATATTTCGATCAAAATTTCTCCAGTGGTGTGCATACCATATTCTGTGATATGGATGGCTTGGCCTCAGGAACATATTTCTTGGTAATTCGAAATAACGAGAAAACCTTCCTCGAACAGGTGGTCAAAATGAAATAATTACCGAAGTAAATTTAAGGTTCCTGAAATCTGTTGTTTTTCGTTATTCGTTTTTGTTGCGAAGGTGATTTCCCAGGTGTAAATTCCTTCTTGTGCTTGGAACTCTTTGCCATATGAACCATCCCAACCCGTTTCGGAATTAAATGATTCCCAAATTAATTCTCCCCAACGATTGAAAATGCTGAGGTGGTAATCATACGGATCAAACCCGCTGGTAAAGATGGGTTTCCATTGTTGGTTGAATTGGTCTTGATCGGGGGTGAAGGTATTTGGGACATAGTAAATTAATGGTTCTTGATACCCGATAAATTGGGTGAGTGAATCGCTGCAACCTGAGGGTGAACTTGCAATTAGCGTTACAAAATAACCTCCGGTTGTATTGGTATAGGTATGAGTTCCCTCCACTTGAGTACTGCTATTTCCGTCCCCGTAAAGCCAGAGGTATGAACTTGCACCTTGGGTTCCATTGTTAAAACTCACGAGCTCAGAAGGTGAACTGAACTCGCCCGGTACAAAGGAAAAGTTAACTACCGGCGTGGCCTCTACGCATAAATAATCGCTTAGCAGTGAAGATGCCGAACACCCGCTGATATCTACTTGCAATTCTACATCATAACAGCCAACATTTAATAAATTGTATGAAACAGTTGGTGTATTCCCAATTTGTTGCCCATTGATTTGCCAAAGGTATGTAGCCCCATTCACTGCAGCCGTGGTTAATGTGCCTTGTAATGGAGAACATCCAAGTAAATTATCAGCACTAAAGGAAACCCCAGGATTATTTGAGATTTGTACAGTAAGCGAAGCTGAGTCTGCGCATTGTCCTTGGGTTGGATTGAATACATAACTAAAATCACCTAGTTGTTGAGTATTCACTGCGAGTGGATTCCACAGTCCCTGTATCCCATTGGTTGAGTTCGCCGGTAGGATAGGGGCTGGGATTAGACCCAAACAATAGGGGCCCAATGGATTAAAGGTGGGTTCAACGAGGGGAGTCACTGTGAGGATGCAACTGTCTGTGTTTTGACATCCATTTAAACTCGCATTTACTACATAAGTAATGTTCTGAGTGCTTGCACTCACATTATTTACAATCTGATTAATACTTCCTCCAGAACCAGGGTTTGCACCTGTTAGGTTGGGGTTTGCGGAGGGGGTGTAACTAAACGTAGCTCCCGCGGGTGATGAGGTGATGTTTTGGATGAAATTAGCTCCACTGCAAATCGTGTCAACGGCAGCAATAATGACTTGAACCGGTGGGTTTACCGTTACATTGACATAATCCAAGGATTGACAACCTGTGTTATCGAGCCCATTCAGGATGGCGATATACGTACCTGTATTAGGATAGGATATGGTATGTGATCCTACGCCAACAGCACTACTGGGCGAAGCATTGGGGGTAAAGTTCCAGTTGTAGGTTGTACAATTTTGTGAACTTGAGCCATTAAAGATGACAGAATCTCCTGCACAAATAGTTAAGTTACTTGATGTGATTTGTGGTACAGGTCCAGCGAAGGTTCCTCCATTTGGATTGTTGTTGTTGAATGTTAAGGTAAAGCCTGTGTTGGCAGAGAAATTATTTACGAGTAGGGCATAACTCGTTCCTGGTGTCATGTTGATACTCTGGATATATGCATTGTACCCTGCTTGGCATCCAGGGAATTCATTCTGGTCTACTTCAGCTAGGCCCATTCCTGTGGATCCCGTGGCATTGAGGCAAGAGCTCGAACAACAGCGAACCGGTGTTCTCGCGCCGCACGGATTGTTCGTGTTGAGTTGATAAAAAATAAAGTCGATATCGTCTGTTGGATTTACGGGCGTAATATCAAAAGTGAGCGGACCTCCGGTTCCACAGGTCCAATAAAACCATGAAGAATTTGATTCATCGGGTCCTGGCATGTCCAGGCATGTCCCCGGTTCGGGTTCATCGTTGTTTAATCCGCCCCCACCAAGAGTTCCTACGCTAACTGGATTTTGATTACATAGGAAGGCCGCGCCACCGCAATCAGCACCGGGATTCGCGTTTGGGGTATAACTATTGATGCAGAGTTCAAAGCTTCCTTCGTTCACTTGGGGTGTTGAAACGCGTATGTAATAGGTGTTACCTGGGACAAGTGCTCCTTCATAAATTTGAGAAGTACCAAAACCCGGGGTTCCATTGGAACAGTTAAGCTCATTCATGAGGCCACCGCAAACGCCATCGTATAGGGCAATTCTCGGTTGCGACATGGTGCCGCCTCCACCAGTGCCACTTGCCGAAATCAATACATCCGTACCAAGTGCGGTAAATGAAAACCAAACGTCCTCTGTAGCATTCGCGGGCCAACACGTTGGTAATCCATAGGCTCCAGGCGTTGAACCTACGTTTGTAAAAACAGCATTCCCTGAGCAATAATTTTGCACATTATTTATTGGGGTAGCGGTACCACAATCGTCTCCCTGTGCCCAAAATGACCACGGTAAAACTAGAAAAAAGATAAAACGAAGTAGTTTAAGCATCGGTTAGGTAGACGAAATTTAATCAATTTCGTTGGCTTACAGTGAATTATACTTTAATTTTTAATTGCGTCCACACGTTTTTGCCGCTGCATTGGGTTTTCCTTTGGTTGATTTTGCTTGAATAATTGATACCTAGAAGGTTGGATTTCAGCAGGCCACGAATTATTATTTAAGTCAACATCAGCAGTTTCAAGGAATGGATCCAATCGAATCTCTTTCACTTCTTTATCAAAAATAAACACCTTTGATACCTTGTCTTCATATTGACGCCAGATTTCTACCGGTATGCGAATTACCTCGGTGCTGTCGTCTGTAAAGGTGAACCGCAGTATAAGTGGCATTACCAAGCCGCCCACATTTTCAAAATGTACTTCATAAAAGTGCTTTCCTGCATTGAGTAGTGCTAAATCCTTTTCGCTGGTTTTCTGCTTGAACTCTTCGTATTCCTTTTTATCCAGTGCGTCAACTAAATAAATATTTCGTTTTGCATAATAATCATCGATTAAAGAATCCTGCTCGTTAATTGTTTCTTTGATAGCAGTCTCGTTGCGTGTGGCACCGATATGAATGTCCTTATTGTCGTTTTGATCCTTCAAGAAGCCTTTTTCAAGCGATGGATTTTGACTGTTTAATTGAAACCATTTCACGTCGTTAATTGCAATGTCAACCGGTTCAGTGCCATAGAACCATCCCCTCCAAAACCAATCTAAATCAACTGCAGAGGCATCTTCCATGCTTCGGAAAAAATCGGCAGGACTTGGATGTTTGAATTTCCATCGCTCACAATACGTTTTAAAGGCATAATCAAATAATTCTCTACCCATGATTGTTTCGCGAAGAATGTTTAATCCCGTGGCCGGTTTGCCATACGCATTGTTACCGAATTGAAAAATAGATTCTGAATTAGTCATGATGGGAGAAATTAATCTTTGGTCTCCTCGCATGTAGTCTGCAATGAGGTGCGCTGGACCTCTTCTAGATGGATATCCTCGTTCCCATTCTTGTTCCGTTAAATATTGAACAAAAGTATTTAGTCCCTCATCCATCCATGTCCATTGACGCTCATCTGAATTGATGATCATTGGGAAAAAGTTGTGCCCTACCTCATGGATAATAACGCCCCACATGCCATATTTTTCCCCTTCCGAATAGGTGCCGTCTTCTTCAGGTCTTCCACCGTTAAAACAAATCATGGGGTATTCCATGCCGATCCATTTGGAATGAACTGAAATAGCCACTGGATATGGATAATCTACCGTATATTTTGAGTAGGTTTTAATCGTATGCGCTACGAGTTTGGTGCTGTAACGTTCCCAAAGTGGGTTTCCTTCTTTGGGATAAAAAGACATACAGAGGATATTCTTGCCTCCGACCGTAACATTTTGGGCATCCCAGATGAATTTGCGCGAACTGGCAAATGCGAAATCGCGAACATTCGTCGCTTTAAATCGCCACGTTTTGGTGTTTGATTTCTTTTCTTTTTCTGCTGCCTCTGCTTCCGCTTGCGTAACAATTAACACCGGAGAATTCGCTTTTCTTGCTTGCTCAACGCGCTTTCTTTGAACGGCGCTTAATACATCGGCACCATTTTGAAGCTCCCCAGTGGCAGCTATGATATGGTCTGACGGTACCGTAATGCTCACGTCGTAATTTCCAAAGGGTAAGGTAAACTCACCTCGACCGAGAAACTGTTTGTTTTGCCAGCCGGTCACATCACTATATACGCACATTCGCGGAAAGAACTGAGCGAGTGTGTAAAGGTAGTTTTTGTCTTTTTCGAAGTATTCATACCCCGAACGACCACCAACGGCCATGCGGTCATTGATGTTGTACCACCATTTAACCGTAAAGCTTATGCTGCTTTTAGGGGCAAGTGGAGTGGTTAGATCAATTCGAAGCATTGTTTTGTTAATGAAGTAGGACATTTGTTGTCCTGAAGTAGATGTGATGCTTTCCACTTTAAAGCCACCATCGTAATTAAAAAAGCGCTTTTGAATGTCGCCTATGGATTTAAAATCTTCCATTTTCTCCACCTCGATTAGCTTGGTGTCGGAATGCTCGTCGTAAATGTTTTGGTCTAATTGAAGCCATAAATATGGGAGCGCATCCGGCGAATTGTTGGTGTAGGTAATGGTCTCCGTTCCACTTAGTTTTTGAGTTGCATCGTCTAGGATTAAATTCATTTTATAGTCCGCTTGCTGCTGAAAATACCCATGACCCGGAGCACCAGCGGCGTTTCTGTATTCGTTGGGTGTAGGGAGTTCCATATCAAGTTGAGCAAACTTCTTTTGAGCAAATGATGTGGTGGCAATTGCAATCGAGAAAAGGCAAAGTATTGTTTTCATCATGGGGTTACGGGTATTTCTTTGGTGTAATCGGTAGAAATAAAGGTTAAGGTGTGATGTGAACCTTTTTTTAAATAATCTAATTTGTTTTGTTGTTCTGGGAAATACGGGGTGAGCAATGGAAAGGTAAAGGTTAACTTACCTGGGTATTCAATAGCCTCGGAGGATAGATAGAAAAGCAGATCCCCGTTCTTAGTTAATTCATTACCATCAACCTTAAAGTAAACCGCTTGATTATTTTGAAATAGGGTGAATCCCGCGCAAATAAACTGCGTTAATTCGGAATACAAGCTGTCGGTTTTAAGGATGTTGTCTATACTCAAATCTTTTCCATGTTTTTTCGAAAAAATATAGGCTAAATCGTGAGCTGTTACCTTTAATGTGGCTTGGAACTGTTGCTCTGATGGATAATACTCCAATTCCATGAAGGCAAGGTGATACTCATGGGCCTGACCAGTTCTAAAAATCGAAAGTAGGATGAAGAAGAGTAGGGCCTTTAATTTCATGGGCTTTAAAATTACTATATTTGACCCAATGTCACAACGATTTTGCTACCTGATTTTATCTTGTCTTTTTCTATGCGCTTCATGTGCTGAGGAAAAAGTTGATGAGGGGTTAAAGGCAGGTGATTTGATTTTTCAGGATTTGGATTGTGGTCCGATGTGCACGGCCATTGAAACCGTAACAGAGGGAGTAAATGGGAGAGATTTTTCGCATTGTGCCATGGTCATTGAGGAGCATGATACCTTGAAAGTGATTGAAGCCATTGGCGCTTCGGTACAAATAACATCCATGTCGGACTTCTTGCAGCGAAGCAACAAAGTGCTGGCGGCGAGATTAAAAACAGGCAATAAGGGCTTGATTTCACGGGCAGTTAAATACTCAAAGTCTTTATTGGGGAAACCGTATGATGAGGTATTCTTATTGAATAATGACCGATATTATTGCAGTGAATTGCTGTATGAATCGTATAAAGTGGCGAATCATGGGAAACCTATTTTTGAATTGGCGCCGATGACATTTATGGACCCCGCTACCAAGGCGTATTATCCAGTATGGGTGGACTATTATCATGGTTTGAATTGTGCGATTCCTGAAGGGAAACCGGGATTGAATCCAGGGTCGATTTCTAGAAGTAAAAATCTCAAACTCTTAGATTTAAAAATCAAACCTTAAGTTGGGTTTCTGAATTTCCTGTTTATTTTCGTTTGATTTCCTACCTTTGAACACATGAGACGATTGATGTTTTTACGTGGTAAGTTAAAAGGCTTGTTTTTCTTCTTTCATGGACACCGCTTTTTTTCTGCCCATTTGTTCTCCTTTATCGGATCCATGGCTTCCTTGTCAAAATGGATTCAGCGAAATAAAACACTGGGTCATACTGATTTTTATTCCTTTAAATTTGACTACTCCCGTAGAGAACAGCTCTTTGAGTATGTAATCAAACAAGAAGGCTTAGATAGTCCCATCGATTATTTAGAATTCGGAGTTTCGAAAGGGGATTCCTTTAAGTGGTGGACTGCCCGAATTACCGATCCCACTGCTCGTTTTTATGGATTCGATACCTTCACCGGACTTCCAGAGGATTGGGGACCGTTTAAAAAAGGAGATATGAGTTCAGGGGAATCCTTGCCTGAAATAAATGATACACGATACCAGTTTTATCAAGGATTATTTCAGCAAACACTACTTCCGTTTCTTGTCAATTTTGACCCTTCGAGAAAAAAAGTAATTCACATGGATGCTGATTTATATACGGCAACCTTGTATGTGCTCACCTTAATTACGCCGTATTTACGTCCAGGCGATGTGATCTTTTTTGATGAATTCAATGTTCCTCAACATGAGTATAAAGCGTTTACTGAGTGGGCTAATTCATTTTATATAAAATATGAAGTGTTAGGCGCAGTAAATAATTACTACCAAATTGCCGTAAAAATTAACGAATGAAAAAAATCATAACCCTAGCTTTCTCAACTATACTCTTGGGTGCATGTACACCAAAAATGGATGCATGTGAATGCGGCAAGAAAATAATGGAAAAAGACTCTGAAGAGTCAATGGCTTGTACCGCTTATATGAAAACCTTAACCGAAAAAGATCAAGAAGCATTCATGGATAAAGCGATGAAGTGTTATGCCAATGAACATTTAGGAACAGACCTTAAATAAAAAAGTCTCCCGAAGGAGACCTTTAACAAACAACAACAACTAATCATCCCTTCCAATGTTAACGAAGGAATACCTCTCTACCGCACGGCAGTTGTTCGTCCGCGGAAGAAATATCATTCCTCCGCATGAGTGGCTTGAGTTTAAGGGCTTCTTGCTGGGCAAGTTCCCGCACACTCATTGATTGCTTTAACACAATCGATTTTTTGTTTTTTGACTTTATTCGTCTTGGATCCAGGTAAATTATATCACCTTCAATCAGCATATCCTTTTCTTTGAAAGACTCGTTATAGTGATGTAACTGAGAAAGTTTAATCCCAGTTTGTTTGGCAATTTTATAGTAAGAATCTGTTTTACCCGCAATCACGAAACGTACTCTGTTTTCATGAATCAATATTCGAGTACTTTCCTTCTTAATTGCCTTGGCGGGTTGGATTGGATCTGCGAGGAGCCTTCCAGCGTTCAGTGCAATAAGGGTGAGTAAAGCGATGCGTTTCATATGGTCCTCTAACGAAATGTCTGTTTCAAGGTTTCATTATTTGATTATTTATATTAAAATCAGCCAAATTGTCTTCTTAAGAGGATTTCAGTGTGTCAAAATGACACTTTAGGATGGGTGGTTTATGTTTTGAGCTATTGGAAAAAAAATAATACCCTTATGGATTTATCTAAATTAACATCGTTGGCTCAAGAGGCGTTACAGAAAGCGCAAGAATTAGCCCAAGAAAACCAACACCAGGTGTTGGATATGGGGCACATGATGATGGGACTTCTAACCGTAGACAAGGAGGTTGTTCCCAGGTTGCTGGATAAGCAGGATGTGAATCAATCAGTGTTTCGTGCTACGGTTAATGCCGTGGTAACAGGGTATCCGAAGGTTCAAGGAGGTGAGTTGCATATTTCCAATGCGCTTTCCTCTGTCCTTAAGAAAGGAATTAGTGACCTAGAGGCTTGGGGTGATTCTTATTTGGCCGTTGATGCCTTGTTTTATCACCTGTGTCAATCCAAAGATTCCTTATCTCAATTAGTGAAAGATTCCGGGATTAATATTAATCAATTAAAAAAAGACATTATGGAAATGAGAAATGGAGAAAAAGTACAAAGTTCCAGTCAAGAAAACACCTATCAATCCTTAGAGAAATATGCGAAGAACTTGAATGAAATGGCTGCTAAAGGAAAACTGGATCCGGTGATTGGACGTGATGAAGAAATACGACGCGTATTGCAGATTCTAACGCGTAGAACAAAAAATAACCCCATCTTGATAGGTGAGCCAGGGGTGGGAAAGACTGCTATTGCTGAAGGCTTGGCGCATCGTATAATTAGCGGGGATGTACCCGAGAATCTAAAAACAAAGGTGGTCTATTCCTTGGATATGGGTTCCTTAATCGCTGGTGCGAAATATAAAGGAGAATTTGAAGAACGCTTGAAGGCTGTGGTAAAGGAAGTGATAAACTCGGATGGTGAAATCATCTTGTTTATTGATGAAATCCACACCTTAGTTGGTGCCGGTGGGGGAGAAGGCGCGATGGATGCTGCAAATATTTTGAAACCGGCCTTGGCTCGTGGAGAATTACGCGCCGTAGGTGCAACTACCTTAAATGAATATCAAAAGTATTTTGAAAAAGATAAGGCCTTGGTTCGACGTTTTCAAACGGTCCTCGTAGATGAGCCCGATACCGAGGATGCCATCGCAATCCTTCGAGGAATTAAAGAGAAATATGAAAATCACCACAAGGTGATCATTAAAGATGCAGCGATTATTGCGGCGGTGGAGTTGTCGCAACGCTATATTTCTGACCGTCACCTACCGGATAAGGCAATCGACTTAATCGATGAGGCGGCCTCCAAGCTTCGAATGGAGATCAATTCCAAACCGGAGGAATTGGATGAAATCGAGCGTAAAATCATGCAACTTGAAATTGAACGTGAAGCATTAAAGCGAGAAAATAATACGGCTAAATTGGAAACGGTTGAGAAAGACTTGGCTAATTTCAATGAAAAGCGACAAGGATTGACCTCGAAATGGCAAGCCGAGAAACAAATGTTAGAGTCTATTCAACATTCGAAAGAAGAAATTGAATTGTTGAAATATGAGGCCGATGCAGCCGAACGAACCGGAGATTACGGTAAAGTAGCTGAAATTCGATATGGAAAAATTCAAGAAGCTGAGCGGAAGTTAGAAGATTCTAAGAAAACATTGAGTGAAATTCAATCGGTATCCAAAATGATAAAAGAGGAAGTGGATACCGAAGAAATTGCTGAGGTAGTTTCCAAATGGACCGGGATTCCTGTTCAAAAAATGGTGGAAAGCGAAGTCAGTAAGTTGCTCAGGTTGGAAGATGAACTTAAAAAACGCGTGGTTGGACAAGAAGAAGCTATTGAGGCCTTGTCGGATGCAGTAAGACGCTCCAGGGCAGGTCTGCAAGATGCGAGACGTCCGATTGGATCCTTTATATTTCTTGGTACTACCGGAGTTGGAAAAACAGAATTGGCCAAAGCCTTGGCAGAATTTTTATTCAACGATGAAAATGCCATGACACGAATCGACATGAGTGAATACCAAGAGAAACACAGCGTAAGTCGTTTGGTGGGTGCGCCTCCGGGATATGTGGGGTATGATGAGGGAGGACAGCTAACAGAAGCCGTTCGTAGAAGACCATATTCCATTGTGTTATTTGATGAAATCGAGAAGGCTCACCCGGATGTGTTTAACTTACTCTTGCAGGTATTAGATGATGGGCGATTAACCGATAATAAAGGAAGATTGGTGAATTTTAAAAATACGATCATCATCATGACCTCTAATTTAGGATCACAGATTCTTCAAGAAACGTTTGAGCACGCGAAGGAAAAAGAGTATCCAGAATTAGCGGTTAAGGCTAAAAGGCAAGTCCTTGAATTGTTGCGCCAAACCATACGGCCTGAATTCTTGAATCGCATCGATGAAACGATTTTGTTTCTGCCGCTTACCTTATCCAATGTAAATGATATCGTAGGAATTCAGCTAGAGAAACTTAAGGTTCAATTGAAGGCAAAAGGGGTAAGGTTATATGTGGCTCCTGATGCCTATCAGCACATAGTAACCTTGGGCTATGATCCATTCTTTGGAGCGCGTCCAGTGAAGCGAGTAATTCAAAAAGAAGTATTGAATAGCTTGTCGAAGGCCTTACTTGCTAAAACAGTGGATATGACTCAAACAGTGGTGATGGATATGTTCGAAGGACAAATTGTGTTCAGAAAACCGGTATTGGCAGAAGAAGAAATCGCCTAAGCTTGGTTCAAAACCCTGTTTCTTGGGATTTCAAATCCCAAGAAACAGGGTTTTAACAATTTTCAACGTTCCCAAGATAATGCACTTTGTAACTATTTTATATATTTGTATTTAGTAAATGTAAATTATAATTATGTCAACCTTCACCAGTTCACTTCCAGATGATCTTCTGCAATCCCTTGCGCAAAAAGCGAAGGAGCTATCTGTTCCCAAAAACACCCTCATCGAGCGCGCGCTTCGCATCTATCTAGAGCAACTCAATCGGGCTGCCTATGTTAAATCCTACAAGCAAATGGCAGCGGATACCGATCTGCAAATGCTTGCTGAAGAAGGAATGGCCGATTATTTAAGTCAACTTTCGGAAGAATGAAACAAGGTGAAATTTGGTTCACGGATTTAAATCCCGTGAAAGGAAGCGAACAAGCAGGATATCGACCCGTTATAATCATTAGTGGTAATTTACTCAACGTTCATGCAAAGGTAGTTGTGTGTGTACCCTTGACCACGCAAATCAAGAATTACCATGGAAATCTAGTGTTAGATCCATCACCGACGAATGGACTATCATCACGTTCCGAGGCTTTAACCCTTCATGTAAGATCCATTTCCAAAGACCGTTTGTTGGAGCGAGTAGGTTCCGTCTCAAAGGCAGAGTTAAAGCAAATCCATACGACCTTGAATGAGATTTTAACGTATTAATCCTGTTTTACGGGATCCTGATAAACAGGGACCGTTTTCGTATTGTACGACTCCGCTGGAGTCGTTTTTTTTATCCCATTTTTTGTGTAAGGTATATGACTCCTCTGGAGTCATTCACGTAACTTTACTTGGGAAACACCTTAACCTGACTCCAGCGGAGTCGTATATTATAACGAACGCTGTAATACAACTCCCTCGACTCCATCGGAGTCGCATATTGTAACGAAAGCCGCAACACCACTTCTTCGACTCCAACGGAGTCGCATATTATAACGAAAGCCGCAACACCACTTCTTCGACTCCAACGGAGTCTCATATTATAACGAAAGCTGAACCACAACACCCTCGACTCCAGCGGAGTCGTATATTATAACGAGAGCCGCATCACTGCTCCCTCGACTCCATCGGAGTCGTATATTATAACGAAAGCCGGAACACCACTCCCTCGACTCCATCGGGGTCGTATGTTATAACGAGAGCCGCAACACCACTCCCTCGACTCCAGCGGAGTCGCACAAACACCCTGTTTTACGGGATTTAAAATCCCGTAAAACAGGTCAAAAAAAAAGCGGCCTCGGCCGCTTTCTGTATAACACTTAAATCTTAGTATCGGTAATGATCCGTTTTAAATGGACCTTTAACATCAACACCAATATAATCTGCTTGCTCATTAGACAATACTTCTAACTCAACACCAATTTTAGATAAATGTAAACGCGCTACTTTCTCATCCAAATGTTTTGGTAAAGTGTATACATCATTTTCGTACTTGTCCGCGTTATGCCATAACTCTAATTGCGCTAAAGTTTGGTTGGTAAATGAATTCGACATGACAAACGATGGGTGGCCTGTAGCACACCCTAAATTCACCAATCGTCCTTCTGCCAATAAAATGATGTCATTTCCATTCACATTGTACAAATCTACTTGAGGTTTGATTTCCATTTTTGTTGAACCATAATTGCTGTTCAACCACGCCATATCGATTTCATTATCGAAATGTCCAATGTTACAAACGATAGCTTTGTCTTTCATTCCTTCGAAATGCTTTCCAGTTACAATGGATTTGTTTCCAGTAGCGGTAACAATGATATCGGCTAAACCAATAACGCTATCTAATCGCTTTACCTCAAATCCATCCATGGCCGCTTGAAGTGCACAAATCGGATCGATTTCGGTAACAATAACACGAGCACCTGAACCTTGCAACGACGCAGCAGAACCTTTACCAACATCACCGTATCCGCAAACAACGGCTACTTTACCAGCCATCATCACATCCGTAGCACGACGAATCGCATCAACCAACGATTCTTTACATCCGTATTTGTTATCGAATTTAGATTTTGTAACGGAGTCATTCACGTTGATTGCAGGCATAACCAAGGTTCCGTTTTTCTTGCGCTCATACAAGCGGTGAACTCCGGTAGTGGTTTCTTCAGACAATCCTTTAATCGCTGCGGTTAATTCTGGGTAACGGTCGAATACCATATTGGTTAAATCTCCACCGTCATCCAAAATCATGTTTAATGCCTGACCGCCTTCGAATGCAAACAAGGTTTGCTCAATACACCAATCAAATTCTTCTTCGTTCATTCCTTTCCATGCATATACAGGAATTCCTGCTGCTGCAATCGCTGCTGCTGCATGGTCTTGGGTAGAGAAAATGTTACAAGAAGACCAGGTAACTTCGGCACCCAGATCAATTAGGGTTTCGATCAAAACGGCCGTTTGAATGGTCATGTGTAAGCAACCTGCGATGCGCGCACCCGCCAAAGGTTTTGAAGCACCATATTCCGCTCTAAGGGCCATTAAACCTGGCATTTCTGCTTCGGCTAATCTTATTTCTTTACGTCCCCATTCTGCGAGCGAGATGTCTTTAACTTTGTAGTTCTGTTTTTCTGTGGTATTATTCATTGTATTATTTTTCAGTGCAAAAATAGTGATAAATCAAGGAATTCAAACTAAATCCCCATTTCCTTTAATTGATGTTTAAGGGCTTTGATAAACAAGGGGTGATCGTTATTGCTCGGAACCAAGTCCACGGTTTCCCCGCCGTGTTCTTCAAAAATTTCTTGGTACTCGCTTCCAATCTCGATTAAGGTTTCCAAGCAATCCGCAACGAAAGCAGGACTAAATACTAAAAGGCGTTTGGCTCCTTTTTTAGCGTGCTCTTCCACAATTTTATCCGAGAAGGGCTCTAGCCATTTTTTGTCGAGGCGGGATTGAAAACATACGGTGTATTGGTTTTCTTTCAACCCAAGTTTTTCAACGATAAGTCTAGTGGTGGCAAAGCACGTAGCTTTGTAGCACATTTTATTTTTATCATTAAGTTCCGTTTCACAGGGTTGGTCACCACACAAATCGGTGCCTTCATATACTTTGTCTACTTGACGTTCAGGCAGGCCGTGGTAAGAAAAGAGGATGTGGTCATACGAGTTAATGTCAAACGCTTTCGTATTCTCTACGATGTTTTCAATGTAATAGGGGTTGTCATAGAATTGTCCCGCCACGACAACTTCTGGAATAACCCACCATGAAGAAATGATTCGCATGGCTTTTTCGATAGCGGAACCGGAAGAGGCGCTCGCATATTGAGGAAATAAGGGGAAAATAACGATTTTGTCGTAGTTGGCTAAGCGGATGCGTTCAAGGACTGAATCCAAGGATGGATTTTGGTAGCGCATGGCAAACTCCACGGTAACTTCGTCTTGCTTGTACTCCGCTTGTAGTAGTTTGCTTACGTTTTGAGTGTGAGTCATTAACGGAGAAACACCGTTTCCAAGTTCCCACAATTCTTTATAAATCTTGGCTGATTTGGGCGCTCGAAAGGGAACAATGATGCCATTAACTAAAATTTTCCGAGCAAGCCACGGAATATCAATTACGCGAGGGTCATTGAGGAATTCAGAAAGGTAACGTCGAACATCGGAGGTTTTTGGGCTATCGGGCGTACCAAGTTGGATCAGGAGCACACAAGTCTTTTTCATGGGATAGGAACAATTCGCAGTTTGGAAAGTTCAAAAGTAGGGAAAACCGATGATTCTAGCAGAACTTCTTACTTTTGTAACATGATTAATCCATCGCGCATTTTTGAATCTCAAAGCGAAGCTGAATTTCGTTCTTTGGCGCTGGAGATTGCACAATTTCAACTTGCGCATTGTTCGATTTACCGCGACTTTGCGCGTTTGATGAAGGTGGAACGGGTAAATCGGTTCGAGGATATTCCTTTTCTGCCGATCCGTTTTTTTAAAGAATTCGAGGTGGTTTCCACTCCAGTACCGGCTTATCCCTTAGTGTTTATGAGCAGTGGTACAGGGGAGCAGGGCAGGAGTAAACACATCGTTACCGATCCAAGCCTGTACAGGAAAAGTTATTCCCTCGGGTTTGAGCAATATTTTGGTTCTCCCAAAGAGTGGGTTATTTTGGCCTTGTTGCCTAATTATTTGGAACAAGGAAATTCAGGATTGGTGAATATGGTGGAGGGGTTGATTGCACAAAGTACCCATCCTTTGTCGGGGTTTGTTTTGAACGAAATGGAACAAATTCATGCACGCTACGTGGCGGCTCTGGCTTCGGGAAGGAAGTGCATGCTGTTCGGAGTGTCCTATGCGCTCATGGACTTAGCCGAGCAGGGTAAGGATTTTTCACAAGCGTTTTTGGTAGAAACCGGAGGCATGAAGGGTCGACGAAAAGAACTCACGAAGCCCGAATTGCACGAAGCCTTGAGGCAGGGATTGAATACGTCCGAGATTCATTCCGAATACGGTATGACCGAACTCTTATCCCAAGGGTATTGCGGATCAGATTTAATATTCCGAACGCCGTCATGGATGCGGGTGGTGTTGCGCGACGTGAGCGACCCCATGGCGCTGGTTCCTGAGGGGCAGCGCGGGGCAATTAACATCATTGATTTAGCCAACCTCAACAGCTGCAGTTTCATCGCTACCGACGATTTGGGTAAACTCGTACCTGGAGGATTCCTGCTCGAAGGCCGTGTTAATCATGCGGATATCCGTGGTTGTAACCAGATGGTGGGGTAGGATCGGTAATATTTCGCCCTTTCAGGGCTAGGGTATTTCGCCCTTTCAGGGCTAGGGTATTTCGCCCTTTCAGGGCTAGGGTATTTCGCCCTTTCAGGGCTAGGGTATTTCGCCCTTTCAGGGCTAGGGTATTTCGCCCTTTCAGGG
>CANHHA010000035.1 GCA_947460825.1 Flavobacteriales bacterium
CCCCAATAAAGCGACTCCATAGGAGTCGAATGTTTCACCTGTAATTGAATACAAATAAGCTGCTACAGGGAGTAAAAAATTGAACCTAGCATCTACGCATCGAATGTTGGCTGAGCTTTGTTCAGCCCACTGGGTTTGTGCAGTATTGGTAATTGATATTGATGTATCACCGTAGGACTCCAGCGGAGTCCGATAGTTTAAGTACAATCGTCTCCAATAAAGCGACTCCATAGGAGTCGAATGTTTCACCTGTAATTGAATACAAATAAGCTGCTACAGGGAGTAAAAAATTGAACCTAGCATCTACGCATCGAATGTTGGCTGAGCTTTGTTCAGCCCAATGGGTTTGTTCAGTATTGGTAATTGATATTTATGTATCACCGTAGGACTCCAGCGGAGTCCGATAGTTTACAGTGCCATCGTCCCCAATAAAGCGACTCCATAGGAGTCGAATGTTTTCCATGTGAATTATAATTAATTCAAAGAAGGGATTACGAGCATGCTCGTTTTCCTATTGAGGTGCTCAATCCAAGCATAAAGTCCACTTTACTGCGTAAAGTCCGTCCTTTTTTGTTTTATATTCAATGCAGACTGGGGATTATACGCTAAGGCGCATGAACCATTAGGTTGGGCTCAATCCAAGCATAAAGTCCACTTTACTGCGTAAAGTCCGTCCTTTTTTGTTTTCTCCGCTTTTTGAAATAAATATCAAACGCGTTTAAAATAAATTAAAATTTGGGGATTACGAGCACGCTCGTTTTCCTATTGATGGGCTCAATCCAAGCATAAAGTCCACTTTACTGCGTAAAGTCCGTCCTTTTTTGTTTTCTCCGCTTTTTGAAATAAATATCAAACGCGTTTAAAACAAAAAAGTCCGCTTCGTATCGAAGTGGACTCCTTTTGTGATCCCGTTTGGATTCGAACCAAAGACCTACTGCTTAGAAGGCAGTTGCTCTATCCAACTGAGCTACGGGACCATAAAAAAAAAGGGGATGATTGCTCATCCCCAGTCGGGGCGGCAGGATTCGAACCTGCGACCTCCTGGTCCCAAACCAGGCGCGATGACCGGACTACGCTACGCCCCGAACGTATCATCTTCTAGTATCTTTAACAAACATCAACCGATGTTGATGCGCTGTGATTTTATTTAATCATTCACCAAATCCTTCGGTTTCTCATCCCTTCCAACCTTCACGTTATTGCGGTGGGAGCTGGATTACCTTCGGTAGTCTTCGCTTCGCTACGGCACGAACCCTTCGGTTTCTCATCCCTTCCAACCTTCACGTTATTGCGGTGGGAGCGGGATTCGAACCCGCGGTACAGTTACCCGTACGACAGTTTAGCAAACTGTTGGTTTCAGCCTCTCACCCATCCCACCGTTGTTAACGGGAGGCAAAAGTAAGAAAACCATTTCTTTTCTTAAAGGAATTTTGCAAAAAAGACGTTATTCATAATGAAATTCTCCAAATTCACTTCGTATAGTCACTTGTTTTTGTTCTGAGGTCTCTACAGAACCAATTACTTGGGCTTCTATGTTAAATGACTGTGCAATTGCGATCAATTCATGCGCAGTAAGCGCATCCGTGTAGATCTCAAAACGATGCCCCATATTAAATACCTTATACATTTCTTGCCATGAGGTACCTGACTCTTCTTGAATCATTCGAAATAAGGGAGGGCAAGGAAACATATTGTCTTTTACGATGTGAACGGCCTCTACAAAATGTAGTACTTTGGTTTGTCCTCCACCTGAGCAATGTACCATACCGTTTATCTGTTTTCGGTATTTGGAAAGGATTTCGATGAGTAAAGGAGCATAAGTTCGTGTTGGTGAAAGCACAAGTTTTCCGGCATTGATCGGAGCCCCTTCTACGGTATCGGTGAGTGATCTTGACCCGCTGTAAACTAAGTCCGAAGGAATTCCTTGATCATAACTTTCAGGATACTTCTCGGCCAATGCTTTATTAAATACATCGTGACGTGCGGCAGTTAGCCCATTGCTACCCATCCCGCCGTTGTATCCGCTTTCGTATGATGCTTCCCCGTAAGAAGCGAACCCTACAATTACATTTCCTGGTTTAATGGCATGATTACTTACTACGTCGGCACGTTTCATTCGACAAACGACCGTAGAGTCTACGATAATCGTGCGCACTAAATCGCCCACATCAGCTGTTTCACCGCCCGTTGAATGGATATCCATTCCCGCTGTGCGCAGCATGGATAACACCTCTTCGGTGCCTTCAATGATGGCTTTGATTACTTCACCCGGAATTAAGCGCTTATTTCTTCCAATGGTTGAGGAAACTAAAATTGGTCCGGTGGCCCCCACGCATAGTAAATCATCGATGTTCATGATTAAGGCATCTTGCGCAATGTCTTTCCAAACGGATAAATCACCCGTTTCTTTCCAATACATATAGGCTAAGGAGGATTTTGTGCCTGCGCCGTCTGCATGCATCGCAATGCAATAATCGGGATCTTGCGTCAAATAGTCGGGAACGATTTTACAGAAAGCATGATGGAATAACCCCTTATCTATGTTCTTTATGGCTTGGTGGACATCTTCTTTTCCAGCTGATACACCCCGCGCTTGGTAGCGAGAATCCGACATAATTGTTTTTTGCAAAGGTAGCAATTAAGCGCTATGTGGCGTCGCCCTCCTCTTCAAGTTGCTTAAGAATTTCAGCCACATCCAATTCCGTAGCTTTCAATTTGTTTTTACAGTATTGAATGAGTTCCGCCGCACGTTTTACGTTCACCGACAACTCATCAATACCAACATCTCCTCGTTCCATTTCTGAAACAATGCGTTGTAATTCTTCAAAAGCAAGGGAATAACTTTCAGGTGTCATACTCAAAATTACTAATTTTACCGGCTATGAAATGCTATTTATACCGCTTTTTAATTGGAATGTCAGTCTTTTTGTTTTCCTGTGAGGCAAAGACCACCCAAAAAGAAATTCAAAGGGAGGTTAATTTGATGATGCCTACACCTACCGATGCCCGAAAACAGTACCTTTTGGACAGTGCGGGAGGCTATTATCGGCAGTGGATTAGCCGTGGTAATTTTAGCGGACAATACCTTATCGCAAAAAATGGCCATATAATTTATTCCCGAGCCGCCGGATTTTCCAACGCTGAAGAGCAGATTAAAATGACCTTAGAAACCCCAATTCATGTGGCATCTATCAGTAAGGTAGCAACCGCCTTAGCGGTATTGCGCCTGGTAGATCAAGGTAAAATCGCACTAAACCAAAAGGTTACCCATTATTTACCAAAATTTCCTTACAAAGAAATTACAGTTAACATGTTGTTGTCGCATCGAAGTGGGCTGCCGTACTATGGCTATTTTGCAGATGCCCATACCGATCGTAAGACCCTTCTCAATAACGCGGACATCATTCGGTTGATGATACAGTTTAACATCAGATTAAACAGTAAACCAGGAACTCATTTCGCATACTGCAATACCAATTATGCGATGCTTGCACTCATTGTAGAGAAAGTCACCAAATTGCCCTTCCCTAAAGCGATGAAAGCCTTAGTTTTCGACCCCCTTGATATGAAAAGTTCTTCTGTTGCCTCTTCTAAAGCGGAGTATGATGAATGCTGTAGAAACTACAATCAAAATGGAATGTGGAATGGCTTTACTTACCTGGATGCGATTTATGGCGACAAGAACTTGTATACTACAGCACGGGATTTAGTGAAATTGGATCGAGGAACTTACGTATCCGTGTTTTTAAGTGATTCGTTGAGAAAACGAATGTTTAGGGGATACAGCTATGAACATCCAGGAACTCGAAACTACGGATTGGGCATTCGCTTAAAGGAGAAAAAAGGCAAAGACACCTTCTTTTTTCATACGGGCTGGTGGCATGGAAATACGGGCTTGTATTGTTCGCTTAGGCAAGACACCATATGCATTATTGCCCTATCGAATAATATGAATAAACGGGTGTATAATTTGGGCCCTTTACTAAAGGCGTGTGGAAATTATGTAGTGAATGATGAGGAATAAGCTCAATTTCATTGTTTATTAAATAATTAGGCGTAATTTTGTAGGGTAATGACAAAAGATCATTGTATGTGTTCTTGAAATCACTTGTGGTTTTGAGGGCTTGTCCAACTCCGATGTTCATTGTATTTGTTTTATTTATTTAAGTTTTATTTATGAATATGTACGTTTCAAACTTGAGCTTTCGCTTAAGTGAGCAAGAACTGGGAGATTTGTTTTCTCAGTATGGAGAGGTTTCCTCTGTAAAAATTATTAAAGACCGTGAAACTCAGCGTTCACGAGGGTTTGGTTTCGTTGAGATGCCAAGCGATGATCAAGCTAAAGCAGCCATGGAGGCTTTGGCAAATTACGAAATGGGTGGAAGAAACATCAATGTTTCTGAAGCACGTCAACGTGATTAATTAAAAATCGAACATTTTAAAGGCCGCAACTGCGGCCTTTTTTTTGCGCTTACTTCCCAATACAAAACCTACTAAAGATCGTTCCCAAGATATCGGTGTCCATTTCGATTTCCCCAGTGATGTTGCCTAAGGAGCGCATGGCGGATCGGATATCCATCGCAACCAGATCTGCCGGGAGCTGATGGCTTAAGCCGTTCAAGGCAGCGAATAAGGCCGTCTGTGTTTGCTCCAGCGCTTCCACGTGCCGAACATTAGACACAATCGTTTCTTGGTTCACATCAAAATCTTGTTTTATGCGTTCACTGAGGGCATGGGTTAAGGCATTGATCCCCGCTCCGGTTACGGCGCTAATCGCATAATCAACCGGTAGGCTTACTGCATGTAGGTCCGTTTTATTCGCTACCCAAATGATTTCTTTTTCCGGATACCTTTTCCGTAGGTCATCCACCCACACGCGGTCTGCTTCCAATTGGGACGCGTTACTCGCATCACTTAATGCAAGTACCACCCGCGCCCGCGCTATTTTCTCTTGAGAACGGGCAATGCCCATGGCTTCTATGGTTTCTGAGGTTTCTCGGATCCCCGCGGTGTCCATTAAGCGGAAGCTTATGCCGTCGATGTTCAGCGTTTCTTCAATCACATCGCGCGTAGTCCCCGCGATTTCACTGACAATAGCACGTTCCTCTCCCAATAAGTAATTCAGCAAGGAACTTTTTCCTGCATTGGGTGCCCCTACAATTGCTACAGGAACTCCTTCTTTCATGGCATTCCCCAGGGCGAAACTGCTGATTAAGCGCTTGACTTTGGCTAAGACCTGTTGTACCAAATCAATCAGTGCGCTTCGATCAGCAAAGGCGACATCCTCTTCACCAAAATCTAATTCCAATTCAATGAGGCTGGCAAATTCGATCAGCTTTTCACGTAGGGCACTCAATTCGTGTGAGAAGGTCCCTCTCAATTGATTCAAGGCCATCGCATGTGCTTGCTGACTTTGAGAGGCGATGAGGTCGGCCACTGCTTCTGCTTGGGATAGGTCTAATTTTCCGTTGATAAACGCACGTTGCGTAAATTCCCCCGGAGTGGCGAGACGCGCTCCTTGGCTTATTGCGGATTGTATAATGGTTTGTTGTATGAACGACGAACCGTGGCAATGGATTTCAATCGTCTCTTCGCCTGTGAAACTCTTCCCGTGGGCAAAATAGGCAATTAATACTTCATCGATGGGCTCCTGATTTTCCGTCTTAAATAAGGCGAAATGTACGGTGTGGCTTTCAATGGAACCTAAGTCCTTGAGTACATGAATTTGTGTGATCGCTTTTGCCATAGGGCCCGAAAGCCGAATCACCGATAAGGCACCCGTTCCTCCCGTAGCTAAGGCAACAATCGTATCTTGAATCATCGTACAAAGGTACGAACTTCTATGGGTTTACCCACGACGCTATGGCCTCTGCCCAGTCAATCGATTCGTCGGTGAAATAGGTGGATTCTATTTCGTGTTGTTGTAAATATTCTTGCGTACTCGCACCCTTGGCAATAACCATGGCCCCGTTTGGAATGGTGTTTTGAAGTAGAAAGGCTTCTGCGTTGCTCGGGCTGGTAAAAATGTAAACTGCACAGGCTTCAACAACCCGTGGGTTCAGTATCGTTTTATACACCGTAACGCATTCAATTTGTGCAGGGGGAAATGCGGATGAAATGCTTCCCAGGCTTCGAGACGAAATGGGAAATAATACCCGCCGTTCGCCAACCCATCGTTTGAAATCCAGGGCAGTTTGTGTTGGCTCACTTGGTGAATTCCCGCACCAGTCGATGGGGTGTGTGCTATGCTTCGCTGTACCGATCGATACACAGGCTACCTTAGTCTCTGGAAGAATAAACGGTTGACCAAAGGCGTAGGCTCTGGGGCTACTGAAAAACACAATGTCATACGGTTGAGTAGGGAGGCCATCTACCGCTGAAAAAGAAAGTAAGGATTGTTGTATCAGTTGAACCCCTAAGGAGATGGATGCGGCCAGCAGGGGGTGATTCGCTTCTAATTCAGAAGAAATAAACACCTTCATTACAAGGCATGTAAGGTTTCAATAATTGAAGGAACTGGATTTTGATTCCCTTCTATTGGAAATTTTATAAGCATAGCGGCCTCCAGTTTGGTTTTCGCATAAGAAACATGAACTACTTCGCCATCATTGTATACCCCAAGCGGTAATTGGCAGCCCCCCTCCATGTTTCGAAGCACTTCGCGTTCTATATGAATGCAATGTTCGCTCGGTGCATAATTTAATTTTCTAACCCACTCATAGGTTTGGGTATCTGCTGCGCGCACTTGGAGGCCAAGTACGCCTTGAGCCGGTGCTGGAACGAATTCTTTGGGGTCCAAGGTGCGTGTTATCAAATCGCTCGTGTCTAAATTTAATCTAGAAACCCCCGCTTTGGCTAATAAAATAGCATCGTATTGTCCGTTGCGCAGTTTTTCAATGCGGGTAGGAACATTGCCTCGTAACTCGATTATCTGTAAGTCAGACCGGAAGTTACGCAGTATACTTTGTCTACGAGCCGAGCTGGTTCCTATTCGAGCACCTGCTTTTAATTCGAAGGTTTCGGAAGGATCGTGCGACTCCGTGCGCATCAGAAGGAGTTCACTTGGGTCTTCTCGCTCAGATACAGCGGCAATCACTAATCCGGGAGGCGGTGTAGTTTCTAGGTCTTTATGCGAATGAACGGCTAAGTCTACGTCACCATTGAGTAAGGCGGATTCTATTTCTTTAGTAAAAAAACCTTTTCCTTCTAGTTTGTCAAAGCTTAAATCCTGAATACGGTCCCCTTGGGTTTGGATGATATGAATGCTTACTGCACATCCGAGGGATTCTAACCTTGCTTTTACGTGATTGGCTTGCCAAAGGGCTAAATCGCTTCCGCGTGTTCCTATGCGAATGTGTGGTTTATCCATGATGAACCAGAATTTCTTTGGCCAGTTTCATCGGCCCTGCGATGTATTTTTTTTCTACATACCCGAGAACTTTCTCTAAGACTTCTCTGGATTGTGGGTCTAATGAATTAATTTCTTCTTTGAATACTTCGTTGATCGCATCAGATTTAATGCGTTTGATTTCTTCCGGCACAGCACGCATGGCTAATTCTATAAGCCGAACGTGCAAGATTTGTTGAAATTCATTGTGAGCTTCTGCCAATATTTCTTCTACGTGGGCTAATTCCTTGGTGCGTTCTTTCAAGTTTTCGTTGGAAATTTTTTGAAGGAAGCCGACCGAAATATGTTTAACGGCATGTTGCTGTATAATGACAGGATCTAAATCTTGTGGAATAGCAATATCAATTACTGTTTTTGGGCCTTGGTCTCCTTGCAGTAGAAGCTCGTATAGCGTTGGGGTGATAACGTGATGGTCGGCACCGGTACAGCTGATGATCACATCGAATCCACCTTGGTAAAGATGTAATTCTTGGAGTGGGTAGGCCAAGCCACCTAACTCATTCGCAAGTAGCGTTGCTTTTTCAAGGGTCCGATTGAATACGGCGAAGTTCTTAAATCCATGTTTTTTCAAAAAACGCCCCATAGTGGTATTCGTTATTCCCGCACCTATGATTAAGAAGCGGGCGTCTAAAGAGATGTGAAGTTTTTTTAATTGATGGTAAGCCAGAGAAA
This sequence comes from Flavobacteriales bacterium, assembly GCA_947460825.1. Classification (GTDB taxonomy): domain Bacteria; phylum Bacteroidota; class Bacteroidia; order Flavobacteriales_D; family Crocinitomicaceae; genus UBA952. Next base: position 8,081 of record CANHHA010000035.1, read on the forward strand.
CCACCGACACGGGTTTGGTAGAAATAGAGGTTCTGGTATATACTTTTTTAGCGGTTTCCACTACGTGTCGATTAAGGATGCGCAGTAAGTCTCCCGTGAGTCCAATGGATGCACAATGCTCGTAAGCTTGACGAACTTGGGTAATAATTTCTCGTTCACCTATGATCATAGAATCGATGGAGGATGCCACAGACATGGCATGATCCACCGCATTCATGCCATGATAATGTTCTAGTTTTATTACAAATGAGGTGAGGTCTTCCTCACCAAGGGATGGATAAATTGCCCTTAAGAACGGGTGCATGAATTCGGTGTCAACCACCCCCTTAGATACAAAACTAAATTCCACCCGGTTACACGTGGAAAGCATAAGCAATTCGTCGAGCTCAAAGTCTTGTTTTACAGGATTTAATCGAGTGTATTGTTCGTCCAAAGCAACATGAAGTAGACCGATTTTCGTCACTTCAAAATTCCGATGCGTAAACGCGATTGTATGTAAATACTTCAACACCTCTTTCGCCATAACTCGTTTCTAGTGTGGCAAAATTCACGATTAACTCTATGTTAATTGTCACGAAATTGTCATGAAGTAACAATTTAGAAACAATCCAAATTATTAGGCATTGTCTCGCTTATCCTGGCACAGTTCCACCAAGAGTTTGTCGCTGGATTTTGGATGCAAAAAGGCGATGACTTTTTGGTCCGCCCCTGGTTTTGGACTGTGATGAATTAATTCAAATCCTGAAGCAATTAATCGGTCGATTTCTTTTTGGATATCGTCTGTTTCGAAGGCAACGTGGTGGAATCCTTTTCCTTTTGTCGCAAGAAATTTGGCGATTGGGGAATCCGGACTTGTCGCTTCGAGCAATTCAATTTTATTGGGTCCAATTTGAAAAAAGGCCGTTTTCACCCCTTCCGAGCTAACCGCTTCTTGTTTATAGCATGGGGTATTGAGTAGGGCCTCGTAAATCGGAATGCTCTCAGAGAGGCTATCTACCGCAATCCCAAGGTGTTCAATTCTTAAAAGCATTAGTATTTAATAAATTTTTCTGATTTGTTATCGTAGTTGATGTTGTAAATGCCATTCAAAAAATCAGCACAATTAATGGTGTGGTCGTAGCCTTTTTTTAATAGGTTTCCGTAGGCGTCGTATATTTCAAACTTTGTCTTCGTGAGAACGGATTCTGCCTTGAAGTATAAGTTCGATTTCACTTTAGACGGTGTTTTTTTAATGGATTTAACGGTTGATGTAAATCCCACCGCTTTAGAAGTGCGTTTCTGACCGGTATTATCAATTTGTGCAACGCGCACCTTATTGTAACCACTGGTTGGAAGAATATCAATCGTATATTGGTTCGTGTTTTTTGATCCTTTGCCCAGCACTTCAGCGGCAAGCACCCATCGGTTCCATTTATATTGCTCCACCAAAAAAGTAAGTTTCCCGGATTCGTTTTTTGTGCTCCACGAAATCTTTCCATCAGCACTTGCTTGGATTGAAATTAAATCAAAGGTGCTGTATGGCAGTAAGACCTCCGGATTCACAAACGAAGGAAGGCAGCCCTCGCCGTGTTCTAGTTCTATAAATACCTCTTCTCCTTTTTTTAAATTGAACAAACTCAAATCAATTTCAAAATAATCAGTTTGTATCGAGGCAGGGAGCACATTCCCATTCACCAACACTTTGTGAATGCAATACCCATAACCGTCATTTTTAATCGGATTGGAGACAAAAAGATTCATGCCTTCATAATAACCGCTTAAAGAAAGAATTTGTCCCGCAGCACATACGGTGATAAATAAGCTCAAAAGCAATGCTGAAAATTTAAGTGGAATCACGGCTACCATATTAAAACCTTCCGGCGGAATTATCAATCATACTGATAAAAATGTAATTTTGAACCATGGAATGGATACAAACAAATGTAGGAATAATTAAGTCGCTTCACATCATTTTTATGGTGAGTTGGTTTGCAGGGCTTTTTTACATGGTTCGCTTGTTTATTTATCATGTAGAGGCTAATGGCAAAGAGGACCCGGAAAAATCAATACTAACCAAGCAATTTTTGATCATGGAACGCCGATTATGGTGGATCATTTCCACTCCAGCAATGATACTCACGGTGATTTTTGGGGTCTTGATGCTCGTGGCAATCCCCAGTTATTTATCACAATTGTATATACACCTTAAATTAGGGTTTGTACTGTTGTTATTGGTGTATCACTTCATTTGTCAGAAAATTTACTTCGACCTTAAAACCGACCGATTTTTTTGGGGCTCGGGGGCGCTGCGGGTATGGAATGAGGTTGCAACCCTGCTCCTCGTCATTATCGTGTTTATCGTCGTTCTCAAAGATTCCTTGAATTGGGTCTATGCAACGATTGGATTTTTTGCTGTAGCGCTATTGTTAATGTTGGCTATAAAAATGTACCAAGCAATCCGCAAAAAAGACTACGTTGAAAATTCGAGAGATAAAGAAAATAAATAAGTCAAGATAACAGAAAAGAATTTGTACCTTTGCGCCAATTTTTCAGGCCAATTATAAAATGAGTCGAACAACAATATTACGTTTCTTAAACATTGTAACATTCCTAGTATTGGTTTCATTCGCAGGCAATGCGACGAAGGAAAAGAAATTTGATGTTACAGAAACCATAATGCACCATATTGGTGATGCACACGAGTGGCATTTATGGGGTGAAGGGCACAGTGGAACTTCAATTTATTTACCCGTTATTATTTATGACAACGAATTGAAAATTTTTAGTTCAAGTCATTTTTATCATGGCCAAATCATTCCAGTAGCAGATTCATTGAAGCCTACAGAGTATTTATTGGGTGAGGGTGATGCCAAAGGGTATGCGTTATTTCATGAAAAAATATACAAGGTAAAAGATGGCGCCTTAGAATTCCATGGTGGACATCCACACAATGCCATGCCAATCGATATATCTATTACTAAAAACGTTTTATCCTTGTTTATAGGTGCGATCATTTTATTGCTTATCATGCTAAGCACGTCTCTGTATTACAAGAAAAATGGCGCGGTAGCTCCACGGGGTATCGCGAAATTTATTGAGCCACTCATAGTGTACGTGCGAGATGAGATCGTAAAGCCAAATATTCATGGAGCGAAGCATACGCGATACATTGGGTTCATTACTACGGTTTTCTTCTTTATTTTGGTGAACAATTTACTTGGAATGATCCCTGTTTTTCCAGGAGGCGCTAATTTGACAGGAAATATTTCGGTGACCTTGTTTTTAGCGGTTTGTACATTGTTGGTTACCGTATTCAGTGGAAATAAAAACTACTGGAAGCACATATTTGCAACGCCAGGGGTTCCATGGGCCTTATTGCCGATAATGATTCCAATTGAATTGGTTGGGATTTTAACCAAGCCATTTGCCTTAATGATTCGTTTGTTCGCGAATATGACCGCAGGACACATCATTGTATTGTCGCTTATTTCAATTATTTTCATAAATAAGTCAGCGGCCTGGGGTTTCTTGTCGGTCCCAATGGCTTTATTTATTTCGGTATTGGAGATTTTGGTAGCATTTTTACAAGCGTATTTGTTTGCATCTTTGTCGGCGTTGTTCATTGGAGCAGCAGTAGAGGAAGATCATCATTAGTTTAGTAACCTTTTAATTTATATACAATGGCAGTATTTGGTAGTGTAGCAGCAATTGGCGCGGGATTAGCCGTGTTAGGCGCTGGAATGGGAATCGGCCGCATCGGTGGTTCTGCAGTAGAAGGGATTGCGCGCAATCCTGAAGCTTCTGGAAAAATTCAAACCGCGATGATTATCGCAGCAGCCTTGATCGAAGGTGTTGCACTTTTCGGAGTGGTTGTGGGTATGCTTGGAGCAAACCAGTAATAAAAATAATTGTCCCCGCGATTGGCGGGGACAATTTATTTAAGTGTAAAAAGGTAAAAAGAATATACAATGGATTTAGTAACACCCAGCTTTGGTTTATTATTTTGGACAGGAATCACCTTCTGTCTGTTATTATTAGTTTTAGCTAAATTTGTTTGGAAGCCGGTTTTAAGTGCAGTAAATGCCCGAAGTCAGAAAATTGACGAAGCCCTTCTAGAGGCAGAGAAGGCCCGTCAAGAAATGAAAACCCTTCAGGCAGAGAATGAACGAATTTTAAAAGAAGCAAGAGCCGAACGCGATGCCATTTTGAAAGAAGCCAAGGAAGTAGGTTTAAAAATGATTGAAGAGTCGCGAGATAAAGCAAAAACTGAAGGTCAAAAACTCATCGAATCAGCCAAACTGGCGATTAAAAATGAACGGAATTCAGCGATTGCCGATATGAAAGCCCAGATTGCCACATTCTCTGTGGACATTGCTGAATCTTTAGTTAAAGAATCATTAGCGTCTGATGACAAGCAAAAATCATTGGTAAGTAAAATGGTGCAAGATATCCAATTGAATTAACCATGGCGTCCACTAAATCAGCAGCACGATACGCTAAGGCTCTTTTAGACCTCGCCCTTGAAAAAGGGTGGGTAGAGGCCGTAGAACATGATTTAATTCGGTTTGTTCGAACGGTAAAAGATTCAAATGATTTCAGAGTTTTCTTGAATTCTCCGGTGGTTAGAGCCGACCAAAAAATCTCCATTTATGCGCAGGTTTTTTCAGGTTTTCAACCGGTCACCATGCAGTTTTTATCCTTGGTAACAAAAAATGGAAGAGAACAATTGTTGCCTGCAATCGCCCATCAGTTTGAACGCCAACTTCGTAAAAACCGAGGATTAGTTTCAGGGTCAATTATTAGTGCATCGCCATTAAGCGATCAAACGAAACAAGATATTTTAGCCCGCATTGCACCTGCATTTGAAGGAACCTTAAGCCTCACTGAGTCCGTAGATCCATCCTTAATCGGTGGCTTTGTTATCCGTATAGAAGATAAACAGATCGATGCATCTGTTTCAAGTAAATTAAAAGCGTTAAGACAAGAATTAGTAAAATAAAGAACATTTAATTAATCAAAATGGCAGATTTAAACCCAGCAGAAATTTCGGCAATTTTAAGAGAACAATTGTCAGGCGTAAAAACAGAAGCTGAATTGCAAGAAGTAGGTACGGTATTGCAAGTTGGAGATGGTATCGCACGGATTTTTGGACTCAATGGCGTTCAATACGGCGAATTAATTGAATTCGATGGGGGAATGCGAGGAATTGCACTAAACTTAGAGGAGGATAACGTAGGTGCGGTTCTATTAGGCCGTTCTTCCGCAGTAAAAGAAGGAGATACAGTAAAACGTCTTGGACAAATTGCTTCAGTCCAAGTCGGCCATGGCATGGTAGGAAGAGTGGTAGATACCCTTGGAAACCCAATTGATGGAAAAGGACCAATTACCGGTGAATTGTTTGAAATGCCCATTGAGCGAAAAGCGCCGGGAGTTATCTTCCGTCAGCCGGTAAATGAGCCACTACAAACTGGAATTAAAGCAATTGATGCCATGATTCCAATCGGACGTGGACAGCGTGAATTAATTATCGGTGACCGTCAAACCGGAAAAACAACCGTAGCTATTGATACGATCATTAATCAAAGAGAGTTTTACGACCGAGGAGAACCTGTGTTCTGTATCTATGTTGCCATTGGCCAAAAAGGGTCTACGGTTGCTGGAATTGTTAAGAAATTCGAAGATGCTGGTGCCATGGCTTACACCGTGATTGTTGCCGCTAATGCATCAGACCCCGCACCAATGCAGTTTTATGCCCCAATGACTGGAGCAGCAATCGGTGAATATTTTAGAGATTTAGGTTTGCCAGCTTTAATTGTTTATGATGATTTGTCAAAACAAGCAGTTGCTTACCGTGAAGTATCCTTACTACTTCGTCGTCCGCCAGGTCGTGAAGCTTATCCTGGGGATGTTTTCTACCTTCACTCAAGACTTTTAGAGCGTGCAGCAAAAGTGATTAAAGATGACACGATTGCCGCTCAAATGAACGATCTTCCTGAATCTTTGAAAGGAAAAGTAAAAGGAGGAGGTTCATTAACCGCATTGCCGATCATTGAAACCCAAGCGGGTGACGTTTCGGCTTATATTCCAACCAATGTAATCTCCATTACTGATGGACAGATTTTCTTGGAGTCAGATTTGTTTAATGCAGGGGTTCGTCCGGCAATTAATGTGGGTATCTCTGTATCCCGCGTTGGAGGTTCTGCGCAAATAAAGTCCATGAAAAAAGTGGCCGGTACACTGAAATTAGACCAAGCGCAATACCGTGAGTTGGAGGCGTTTTCTAAGTTTGGTTCGGATTTAGACGCGGCAACTAAGGCGGTGTTAGATAAAGGAGCAAGAAATGTGGAGATTTTGAAGCAACGCGAAGGTGACCCTTTCCCTGTTGAAAAACAAATCGCCATTATTTATGTAGGAACCAAAGGTTTAATGCAAAATGTTCCCGTATCTAAAGTTAAAGCGTTTGAGATCGAATTTTTAACGTTCGTTGAAAGCCATCATCCGGAAGTTTTAGCAGCGCTTAAAGCCGGTCAGTTTACCGACGAGTTAACGGATGTGTTAACTAAGTGCGCTAAAGATATTGCCGGGAAATACTAATTACAAGGTAGAATTACTATGGCAAACCTAAAGGAAATACGTAATCGAATTAGCTCAGTATCTTCAACCATGCAGATTACTTCTGCCATGAAGATGGTTTCTGCAGCCAAATTGAAGCGTGCGCAAGATGCCATTACGCGCTTGCGTCCCTATGCCTCTAAATTGCGTTACATCCTTGAAAATGTAAGCAGCTCCCTGGATTTATCTGAGAATGATTTTGCAGAGGATCGAGGTCAGGAGCGCATATTGATTGTAGCAATTACCTCCAATCGTGGCCTTTGTGGAGGATTCAATAGCAACATTATCAAGCGCGTGAATTTCTTGATTAAAAATGATTTTGCAAATAGTACAGTATCTGTAGTGTGTTTAGGGAAGAAAATCAAAGATATAGTAAAGAAAACAGAGGCATATTTTGTAAACGATACCTTGGCTCCTCTTGAAGACATCATGGCGAATGCAACCTTTGATCGTACCGCAGAAATTGGTGAGGAACTCATGCGGATTTTTAAAGCAAAGGAAGTCGACAAGATTGTACTGGTTTACAACCGATTTTTAAATGCGGCAAACCAATCCATCGAGGTAGAAGATTTCTTACCAATCGTTCCAGTGGCCAGTCAAAATGCAGGACCAAGCGATTATATCTTTGAGCCAAATAAAGAGGACATTGTTTCCGAGTTGATTCCCAAATCATTAAAGACCCAACTGTTTAAGGCCTTATTAGACTCTATCGCTGCAGAACATGGCGCCCGTATGACTGCCATGCATAAAGCCACAGATAATGCCTCAGACCTTAAGCGTTCCCTTACCCTGAGTTACAATAAGGCGCGTCAGGCAGCCATTACCAATGAAATTTTAGAAATTGTTGGTGGTGCTGAAGCCTTGAATGCGTAACTTTACTCAAAAGGCTTAGCCCATGAGTGATTTCATTAAAGTTCTTATTGTTGACGACCACAAGCTCATTAGTGAAGCATGGTCGAGTTTATTAAAAGATGCCCCTCAGATCGTAGTATGTGGTACTGCAGATTCTGAAGCCTTGGCCTTCGATCAAGCCATTATTCATAAACCCGATATCGTATTAATGGATATTAATTTAGGCGCCGGATCTGGATTGAACGCTGCTACAAAGATTTTAGATTCCCTACCAAAAACTCGCGTGATAGGATTATCTCTTCATGACGACATCACCTATGTAAAGAAGTTTCTTTCTCTAGGAGCCAAAGGGTACTTGACTAAAAACACCAATAAGAGCGAGCTGATTAGCGCCATCCATTCCGTTTCTAAAGGTGAAGTGTTTATTGCAGCAGAAATTAAAGATCGCTATTTTGCCTCCCTCTTGAATGTAGATGAAACCGAGAAAAAAGAACTCACGATGAAGGAAATCGAAATTGTAAAACTCATCGCTCAAGGGTTAACCTCCAAAGAAATTGGCGATAAATTGTTTGTTTCGCATCGAACCATCGAAACACACCGTCATAACATTTTAAAGAAATTGGATTTACCAAATGCGGCACAATTGAGCAGTTGGGCAAAAGACAAAGGTTACGTGTAAGTTTATCCAATCGTAGGGCCACCCTCAAATCCACGCTCACTAACCAAAGCACTCAAGTTTCCTTCACTATCTTCGGCCATTAAGAGCATTCCCATGGATTCTACGCCGCGAATTTTCCGAGGAGCTAAGTTCATTAATACAACCACGGATTTCCCAGTAATCTCTTCCGGAGAGTAATGCTGTGCAATTCCTGAAACAATGGTTCGTTCATCGATACCCGTGTCAACGGTTAATACGAGAAGTTTATCTGCATTTTCCATTTTACGAGCGCTTATCACCGTGCCTAAGCGAATATCCATTTTTGTAAAATCATCAAATTGTATCAGTTCTTTCATGGCGGGGAAAGTGTTATTAGGAGTGGTTGTTGGTGTAAGTTTAGCTTTTTCTTCAGCGACTAACTCATCGCTAATTTTCTCAAATAAGATCTCCGCAGGATTTAATGCATGTCCTGCAGGGATTAACGGAAGCATGGTATTCCATTCATCCGCAGCTACGTTGAGCATCTGATAGATCTTGTGTGAAGTCTGTGGTAAAAAGACTTGAGCCATTCGTGCCAATTCTCGGGTAATTTGTAGCGAGGTATTAATAATGGTAGGAACCCGTTCCGGGTTTGTTTTTACTTTTTTCCAAGGTTCCTCATCCGCCAGATACTTGTTGCCGAGGCGAGCAATGTTCATCATTTCCTGTTGTGCCTCACGAATTTTATAACCGTACATTAAGGTTGAAATTCGTGCTTCAACGGCTTGTAGTTTTTCAAATAACGCAAGCTCAACAGGAGTTAATTCTCCAGATTCAGGCACCACCCCTTCGTAGTATTTATGGGTAAGTACAATTGTTCGATTAACAAAGTTCCCCAGGATATCGGCTAATTCAGAATTCACCCGAACTTGATAATCAGCCCATGTAAACTCCGAATCTTTGTTCTCTGGAGCAATTGAGGTGAGCACATATTTTAATTCGTCTATTTTGTTTGGATAGGCATCCAGGTATTCATGCAACCATACCGCCCAATTCCGTGAAGTAGAGAATTTATCGCCCTCCAGGTTCAGAAATTCGTAGGCTGGCACATTGTCTGGAAGGATTAAGTCTCCGTGTGCTTTAAGCAAAATCGGAAAGATTATTGCGTGAAACACGATGTTATCTTTTCCTATGAAATGAACTAATTTACGGTCTTCGGCCTCGGTTTTCCCCCAGTATGTTCGCCAATCCTTTCCGTGCTCAGCAGCCCATGCTTGGGTTGCCGAAATGTACCCAATGGGTGCATCCAACCAAACGTATAGCACTTTCCCTTCCGCATCAGGTAAGGGAACGGGCACCCCCCAATCTAAATCACGTGTCATGGCCCGTGGTTTTAAACCCGAATTAATCCATGACATGCACTGACCTATAACTTGGTTCTTCCAAGCTGCAGGATTATGTTGTTGCACACCATCCAATTTCCCTTGCTGTATCCAACCCGTTAACCATTCCTCATGTTCGTTCATAGGTAAATACCAATGAGAGGTTTCTTTTAGTACAGGAATAGAACCAGAGAGCGTAGAAAGTGGATTAATGAGGTCGGTAGGACTTAAATCAGAACCACATTTTTCACATTGGTCACCATAAGCGGCAGGGTGCTGGCATTTCGGACAGGTTCCGGTGATGTATCGATCGGCAAGAAATTGATGAAAAGATTCATCATAGTACTGCATGGAAGTTTCCTGTGTAAAGGCATTTTTTTCGTGCAAGGTGTTAAAAAAGTCCGAGGAGACCTTGTGGTGAAGCGGGCTGCTTGTTCGGTGATAAATATCAAAGGAAATCCCAAAGCGTTCAAATGCATCTTGAATTTGGTGGTGGTATTTATCGACGATTTCTTGAGGGCTTATGCCTTCCTTTTTTGCTCGAAGGGTTATTGCCGCCCCGTGTTCATCACTTCCGCAAATGAACAAGACGTCATCTTTTTTTAAACGCAAAAAGCGAACGAAAAGATCTGCGGGTAAATACACCCCAGCCACGTGTCCTAAATGAAGGGGGCCGTTGGCATAGGGAAGGGCAGCAGTAACGGTGAAAGCCTGTTTCTTCATACTGCAAAGATACCCAAAGGTGGGCATAAAAAAAGGGGCCGAAGCCCCTTTCCCATAAAATCTATATCGTTTATTTCTTAACTACATTGAATTGTGCAGTTTTTCCGTTTTCAAGTGTTACGTTGAAAATGTACATTCCGTTTGTTAATCCTTCTAATGAGTAGTTTGATGTACCATTCACTAAATTGATTGCAGAAGAAGAAACAATTTTACCTGCAATATCAGTTACAACTACGTGAGCCGCTCCTTCACCCTTGATGGTTAATTCGATGTGGTCTGCAGTTGGGTTTGGATAGGCCATCCCGTTAACTGTAGATGCTTCATCTAATCCAATGTTGTTTGCATCGATTACGCGAAGAACTAATCCATTAGGAATATCTGCTCCAAATCCAGCAGCATAATAGGTGCCATCGCTTTCAATTGGCGACATAGGTTGTAAATAGTAATTGTAGTTCCATGTGTGGTCTCTTGAACTTTCAAATCCTAAATACACATCAAGATTTACGGTTTGAGCACATGCTAAGTAACGTACATTATCCTCTAAAACTACGGCTTGATCAAACGCACCATATACCAAATCACCTTGAAGATCACTCGGATAGTTATAGAATCCTCCAGCAACTTGATTTAAGGTTGTGAAACCGAAGTTAGCATCGTTCAAGTCTGCAAAGTTGTCTTCCCATTTGTACAAGGAAAGGACAATCTCTTCTCCGTCTAAGGTTACATTCGATGCTGCCAAGGTTGTTGCAGAAAAATGCAATCCAGTAGCAGCAATTCTACTAGCATTAGCATCTTTCAACACAGTGCAAATAGAGTAAGAGGCATTGAATGTTCCTGGTTGATAATGCGTAGTAGGCAAAGCATTTCCTGTAACAACATCAATGTTGGCAAAGGTGTATAATGAATCTTGGATTACGAAATCATAACTCGCTGTATTGTCAGTTGAATCATCGTCTGCGGTACCGTTGTCTAGGGAAATTGTATACGTTAGCGTATAACGTCCCATGGGATAAGAAGCTAATGAGAATTGAGGTAATGCATTCGCTTGCGTTGGATCTACATCGATACTATCCGCTGCATTGATGCTCAATCCGTTTACGGTATTGTTGTAAACTACGCTTCCACTTGGGTCTGTAACCGTTGCGTTTAAGGATACGTTCGCTTGTCCCTGGTTACCAAAGTTATAAATACGTGTGCCTAGGTCAAAGTTGAATTCTGAACCATTTTGAGCCAAGAACGATACAACGCCACCTTGTTTTGGGATAAGAGTTGTTGAGGCAGTCATTCCTGCGTCGTTTGGATTTAGACCAATTTTGTTTCCAAGGAACATCACAACCGGACCGTTTGCCATTTCTTGAATGATGTTCATTCCGTCTGTGAAGTCAATCATAACAACAGGTATTGTCACATTAGCTCCTTGAGCTCCTGGTCCCATGTTAATCCATTCTCCTGGATTACGGTTAACAACAATTACTCCCACAGCACCAGCAGTTTGTGCGTTAAACGCTTTATCTCCAAACTCACACGTGTTTCTGAAAACTACTGCAATTTTACCGGTCAGGTCATTCGTCAAAGGAAAACATCCTTCTTGCGAAATGGGATTCCCTTGAGGATTAGTACCAGGTGTACCATCTTCAACTAACATTAGGGTATCTTCAACCCATGTATTAGGGATTAAAAAATCTGGAGTGCCCCAACCACCAGTAGGGGGAGACCAAGTGAAGGTATAATTCCCAGCAATTGCTGCCGGAGAAATTCCCTTACAAATTACTTGAGAAGATGCATAAGCAACGAAAAAGAGCGCGCTTACGGATAGTAACAGTTTTTTCATAGGTTTTACAATTTTTAAATTTACGATGTGAATTTAGTAAATAATCTAAATGTAAACAAACTGTTAACCTGAAAAATTTCGCCTATAAAAAATAAATGATAGCATAAATCAAAGCGGCTAGGGCGCCACTTACCGGAATTGTTAAAATCCATGCCCATAATAAGTTGATGGTAACACCCCAACGCACCGCGCTTAAGCGGCGAGTGGCTCCAACACCAATAATGGATCCGGTAATGGTGTGCGTTGTGGATACAGGAATACCAAAGTTTGAAACGGTAAAGAGGGTTAATGCCCCAGCTGTTTCTGCACAAACACCTTCCAAGGGAGTTACTTTTGTGATTTTTGAACCCATGGTTTTTACAATTTTCCAGCCCCCCATCAAGGTTCCAAGACCAATCATCAGATAGCATCCAAAGGCTATCCAAAAAGGCATGGTTTCTGAATGCACTTTGGTTTCAATTTTATATCCCGACAGCAGCCGGTCTTTTTGGTCGACTACACTGTTAAATACCCCAGCATAGACATAACTCCTGTTTAAGCGCTCCCCGTAAAAAATAACAGCTCGGGAGTGGGCATCATGCAGATTTTTACCGTTCAAATAAACTTCGAGTTGATGCAGGGAATCATTAATGCTTTTCAATGAATGGTGAGGCACTCCAGCGTTTGCTACCAAATGACCTTTGTTGTCAAAGATGCGGTTACCTTGAGGATCAATAATCTCTTTTTCAACTTTAAAATAAATCGCAGTATCCAGGGTAGCACATTCTGGTTTAAACTTTGCCAGTTTTCCATCGGAATTGTGGTATTTAACTTGTACCAATTCGGTTACGGTAAATTGTTTACCGATTTGATCCTCTTTCCCTTCTTTTCGAGCCTGGTTTCCATAAACCAATAATGCGGCACAAATAATCCCCATTACTTTTTGCGAATCTGCCCCCCCATGGCCAAGAGAAAAGGCGGCAGAAGAGAGTAGCTGTAATTTTTTATGCATTCCGGCCTCCCGCATCGAAGACGGACGGTTTCGGTATAACAGGTATTGGTAAGTATAAACAAGAATGAAAATTAAAATCATTCCACCCAGGATGTACATCATGATGGGTTTTATATCCAAAAACTCGATCATATAGACCATGGCAAACATTGTAATGGCACTTAGCACAATAATCACCAACATCTTATACCAAAAATTTCGAGCAATGGTAACCACGGTAATTAAGTACGAAATTAAACCACCAATGATGGGGGCAAGAAAGATAAATAAGATAACCACCAAAATTTGTTTTCCTGCGATCACACCAAACCCAGCCCACAAGGACCCTTTCGCAATCGCTACGTGAGTAACCGCCGCTCCTGCAAATCCTCCAATGAGGGTGTGCGAGGAGGAGGAGGGGATTCCTAGCCGCCATGTTAATAAATTCCATGCGGTAGCTGCTAGTAATCCAGCAAGAATGACCCACAAATCAATGGCCGTATTATCCACTGTTTTTGCCACCGTATTACCCACACTCATATCAAATACCCAAAACGCAAGCACGTTGAAAAACGCGGCCCAAATTACTGCTTGAAACGGGGTGAGTACTTTGGTGGAAACCACAGTTGCAATTGAATTTGCCGCATCATGAAATCCATTTACTAGGTCAAACAATAAGGCAATAACAATAACAACGATGAGAAGGGTGAACATCTGATACTAGGGTTAAGCGAATTTCACAACAATGGACTCAATTACGTTTCCTGCGTCTTCACATTTATCAGTAGCGGTTTCTAACACCATATATAACTCGCGACGCTTGATTAATTCTTTGGCATCTACATCCGAGTCAAACAAGCGCTCAATGCTCATGTCGAAAATGGCATCTGCACTATTTTCGGCACTGTTGATTTTTATCACACAATCAATAATTTTCTGTGTATTCTTCAGGTTTCTTAATTCCATAACCGCCTGTTTTAGCGCAACCACGGCCTCTAGAATGGCTTCGGAGCTTTTCTGAATTCCTTCGTCTTGTATGGGGTCGATTTTGTAAAAATTAATTTTTTTACCGGCAGAATAAATATAATCCGCTACGTCATCCAATGCCGTTGCTAAACTGTGAATATCCTCACGATCAAAAGGGGTAATGAAATTTCTTCCAAGCTCTACAAAAATTAAATGCGTGATGTTGTCATTGTCATGCTCGATGTCGTGCATTTCTTTAATGAGGGCTTCCCGTTTATTATAATCGGCCTCGTGAACCACTTGAACCAATTTTTCAGCAATTAATTGTAAGTTATTGCTTGCATTTTCAAAGAGGTTGTAAAATACTTTATCCTTGGGTAAAAAGTAACTTAAGAATCCAGCCATGAGTAATTATTTTTTTCAAATGTATTAAGCCCACTTGATATTTTTCCAACTATTGAGCAATGTTAACTTAAAGGTAACATAACGCGGGGCTCTTTCTCTAACAGGTCAAAGTAGCAGCATTGCACCGAATCTTAGTTCTCCAATTAAATCAACTAGGCCACTAAAATAATATAATATTTGAAACTTAAGGGTTAATGCGCAGCCTCAAAGTTTTTCGAAACCGCATCCCAATTGATCACATTAAAGAAGGCCTCAATGTAATCAGGTCTTCGGTTCTGGTAATTCAAATAATACGCGTGTTCCCAAACGTCAAGCGCTAAAATCGGTGTTCCTTTACATCCTTCGCCCATTAATGGATTATCTTGATTTGCTGTTGAGCAGATTTCTAATGCACCATTACTTACACAAAGCCAAGCCCACCCTGATCCAAATCGTGTAGTTGCCGCTTTAGCAAAGGCGTCTTTGAACGCTTCAAATGAACCAAATGCAGCATCGATTGCCTGCGCTAAGGGTCCCGTTGGAATTCCTCCACCCGTCGGGCTCATGATTTCCCAGAACAAGTTGTGATTCCAAAATCCGCCGCCGTTATTGCGCACAGCCGGGGTGTCCATACAATTAGATAAAATCTCTTCGATCGTAGCGTTCTCAAGGGCAGTACCTGCAATCGCATTGTTTAGGTTGGTTGTATATGCTTGGTGGTGTTTTGAATGGTGGATTTCCATGGTACGCGCATCCATGTGGGGTTCCAGTGCGTCGTAGGCATAAGGTAATTTAGGTAGTTCGAAAGCCATGATTTTTATGTTAAATGTTTGTGCAAAGTTACAAATAAGTCGTCCTTCTTGAACAATAATTTTACAAAAGTCCTTTTGCTTTTAAGTGGAGGTATTTATTGATTACTGCCGTAGATAATTCTTCTGGTTTGGTAAGAATGGTTTGAATTCCCATCGCATTCAACTGTTTGGCCATTTTTTCTTTTTCAATAATCATTTTACTCGCCAAGACACCTTGATAGAAGTGTCGTTGATTATCCGGCTTCAAGCTTGAAAAATGTTCAAGTTCTTCATTCCTGAATAAGACCACGACCAAAAGGTTTCTCTTTTTCAATTGTAGCAAATAGGGTAGAGACCGCTGTAGGGTAAAAGGATTTTCAAAATTGGTAAACAAAAGGAGTAAAGATCGGGTCCGAACCTTATCCGATATGTGTTGCTGTAACAATTCGAAATTAGAATCCTGAAAGGTTGTTTTTTGCGCATACAACTGATCCAGGATTTTCTTCAATTGATTTCGTTTATTGGATGCCGGGAGCGTTGTCCCGAGTTTATCCGAAAAGGTGAATAACCCAATTTTATCGCTTTTGTGCAGGCAAATATTAGACAACACTAAGGTTGAATTAATCGCGTAATCGAGCATACTAAGATTTAGCGATTCCATTTGCATGATTCGCCCCTTGTCTATGATACAATATACATTTTGTGATTTCTCTTCCTGGTACTGGTTAACCATGAGTTCATTTTTCCTACTGGTTGCTTTCCAATTGATGCTTTTGATTTCATCACCAGGCACATAATTCCGAATTTGTTCAAACTCTCTTGACATCCCTATTTTACGTACCCGCCTTATGCCCGTTTGCAGTTTGTTTTGTTGAAACAGCATCTGTTCGAAGCGCTTCATTTGTAAAATCGAGGGATAAACATGGATTGGTGCTTGGTGTGGAATGATCGTTCTTCGTGCTAGCAAGCCGAAAATCGATTTAGTAAATATATAGGTATCCGTAAACCCATAAACGCCTCGTTTCTTCGGTATATAATCATAGGTGATTTCAAGACTTTCAAAGGGGTTTAATGACGCGTCGTAGTGTGTGTTTCGTGCTTGCATGTCAATCGGAAACCCTTCATTTACCGTAACCCAAATTCGTACTTTTCCAACATTCGTTAAGCTAATTTTAATAGGGTTTTGGTCCCCTAAACTCAGTTTTTCTTGATAGTGTTTGACGTATTTCACGGGTTTTACCACCACAAACAAGAATAGTAGATCAACCAATAACAGCAGCCCAAGACCAAAAAAGGAAATCGCCGATAGCCAGATTATTGTTGGAGCTACATATCCAAGCGCCGTAATCATAATGGCGACCCCAAACCCAAAGAAAAACCGATTATTTAAGCTGATTTGACGCATCTAATTTATCTGGGAATTTCGATTTCAGAAAGGATTTGACGGATTACTTCATCCGTTGTTGTTCCCTCCATTTCTGCCTCCGGCGTAAGAATAATGCGGTGCGTTAATACCGGAAGTGCAATATACTGGATGTCTTCGGGGGTAATAAAATCACGTCCGCGAAGCGCAGCCAACGCTTTTCCGGCGCGCAACATAGATAGCGAAGCGCGTGGGGAGGCCCCTAAATACAATTTTGGATGGCTTCTGGTACGGTGGGTAATTGCCGCGATGTATTGAATTAGGCTGGTTTCAACGACCATTTCTTGCATCAAGGAATGAACGCGTTTGATGTCTTCGCTGGAAAAGAGGGGTGTTATCATATCCATGTCAAGAGGACCATTGGACGCTTTATACCGCGTTAATATCTGTGCTTCCTCCTCTAAGGTCGGATAATTCATAGTAATCTTGAAAATGAACCGGTCTAATTGCGCTTCTGGTAGGCTATAGGTTCCCTCTTGTTCGATGGGGTTCTGTGTGGCAATGACTAAAAACGGAAATTCCATTGGATATTGAATCCCGTCAAAGGTGATTTGCCGCTCCTCCATAACTTCAAACAAGGCCGCTTGCGTTTTTGCGGGAGCGCGATTAATTTCATCAATTAATACGATGTTTGAAAAAATCGGCCCTTGATTAAAAATAAATTTACCGTCGTTCATATTATAAATACTCGTTCCGATTACATCTGAAGGCATTAAATCTGGAGTAAATTGAATTCTAGAAAAACCAACCTTCATCAGGCGTGAAATTAATTTTGCACTTAAGGTTTTTGCAACCCCTGGTACCCCTTCTAGCAATATATGTCCGTTCGCAAAGATTCCCGCTAATAATAATTCCACCATGTGTTCTTGTCCAATCACATGTTTTCCGATTTCAGACCGAAGTGCGGTTACTTTTTGTGCAACCCATAATAGTTCGGAATTGTTGCGTTCAAAGCTGAGTTTATCCGTTGGTTGTTGTTCTTCCATGACTTTTTTGTTTAATTAAGGTGATTAATGCGGTATATGAATTCTTATCGTAATCCCATGTTGGCAGGATCAGTTTCCGTTCCCCGTTCTGTGGCACCATTGCCAACCTACGTTCCTGCTCGTTGTAACCGATTTTACAGCGGATGGGTGCGCCAATTAGGGGGTAAAAGGCGGCGCTTTCATGAGAGAACACACGCAATACCGGCCTTCTGAAACGCAATATTCCGAGTCCGAATAACAACGCGCCGATCACGGCAAGACCCGGTCCAAGGGCATTCGATTGGGCGAGGCTGTAGCCTCCTATGAAAATGAATACAAATCCAACAAAGACATAAATAAAACTGATCACGGATTTACGACCGAGCATAAAAGGGAATTGCTTAGGGTTCGTTCGCACCCTAAGAATACCTGCCTGCTCCAAGAACAAATGGGTCCGATTGGCCGTTAGATATACATGAGGCATTCCCACCTGATCACTCGAAACATGGAGTAAACGTAGGGTTTCTTGCACCAAAGACTCCTCTATACTTGTTTTTTCTTTCAGCGTCCGAACCTGATCTTCTAGGGAATATTTACTGATATCTACGTAGAAGGAACGTTGTATGGCATGAAAAAACTGCTGCTTTACCAGATTAAACGCAACAAGGGGGGATTCATGAGATTGATAAATGGAGGCAAGGGTTTGTATATAGTTAGACGTGAGTCTGCTTGGAGCTTCAGGAAGTGGCGTAATGGCTTGTTTTCTTTTTCCTGCAAACAATACGAGCAAGAATAACCCAAGAAACAGCGCGTATACTGCATGTTTTAATGGGGGATGCTCGTTAATTAATTTCAGAAGTGAGCGCTCTTCCTCGGGGCTTGTTTCTTCCCAAGCATAGTGCGATTGCCATTTGAGGGAGGCGTAACTTAAAAACAGGACACGGTCGTAGGTTCTGAGTTGACTTGTGAGCATTTCTGCATGCGCCAGTCCTGCGGGACTTAAGAGTTGATGATTTACGATTGCCTTCGGAAAAAAACCAACCAAAACCTCCCCAGACTCAAGCGGAAAGGCGGTCTCAACCAGGAGGTCTTCAGTCCTACACAGTGGCGGTTTATTGCAGGCTTGTAATCCAAATGTTCTGCCATAAATGGTGTCGGCTTGATATATATGATGTAAGGTGTAGGTTTTTTCGCGTGTAGTTAATGCAATTTCATTAGCATAGGCATAGCTGAGGTTGCCTTTTAGCGCTAAACTGTCATAAACCCACTGGTAGGTTTTGTTTGCAAAGAGCATTAAGCCATCTCCCTCTTTTACCTTGGCAATAATATGTTGAAATTGTTTGGGTTCTAAGGTAACCGTATCACCAATCAGAACATACAAGGTTTTTGATGTTTGGTTTAGGAGTGTATCCAGCATCCGTTCATTCGAAACGTGCTGAATTTTTTTGGATGCAACACGTTGTTGTAAAAGCGTATTAAAATAGTACAAACCATACGGGTCTTTACTGTCAAACCCATACCGGGTATACCAGTCAGAGCTTTGATGCCCCAGCTTCCCCGGAGTACTCCTGCCTTGAATAAAGTAAATTAATATTGCCCCCAGCAAGAAGAGCAATGCAATTCCGATATAGATACCTCTTTTACTCACGAGTCTTCAAGGTGTTTAAGAATGCACTTAATGTGGGCTCCACTTCGTTGAACCGATGTTTATCGATTTCGTATTCCCCATACCATATTACGTCGAATACATGAATACATGTACTAAAGGGAGCGCAATGCGACTTATTTTTTAGACCCATGAGGTATTCGTGATTCGTTTTTTCCCGGGTCCATTTGATTTGATTTAGTCGAATTAATTCCTTTAGTATCAACGTGAAATAAATCCGAACAGCCTCCCTGTATTTTTCCTTGGTAAGGGCCTGTTTTAGACGGTTTTCTAGGTCTGAAACCGGAACGATTTCGGGATTCCAATACTCATCGAATTTTTTAAAATTATTCATGGATTTGCCTGAGTTTTTGAGAACAAAGTAGAAGATGATATATAACCCAAATCCCACGACAATGAAAAGTAATACATTTAAAATCCAGGGGGGCACTGTACCTGGTTTCGGGATGTCCGGCTCATCAAAATCAGGCCCCTCAAAGGTTGGCATTTCCGGGAGCTCAGGTTCTTTCAGTAGGTTCTTTTCTCGCGCTTGTTTTTTGGAGAGATGCGCTTGATATTTTTCGTGATAATACCCCAAAATACTGTCAGAATAGGCTTGTTTATCTTCCAGTTCCCCATCAGAAACGTCCGTGGATTGAATGATTCCTCCTGAACTATTGTTCCATTCTTTTTTTAATTTTTGGTTTCCTTGTTTGGTGTAACGGGTGTTGTTAAGTGCTTCCTTTATGCCGTGTTGCGCATGAACGATTCCGAAAAACCCGATAAAACAATAAATAACGAGTGGTATTTTCATGATTCCGGCACCTCCACGTGCTCTTTTAATCGGCTGCGTTCTCCGAAAAGCCGCCCTTCTTTTTTTAAGTTGACGGCCTCGCGTTTCTCAAGGGTAGAAAAATAAGACAATACTAATAAGACCATCCAAAAAACAAGGCTTAAGGTGAAAGCAATCAAGTAAATGATTTCGCGCAAGATATTGGTCCAAAAAACGCTATTGAGTCCAGCATTATCAATAAATGGAGTTAACCCTTGGGTAACGAGATCTAAGAGGTCTGGCACCTCTTTTTGTATGCTAAACACCGCCGCGATAGGCTGCACCGCGATTGCGACAGTGCCAACACCGATGATACTTAAGATTAAAAGGGAGAAAAAGGATCGGGTGCCATACCTCAACCCTTTTTTTAAACCAAGGCTTATCTTATGGCTTGGAAATGCCAACGAAACGGGGAGGTACAGCACAAAGGGCAACAACGTTAAGGAAGGCAATAAGATGTACCACGGCAAAAGAAATATGGGGGTAAGTATGACGATGAATAAGACAAACGTTCGTACAAAAAATCGACGACAATAGGCCTTTAAGGTCAAATCGGTTAAGCTTGCTTTTACAAGGAAAAAATGATAAACAATTAAAAAATTTCCCGCAATTAATCCAGTCCAAGTGATAAGGGCAACTAAATCTATGCTTGTTCCGAGTGCGTACCCGAGCATAAACGACAAATGGCTTGCCCAATCAAACCAATATACAAAAGTTAAATCATCTGGAAATAACAGCGCCCGAGTTGCAATTAGGAATAAACCTGTCGGCACGCTTAGTAGCATTACGGGTTTTAAAAGGGCACTAAAGGATTCAAAAAACAACATGATTCCTTGGCGGTATATTTGCCAAATCGAACGAACCGCCAATAATTGAATCGATTCCGGATGAGGTTGTTTAAAATTTGTTTCTTCGAACAAGCGCTCCGGATATCGTTGGGCCTGGTAAATGGGGAGGAAAACATATAAAAATCCAATTAGGCCAAACGATCCGATAATGATCGTCCATTTAGAAACATCAGGCAGGGTGTCATAATTTCGAGTAACATAACTTTCTAGGTATCCGGCAAGCACAATAAAAGGCAGGATGCTAAGCATGATTTTAGCGCCACGAGAAAAACTTGATTTAAAGGCTTGAATTCTAGAAAAACTACCAGGAAAAAGCCATCCCGCTCCAGCTGTAATTCCTGCGCCCGCCGAGAGTGCTATACTTGAGATTTCAAATGCCCCATGGATCCAAATCCCAAGGAAACTTGTAATCAGCAATCCTTTTTTAAGAAACATATGTTGGAATGCCCCAAGCATTACTCCATTTCCAAAAAGCATAACCTGTGTTCCGAGGGTAAATATGATCCCTGCGAAAAAAGTTAATATAGAAACCATGAGGTTGTTTCCTGTGATTTGAACGAACATCATGAATGAGCTGCTATTCTCGTAGATACCAAGCGGGTTTCCATTTTCAATATTTTCCATGGTTGTTTCAACATACCCTTCACCCAGCACCGTTGCGGTGAATTCTGGGTAAACACTGCTAGAAATCCATCCCAAAGCGATGTAGGCTAAAAAGCTAATCAAGGCAAAACCCATGTATTTTTTGGCTCGATAGAGCTCCAAGGGGAGTTCAATGATCCAAAAATCAAGGACATTCCTCAAAGAAAATTTCTGGTATTTATTTACCCCAATGAACACCCGCTGGGCCAGTTGATTCAGATAAACTCTGATTGTGCGCCGGGAATAATAGGTTTGTGCAAACCCTAAATCATCCGTAATATCTAAATATAAGGCACTCAGTGCCTCCGGATCACTCGAAAGGTCTTTTTGCATCGATTCAAAGCGCTGCCACTTTTCTTGGTTTTTTCCAACGAATTTTGATTCTTTCAAAGCGCCCTAAAGGTACACTTTTACTCTTAATTGTTACCTTTAAGGAATGCAAGATTTCTTAAAAAAGGGCATCTAAGGATTTGAATGCCGAATATTGAGCTACTGAGATTGGGAAGTGAACGAGAATTCAAAAAACTTTTTGAAGGGTATTCACCCCGCATATTAAATACCGCCTTCTATTTATTGGGTAATCGGCAAGATGCTGAGGATGTAACTCAAGAAGTATTTAAATCTGTAGTGGTTGGGGTGGCCGGTTTTAAGGAAGAGTCGAGCATTCAAACGTGGATGTATCGCATTACCTTAAACAAATGCAATGAATTTTTACGCACCAAAAATCGTAAGAAAAGAAAAGGAATTATGATTAGTATCGTTGATTCGCAAGCCCTATTTACGGAAGAAACTCCCGAATTAGTTCACATCCTTAAAGAAGAAGAATGGCTGCTTTGGAAACAAATACAGGCACTGCCAGAAAAGCAACGCCTCGCTATGACCTTATTTGCGATGGATGATCTGAGCTATCAAGAAATCGCCGCGGTGATGAATATTTCTGTATCGGCTATTGAATCACTCCTTTTTCGTGCACGAACCAAACTTAAAACCTATAAATCAAATGAAGACTGAGCACGTTTTTTTTAAAACCCGAATACCGGTAAGCGAAGAATTGACAAGCCGCTGCCTGAATCCGA
>CANHHA010000036.1 GCA_947460825.1 Flavobacteriales bacterium
ATAACCCCAGCGCTAATTGTAATCCCCAACGCGGGTCACATGGCCCACTGGGAAGCCACGGACGAGGTGGTGAAGGGGGTGTTTGGGTAGGCGATAACCAGGGTTTATTCCTGGGTGCGGGTTTAAACCCGCACCCAGGACGCTTCAAAACAATCAAAAGCAAAGCTGCGTTGCATCTTTTGGCTTTTTTATTCGCCTCGTCAGTTAATTCGTTGAGTTTTTGGATTATGCGCTAAAGCGCATGAACCTTGGGGGGGTCGCTTCAAAACAATCAAAAGCAAAGCTTGCTCCGAAGTCGCAACCTTTCTTTTTTGCTTTTTTATTTACTTGGGATTATGCGCTAAAGCGCATGAACCTATAAGGGTGAAGCTTCAAAGCAATCAAAAGCTAAGCTGCGTTGCATCTTTTGGCTTTTTTATTCGCCTCGTCAGTTAATTCGTTGAGTTTTTGGATTATGCGCTAAAGCGCATGAACCTTGGGGGGGTCGCTTCAAAGCAATCAAAAGCTAAGCTTGCTCCGAAGTCGCAACCTTTCTTTTTTGCTTTTTTCCCGTTGTTAAAGCGAGCTTTCCCACCGTTTTAAAAGCAAAAAAGCCAGCCTTTCGGCTAGCTTTTTAATTGCTTTGGCGGAGAGAGAGGGATTCGAACCCTCGATACACTTTTGGCGTATACACACTTTCCAGGCGTGCTCCTTCAACCGCTCGGACACCTCTCCAATGCAGGCTCAAAGGTATTCCATTTTTTTGGTGTAACAAAACGCAATCGAGCCACGCAAATAATTTCTTGGTTTTCATTGAATACATGCCCTATTTCATATAAATTAGCAAAATTTTTTTCATGTCTGGTTCCTATCATAAAATCTCGTTTGCAGGCGTTCTTATTACCATCGGAATTGTGTTTGGTGACATCGGAACCTCTCCCTTATATGTGTTTCAAGCCATTACCGGTCAGGGCGCTCATTTGAGTCGCGACTTTGTAATCGGAGGATTATCCTGTGTGATATGGACCTTGATTTTATTGGCAACCATCAAGTACATTTATTTTGCTTTAAATGCCGACAACAACGGAGAAGGAGGAATTTTTGCCCTCTTTGCCTTACTCAAGGAACGGAACGTTCGCTGGGTTGTTATTCCTGCGCTCATTGGGTGTGCCACCTTACTCGCCGATGGGTTTATTACGCCCGCGATTTCAATCTCTTCTGCCGTAGAAGGAATTAACAACATTAATCCCGATGTACCGGTAATTCCCATCGTAGTGGGTATTATTATTGCCTTGTTTACCATTCAACAATTTGGAACCGCAGCCATTGGTAAAGCCTTTGGTCCGATCATGGTGATTTGGTTTTCTTACTTAGCGTACCTTGGAGCAATCAACATTTTTAAAAATCCGGGCGTATTGGCGGCATTTAATCCCTACGAAGCCTTTCATTTTGTGACTACCGTTCCCGGAGGCTTTGCTGCGCTAGGGGCCGTCTTTTTATGTACAACTGGAGCAGAGGCATTGTATTCCGATTTAGGTCATTGCGGTAAAGGAAACATTCGCATCAGTTGGGCAGTGATTTCAGCCGTATTAGTTTTTCACTATTTAGGACAAGCCGCGCTTTGTACTTCAGAAGGTTTTACCCTTGCCAAAGGAGCCACCGTGTTTTATAGCATGGTACCTAAAAACCAATTAATTTTTGCGGTCATCATTGCAACCGCAGCTACAATTATTGCCTCACAAGCCCTAATTACAGGGGTATTTACCCTAATGAATGAAGCCATTAAATTGAAGCTATGGACCAATTTAAAAGTGAAGTTTCCCTCAGAGCACAAAGGGCAAATTTATATTCCATTTATCAATTGGGTATTAATGATCGGGTGTTTAATGGTGATATGGATTTTTAAAAAATCCAGCGCGATGGAACACACCTATGGATTGGCAATTACGATTGACATGGTGATGACCTCTGTGCTGTTAGGTTTTTTATTGATGCTTAAAAATCCCAGGGCCCGCGGGTTTTATGTCTTGATTTTTGCAATTTTCTTGATGATTGAAGGGGTGTTTTTACTCTCTAATTTAGGTAAGATTGTTTCTGGAGGATGGTTCACCTTAATTCTTGCCACCACATTCTTCGCCTTACTATACTTTTATTATAAAGCCCGCGAATTGCGACGAAACATTACAGAGTATCTTCCAATGACCGCTGTAACTCCTTTGTTAGAGGCTGTTAAAAAAGACAGCTCGATTCCCTTTGAGGCTACAAATTTGGTGTTTCCTACACGAAGTAATTCCCATGATAAACTGGATTTGACCGTTTACCATTCCCTGTTCATGAAACGCCCACGTAAAGCAGGCGTGATTTGGTTTTTACACTTAGATATTTTAAATGAGCCATGGGGTGTACATTATTCCGTTCATGAAGTAATAGATCAAGGGTGTTACTATGTATCCTTGCAGCTTGGATTTAAAGAAGAGCATCGCATTGAATATATGATGCGTAAAATACATTGCACCATGGTGGAGAAAGGGGAACTCACCAATGAAAGTGTATTTGAATGCATCAAAGATCGAGTAGGCAAGGTTGATTTTAAATTCATTGTCTTAAATTCCAGGGTTTCAATGGACAATAAACTTACGACGTTTCAAATGATTTGCGTAAAAGCATACCGATTTGTTAAATCCACCGGGTTGAAGCCGGCAGAAGATTTTGGGCTCGATAAAACGAACGTAGAAGTGGATTATATTCCGATTTCAGTTACCGCTCAAGTGAGCCAAGAGTTGACAGAAGATTACGAAGATTATTCAGCCACTAAAAAGCGCTAAACGAAGCACCACCAGCCTAAGCGGATTCTCCGGCCACAATAAGGCTGAATTGGGAAGGCGTCGGAGGCGTTTCAGCGCCTAAATACCACATTAATTTAGTCACCGCTGCTTCCGTTGTGAGGTCTGTTCCGTTCCATGCGCCAAGTTCTGCCAATAGATGGCCAGACGCATATTTTCCAGGCTGTATGCTTCCGCTTGTGCATTGCGAAATGGTTAAAATAATTCCCCCTTGACGCACATAATCAGACAATACCGTGGCAAACGCTTCATGGTTCGGTGTATTTCCGGAACCAAAAGCCTCTATCACCACGGCGCGATGAACTGCGGGGTTAAACACCGAGCCGTATGCGTCAAGGTTAATTCCGGGATAGAGTTTAACCAATCCAACGCGTTGATCTAAGGTCTTATTATAAGTGATTTCTGTTACGTTTTGCTCAAGCAATTGATTGGCATGTATTTTAATGTCTACTCCCGCAACACCTAATATGGGATAGTTTGGGGAATCAAAGGCGTCAAATTGGTGTGCAGAAATTTTAGAGACCCGATTTCCTCTAAACAACTTAGATTGAAAGAAAACAGCCACCTCTTGCAATGCTGCGTTACCATCCGCCTGTTTTTTACCTGCTATTTCGAGTGCGGCCAGTATGTTTTCTTTTCCATCCGAGCGCAAGATCCCCACCGGCAGTTGTGACCCAGTGAAAACAATGGGTTTAGATAAGCCTTGAATCATAAAACTTATGGCGGAAGCCGTATAGGCCATCGTATCTGTTCCATGTAAAATTACAAATCCATCCACATGAGGTTCATGGTGTTCAATGAGCTCAACCAATTCTACCCAATGTGACGGATTCATGTGCGATGAATCAATCGGTTGCGCAATGCTTATTGGAATAACCTCAAGTGCTAAGCGCGCGATTTCTGGAATTTGCTGATGAATGTATTCAAAGTCCAAGGATTGTAATTCCCCAGTACTCGGGTTGGCCATCATTCCTATCGTACCCCCGGTATAGATTAGTAAAATGCGTGGTTTCATAGGTGTTGCACATTAAGATTAAATAAGCGCCGAGCATTTTCAGAGGTTATTTTGTTTACCTCTGCCACTGGAATTGCTAGCACATTACTCAAGGCATCGGCAATGTGAATTAAAAAAGACGGTTCGTTTCGTTTACCACGATGCGGTGTAGGAGGTAAGTACGGTGCGTCGGTTTCTAAAACTATACGATCCATAGGTAGTGTTTTTACAATTTCTGATAATCCACTATTTTTATAGGTTAATACCCCACCAATTCCAAAATAAAAGGAAGGATGCGTTCGTAGGATATATTCCGCCTGGTCTTTTGTGCCGGTAAAACAATGAAAGACCCCACGAAGTTCGGTGTCTTGGTAATCAGAGAGCACTTCGAATAGCGGGTCAAAGGCATCCCTCACGTGAATAGCAATAGGTAGATTATAGCGTAACGCCCATTCAATTTGTTGATGAAAGGCCTGTTGTTGTTGGGTAAGGAATTGTTTATCCCAATAGAGATCCATCCCAATTTCCCCAATCGCTACAAGCTGTTCATGATGTGTTTTAAGCAGTTCGCCCAAGGCATTCAACTGGTCGTTTACCTCTTCCTTTACATAGCAGGGGTGCAAGCCGAGCATGGGTGAACACGGAATAATGGGGTTGTTAAGTACCTTTAATAAGGGTTCCCATGAATCTACATCAATGTTTGGGAGTAAAATCTGCGTTACCCCAGCTTCTTTCGCACGATGCAAGACCTCATCTAGGGATGGGAGAAATGATTCTTCGTACAGGTGACAATGGGTATCAATCATTTGATTTAGCTTGACGTTGTTCCCAATTCCACGCATCGTTCAAGGCCTCTTTCACACTCCGTTGAGCGCGCCATCCGAGCGTAGCATTGGAATAGGAAACATTGGCGAAGATTTCAGTGATATCCCCCGCACGACGCGATCCAATGTGATACGGAAGGTCCATGCCAGAAACTTCATTGAAGTATTGTATCATTTCGAGCACAGAAGTACCTTTCCCCGTCCCAATATTAAATACATCTAATGGGTTTTCGCTGGTAAACAATAGGGCGCGTACATGCGCATCCGCTACGTCACAAACGTGCACATAATCTCGAATACAGGTGCCATCTGGGGTGGAGTAGTCGTTTCCAAATACGGTGAGGTGAGAACGAATTCCAGCAGCAGTTTGTGTGATGTAAGGCAAGAGGTTGTTTGGGACTCCGACCGGAAGCTCACCGATTAATCCACTCGGATGTGCACCTATTGGGTTGAAATATCGAAGGCAAATCGTTTGAAAGGGTGTGGAATTCCGATGCACATCTTCAATAATCTGTTCGCCCATCCATTTGGTAAACCCGTATGGGGATTCTGGCAAGCGCTTTGGAGTCGTTTCGTATACCTGCTTTTGATCGGGTTCTCCATAGACCGTGCAAGAGGAAGAAAAAACAAATTTCGGAATGGAATACCTAGTACAAGCTTCTATAACATTCATTAATCCAATGAGGTTGTTCTGATAATATGGAAGCGGCACTTCACACG
Source organism: Flavobacteriales bacterium (assembly GCA_947460825.1). Taxonomy (GTDB): domain Bacteria; phylum Bacteroidota; class Bacteroidia; order Flavobacteriales_D; family Crocinitomicaceae; genus UBA952. Next base: position 5,361 of record CANHHA010000036.1, read on the forward strand.
ATTCACCCACTGATTTGTAGGCGGCAAAATGAATTACGGCGTCAAATGCATGGGCATCAAACACCTTAAAGAAGGCGTCTTTATCGCAAATATCTAAGGGAATAAATGAAAACCCATCCGCTGTTAATGGTGCTAATCCATCCAGAATTACTTGGGAACTGTTTCGTAAGTCGTCCACAATAACGGGATAAAAGCCCTGCTCCACCAACGAAACGATGGTGTGAGAACCGATGTATCCTGCGCCTCCCGTAACGAGTACCTGCTTCATAGGGTAAAGGTAAACATTTCTGAAGGACCATAAACGTGAACAATAGTTCAATTCGGACGTTTTTCCAGTATGTTAAAGTGGTTTTTTGCAAGTGTTCTCCTCGCGCTACTCCATAAGGAAAACGTTAGTTTGGAAGTTAAGGTCAGTGGATTCCCTTCGAATAAGGGCCAGGCTTATGTTGCCTTGTTTAATTCCAGTGAAACCTTTCCAAGCTATGGCAAGCAACTCAACGGTAAAATTGTAGCCATTGATCAGCTTAAGTGCAAGGTAACGTTCACCAATTTATCTCCCGGTTCCTATGCAATCGCAGTATATCACGATGTCAATAAAAACGACAAGTTGGATAAAAATGTCCTTGGAATGCCTACTGAATCTTATGGGTTTTCAAATAATGCCCGTGCCACTTTTTCTGCGCCGAGTTATCAGGACGCAAAGGTATCCTGCACGAAAGACAAGGCAATCAACATAACGGTTAAGTGAAATTAACATAAATAAAACGCTCTCGTAACACATAACGTTTTGTTAATGAGCACTTTTGACCTGTGGAATATACACATGAGGTCGTAGTTATTTCGGATGTGCATCTCGGGACATATGGTTCTGCTGCAGCTGAATTGGTATCTTACTTAAAACGAATCAGACCGAGGATATTGGTATTAAATGGGGATATCATAGATATTTGGCAATTCAGTAAAAAGTACTTTCCAGAATCTCACCTCAAGGTCATTAGAGAAATTATTCGCTTAATGAGCAGTGGTACTCAGGTACATTATGTGCTCGGGAATCACGATGAAGCCTTACGTAGATTTACCGGATTTGACTTGGGGAATTTAACCTTAGCTAACAAAGTGGTATTGGACCTGCCCACGGGAAAAGCATGGATTTTTCATGGGGATGTATTTGATTATTCGGTGAGACAATCCAAGTGGATTGCAAAGCTTGGCGGGAAAGGATATGACTTGTTGATTTTAATCAATACGATGATTAATTGGACCTTAGTAAAATTAGGAAGGGAACGAATATCAATCAGCAAGCGGGTTAAAGATAAGGTTAAGGGAGTAATCGCTTATGTCAATAATTTTGAGCAGAATGTTGCAGAAATCGCACGTGAAAACGGATATAAATATGTGGTGTGTGGGCATATCCATCAACCGGCTATTAAAGTCTTCTCAGATTCAGAAGGTAAAGGAGAAGTAACCTACTTAAATTCAGGGGATTGGGTAGAAAACCACACGTCCCTAGAATATGTCAATGGCACATGGTCCATATATCAATTTACTGAAACACAAGAACTGCATCCGGAATCGGAATTGAAATCGATTAATATCGATTTGTCTATGATTCTTGATGAACAGATTGCATCATGAAAATTTTATACGCCATCCAAGGAACAGGAAATGGCCATTTGAGTAGAGCCATCGCATTACTTCCTATTTTGTCTCAACGCGGCACGGTGGATGTGTTAATAAGCGGAAATCAATCGCAACTTTCTTTCCCATATCCCATTGCATATCAATGTTATGGATTAACGTTTGTTTCTTCGGCACGGGGAGGAATTGATGTGTTAAAGACCCTGAAGGGATTAAAGCCCTTGCGTTTTTTAAGAGAGGTTAGGGCATTACCCGTTGAGCAGTATGATTTGGTGATTTCAGATTTTGAACCAGTAAGCGCTTGGGCGTGTAAATGGAAAGGGATAACCTGTATTGAGCTCAGTCATCAAGCGGCAGTTAGAGCCCCCGGAAGCCCGCAATCCCCGCTTTGGTTTCCTTTGGGACGTTGGATCATTAAGCATTATTGTCCAAGCACGGTTAGTTTAGGATTTCATTTTGAACGCTTTACCGAGCACACGTTTTATCCCATTATTCGAGAAGAAATCTTAGCGGCTAAACCCAGCGTTGGTAAACATAATCTGGTGTATCTAACGGCGTTTAATCGATCGTTTTTACACGCATATTTTTCCAAGCTCCCCGGGACATTTAAAGTTTATACAAAAGAAGTAAGCACGGAGGAGGCCGCTGGAAATTTGACATTTTGTCCCATTGGTGGCCCTGGTTTTCTGAGTGATTTAATTAGTGCACAAGGCATCATTTGCGGTGCTGGTTTTGAGCTTCCTGCGGAGGCGTTATATCTCCACAAAAAACTCTTAGTGGTGCCATACGCGAATCACTTTGAGCAACATTGTAATGCCCATGCACTAAAGCAGATTGGAGTATCTGTGCTGTTTGACTTAACGGAGAAGACTAAAAAAGAATGCGCACGGTGGTGCATTAGCGGGGAACCGATTGAATATCGGTGGTCTAATCAATTAACTGCCGCCATTGATGCCGTCTTTACTGAGGCCAGTAACCTAGAACATGCCATCCCTGTGATCGACTAATCGGGATCTTTTTCGTTGTATTTTATATATAAATTTTGTTGTGCATGAAACGGAGGGCCTTCCGTTCGCCGATATTCATTTTTCATATCGGAAGAAATCCACCGAGACTTTACCGTACCTCTCCACTGGGATTCAAAAATTTCTGTAATCTCATCCTGAATCCGGGGGTCGAAAATTGGGGTTGCCACCTCAATACGGTAATCCAAGTTGCGTTCCATTAAGTCTGCACTTCCAATATAAAACAGGGGCTTGCCATCATTGCCAAACACCATACATCGCGCATGCTCTAGGTATCGGTCAACGATGCTAATTACCGTAAGGTTCGGGTTTCTTTTGAGGTCTGTTTTTAAACAACAAATCCCCCGAATAATCATTTCTACACGAACACCAGCCATACTTGCCTCTATGAGTTTCTCGATCATTTGACGATCGGTGAGGTTGTTTAACTTGATTCGAATGAACGCCGCTCTCCGCGCTTTTGCGAGTTGAATTTCACGGTCTATGAGTTGAATTATTTTTCGACGGTAATTAATGGGAGAAACCATTAGATGACGGAAGCTTACCCGCTCCATATTGTTCTCTAGCAGACGGAACACTTTAGAGACCTCAGAAACCACTCGTTTTTCTGTAGTAATCAGTGCGAAATCCGTGTAAATCCGTGACGTTCGTTCGTTAAAGTTTCCAGTACCTACATAGGCCACCGATAAATCAGCACCTTTATTTAGCCGTTTAATATATAATAATTTGGAATGTACTTTTAAGTTTGGTGCGCCGTAAATGACTTTCGCGCCATGTTCTTTCAGTTGATTTGACCATTGTAAATTATTCGCCTCATCAAATCGCGCTTGAAGTTCCATGATGACCACTACCTGTTTGCGGTTGTAAATTGCGGCAATCAAGGCACGCATGATTTGTGAATCTGGCGCAAGTCGATAGACATTGATTTTGATTTCTGTTACCAAGGGATCTATCGCTGCTTCGCGCAACAGATCGATGATATAGTCGAATTTTTGATACGGAAAATGTAAGAAAACATCTCGCTCCTTGATGCGCTCTAACAGTTGATTACCTGATTCTAAATAGGAGTGACGATGAGGTGGTTGCGGCGTGAAAAGCAAGTCTTTCCGATTGAAATCCGGAAACTGAAGAAAGTCCTTAAAATTATGATATCGTCCGCCGGGAATCGCGTTTGTGGATTTTTTAAGCTCTAAACAACTAAGTAAATAGGTCAAGAGATCTTCCGGCATGAATTCATCGTATACAAACCGCACCGGAATTCCTTTTTTCCGTTTCTTTAAACTGCGTTCAATTTTCTCGGAATAAGACTGCGTTACATCGTCTTCTAAATCAAGCTCGGAGTCTCTGGTGAATTTAAAGGTATAAGCACTTATTTTATCATAAGGCAACATGGAGAAAATATCTGATACGTGTAAACGAATGATATCATCAGCCAAAATAAAATAAGAAGATGCCCCGTCATTAATCACGTGAAACCGATCTTTACCTGGAGGTATTTGTAATATTGCATAGCGATTTGCCAACCCTTTTTTATGGATTTTAATGGCTAAATAAATCGCGTCGTCTCGTAAGTCAGGGAACGTTGCTTTTTTGTCCAAAATAATTGGAAAAAGCATGTGTTTAAAGGTGGCTTTGTAATAGGAGGACAGGGACTTTGTTAAGTGCGGCGTAATCGTTTCTTCGTCTACAAAGAAGATATTCTCTTTGATTAATTGTTGAGTGAGTTGTAAATAGCACGACTCGAATAGTTCTTGTTGATGCAAAACCACCTTGCGAATCTCCTTATATAACTCCTCAGCCGTCCCGTCGTATCCGTATACTTTTTTTTGTTTTGCATCCATCATGCGTCTAACGCCCGCCACACGTACTCGAAAGAATTCGTCTAAGTTGTTGGAATAGATTCCTAAAAACCGGAAACGTTCAATGAGGGGCACTTTTTCATCAAGGGCTTCTTGCAACACTCGGGCGTTAAAGCTAAGCCAGCTAAGTTCACGATTGATTGTTTTCATAAGGAAATCCAGAGGGTTTGTCGGCGAATATACAATTGCTGCATTAATCCTATATTAATCTTATTCGAATTCGAACAAGGGTGCACCTTTTTCAACAACTGCACCTGAGACAACATGAATGGTCTTAACCGTTCCAATGCCGCTTGATTTTAAGGTGTTTTCCATTTTCATCGCTTCCAAGGAAATTAGGGGGGTTCCGGCATCAACTTCGTCACCTACCTTCACGAGCACATGGATGATCCTGCCCGGCATAGGGGCGTTGAAGCTTTTGATTTTCCGAACCTTCGGCTTATCCATACCAAGTTGTTGAATTAATTCATCTAAGGCATGCTTCTTACGAATATGAAAAACCCGGTGATTAATTTTAAGCACCAATTGATGCGCTTCACTTAAATCAGAAACAACTTCCCCGTGAAATTCTTGTCCCTCAAAGTCTAAGGTGAAAAACCGATGATCTATCCACCGGATGGCAGCACCCTCTGATGTTGCCGTTTCTTTTTGGTCAAAAATCCAAGTCATGCGTTTTTATTTAGTGTAAATATAAAATCATTAGGTTCAAGAATTTCTTCTTGAATTAACCCGGTAAATTCGTGTGTCATCAGTTCAAATTTGTTAGCCAACACTTCTTCACCAATATAGTTTAAGTGGGTTGAAATTCCGAGTTGCACTTCTTCACTGCCGCGATACTCCACCCGTATTTTGTCTGTTACCTCAAACCCACCCTCTTTCCGCGCGTTCTGTATTCGATTTACTACCTCTCTAGCGATTCCTTCTGCTTTTAATTCGGGGGTAATTTCAACATCCAGGGCTACGGTCAGAATGCCCTCACTGGCCACCACCCATCCGGGCACATCTTTGGTGCTAATTTCTACATCCGATAATACTAAGTGAATCTGAGCTCCATCGATCATAAAACTTGCTCCCTCGTTGCGTTCAAAGGCCTGAATTTCTTCCGAAGAAAGGGCGTTTACCCACGCGGCTATTCCCTTCATTTGTTGGCCATATTTAGGCCCGATGGTTTTAAAATTCGGCTTGATTTGTTTCACCAAAGTACGTGCGTCTAACCACGTAAGTTCCTTGACGTTAACTTCCGATTTTACCAGTTCAGCAATCCGAGTTACATAAGTAGTCAATGGCTCAGGAAGTGTGGGAATTAATATCCGTTTTAAGGGTTGTCTAACCCGAATTTTTTCCTTTTTTCGCAAGCTAAGCACCATGCTTGTAATTCGTTGAGCCAAATCAATTTCTTGCTCTAGTTCTGCGTTTATAGCGAAATTCTGCGCGCGTGGAAACCTTGCTAAATGCACGGATTCCTCCTCCTTACCTTGGGTTAAATCTAAATACAAGCGATCCATATAGAATGGTGCAATCGGTGACGAAAGGATGCTGATTGTTTTTAAACAGGTGTACAAGGTTTGGTAAGCCGCTAGTTTATCAACAGGATCCTCGTTTTTCCAGAAGCGCCTTCTTCCTAGGCGTACGTACCAATTGGATAATTGATCACACACAAAATCTTGAATTCGACGTCCCGCATTCGTTGCGTCATACTGCTCAAAACTTTCATCTACCAGTTGAATTAAACTATTCAATCTTGACAGCACCCACCGGTCCATTTCCGGTCGATTTGCAAGTGGAATTTGTTCGGCCATTGGGTCGAACGCATCAATATTCGCATACAAAGAAAAGAAGGAATAGGTATTGTATAAGGTACCAAAGAATTTCCGTTGGGTTTCCTTAATGCCCGCTTCATCGAATTTTAAATTATCCCAAGGTTGTGCATTGGTTAGCATATACCACCGCGTGGCATCTGCACCAAATTCAGCAAGCGTCACGAAGGGATCTACTGTATTTTGAAGTCGTTTCGACATCTTTAGCCCGTGCTTATCTAATACCAATCCATTGGAAACCACAGATTTATATGCAACTTTCCCGAAAACAAGAGCAGAAATCGTATGGAGCGTATAAAACCATCCGCGTGTTTGGTCTACCCCCTCAGCAATAAAATCAGCGGGATAGTGCGTTCCATTATCAATATATTCTTTATGCTCAAAGGGATAGTGCCACTGCGCAAAAGGCATCGCTCCGGAATCAAACCATACGTCAATTAAATCCGCCTCCCTCCGCATGGGCTGCCCACTTGGGGAAACCAAGATGAGTTCATCCATCTGATTTTTATGCATGTCGACGCGCAGGTAATTCTCTACACTCATATTCCCTGTTTCAAATGCCCGGAGTGGGTTTTCCTTCATGTACCCTTTCATCACAGACTCTTCGCAAGCGTTTTTTAGCGCTTCCAGCGACCCAATACATCGCCGTTCATCGCCGTTTTCAGTACTCCAAATAGGGATTGGGATTCCCCAATATCGGGAGCGGGACAAGTTCCAGTCGTTTGCGTTTTCAAGCCATTTACCGAAGCGACCGGTTCCGGTTGATTCCGGTTTCCACTGAATCGTTTTATTCAGTTCCACCAACGTTTCGCGATGTTCAGAAACCCGAATAAACCAGGAGTCTAAGGGGTAATATAATACGGGCTTATCAGTTCGCCAACAATGCGGATAACTGTGCTCATATTTTTCAACCTTAAATGCATTTCCGGTTTCTTTTAAATGAATGGCGATTTCAACATCCACTGATTTTTCCGGTTCGGAACCCTCCTCATAATATGCTTGTTTCACATACTTACCCGCAAGGTTACCCATTTCCGGCCTAAAGCGTCCTTGTAGGTCTACCAGGGGAACGGGATGACCCGATTCATTCAACACTAATAGTGGCGGAACCCCAGCCTCTTGCGCCACTCGTGCATCGTCTGCCCCAAAGGTAGGCGCAGTATGTACAATTCCAGTTCCGTCTTCCGTAGTGACAAAAGCGCCACCGATTACTCTGAATGCCTCTTCCGCTTTTTCATAAGGCAAACAATAAGGAAGAAGCTGTTCATAACGCAAGCCCAATAAGGCCTTTCCTTTATGAGAATCACCCGCGAAGAATGGAATGGTTTTTTTGTCTTCCGGTAACATTAAGTTATCCAAGGAGTCCACGGCTACGAATCCTTTTCCGAATAAAGAAGACATAAGCGCCTTGGCGCAGACCACCTCAATTAATTCGTAGGTATATGGATTAAACGTATGTACAAGCACATAGTCAATTTCGGGTCCGACCGTTAATGCGGTATTGGAAGGAAGGGTCCATGGCGTGGTGGTCCAAGCTAAAAAGTATCGATTATCATTACAGGTTCCCCATGGATTTTCTTGGTTTTGTAACCACTTAAATTGCGCTACAATGGAGGTGTCTTTGACGTTTTTATAGCAACCCGGTTGATTGATTTCGTGAGAAGACAATCCAGTTCCCGCTTTCGGAGAATACGGTTGAATGGTGTATCCCTTGTAGAGTAAGTTTTTTTCGTAGAGTTGTCCAAGCAACCACCACACAGACTCCATGTATTTACTATCGTACGTTACATAGGGATCACTCATGTCCACCCAATAGCCCATGTCTTTCGTGAGTTTATTCCAAATGTCTGTGTATTTCATTACCGCTTTTTTACATGCGGCGTTATATTCATCAATCGTGATTTTGGTTCCGATGTCTTCTTTGGTTATGCCCAGTTCTTTTTCAACGCCAAGTTCTACCGGCAGACCATGGGTGTCCCACCCTGCTTTTCGATTGACTTTGAATCCCTTCAGCGATTTATATCGACAAAATGTATCCTTAATTGCCCGCCCCATCACATGGTGAATACCCGGAACGCCATTGGCAGAGGGAGGCCCTTCGTAAAAAACAAAATTTCCAGCAGAGCCGTTCTGGTCTATGGATTTTTTAAAAATATCCTTTGCCTCCCAATAAGCGAGTAATTCTTCTGTAATGTTCGGCAGATTTAGCCCTTTATATTCCCGAAACCCCATGATTGTGGTCAATTTATTAAGGGTTCAAAAATACGAAGAAATGCGCAAAATCAGACAGGTTTTACCGAAGCTGCTTTGAGATCTTTTGTAACTTTACCAATAAAAATGCGCAATCAATTATTCCTTTTTGTTCTCTTGCTGGCCTTGTCGTCATTCGCTCAATCGTTTGTGGTGCCTAAATTGCCCTATGCATACAGTGATTATGCACCAAATATCGATGCACAAACGATGGAAATCCACCTAACAAAACACCACCAGGCCTATGTGAATAATCTGAACAAAGCCATTAAAGGAACGATGTTGGACGGGAGGTCATTGGAGGAAATTTTATTATCCATCCCTCCGGTTGCAGCCGATGCGGTTAGGAATAATGCGGGGGGGCATTATAACCATAGTTTGTTCTGGGAAATTCTGGCTCCAAAATCAAGTCAAAACGCCTGTGGACCCTCGTTAAAGGAGGCAATTATTGCAGAATTCGGAAATATAGACTCACTTAAGAAGCAAATGTTTAGTGCCGCAATGACTCGTTTTGGTTCTGGTTGGGCTTGGCTTATTGTTACTCCAACGGGTTCCTTGAGGGTCGTCTCTACTGCAAACCAAGACAATCCACTAATGGGGGTGTGCGAAGTTCGGGGTATTCCAGTGTTAGGAATAGATGTTTGGGAACATGCATATTATTTAAACTATCAAAACCGTAGAGCGGAGTATTTGACTGCCGTGTGGGAGTTGATGGATTGGTCTAAAATCACCGAAAAATACGACTCGGCCAAAGCAAACGTTAAATTGCTTTCTCGTTTAAAAGGCGATAATAAAAAGAAAAAGAAGGGCAAATAATTATTCCCGTTCCTTCTTTTCAATCCTGGGGAGAACTTTTTATTCCATATTCCGTAAGGAAGGGTAATACCAATTGTTTATGAGCCACGAACTAACTAAGGACTTTCTTCAAGAAATACGTTTGCGTGTTGTTAACTATGATGCCCTATGGCTCAAAGAACAGGTGTTACACCTACACTATGCAGACATTGCTGAAATATTAGACAAGCTCTCAAACGAAGAAGCAAAATATATCTATTATTTGGCGGAGGACGAAGACCTGCAAGCCGATATTTTAATGGAATTAGATGAAGAGGTACGCGATCGCTTCATCGCCTCTTTGTCATCAAAAGAAATTGCAGATCAACTCGAGAACTTAGATTCAGACGATGCCGCCGACATTTTAGCGGAACTCCCCAAAGATCAAATCCATGAGGTTATTTCTCAAATGGAAGATGATGACGCGGCCGAGGACATCGTAGATTTATTGAATTATGACGAAGCTACTGCTGGGGGGCTCATGCAAAAAGAGTTTTTTCAAGCGCATGTGGAGTGGACCGTTAGACGTGCCTTGATTGAATTAAGGAAGCAGGCAGAAGATGTTGAAAAAGTATACAATATTTTTGTGGTTAACGAATCGGATCAATTGGTAGGTGTACTCTCCTTGAAACGTCTCTTGTTTGCAGACACTCGAACTACTATAGAAGAACTCTATCAATCAAAAAACATCATTAAGGTTAAAACAAGCGATACGTCTGAAAAGGTTGCTCGGATCATGGAAAAATACGACTTAGTTTCTATTCCCGTGGTAGACTATCAAAGTAAATTGGTGGGTAGGATTACCCTGGACGATGTGGTAGATTATATTCGGGAAGAAGCCGATAAAGACTTTAAAATGGCTACCGGTATTAGCGACCGTACAGATGCCAATTCGTCCTTTTGGAAATCTGGGTTTTCAAGGCTTCCATGGTTGATCCTTGCCATGGTAGGGGGAACTATTGGCGCAAAAGTAATTTCAAGTTTTGAAGGAGGAATTTCTAAATTACCCGCCCTTGCATTTTTTATTCCGCTAATTACCGCAATGGGCGGCAATGTGGGGGTTCAGTCTTCCGCGATTGTTGTACAGTCTATTGCTAAAGGCGACCATGGGTTAACACGGATTTTCCCTAGATTGCTTCGGGAGGCTGGGGTTGGATTAATGAATGGCATCATATTATCGGGTTTAATTTTCGGCGTTGCCTCCGTGTTTTCTGGCATTCAGCTTGCAACGGTGGTTAGCCTGTCTTTACTCACCGTCATCGTTTTTGCAGCAACCTTTGGTACCTTGTTTCCGATGCTGTTGCATCGATATCGCATTGATCCCGCCTTGGCGATAGGACCCTTCGTCACCACATTGAATGACATTATCGGACTGTTTATATATTTTAGCATCGGAATGCTCCTTTTTAATTTATAAGCGTCTAAACATCCCTTATCTTTGCACCGATAAACATACATTGAATGAGTCAAGAACTATCCGAACAAGAAGTACAACGCCGCTCTTCCTTATCTAAATTAAGAGAACTAGGCATTGAACCCTATCCCGCTGCTGCATTTCAGGTTTCACATTTAGCCACATCGGTGAAGACTGCCTACGTGGAAAATCAACCCGTGAAAATGGCAGGAAGGATGATGAGTCAGCGGATTATGGGAAAGGCTTCGTTTGCAGAGCTGCAAGACAGTTCGGGACGAATACAGCTGTATTTTAATCGCGATGAACTTTGTCCGGGTGAGGATAAAACCCTATACAATGAAGTGTTTAAAAAACTACTTGATTTAGGAGATTTCATCGGTATTGAAGGTACGATGTTCAAGACTCAAGTGGGTGAAACCTCAATCAATGTCACGTCTTTAACCATGTTAAGCAAGTCTTTAAAACCACTCCCCTTACCGAAAGTAGATACAGACGGCAATACACATGATGCGTTTACTGATGCAGAATTGCGCTATCGCCAACGTTATGTGGATTTAGTGGTGAACCCCGGTGTAAAAGAGACCTTTATTAAACGCTCACAGGTCTTTTCTGTGATGCGCAAGGCCTTTGATCGCTTTGGGTTTTTAGAAGTTGAAACCCCTATTTTACAGCCAATACCCGGGGGAGCAACCGCCCGGCCCTTTGTGACCCATCACAATGCATTAGACATCCCGCTTTACCTTCGAATCGCCAATGAGTTGTATTTAAAACGTTTAATTGTTGGGGGATTTGATGGCGTTTTTGAGTTTGCAAAAGATTTCCGAAACGAAGGCATGGATCGAACCCACAACCCGGAATTTACGGTAATGGAACTGTATGTGGCATACAAGGATTACGAGTGGATGATGAGTTTCACTGAGTCCTTGATCGAAGAAATCGCTTTAAGGGTTTGTGGTACAACGGAGATTGCGGTTGGGGAACAACAGATTTCCTTAAAAGCTCCATTCAAACGAATCAGTATGCGCGATGCAATCCTTGAGCATACAGGGTTTGATATTGAGGGAAAAACAGAAGAAGCGTTGCGCGATTTATGCCGTGAGTTAGGCATTGACGTTACCCCAGAAATGGGTGTTGGGAAATTAATAGATGAGATTTTTGGGGAGAAATGTGAGGCCAGGTACATCAATCCCACCTTTATTACTGATTACCCCATAGAAATGTCGCCCTTGTGTAAACGTCACCGCACGAACCCTGCCTTGACGGAGCGTTTTGAGCTCATGATTAATGGCAAAGAAATAGCAAACGCCTATTCGGAGCTGAATGACCCCATTGATCAGCGCGAGCGCTTCGAGGCACAACTAGCGCTTTCCGAGCGTGGAGATGTTGAGGCAATGTTTATTGATCAAGATTTTCTTCGAGCCTTGGAATATGGCATGCCCCCAACCTCTGGAATTGGTATCGGAATGGATCGATTAGTAATGTTGTTAACTGATAATCAATCCATTCAAGAAGTACTATTTTTCCCACAAATGCGCCCTGAAAAACAGGTTAACTTATCGGAATTAGACCGACAGATTTTAAATGCATGTTCAGTCGAGCCCGCACCGTTGGCAGATATTCGAGTAATGATTGATTGCAGCAATAAACAATGGGACTTAAGTGTGAAATTGTTAACTAAGAATCAACTCCTTAAAGTATTCAAATTAGAAGAGGTACTTTACATCAAAAAAGCCTAAACCTCCTTAAGTATTTCATCCAAGGCAAAGCCTTTGGAAAGTAAAAACCGAATGACTTTGGCGCGTTTCTTTGGCCCTTCTGCTTCGTTTTTTAAGCTGCTTTGTTTTTTCTCCAACCATCGCCTTAGGTAAGCATGGTTTTCTGTTTTCGATAAGGAAGAAAGTGCACGATTAATCACTGTTTCCGGAATGTGATGTGAGATAAGCCCCGATTTAATGCGTTGTGCGCCCCACTGCTTAATACGGCTTTTTCCCTGCACAAAAGCTTCTACAAACCGATCTTCATTTAAAAAACTGGAGGAGATGAGGTGTGTAAGCACAAGTTCAACCTGTGCTTCTGTGGCTCCTTTGCGGTAAAGTTTGGTCTTTATTTCAAAGGCGCTTCGTTCTTGATACGCACAAAAGCGCTCCATTTCAATAATTAATCGATGAGCCACACCGTCGAGGGTCATTATTCAGGGATGATTTCTTGGTTTTTGTCAACGAATTTGTATTCCAAGATATGAAATGCCGTATTCGGGGTGATTGGTATCCACGTTTTAAATCTAAAGTACCATTTCCATTGCATCGACCTAAAAATCCCACCTTTTTTAAAATATCCGTCTAAATAGGGGTGAACCTGAAGGGAAAAGCCTTTCATTCCACGGTCTTGAATCATGTATGCCAGGTTGTTTTCGATTTCCTCCGCATAAAGAATGCTGGCTTGTATTTCTCCGGAGCCATTGCAGGTTGGGCAAGATTCATTGGTTTCAATCTCGGTTACCTCTCTGACACGCTGTCTTGTAATTTCGACTACACCGAATTTAGAAGGAGGAATGATGTTGTGTTTTGCACGATCATTCTTCATAAACAATTTTATTTTTTCATACAAAATCCGATTGTTTTCACGGTCATGCAAGTCAATAAAATCGATACAGATAATGCCCCCCATGTCGCGCAACTGTAAGATGCGGGAAATTTCTTCAGCGGCTTCTAAATTGGTTGCTAACGCATTCGATTCTTGGCCATCGGCGCCCTTTCGGTTACCGCTGTTCACATCAATCACATGCATCGCCTCCGTGTGTTCAATAATGAGATAACCCCCGCTTGGCATAGGTACTTTTTTCCCAAAAAGCACTTTTATTTGCTTGTTGATTCCATACCGCTCGAAGATAGGAATACGGCCATCGTATAATTTAACGATGCTGTTTTTTCCAGGAGCAATTTGCTGAACATACGATGAGATTTCCTCAAATAATTCCGAAGAATTTACATGAACATTACTGAAGTCTGCATTTAATAAATCCCTTAATATGGATGAGGTGGTATTGATTTCTCCAAGAATCCGTTTTGGAGAATTACTGCCTTTAAGGTTTTTATAAATAGTATCCCATTTTTCCAACAATTGTGCTAAATCCTGTTGAATATCTTCCGCGGTTTTGTTTTCCGCAACGGTGCGAATAATTGCGCCGAAGTTCTTAGGAAGTAATCCCTCCATAGCCTCTTTAAGGCGCTTCTTTTCTTCGTGGGAACGAATTTTTTGCGAAACGGAAATCTTTGATGAAAATGGAGCCAACACCATATACCTTCCCGCCAAGGTAATCTCGGAAGAAAGCCTTGGTCCTTTAGAAGAGATAGGCTCCTTGGCCACCTGCACCATCACAAACTGACTAGAAGAAAGCAAGGAGTCTATTTTACCTTCTTTTTGAAGTTCAGGCTCTAGTTTGAAGTATTGAAGAGAAGGAACACTTTGTTTCCCACGAATGACCTCTTTGGTATATTTATTTAATGAATTAAAATTTGAGCCAAGATCTAAATAATGCAGAAAAGCATCTCGATCATAACCCACGTCTACAAAAGCCGCGTTAAGGCTAGGGGACAATCGGCGAATTTTACCTAAATAAATATCACCAACAGCGAAATCTGAATTTCCCCGTTCTTCATGAAGCTCAATCAGCTTCCCTTCACGCAACAATGCCAGCCAAACACCATTCGGCCGAACATCTACAATAAGTTCTAAACTCAAGGGAGTATTTTTTGACCCTTATGGTCAAATAAGACTAACTAAAAAATTATTTTTTCTTCTTGTGACGATTTTTTCTCAATCGTTTCTTACGCTTGTGCGTAGCCATCTTATGTCTTTTTCTTTTTTTACCGCTTGGCATGGTCAATATATTTTTAAGTGTTGTATAATCTATAATAAAACAAAAACTCCCAACAAAGGGAGTGCAAAGGTAAGCCAAATAAAAATTATTTGCAAAAAAAGGCTATTTAACCTTTACTTTGTTTTTTACTTGTTCCACGAAAACTTTTGCTGGTTTGAATGATGGGATGTTGTGGGCAGGAATAATAATCGTAGTGTTTTTGGAGATGTTACGGCCGGTTTTCTGCTTGCGTTCACGCACCACAAAGCTACCAAATCCGCGTAAATAAACGTTTTGACCGTTGGTTAGCGATGTTTTAATGAAGTCCATCATAGATTCAACAGCACGAGAAACCTCGTTGCGCTCTAATCCGGTCTCTTCTGAAATTTTCGCAATAAGATCTGCTTTAGTCATTTTTGATTGATGTTAATAAAGTGTGACAATTTGTAATTTCGCGGAACAAAAATAGCGTAGAAATCCACGTAAGCGTTGATTTTTATTAAAAAAACATCAAAAAAATCGTAAATGGCTAATATTCAACGTGCAATCTTAGAGTGGTATGACCAAAATAAACGCAATTTACCTTGGAGGGATTCTAAAAACCCTTATTTTATTTGGATTAGCGAAGTTGTATTGCAGCAAACTAGGGTTGAACAAGGGGCTCCTTTTTTTCACCGATTGATTGAGGCCTTTCCTTCCGTTGAGGCATTAGCGGCGGCTACCGAGCAAGAAGTGCTAACTGTATGGAAAGGATTGGGATATTATTCGCGTGCAAGGAACTTACACAAGGCGGCCCAACAGATTATAACCGCACATTCCGGTGTTTTCCCGAGGGAGTTTTTGGCTTTAAAAAAACTACCAGGAGTGGGCGAATACACTGCCGCCGCCCTTAGCTCAATTTGTTTTAACCAAGCTATTGCCGCAGTTGACGGAAATGTGATTCGGGTTGTCTCAAGATTGCTGGATCTTTCTGATCCGGTGGAATCAAGCCAAACCGCGCGCTCAATAACGGAATTTGCTAATGAAATTTTATCCCCGACTCGACCTGGAGATTTTAATCAAGCCATGATGGACTTTGGGTCAATGGTGTGCACACCAAAATCTCCCTCTTGCGCTTCCTGTCCGTTGGCCACTGTTTGCTTGGCTCGAATCAATAATACACAACACGTTCGTCCCGTTAAAAAACCCAAAAAGAAAGCAATTAATCGGTTTTTATTGTTCAAAGTCCAATTGCAGGAGGGTAAAATAAGAATGATACAGCAGCAGAAGGGGTCTATTTGGGAAAATTTGTTTCTTTTTCCGTTCGACGAATTCTCATCAGAAGCAGCATTTCTAGCTAGAATAAGCCAAGAAAGTCTGATGATTAATGATCGAGCTATTCATGTTCTAAGTCATCAACGACTTCATTACGCCGTAGTAATGACTCAAGAACACACTCCTGCTAGCCGTGAATTTTGGTTTTCAATAGAAGAGCTGTACGATTTGCCAACACCGATATTAGTGCCGCGCATTTTAACGCGTGTAGAAAATCAATTGGCCCCTTTGTTTTAATGTTAATTTTGCAGCATGATAGAAATTAAATATACCTCTCCCGCAAAAGAACGCACCTACGTTAAATTAGCCCCGAACCATGCGTTTAAAGAAGGAGCCTTTTGGGATTACAGCAAAGGTGTTATTTGGGAGCTCGTTATTTCACCCGCCCTATTCAAGGAATCACTTGAAAAACAGCGAATTGTAGGGGCGGAAATCTATCGCTTGCTTCAGCAAGAAATAAGCACCTTAACCTTCGACTTAGAAGAAAATTTAGTTGCAATTCTTGAAGGGTTGCTCCTAGCGGATTATCGATTTGACCAATTTCTAACGAAGAAAAGTACCCCAAAGTTAACAACAGTTGAAGTTCCAAAAACACTCACAAAAGGTCAAATAAATCAGTTAAAGGTAATGGCTACCGCCGTTATTTGGGCCAGAGACATGGTTAATTTACCGGTTTCACATCTGAATGCCGTGGATTTCGCAAAGGCGATTAAAGCACGTTGTCAGTCTAAGTATTGTTCGGTAGATATTCTTAATCACACCAAGATTAAATCTATGAAAATGGGGGGCTTGCTCGCGGTGAATAAAGGCTCAATAACCCCACCAACATTTACCGTAATTCACTATAAACCTTCCAAACCAAGCAACAAGAAACCCATTGTTTTAGTAGGCAAAGGGGTGGTATACGATACCGGAGGGCTGAGCCTAAAACCAACACCGAATAGCATGGACTCCATGAAAAGCGATATGGCTGGGGCCGCCTTAGTAGCGGGAGCAATATACATGCTTTCAGAATTAGCTGTTCCGGTAGAAGTAATTGGCCTTATTCCCGCTACGGATAACCGGCCGGGCGGCGAAGCGTATGCGCCAGGAGACATCATCACCATGTTTAATGGCACTACCGTTGAGGTACTCAACACGGATGCGGAAGGAAGAATGATACTCGCTGACGCACTTTCTTATGCCGATAAATTCAATCCCGAATTGGTGCTGAGCGCGGCTACACTTACCGGTGCAGCACTAAGAGCAATAGGTACTACAGCATCTATCGCCATGGGTAATGCAAGCCCATCCGCGATGGAATACTTGCAAACGTCAGGCCTTGAAACTCATGAACGAGTGGTTCCTTTTCCGTTTTGGGATGATTATTTAGAGCCCATGAAATCTGAAATCGCGGATTTAAAAAATATCGGAGGGGCAGATGCCGGGATGATTACTGCCGGGAAATTTCTTGAGACCTTTGTAAAAGCGCCTTATATACACCTTGACGTTGCAGGCCCAACATGGTTAGATGCACCTAAGCATTATCGCCCAAAAGGAGGAACAGGATATGGGGTTCGACTCCTATTCGATTTTATTAAAAACCATGCAACATGGACAAACACCCCTTCATAAAATGAAAATAGGAATTACTTGTGGAGATCCCGCTGGGATTGGACCGGAACTAATCGTTAAACTATTTACTGATCATCGATTGCTTCAGGAGTTGACCGTTGTTGCGTATTGCCCGGTCGCGCTAATAAATAAGTGGAAGAAGCAATTAAATTTAGAAGACTTACCTGTTCAAACCATTCAAAATATTAGTCAGGCCCTATTGGGAAAACTGAATGTAATTAGCCCGAAAGAACAGGTGGATGTCTTGGAGGGAAAACCCTCGGAAGCCTCTGCAAGAATAGCCCTTTGGGCACTAGAAAAATCTTCCGAAGATTTAAGCGCAAAAACCATAGATGCGGTCGTTACAGCTCCAGTATCTAAACAGAACATTCATGCGATTTCCCCCGGATTTACAGGCCATACAGAGTATTACAATGAGCGATTTAAAGCGGAGGGTGCATTAATGGTGCTTTGCTCGGAACGATTAAAAGTAGCCTTAGCAACAAACCACATCGCAATTAAAGACATTCCGGCTGCCGTGGTTAAAGACACGGTGGTTACAGCGATTAAGAATCTTGATGTCATGTTAAGGCAAGATTTTAATGTAATCAAGCCTAAAATTGCTGTACTTGGATTGAATCCGCATGCGGGAGAATCAGGAACCATTGGCATGGAAGAAATGGAGCAAATCTCACCGGCAATTAGCAATGCCAAAAACTCAGGAATCTTAGCTTTTGGACCATATTCAGCTGACGGCTTTTTTGGTGCTGGCAGCTGTTTTGAGTTTGATGCGGTGCTTGCGATGTACCATGACCAAGGGTTAACAGGGTTCAAAGCTATAGCCTTTGATGCCGGTGTGAATTACACGGCGGGCCTAAGCATCATTAGAACTTCGCCCGGACACGGCACTGCCTTTGACCTTGCAGGTAAAGGGGAGTCCTCTGTAGAGGGTATGCGAAACGCCCTGTACTTGGCCATTGACACGGCGAGAAACAGGCGGACTTATACGTCAAACAACCAGAATCCTTTGGGATTTAGCGCAGGACAAAAAGAGTATGATGGAATTGCGTAGCGACGTTCTTTGGGCAATTCAAAAAAATGCAGTAACTTTACACCCGCCTTTTTAATCATGCTTAAAAGTAGTCCATACATACTTCCGTTTTCAGGGTTGAAACTAGGCAACCACCACTTTGAGTACGTACTTGAAGCGTCGTTCTTTGATTCTTGTGAGAGCTTTGGAATTCACAAAGGTGTCGGTATAGCAAAGGTTCAGTTTGAAAAGAAAGAGACAATGATGCTGCTTTCTCTAACGCTTGAGGCACAGATCGAGGTTTTTTGCGATCGATGTAACGAAAACATGAGTCTTGACGTAAATGGAACAATGGAGTTAATTTACAAATTTGGAACAGAGGAGTCATTAGACGAATCCTTAGTAATTCTTCCGCCGGACAGCTATCAAATAGAGATGTTCCAACCGTTGTATGAACTTCTGATTGTTTCCCTACCTTCGAGGTTCATTCATGATAATGAGGGGTGTGATCCCGAAGTATTGAGGTTTTTGAATAGTTCCGATACTCCACAAGACAATAAGAATGATGTTGACCCAAGATGGGAAGCACTGAATAAATTAAATTAATATAACAAGTAAAAATGGCACATCCTAAACGTCGTATTTCTACCACGAGAAGAGACAAAAGAAGAACCCATAAGAAAGCGGTTGCCGCGAATATTGCAACCTGTCCAACAACAGGTCAGCCGCATTTATTTCATCATGCACATTGGCATGAAGGGAAATTGTATTATAAGGGGAAGGTCGTAGCAGAGAAAGAAGAGGCTGCGGCATAATAACCTTTAAATGAATATTGGTTTAGATGTTTCTGGTGGCGATTTTGCGCCAAATGTAAATCTATTGGGCGCCGTTCATGCAAAACGTGCATTGAGTGGTGATTCTCGTATTTTTCTTTTTGGTCATGAAACAGAAATTCGGAATGAATTGATTGTTCTCCAAGAAGATGCCTCGGGTTTTGAAATTGTTCATTCACCAGAAATCATTGGTATGGATGATCACCCCACACGGGCTTTTTCAAGAAAACCAAATGCCTCCATTGCGATAGGTCTAGATTATTTAAGTGAAGGTAAAATAGATGTTTTCGCCAGCACAGGAAACACTGGAGCCATGTTGGTTGGTTCAATCTACAAAATCAATACCATACCCGGGGTCATTCGCCCTTGCATAACAGCTACTATCCCGTGCGTTAACGGCAGAAAATCTGTACTGTTAGATGTGGGGTCAAATGCGGATTGCAAGTCCGATGTACTTTGCCAATTTGCAGAACTAGGGTCCTTGTACGCAGAACACATATTAAAAATAGATCAACCCCGAATTGGACTACTAAACATCGGCGCAGAAGAATCCAAAGGAAATTTGTTAACCCAAGCGGTTTACAAAATGCTTCTAGATATGGATTCAATTAATTTTATAGGTAATATTGAGGGAAGAGATATCTTTACAAACAAAGCGGATGTAATTGTTTGTGATGGATTTACAGGTAATGTGGTCCTTAAAGAAGCAGAAGGCTTTTACAACATCCTTAAAGAACGTGGAATTGAAGATGATTATTTCAATTTATTTAATTTCGAAAATTATGGAGGAACCCCCATTTTAGGAATTAAAGGAAACGTGGTAATCGGTCATGGTTCTAGTAATGAAACAGCAGTCCTAAATATGATTCTGCATGCCAATGAAGTAGCGACCAAAAAGCTATCACAGAAAATAAAAAAAGCATTCAACTAATGAGTAAAATATGCGCCGCTATAACAGGTGTTCAAGGATACGTTCCAGAAGACGTGATGACCAATGAGGACCTGGCGAAGATTGTAGATACCTCCGATGAATGGATCACTACACGAACGGGCATTAAAGAGCGACGAATATTGAAAAACGGAGCATCTTCAGACATGGCGGCCAAAGCGGTAGAAGGTTTGCTGAAGAAAACAAATACGGACCCACTAGATATCGAGTTAGTAATTGTAGCCACAGTAACTCCAGATTACCCATTTCCAAGCACGGCAAATGTGTTGTGCGATAAAACAGGCATGACCAATGCTTGGGGATATGATTTAATCGCGGCTTGTTCTGGTTTTATTTATGCGGTATCTACCGCAGCACAATTTATCGAGACTGGGCGATATAAGAAAGTAATTGTTGTTGGGGTTGATAAAATGACCTCGATTTTAGATTATGAAGACCGCACGACGTGTGTGATTTTTGGCGATGGGGCTGGGGCGGTGTTAATTGAACCGAACCATGAAGGAATGGGCATTCAAGATTTTATTCTGCGCAGCGATGGTTCGGGTAGAGAGTATTTGGTTCAGCCCGGAGGGGGCTCCTTGAATCCCGCCAGCATTCAAACGGTGGAAAATAGAATGCACTATGTAAAGCAAGAAGGAAAACAAGTGTTTAAATTTGCGGTTACAAACATGGCCGAGGTCTCTGCAGAAATCATGGAAAAAAACAACTTGAGCAGCGAGGATATTGCTTGGTTGGTTCCGCATCAAGCTAATTTGCGCATCATTGATGCAACAGCGAATCGAATGGGATTGCCTAAAGAAAAGGTAATGATCAATATTCAAAAATATGGGAATACCACAGCCGGTACCCTACCGCTTTGCTTGTGGGATTATGAGAATCAATTAAAAAAAGGAGATAATATAATTTTGAGTGCTTTTGGAGGTGGATTCACCTGGGGAGCAGTATATATCAAATGGGCATATAATTCTTAATTTTACACTATGAATAACGAAGAAATTAAAGACTTAATTAAACTGGTTTCTAAGCTTGGACTGGGAAAAGTTGAAATTGAAAAGGATGGATTTAAGATTAACATTAAAGGTCCAAACATGGTTCCGTCTGGAGTTTACATGGCGCCGCAAGTTGCAGCACCTGCAATAAACAACGCGCAAACGCCTGCATCCCTAGCGATCACGAGTGAGCCTGTTGTTTCATCTCCATCGGAAAGCACTTCAACCATTACGATAAAATCCTCAATGATTGGAACCTTTTATAGGTCATCAAGCCCAGACAAACCGGCGTTTGCAGAAGTTGGTTCAGAAATCAAAAAAGGAGATAGAATTTGCATTATAGAGGCAATGAAATTGTTTAATGAAATCGAATCCGAAGTGAGCGGTAGAATTGTGAAAGTGCTTGTGGATGACGCTACACCCGTAGAATTCGATCAGCCCTTGTTCTTGGTTGAACCTGCATAACTAACACATATGTTTAAGAAAATTCTAATTGCCAATCGTGGTGAAATTGCCATGCGGGTTATTCGTACCTGCAAAGAAATGGGAATTAAAACAGTTGCTGTCTATTCCACGGCGGATAAAGACTCCCTTCCTGTGAGATTCGCAGACGAGGCAGTTTGCATTGGCCCCCCCATAAGCTCAAAATCTTATTTATCGATCCCAAATATTATTGCCGCCGCAGAGATTACAAATGCTGATGCAATTCATCCAGGATATGGATTTCTCTCTGAAAACGAAAAGTTTTCAAGGGTTTGTCAAGAGCATGGCATTAAGTTTATCGGCGCACTTCCAGAACAAATTGCAGCGATGGGCGATAAGGCCACGGCAAAAGCAACCATGATTGCCGCGGGAGTTCCTTGTATTCCCGGTTCTGTTGGTTTGTTGAAAGATGTGGAAGACGCGAAAGTTAATGCCTTAAAAATCAAATACCCCGTTATTTTAAAAGCCACCGCAGGAGGCGGAGGCAAAGGAATGCGTATTGTTTGGAAAGAAGACGACCTGCAAGAGGCTTGGGACTCTGCCAGACAAGAGGCCGCCGCAGCATTTGGAAACGATGGCGTATACATGGAAAAGTTCATTGAAGAACCACGTCATATCGAAATTCAAATAGCAGGAGATCAATACGGAAGCGCATGTCACCTTTCAGAAAGAGATTGTTCCATTCAACGCAGACACCAGAAATTAGTGGAAGAAACTCCCTCGCCTTTTATGACCTCAGAGCTTAGGGATAAAATGGGGGAAGCGGCGATAAAAGCAGCAAAAGCCGTGCGTTACGAAGGAGTTGGCACGGTTGAATTTCTTGTTGATAAAAACCGTGATTTTTATTTCATGGAAATGAACACTCGAATTCAAGTAGAACACACGATCACCGAAGAGGTTATTAATTTCGATTTAGTAAAAGAACAAATTAAATTAGCCGCCGGCGAAAAGATTTCAGGAAAAAATTACATTCCAATCCTTCATGCAATTCAGTGCAGAATTAATGCAGAAGACCCATACAATGATTTTCGTCCTTCTCCCGGAAAAATTACAGATTATCATTCGCCTGGAGGTCATGGAGTACGAATAGATACCCATGTTTATGCGGGGTATACCATTCCTCCAAATTATGATTCCATGATTTCTAAATTAATTGTGGTTGCTCAAACGCGAGAAGAAGCGATTTTAAAAATGCGCAGAGCCCTCGACGAATATATTATTCAAGGAGTTAAAACAACCATACCTTTTCATCAAAAGTTAATGCAAGACCCTAAGTTTATTGAAGGGGATTTTACCACAAAATTCATGGAGACCTTTAATATATAAAGGGGTTTTAGGGTTTTTGTGTCTAAACATTCTGGATTATATTTTTATTTTTTGGTGATGTTTTAATAGCCGAGCAGTGGCTAAAAAACAAACAACTCTTGCACAAAATTTAATGCATGTAGTATAGTTCTATAAATTGAACGAGGGCATGGTCATAATTTCAAGAAATACTAAGCGAGAATTAAGATAAATTTAATAGCAACCGTTTTAAAAACGTTTCGTTTTGTTGTCGTTTTAAGTTAATTTTATCAAAAATTTGACTAATGCGTCTACGTCTACTGCTGCTTGTATTTCTGGCACTAACAATCCAGCCTAATGTTTCTTTTGCTCAAGCCTATTGCAATAACCCGCTGGGAAGCCTTGCTCCTAACTTAACTTGGCAATATCAGACTCATTCTTCATTGGGATATTATACATTTAATGCTACAGCAGGATGTACTTATCAATTCACCTATTGTAGTAGTTTC
>CANHHA010000037.1 GCA_947460825.1 Flavobacteriales bacterium
CCATCTAATCCTTATTAAATAATCTTCAAAGTCCCTTTCTGTCTTGAATTTTGAAACAATTGTGTAGATATCCATGGTTTTTTATTTCAAAGAAAGTAATGTGGACCTTATTCTATTTACGTTGTGCTATTAGATAGGCAATCGCCCTTCGGAAGGGGGAAACAAAATGAAACAACTTAGTGGACTTTGGAATTTTAGGACTTTTTGGCAATTGGAGTTTTTATATTCTCTTAAAATCTTACCGCCCACAAAAAAAAGAGGGGTAAGCTACTTTTATCGCACCGCTACAACCTCATACCTTTGCTACGTTCCCGTCCTGGAGGATTAAGAGGGAGCTGGTCGTAAAAGACTTACCCCGTGCAAATGTAGGTAGATTTTCTTAAAAGTAAAAAGGAACTTATGGATTAAAGAAGTTCAAGGTTCGTTCACAAACGGCTAACAGGTGCTCAGGGAGATTCGGTTTTTCCCACGGATGACTTGCGCCAAAGACGTGATCTGCGCCCGGAATTACCTCGAGCATGGTTTGGCTCCACAACGCAAGAGTTTCCCCTTCGGCGATTGAAACGGAGCGGTCCTCATCGCCATGAACGACGAGAATCGGAATAGGCAAGGCCTGTATGGCTAGCTCAATGTTTAGGGCATGTTCGTTTTCTATGAAATCTTTGTACAGGCTATAACGTTGAGGTAAATGCTGTCGCGTTCGTCCGTTAAGGATTGTACGAATTCCGTTATTTTTCCATTCCTCAAGTTCACTGCCTGTAGGAAAACGTGAACCAATATCTGAGATTGATGCCCAAAGCGCTATTTTGTCGGTTTGTGTTTGTTTGGCATATAATATTACAGCTCCTCCTCCGCGAGAATGCCCGATGAGAAAAGTGGATTCAGCTTGAATACGTTTAGCTATATGAGCACGGAAATACGCAATATCCGCGACCTCATAGGAATAGGTGTTTTGAGCAAAGGCTTCAGGGTCTGGAAAATCTATGCCTTGTGCGCTTGTTCCTCCGTTGTGTGTGAGGTTAAACTTGGCAAAAGCAAAGCCATGCGAAATAAAATAAGATTGAACAAGATGCCATGCCCCCCAATCTTTGAACCCCATAAATCCATGGACAAAAATAACTACCCGTTTATTCCAATCCGAAGGAACCTCTAAATCGAATAGGCTTTTTCGACCCGCAGAACCTGTGTATATGCCATTGGTAATCTGGATGGCTTTCATGACTTAATTTATTTTAAAACACACGTACTTTATTACGTGACCTTTCGCATGAAATAGTTGCTCGTAGTGTGTTTTAATGCTGAATATTTCCCGTTGCGCAGGATCTGTTTCAGTTTCTAGGGTTGCGTAAAGGTCCGGACGATAATCGACTATGGGATACCCATGTTCTTCAATTTGCTCCATGGTAAATTCAAAAAGCAGGTCGTTGTCGGTTTTCATATGAACCAACCCGCCTGGTTTTAAAAACTTCCGGTATCGTTCAATAAATATGGCCGAACTCAAGCGTTTCTTTGGCTTTTGGGGTTGAGGATCAGAGAAGGTTAACCAGATTTCATCTACTTCATTCGGACCAAACAGTGCTTCAATAAAATCAATGCGCGTGCGCAAGAACCCTACGTTGGTCATGTTGAGCTTTAAGGCTTCACGGGCCCCAATGAACATGCGATTTCCTTTAATATCCAATCCAATGAAATTCTTATTCGGGTACATTTTCGCTAAGCCCACGGAATATTCTCCTTTTCCACAGCCCAATTCTAATACGAGTGGATTGTCATTTTTAAAAAAGTCTCGGTGCCAATTACCGCGCATTGGGAAGGGTTGATTGCGTTCGTATTCTAATACGTTCTCAAAGGTTTTTATTGCTGCAAATCGTGCGAGTTTATCTTTTCCCATGGTGCCACAAAAGTAATCATTTCAATAGGAACGATTAGATTCCATAGAATGCAATTACTTTTGTACCATGCATTTTATTGAACCATATTTTCGTTGGAGGGGAGAATATATTGCCTCGGAGGATGCTCGGTCCCCATTTTATGGGAGGGTCTACAGCGAATTTGAGTTTCAGCATCGGGTGTATAATTACTTGATTCATCCGCAATGGGATGATTTTGGGTCAACGACCCTTTACATAAAAATACTCTATGTGGATTATGAAGCTGGAACATGCGTGATTGAATTCATTGGGGAGTGGAATGATGCGATAGAAAACGACATCATGACCTTAAAATCAAACGTGTTGAATCCACTCATTGAAGAAGGAATCTTGCGCTTTGTATTAATTTTCGAAAACGTGTTAAACTTTCATTATTCTGATGATTGTTATTATGAAGAGTGGTTTGAAGATATTGAAGAGGGATGGATTGCTGCGGTTAATATACATCCCCATGTGGCCAAAGAGCTTCAGCGGATTCAAATAGACTCCTATGTCGCCATGGGTGGAGAGCTCGATGAATTGGAATGGCGCACCTTCAAGCCACATCATTTCGTGGAAAAAGTAGAACAAATCGTAAGCCACCGCCTGTGCTAATGTAACTTTGAAGGACATGCTTCGTATCCAAACCCATGTCAAATCAACAATACCAATTTCAATACCACATGCATGCGCATTGGAATGAACTTTCCCCGCAAGATGTAATGCTTATTAACAAGGCATTTAAGGCCATGGATAAAGCGTATGCGCCATACAGTCGATTTAAAGTTGGAGCTTCAGTGCTTCTAGAAAATGGAGAAGTAATTTGCGGTAGTAATCAAGAGAACATAGCCTTCCCCTCTGGGTTGTGTGCTGAACGGGTGGCCTTAAATTATGTCGGGGCAAATTATCCAGGAATCACCATTGATACCCTTGCGGTTGTGGCACAAGGAGAACTCATGCCGGAAGAACTTTTGCTGTCTCCATGCGGTGGATGCCGCCAAGTAATGTTAGAATCTGAGAATCGACAATCTACTCCAATTCGCGTGATTTTAGTAAATCAAGATCAACGCACCATGATCATCGAAACCGTAAAGGATTTATTGCCCTTTGGATTCGGGAAATAACCGAACAATTTAACAGAATTACTTTTCAACACTGACCACTTTTGATGAAAAAGTGCTGTATTTTTGTAGGCTACAAAATACATCAAAATGAACAGTTGGTTTACAGTTAAAGTTAAGTATACAAAACAGTTAGAGAACGGATCTCTCAAACGTGTAAATGAGCCCTATTTGTTGGCCGCGATGACCTTTACCGATGCCGAAGCCCGCATCTATGAAGAACTTAGTGCTATGATTCGCGGAGAATTTATGGTTACAGGCATCACTCGAACCGATCTCCAAGATATTTTTCAATATGAAGATTCTGCCAATTGGTTTAAATGTAAAATCACCTACGGAGTTGATGATGAGGAAGGGGAGAAGAAAAAGAAAGTGGCACAAAACTTTTTAGTTTCCGCACCCGATGTGAAAGAAGCCTATCTGCGTATGGAAGAGAGTTTGGCCACCTTAATGATTGACTATCAAGTGATTTCTATTATTGCTTCTCCAATTGTTGAGATCTTCCCTTACCGAGATGATGAGGTTGCAAGCCCAGCAAAAGCAAAGAGAATTGAAGAGTTCATCGAGCCAACAAGCAATAAAGGAGTCGTTTTTTCGGCATCCGGCAGCGATATTGATGAAGATGAATTAACGGTTGATGACCTAGATGAAACCGCGGATGATGACAGTCAATTAGACGATCAATTTACGGGCGACGATGAGTAATCCATTGGATCAGCTGAGGGACAATCATTCAGATTTTTCAAAAAATCAAGAGGCCTTTCAATTTACTGATCCCTTTTTGGCGTTTGAAACGTGGTTCAATGTAGCGGTGAGTTCCGGAGAACAGGAAGCCAATGCTATGGTGATTTCTACGGTAAACGAATTCTTAAAACCAAGTGCACGCGTGGTTTACCTTAAAGGAATTTCAAATCAACAGTTTGTGTTCTACACGAATTATTTGTCGCACAAAGGGAAAGATCTTAATCAAAATCCAAATGCCTCGTTACTGTTTTTTTGGCCCGGCCTTGAGCGTCAGATTCGCATTGAAGGAACGGTGAATAAAATTAACGAAATGGAAAGTGATGCGTATTTCGCTTCCCGGCCGCGTGAAAGTCAATTGGGGGCTTGGGCATCGCATCAATCGGAACCTTTAAAGGAAATGGGCGAGATCACTCAACGGTTTAAGGAATTAGATCAAGAATTTCCTGGGGAAGTTCCTCGGCCTAAACACTGGGGAGGCATGGCTTTGCGTCCTACGTATCTGGAGTTTTGGCAAGGGCAAGCTTCACGCTTGCATGAACGCGTATGTTTTAAATTGAACGAAGATGAGTGGCAGATTAGCCGCCTAAATCCATAAGATGAAAGAAACTCCTACTGAAGTTATTACCCTGAACAACGGGATCCGTTTGGCCTATGTGCGTTCAAACAGTGCTGTTGGTCACCTTGCCTTTTATTTTAAAGGAGGTAGTAGAAGTGAACCGTTTACTCACCCGGGACTTGCACATTTTTTAGAGCATTGTATTTTTAAAGGAACCCATACGCGGAAAGCCATGTGGATTCTTACCCGCCTGGATGAGGTAGGAGGGGAGTTGAATGCCTTTACCGCCAAAGAAGAAATTTGTGTGCATGCCACGTTTTTGAATCGATATACGAAGCGCGCATTTGAACTCATGTCAGATTTGGTGGTGAATTCGAATTTCCCCATTCAAGAAATCGAGAAAGAAAAAGAAGTCGTAATCGATGAAATTAATTCCTACAAAGACAGTCCCTTGGATCGCTTGATGGACGAGTTTGATCGTATATTTTTTGGTGATCATCCACTGGGTAATCCTATTTTAGGGACTAAAAAATCGGTTAAACGATTTAAACGGGAAGATTTATTGGCTTTTATACAATCCAATTTTTCAGCGGATAATTTGGTGGTTTCTTATGTTGGACGAGAGCCCAAACAGCGCTTGGTGGAGTTAATTGAAGGTCAATTAAAAGACTTACCGGCTAAGGCTACGAATTTAGGATGGGCTACACCAGCTGAAATTAAACCCTTTACCATTCGTAAGAAAGAATCTAATTTTCAATCCCATGCGATATTAGGCGGTATTGCTCCATCATATCACAACGATGACCGCTTGGCAATGAATATTTTGATTAATTTCTTGGGTGGTCCCGCCATGAATGCCCGATTGAATATTGTGATTCGTGAGAAGCATGGATTGGCCTACCATGTAGAGGCGAGTTATGCGGTGCTGGAAGACACAGGGTTTTGGGGTATCCTTCTTTCTGCGGAACAAAAAAACATCGATAAGTCGATTGAATTAGCAAAGAAGGAGCTTCGCTTGTTGGTAGAAAAGGGCATGACCCCGATTCAACTTAAAAAGTCAAAGTATCAATTTTTAAGTCAATTGTCCATCGGTTGGGAGAGTAATAATGCCCGCACCATGTCAAATGGAAAAACCTTACTCATTTATAACCGAATCGATTCCTTGGAAGATACCTTCCGTAAAATAAATGCAATTACACTCGAAGAAATTAATGCGGTTGCACGTAAGTACTTTTCAGTAGAACAACAGTGTATGTTGGTTTATGATAAGAAGTAAGAAAATACTGTATCAAACAGTTATTTTATTTTACTTTTTTCTATTCGCGTAATATTCGTCCCAGTCTTTGGCACCATGGCTTTTGAGATAATCTTCGCTGCCTTTAAAACCTTCCTTCTTACACCAATCCTCTAAATCTTCCTTTCTTGAAGCTTGTCCAAGCGTGTAGTGATTTCCTACGCAATAGGTATCATATTCGTTTGCAACTTGAATGGTTAGGCCAAATTGGTCGCTCACTAAATCCTCCACTTGTTTAATGGTCATATTTGCTCGGATTTTCAAGTCATCAGCATTCCAATTTACCGCTTTGGAGGTACGTTTGTTTAGCTGTGCAAAAGTTGACTCAGGATCAGCAAACATTTTGCCTTTGTACACTCTTAATGTTAGCCCAAAATTGTTCTTAAAATCAGCTTGAACTGTTTTTACTTTTTGGTTTGGTTCAATATCAAAGTCAGATGATTTAAACCGATCGAAGAAGTTAGAAAAGATTCCCATGATGTACGTTTTAAAATTTCGAATAAATATAAGGATATTTTTATGGTTCTTACCTCCTTCCAAAAATTTTACTACCCACCCGTATCAAGGTGCTTCCTTCCTCAATAGCAATTGGATAATCATCGCTCATGCCCATGGAGATTTCCTTGAATTCAGGATTTGAGGGAAAACAACTTGACTTTAATTGTTGGTATATCGAATCTAAGGATTGGAATTCTTCTCTGATTTGCGCTGTATTTTCCGTGAATGTAGCCATTCCCATTACGCCGCACATGCGTACATGATCGAGTAAGGAAAATTCAGGTCCAGTTATGAATGCTGTGGCTTCTTCCAGAGATAAGCCAAATTTTGTATCTTCTTGAGCAATATGAAATTGTAATAAACAAGAAATCCGCCGCCCGTTTTTTTGTCCTTGTTTATTAATTTCTTGTAAGAGTTTGAAGCTATCTACTCCATGAATCAGGTGAACAAAGGGAGCAATGTATTTAACTTTATTACTCTGTAGATGTCCAATCATGTGCCAACGGATATCTTTCGGAAGCGCTTCGTATTTTTCTGCTAAATCTTGGACTTTATTTTCTCCAAAATCCCGTTGACCTGCTTCATAAGCCTCCATGATGCGTTCAATCGGATGTGTTTTTGATACTGCAACAAGGGTAGTGTCAGTTCCTAAGGAAGCCTTGATTTGTTCAAGTTGATCTTTAATCATGAATATCCATTATGGTAAGTCCGCTTCGTAATTTAGGCTCGACCCAAGTTGATTTTGGAGGCATAAACAGGCCATGATCCGCAACGTTTTTTACAGCCGACATCGGGATGGGATAGAGAAAAAATGCTACCTGAAATGAGGCATCATTTACTTGGTTTAATACATTTACAAAAGGTGTATTTCCGGGAACAAAAGAAATATCCTCTGAGGTTTTTAAATCTTTAATTCCAAGAATAGGGTCTAATATCAATTGGGTTAATAGCTGGGTGTCTAATGAATTTGTAGGATGCGTTGCATCAATGTGCGTTGCATTAAGCGTCAATGAATAACAACAGTTGTTGCAGTAAATAGTGATTTCATGTGCCACCAGCGGTTTTCGTGGCGTATTCAAAGGTATCAAGGTTCCAAGATGCGATATGCTATCAATAAATGCTTCAGGGCTAAGTCCATTTAGGTGTTTCACTAGTCGCTGAAACTCAAGGATTTTGAGGGCATCTTCTTGCACATAATATGCCAAGAAGAACCGTCCTTTTCCGGTAACCCCTGCTGCTTTATATTTTTCGTATAATGCAACGGAGGAGGCACTTCGATGATGACCATCAGCAATATATACGGCATCTATTTTCTTGAATTCATCAGCAATCGCTGCGCTTTCCTCTGCGGTCATAATCCATAATTCATGGGTAATGAGGTCAGTGGTAGTGAATTCGTATTCGGGTCTGTGTTGAGTAACCGAATCTACAATCGCATCAATTGGAGCGGTACCTTCATAGGACATTAGTACAGGTTCCGCATTTAAGCCAACAATATCCAAGTAGCGCGTAAAAACACCTTCGCGTTCGGTCAGTGTAGCTTCGTGTTTCTTAATATGATCACTCAGGTATTCCTCCACATCGGCACCCCCAATAATCCCAGTATAGGAACGGTCGGGACAGGTTTGACGGTAGATGTAAAGGTGTGCCTCTTTATCTTGAATTAGGATTCCTTTTTCTTTGAATAATTCATACCCCGCTTTAACCAATTCAAACCGTTCGTTTGAATTTGGCTCTGTACGTTTAAGGCGGTTAAATTCCGGATTAATGATGTGTAAGAGCGTGTAGGGGTTGTCTTCTAGTTTGGCCTTAAGCACATTCGGTTTATAAGAGTAATAAGGTCTTGTAGCGACTAAGTGCACCTTGCTCCTAACCGGACGTAACGCTCGAAAGGGTTTGATGTTTGCCATACTAAAACTTATAACTTACGCCAAGACTTGGAAGGATAGGAAATTGATAGATTACTTTTGAAGTAACGCGATTTACATAAAAAATGTTCTTACGGTCATAGACATTGGTAATGTTTCCAGTGATTTCAAGTCTTGTTTTGCTTTTAAAGTCAAAATGCTTTTTAACGGTAATGTCTAATCGATGATACGAAGGAAGTCTGCGGCTATTAAATGTCCCCAAAAGTGTGGTAATTGTTGACGGGTTGTTTGTAACATAATCGGTGGTTACGCCGCCGTTGAAATTTTCAGATTGATAAAACCCAGCAGTTGGAGTGAACGGTAATCCAGATCCTAGATTCCAGCGCACGTTTAATTCTAAGTCTTTTTTCTTACCGAATTGGTAGGAGCCAACGACATTAATGTTATGTCGGCGATCAAATACAGGAGCATAGGTTTCAAATCCATCCCAACGGGTAGAATAACTGTAAGAATATACCCCCCAAATAAAGAGTCGGTTTAAACTTAATTTATAGAGTACATCAATACCAAGGGTTTTTCCAGATTCAATAATAAAATCTTTTTTAAACACATCATCTACCAATTCGAATTGGGCTAAATCCTCATAGAGTTTATTTTGGTTGATATTACTTAGTTGATTAAAAAACTTGTAGTACCCTTCCACGTTGAAAAAATTCGATTTATTCAGGTCGTACTCTAACCCTAGAATACCATGCCAAGCATATTGTAAGCCATTTTGAATGTCTTTAGTATTTAGATTTTCTGTAACAAATTGCTCCTGAACGTTTGTCGGTGCTGAGAGCAATCCGTTGAATAAGTTTACAATATCCTTATCGCTTGAAGCTGAGGTAAAGTTCTGGGAATACCTTCCGCCTGAGAATTTGAATCGCATCTTCTCCGTGGCGTTATATTTTAACCCAAGACGTGGTTCTGGGGAAAGCGTACTTAAGGAGGCGTATACTTGCACTCGAAATCCAGCCTGCATCACCCATCGAAGGTCTTTAGAAACTCTTCTGTAGTTATAGTAGGCGCCAAGTTCTGTGGAAAAATTAAACGCTTCAATTTTTCGTTGGGCCTCATTGAACGTTACGAATTCTGTGTTGAAACCGCAGAAATTAAAACCGTAATTCATTTCGCCCTCATTTTTCAGAAAATAAGAAAAATCAAATCCAAGATCAAAGCCCCCAATCTTAGAATACCTTGGTTCAACTTGGTCTTCTGCGAAGGTGGTTGTAAAGTTGGAGCCATTGATATGCCCTCGAATAAATACAGGAGATCCCGATGGAATCATGAGGAAGTTCATCCCACCACCGGAAGCTTGCCAATTCAAGTCAGCAATGCTATAATTTACGCTGTCTTGATTGTGGAATCCAAAGAAACTTACTTTAGAGCCGTTTTCTCCGCTAAAGGTTACTTTTCCATACAAATCAGTAAAGTTGAATGGGAGGCCTTCTCCATCGTTTATTTTGGGGTATAGTGATTTGGCCGTATAATCAATTAAACTGTGCTTTGCAGTAAATACATAAGAACCGGGAGATAATCTTCCGTTTTTTGCTTTGCTAAAGGGACCTTCGAGCACCAGTTTTGCTAGAAACGGGGAAACAGATACTTTACCTCCAAATGCCCCACGGTCACCCTCTCTGTATGAAATATCCATAATCGATGAAACCCTTCCGCCGTATTTCGATTCAAATCCTCCCGTGTAAATATCTACGGATTTCACCAATTCAGTTTCAAAAATGGAGTAAAAGCCAATGGAGTGAAATGGATTATAAATGGTCATTCCATCCAGCAAGGTTTTGTTTTGAATCGGGGTGCCTCCGCGCACGTAAAACTGCCCTCCTTGATCTCCGGTTACTACAACGCCAGGCGTAACCGATACCGCTCCGAGTACATCACTTTCCGCACCATATACGGGAATGCGTTCAATCCCTTCCTTATCGAATTTAATGGTGCCAACATCAGGTTTGGTTTTCTTTGTTTTAGAATCGGCGGTAACAACCACATCATCAA
This sequence comes from Flavobacteriales bacterium, assembly GCA_947460825.1. Classification (GTDB taxonomy): domain Bacteria; phylum Bacteroidota; class Bacteroidia; order Flavobacteriales_D; family Crocinitomicaceae; genus UBA952. The sequence goes on from CANHHA010000037.1 coordinate 10,044, forward strand.
AGGTTTTATCTGTAGGAGTAAGTTTGATAGGAATATCAATTATTTTTTTATCCGCAGGAAATGTTACAGGGATAAATACTCGTTTATATCCCGGGACATTAATTCTTAGTAAATAATCGGTTTTTTTAAGTTTTGGTATAGAAAACAATCCGTTAGCATCGGTCATAGCACCTGCAACAAGGGTACTGTCCATGGTGAGTAAGGTTACTTTTTCATTGCTAATGGATTCGCCATTTTTTTCATTCGTAATAAAACCCCTTACGTTATAGTCTTGTGAAAATACGATGATCGGGAATAAGAATAAAAAGAAAATAAAACGCATAAAAAATTTTCCCCGAAGGTACGCAATTGAAATGAATTTTTAGTGTGCTGATTCGCTAAAAAGCGCTTCAACGAAAGCCTGTTTGTCAAAGATTTGAAGGTCTTCCATCTTTTCTCCCACACCAATATATTTTACGGGAATCTGCATTTGGTCAGAAATGCCGATTACTACGCCACCCTTAGCGGTACCATCTAATTTAGTAATGGCTAAGGCATTGATTTCGGTAGCTTGTGCAAACTGTTTCGCTTGCTCGTATGCATTTTGTCCGGTTGACCCATCTAATACCAATAATATCTCATGCGGAGCATTGGGAAACACCTTGGTCATTACCCGTTTTATTTTGCTCAGCTCATTCATTAAGTTCACTTTGTTGTGTAGTCTACCTGCGGTGTCAATAATGACCACATCAGCGCCATTTGCTTTCGCAGATTGTAGGGTGTCAAATGCTACGCTTGCTGGATCGGCATTCATACCTTGTTGAACGATGTCTACTCCAACGCGCTGAGACCAAATGATTAATTGATCCACGGCAGCGGCTCTGAAGGTATCTGCCGCACCGAGTATTACTTTTTTTCCTGAAGTTTTAAATTGATGGGCGAGTTTTCCAATCGTTGTTGTTTTTCCGACGCCGTTTACACCAACGACCATGATCACATAGGGTTCATTCGGATTGAGCTGTTTGTTTTGTTCAAGTGAAATGGTGCTATCTACCAATAAACCAGTGATTTCCTCCTTAAGCACTGTATTTAGCTCTTCGGTATTGAGCACTTTGTCTCGATCCACGCGCTTTTGAATTCGTTCAATAATTTTAAGGGTGGTCGCTACACCGACATCAGAGGATATAAGCACCTCCTCTAAATTATCAAGTACCTCATCGTCTACTTTGGATTTGCCAAGTATAGCACGGGTTATTTTGCTAAAAAAAGACTGTTTGGTCTTCTCTAAGCCTCGGTCAAGGTCTTCCTTCTTACCCTTTGAAAAAAAATCAAAAATTCCCATATTATTAATGCACAAAAAAATCCCGGCTACCTTGGCAAACGGGATCGTCTATAATTAGATGAATGACTAGTTTTTAGTGAACCAATCTTTTACTTTGTCGTTGTGAACGATTTCTTCTTTCGTGACGTAGCTCCCTGATTTCTCAGATTTTACCATCTTGATCACTTTTGTATGCTCTTTTCCTCCACCTTTCTGAAGAGTTGCAACTACTTTCTTTGCCATGGTCTATGCTTATTTAATTTCTTTATGAACGGTATATCGCTTTAGTACAGGATTAAATTTCTTTAATTCCATTCGGTCAGGCGTATTTTTTCTGTTTTTTGTTGTGATGTAACGGGACATTCCAGGCAATCCTGTTTCCTTATGCTCCGTACATTGAAGAATTACTTGAATTCTGTTTCCTTTACTTTTCTTTGCCATTTTACGTTGCGTTTATTCTGTTTCCCAACAGGGTAAATTATTTCATAAATCCTTTAGCCCGTGCATCTTTCAAACAAGCAGAAATTCCTTTCTTATTGATTGTTCGGATCGCTGAAGTAGATACTTTCAAAGTAATGAATGTATTTTCTTCAGGGATAAAGAATTTCTTAGTTACCAAGTTTGGTAAAAATCTTCTTTTCGTTTTACGGTTGGAGTGAGAAACGTTGTTTCCTACCATTACCGATTTTCCTGTTAGCTGACAAATGCGCGACATGATGTATTAAACTTTTAGTTAAAGCGGCTGCAAAGAAACGATTTTTTTGAGATAAAAGCAAATTGATTTTTATTTTTTACCTGTTTACTAAGGGTATTATTCCTCTAACAGTACTAATCGCAATAAATTCAAGGCAGCTAAGGTACTCATTTCGATGTTTCTCAGGCGATTATCTCCGAATTGGAATTTTTTCGTGATCGTTCCTCGATCTGTGGCAAGTCCAATCCAAACAGTTCCTACGGGATGTTGTGAGTCTCCAGCGTTTGGTCCCATAATACCGGTAGTGCTTAAACAGTAATCTACGCCAAGTTGTTCCTTTCCTGCTTCAGCCATCCGTTTAACAACCTCCTCGCTTACTACATCGTATCTGTCAATATATTCGCGTTCAATGCCCAGTAAACTCGATTTCATATCGGTTTGATAGGTCAGTAAACTGCCTCTGTAGTATTGCGAAGATCCTGAATTGTTAACAAAGGAAGAAGCTAAACTTCCTGCCGTACAGCTTTCTACTGTGCCTATCGTTTTATATTGGTTTGCAAGGAGCTTTGCTACTACACTCGATAAGGTATCATCACCATATCCAACAATTAGTTCAGGTATAAGTGTTAGCAATTCGCTTATCTTTTGCTCAATTAACAAGGTATCTGCCTTTCCTTTTTGAGACCCAATCCGCAATTTCACCATTCCGGGAGAGGGGAGATAGGCGAGCGATAGCTTCGCCTCTTCCAAGGATGTTTCCCATGCAGCAATTCGTTCTGCAAGGAAACTTTCGCCCGAGCCATGAGTAATTATGGTTTTATGGTAAAGGGCGTTTAGGTTGTAATTTTCACGCAGCCGCGGCAGTATTTCCTCTTGGAATATACCTTTCATTTCATAGGGAATTCCGGGGAGGCTTATTACCGATTTCCCCTTGGCCTTAAACCACATTCCCGCGGCTGTTCCGAGGCGATTTGGAAGGATTTCACACCCATTTGGAAGGAGTGCTTGATCAATATTCGCTGGAAGCATTGGGCGATTTCTACGTGCAAAAAAGTCCGCTATATGATCGAGTGTAGCCTTATCCTCTACCAAAGGCATGTCAAAGTATGCTGCTAACACTTTTTTGGTGCGGTCGTCTTTTGTTGGACCTAAGCCACCCGTAACAATGCAGAGGTCGGCCGTAGATTCGTCAATGGCTTTTCGGATAATCTGTTCGTCGTCGGAAATCGTCAATACCTGTTGAATCCGTGCGCCAAGGAGTGATAATTCTTTTCCAAGCCATGCCGCATTGGTATTAATGGTTTGCCCAATAAGTAACTCATCTCCAATAGAGATTATGGATACAATCATAGTTTGATGAATTTAGCGATGGACTCAATATGTCCGGTATGCGGAAACTGGTCCACGAGGCAAAATCGCTCTAAGACATACCCTGCATCGACCAATATGGAGGCATCGCGTGCTTGCGTGGATGGGTTACATGATATATACACAATCCGTTTTGCACCAAGTGCAATCGTTTTGAGTAACGTTTTTGGAGCAATTCCTGCACGGGGAGGGTCTAGGATGAGCGCGCCGATATTGCCTTCATATTCCGGATGTTCCTTAAGGAATTTACCCACATCTGCCGCATGAAAACTCACGTCTGTTAGTTTGTTTTTATTCGCATTTTCTTTGGCATCCTCAATCGCCTCAGGCACGATGTCAACACCTGTAATTCGAGCACTTGGATTTCTCGTGGCAATGAGTTGTGCGATGGTACCTGTCCCACAGAATAAGTCCAATATTTCTTGATTTGGAGGGAGGTCTTCCAATAAATAATCGATCGCTTTTTTATAGAGTAATTCTGCGCATGCCGGATTGGTTTGAAAAAAACTCTCCATGCGCATTTGAAAGGTCAATCCAAGGATTTGTTCTTCTACAAAAGTTTTTCCATACAGCATTTTGGTCTGCCCGTTTTCTATCTTTGATCGGTCCGCAACATCATCATTAACCGTATGTTGAATTCCCGCGATTCGATCTCCATGCAATTCCAGTAATTTGGCAACGAACGCATTGCGGTCAAAGTGCTTAATCCCGTCAGATGAGGTAACTAAATTCACCAGTAATTGATTGTGCAGGAAAGATTTCCGCACAATAATATGCCTGAAAAATCCTTTTTTTTGTGGTGGATGCCAAGCGGGTAGGTCTGTATCTTCTAAAAAAGTTCTCAGCAGGATTAATTTTTCTTCCCATTCCTTGTCAAATAAACCGCTGGGCTTATTTAAATTCTCTACCTTCCACCATGTTCCCCTGCGTTTAAAACCCAAGGCAAAGGCATCGTCAACATCTTCTCCGCTTTCCACGTTATGTTCAATGCTTGAAAAGCTATATTCCATTTTGTTTCGATAAAAATACACCGTAGGTGAGGCAATGTACTCATCGAATTTTTGTTCAAGATCTCGAATCCCGCTAATCTTTGAAAAGGTACTTAGGGTAGAGGTTAGCTTTGCTTTGTGTTGTTCTTCTTGTGGGACAAAGATATACGGTGCCCCAGAAATTTCTTGGTAATCTGAAACGACCTCGAGCGGTGAGCGATTAATTACTTCAACTAATTTTGCTTCGGCATGATGCTTCCGTTTTACATCGATTCTTGCACGTACAACCTGACCAGGAAAGGCGTTATCTACAAATACAATAAAATGCGATTCTTCGGTAGGTATTTTCGCGATGCCTCTTCCGCCAAAGGCGTAAGCATCGATGGTTAGGGTAACCAGTTCTCCACGATGAAACATATTAAATCATTCCTCGAATTACACCTTTATCAGAGGTTTGAATAAAACGCAGAATTTCATCCCTCAGCGGGGAAGGAGGAATGCCCTCTTCAATCGCTTGAGTGCCTTTTGAAATATTGCTGTTTTGAACATAGATGATTCGATAAATGTCTTCAATTAGTCGAACGTCTTCATCACTGAATCCTCTTCTTCTTAAACCCACCGAATTCACTCCTGCAAATGTCAGCGGTTCTCGAGCGGCTTTGATATATGGAGGCACATCTTTTCGAACCAGTGAGGCCCCACCAATGAATGCGTGTTTGCCAATATGGACGAATTGCTGTGCTGCCACTTTTCCTTCTAGGATGGCATAATCATCAATGGTGACATGACCCGAAAGCCCCGTATAACTTGCTAAGATTACGTGATTCCCAATCTGACAGTCATGCGCTACGTGCACATAGGTCATGAGTAAGCAATGCGATCCGATCACCGTTTTCCACTTATCTTTCGTGGCTCGATGAATCGTGACACATTCTCTAATTTTGGTATAGTCTCCAATTTCAACAGTAGTGTCTTCCCCTTCAAACTTAAGGTCTTGCGGAATCACTCCGATGACTGCCCCGGGAAAAATTTCACAATGCTTACCGATCCGTGTTCCTGGATATAGGGCAACGTTGGAATGAATTTTCGTTCCTTCTCCGATCACTACATTTTCATGAATCATGCTAAATGGATCGATACTCACATGCGCACCGAGTTGTGCATTGGGATGTATGCTAGCTAAGGCAGAAATCATTCCGTTTTATCTTTAATTATTTGTGCTAACATTTCGGCTTCCATGACTGGTTTACCGTTTACATAGGCTGTTCCCGCCATTTCTACTAAGCCTCTGCGTATGGGAGAAAGAAGGGTCAATTCAAAAACGAGCGTATCGCCCGGTACTACTTTTGCTTTGAACTTTACCTTGTCTATTTTCATAAAATAGGTAGAGTAAAGGTGTGCATCTTCTACACCGCTCAGTGCAAAAATACCGCCAACTTGAGCCATCGCCTCTATTTGTAATACACCCGGAAAAACTGGGTTTCCGGGGAAATGTCCCGTAAAAATGGGCTCATTCATGGTTACGTTTTTCACGCCAACAATCGAATGTTCTCGGAGTTCAATGATTTTATCGACCAATAAGAATGGATACCGATGTGGGAGCATTCGCTCGATGTCTTGAATGGTATAGATTGGGTCGGCTGCTAAATCGAAATATCGACCTTTTCCTTGCTGTTTTTTTATTTGATCTTTAAGCACTTTTGCAAACCGAACGTTTCCAGAATGCCCAGGTCTTGCCGCAAGAATATGTGCTTTAATTGGCCTTCCGATGAGCGCTAGGTCACCAACAATATCCAATAGCTTGTGTCTTGCTGGTTCGTTTTCGTATTGTAGTTTAAGGCTGTTAAGCACGCCGAGGCCTTCGATGGCAATTTCAAGGTTTTCTTTTCCCAGTAATTTCGCCAATCGATTTAATTCTTCTTGAGACACATCCATGCGATCGACAAGTACAATCGCATTGTCTAAATCTCCTCCCTTGATTAAATTGTTCCCAGCTAAATATTCTAATTCCCTCAGGAAAACAAAGGTTCTACACGGGGCGATTTCTTGTTTAAATTCATCCAGATTATACATACTGGCATGTTGCGTGCCAAGGACCGGAGAATTATAATCCACCATGACGGTTAGGCGATATACGTTATCTGGGATCGCTAAAAACTCAATGTGCTTTTCGGTATCCTCCCAAGGAATATTTTCATCCAATTCAAAGTATATGCGTTCTGCATCTTGCGCCTCCGTTCCTACGGAATCTATCGCTTTTACATAGGGCAGGGCACTCCCGTCTAAAATCGGGATTTCTTGACCGGTGATTTTAATCAAGGCATTATCTACCCCACAGCCTACAAGTGCAGCTAGGACATGTTCAGTCGTGTAGACCCTTACGCCTTTTGATTCAAGGGTGGTGCCGCGATCGGTAGAAATCACTAAATCCACATCTGCATTAATGATTGGCGCATCGTCTAAATCAACGCGCTGAAATTTATATCCGTGATTCGCTGGGGCAGGACATAGTTCGATAGTGACTTTTTCTCCGGTATGCAAGCCCACACCCATTAGCGCAACGGGTTGTTTGAGTGTATGTTGTTGTTCGGTCATGTTAAGATTTATTCGCTTTTAATTCATTGATTTCTTTTCTCAATGCACTCAATTCTCGCATCATTTCGGGTAATTTTCTGAAACCGATATAGGAGCGTTTAAAGTCATTGATAGGAATCGCTGGGCTTCCCATGAGTATTTCTGCTTCTTTAACACTGGAGGGAACTCCGGATTGAGCAACAATCTTAGTTCCGTCTGCAATGTGAAGATGTCCGCTAATCCCAGTTTGACCACCCACCATCACGTGCTTGCCGAGCTTTGCAGAACCTGCAATACCAACCTGTGCAGCTAATGCCGTGTGTTCTCCGATTTCCACGTTATGTGCAATTTGACATAAATTGTCAATTTTAACGCCTGTTTTAATTCGAGTTGAGCCAATTGTGGCGCGATCAATGGTTGTATTTGCGCCAATTTCAACATGGTCTTCAATGACCACATTGCCGATTTGTGGGACCTTATCAAAAATACCTTGTTCGTTTGGAGCGAAGCCAAAACCATCGCTGCCAATGACAACACCGGAATGAATGATGCAATTCGATCCGATATGCATGTTGTCGTATATCTGAACCCCCGAATATATCGTTGTTTGCGCACCTATGTTACTGCCCTGACCAATAGTTGAGTTCGGATAAATACAGACTCCATCTCCGATTATAGCATGAGCTCCGATGTACACAAATGCCCCGATGTATACATCCGTTCCAATGGTGGCTGACGGATCGATAAAACACGGCTGTTCGATTCCTGGTGCTTTTCGCATGGATGCTTGGTATACCTCTAGTAGTTTTGCAAAACATGCATAGGCATCTTTTACTTTAATCAAGGTGAGTGTACTTGGAAGTGGTTTGGAAGGCTTGAATGTATCATTTACGATACAAATGCTAGATTCCGTCTGGTAGATGTAGGATTCGTATTTTGGGTTGGATAAAAAGGAAAGGGCACCTGTTTTTCCTTCTTCAATTTTAGAGAGCCCCGAAACAATTGCTGAAGGATTCCCTTCAACAATACCATCGAGCAACTGTGCAATTTGTGTGGCACTAAATTCCATAGTTCAAAATTAACGTTTATCCTTCCCCTTCACTCAAGTTGTTCCTTGAATTATTAACAATTAACGTTTACTAAATGTTACTCTTGATGTCAATAACAGATAAGTCTTTGATTTCTATTTTTTCTTGATACCAAATCGATTTTAAGAGATATTCTTGCTCCAGGTCTTTGGTGTATCGATTCTTAATGATGAAATAAGCGCTTGGTTTCTTTCCACTTAAGGTGCTTTTAGTACAGTCGAGCATACCGTTTTTTAAGAACAGGGACGTGAATTTCTCAGGAGCATTCGAAGCTACTATTCCTTTGAGGTCGTATAATTCCCATTTTCCCGAAAACCAATTCTTCTTATTGTGCAGGAAAGGTTTGGCATAGCCACGAAGCGGGATATATTGCTTGATGTTCGAGTGTTCAAAATCGATGTCCACCACAACGCTTTTCTCTCGATATGCAATGAGGCAATCGAGGGATTTGACCCGGCCTAATTTACCATGGAAATGGTAGAGTTTTTCGCTGCCATTTCGTTTGCTTTTCAGAAAGGAGACCGTTCCGTTTTCAATAAAGGCACGCAATGATTTTTTACTGAGGTGATTGGTTTTCAGATAAGCCGCATCCAAGGAATCAACGAAAATGATTCGTTCAAGAATGGCAGACTTAACGCGATTGCCGGGAGTCCATGAACACCCTTTCTGCTGAAATAAAAACACCACAAAGATCAAGCCTATGCCGAAGCCGATTCCATAGTACTTGAGCCTTCGGAAAAAATTATCCATGTATGTGTAGGGGGTATGCTTCCGATTAAAGGATCGCGTCCAATTTAGAAGCTAAGGTAGCTTTAGGTACTGCTCCAACCGATTTATCGACTACTTCTCCATTTTTGATAAAAAGAATAGTTGGGATGCTTCGAACACCAAATTGTGCAGCAACGCCTGAGTTATGATCTACGTTTACTTTACCAATAACAGCTCTATCCGCATATTCAGTATGAAGTTCTTCTACGGCAGGTCCAATCATTCTACATGGTCCGCACCATTCTGCCCAAAAATCGACCATCACTGGTTTGTCTGATTTCATTACTAGTTCGTCAAAATTTGCATCTGTAATTTCTACTGCCATGGTTTTACGTTTTATGTTTTTTAGCACGACAAAATTATAAAAAATAAAGTCAGCTTTTGTTTATTATTTTATTTCGATTGATTTCTTCTTTTAAAAAGACGGCGGTATCGGATTGTGCGATGTGGCTTCGGATTAACTTTTCAGGGGTGCCCTCTGCCACGATGCTACCACCTCCTTTACCACCATCTGGTCCCATGTCTATTATGTAGTCGGCTGTTTTTATTATATCCATGTTGTGCTCAATCACCAACACTGTATTTCCTTCGTTTACCAACCGATGTAGCACATTTAATAAAAGCTTAATATCTTCAAAATGTAGCCCCGTTGAAGGTTCATCCAAGAGATACAAGGTGTTTCCCGTGGCTTTTTTAGATAATTCTGTAGCCAACTTTATCCGTTGTGCTTCTCCGCCGGAAAGTGTGGTTGATGGTTGTCCTAGGGTAACATAGCCCATGCCTACACTTTCAAGGGTAGACAATACCCGGTGAATTTTTGGGATTGATTCAAAAAAGGGAACGGCCTCCGATATTTGCATGTTCAATACATCCGAAATGGATTTTCCCTTGAACTTAATTTCTAAGGTTTCGGCGTTATATCGTTTCCCTTGGCAGGTTTCACAGGTCACATAGACGTCAGGAAGAAAGTTCATTTCTACGAGCCGAAGGCCACCTCCGTTGCATGTTTCACATTTTCCTCCACTGACATTGAATGAAAATCTCCCTGGTTTGTATCCTCTAATCTGTGATTCGGGCAGGGATGCAAATAAGCTTCGGATTTCATCAAATACCTTGGTATAAGTAACAGGATTAGAACGTGGTGTTCTACCAATCGGACTTTGATCTATATCAATGACTTTATCAATGTGTTCAAGACCCGCAATCGATTTATAGGGTAAGGCTTGTCCGAGGCTTTGGTAAAAATGCTTCCGCAGCACGGGATATAAGGTTTGATTAATTAGGGTTGATTTCCCACTTCCAGAAACCCCAGTAATACAGGTAAAGGTTCCTAAGGAAAGTTTCAAATTTACATGCTTTAGGGTGTTTCCATGTGCTCCTTTTAGGACCAGCGAGTTCCCTGTTCCAGTTCGACGTTTCGTAGGTATTTCAATCTGATCTCTACCGTTGAAATAATTGGAAGTAATGGTTTCAGATGCAAGGAGTTCTGGATAGGTTCCTGAGAATACAATAGTTCCTCCATTTATTCCCGCACCGGGCCCAAAATCCACAATGTGATCCGCTTCTGCAATCATGTCTCGGTCGTGTTCAACCACTAAAACAGTATTTCCCGCATCTCTTAATTTCTTCAGGGAGTTAATTAATTTAGTATTGTCTCTTTGGTGTAGGCCGATGGAAGGTTCATCGAGAATGTATAGTACGTTGATGAGTTCTGTCCCAATTTGCGTGGCCAACCGAATACGCTGTGCTTCTCCACCGGATAAGCTTTTAGAGGATCTTCCCAAGGTTAAATACCCCAAGCCCACATCCAAAATGAATCGCAGTCGCGTTTTGATTTCTTTCAGGATTTCTGAAGCTATTACGTATTGATCACTACTGAGATTGCTATCAATATCCTGCAACCAATCTTCGAGCTCAGTTAAATCCATGGAAGAGATTTCCCCGATATGTTTACCTGCAATTCTAACGTGAAGCGCCTCTTGTTTTAGTCGATATCCTTGGCATGTAGGACAGGGTGTTTTGTGCATGAATTGCTCTACCCATCGAAGTAATACCGGATCACCATCTTCTTTGTAGCGCATCATGAACTGAATTATCCCTTCGAATCGTTCTTGGATGTCCTCCTTTCCTAAGTGCATATCCTCGTTGCCATATAGGAGCAAATTGACCTCATCCGCGCTGAACCTAGCCAGTGGTGTTTGGAGGCTATACCCCATGGCAATAACGATTTTCTGAAGCTTTTCAAAGAACCAGTTATTCTTGAAACTACCTAAGGGTGCAATCCCACCTTTTTGAATCGATAAGGCAGGATTTGGAATAATTTTTTCTAAATCTACAGCACTTACCTCCCCAAGCCCGCTGCATGGAGCACAGGCCCCATAGGGTGAATTGAATGAAAATAAGTTCGGTTCTGGGTCTGGATAAGAAATCCCACTGCTCGGACACATTAAACTTCTACTAAAATAGGAGGCATCCATGGTTGTCCAATCAATTGCCATCATAATACCCGCTCCCATTTTCATGGCTGTTCCAACTGCTTTGTAAACGCGCTCAATATCCGAAACATGTTCCGTGAATCGATCAATCACCACTTCAATGTCGTGCGTTTTGTAGCGGTCTAATTTCATCCCCGGCGTGATGTCGCGCACTTCTCCATCCACCCGAACTTTGGTGAATCCTTGCCGCGTGATCTGCTCAAATAACTCTTTGTAGTGTCCTTTTCGCGCTCTAATTTTGGGGGCGAGTACAGCGAATTTCCTACCGGCATATCGGGTGCAGATCAGTTCGGTGATCTCTCGTTCCGTATATTTCACCATGGGCTCTTGAGTTACCATAGAATAAGCGGTACCGGCTCGAGCATATAGAAGTCTAAAAAAATCTGAGAGTTCTGTGATGGTGCCTACGGTTGATCTTGGTGAGCGTGAAACGGTTTTTTGTTCTATGGCAACTACGGGACTTAATCCTTCTATTTTATCCACATCCGGACGTTCCAATCCTCCAATAAATTGCCGCACATAGGAAGAGAATGTTTCAATATAGCGCCGTTGCCCCTCGGCAAATATGGTATCAAAAGCCAAGGAGCTTTTTCCGCTTCCGCTGAGTCCAGTGAACACGATGAGTTTGTTTCTTGGAAAGGTGAGGTCGATGTTTTTTAGGTTGTGCGCTCGCGCGCCAAATACCTTAATCGATTCGTGTTCATTCATGGGTTGTGTTCTATTTTTTAAACACCCCAAGTACTTGTTTGTTTGCGGGAATTTTTACCTTACATGGAATAGCGTTTAATGAAAGTTGATTGGTTAAGATCCATGGATTCAAAAGGCGAATAATTTTAAGGCTAGTGCCTTGTTGGCGAGCCCAAAGCGCCAGGTTTTTGATGGGTATTTTAATTTGAATTTCCTTGCTTTCGATGGGTAAATATCTTGCCGTGGGAGGGATGTGATACCCATATTTGGATGGATGTTCCATAATTAATTTTAAGGCCATTATCCTAAATACATATCGCGCGGTTTCCGGATTCATTTCGGTATCAAAAAAGTGTTTAACTCCCTGCGATTCCATGTCTCTTAGGAGTCCTCCCGGTCCGCGGTTGTATGCGGCGCAGGCATTAACCCAATCGTTAAGTAAGCGATAATTGCTTTTAATTAATTTACATGCTGCTCTTGTGCTCTTTTCCAGGTGATTGCGTTCATCAATTTCAGGGGTGAACTTGAGGCCGTACTCTGGCGCTGTACCGGGCATAAATTGCCAAAATCCAGCTGCTCCAGCAGGGCTGATTACATTACTTAAGTTACTTTCGATAACGCATAGGTATTTGAAATCTTCGGGTACTCCCTCTTCTTTTAAAATGCGCTCAAGGGTTGGGAAATATCGTGTAGATCGTTTAATGGCTAAACTCGTACTGCTTTGAAAATAGGTATTTACCAGCATTTCACGGTCTAGCCGTTCTTTGATATCTATGTCCGAAAGCGAAAGTGATTGATTAAAAAATTCCATTTCCTCAGGCAACTTAGGGGCCTGATTTGTGTGCTTAACAAGGCCTCTTGATGGAGGGGTTGATTCCGGGGGATTGCATGCAGCGAATACCAAGGAAAGGCTAATCCAGGTGGTGATTGTTGTTTTTAGGCGCTTGAAATTCATGGGTGTTTTTGAAAAGAAAATAAAAGACAGGAAAAAAAAGCAACACAGGAAGTAGCGAAAAATAATGAAGATTTAACGTGTAAAGGTAAAACACTAGAAGTCCGGAAGCCCCAAGAATCATGGAGGTTATGGCAACAAACAAAAACGTTTGACGTTCCGTAAATCCTAGATATACCAAGTGGTGAGTGGTGTGGTCCTTGCCTCCTTTAGCAGGCGAATTTCCTTGTTTGATTCGGTTGAATGAAACAGTAAAAGTATCTACAAATGGAATAGCTAAAATCATCAGTGCTACGTAAAACGTTACCCAAAAAGGGGGGTGACTTGGTTCATTGTACCACAGGTGATAAATGCTATAAAAAGCAATGGCATATCCGATAAGTTGGCTTCCTGAATCCCCCATAAATAACTTTGAAGGAGGGGCGTTAACGAATAAAAAACCGCTTAATGAACCAACTAATCCTATAATTATAAAGGTGTGGATGTCTACGGTAGACGAATTGAAAAATAATCCAAAGGCTAATAGCATGAGTAGGATACTGATGGCTACACTTGCGGTAATCCCATCCATGTTGTCTAACATATTTAATGAATTCATTAAGCCTATCACCCAGACTATGGTGAGTGTTGCGTCAATCCAATAATTGCTCGTTGCAGGGATCAGCATGTCATTCGCAACAACACTTAGCCCGCAGATTACTTGCGTAACTAATTTAATTAAGGGACGTGTGTTAAAGGCGTCATCGGCCAACCCCATGAAGAAAGCGAGAGAAATCCCTAGAAAGAAAAATAGAAATCGTTGGTTTCCAAAAATATTCTCAGTAGGATGAGAAATCAAGTAGATGATGATCGCCATAAAAACTGAGGCGAAGATTGCAATTCCGCCAAGTGAAGGTTTCGACGTGTTACTCCAACGCACGCTGATGTCGTTTTTACTTCGAATACCGAGTGATTTTGCAAACCCGAGAAGTAAGAATACCGTAAGCAGGGTAAAGCCCATGGTTCCCAAAAAATAGAACAGTAATTTTACAAACAATGGCATAGGCTAAAACGGACTTTTGAATTCATTAAACCACCATCCTTGTTCATCTTTAGGGGATGTAATTGCCGGGATAATCGGCCATTGTATGTCCAAAATGGGGTCGTCCCACCGAATGGTTAACTCGTCTTCTGTAGCGTAAAAATTCGTGCATTTGTATAGAAATATCGTGTCGTCTTCTAAGGCTTGAAACCCATGCGCAAATCCGGGAGGTATATAAAACTGATGACCATTTTCCGCACTGAGTTCTATCTGCACATGCATGCCGAAGGTAGGGGAGGATTTTCTTAAATCAAGGGCAACATCACTTACGGAGCCACGCAATACTTGAACGAGTTTCCCCTGCGCATTTGGTGGTTTTTGAAGGTGTAAACCTCTGATTACTCCTTTTTTGGAATTGGAAATATTATCTTGCACAAAGTGTTCTTGAATCACCTCCGTATACCGATGTGTTTGAAACGATTCCATAAAAAATCCACGCTCATCGCTGTATCTTTTTGGAGTAATAAGTTTTAAGCCCTGGATATTGAATTTACTAATTTCCATTCCTTTTTTTCTTGAATTTTACCCATGACAGGAGTTTTTTCCACCACGATTCGTCGGCGTCATCGGAATAGTACCCACCATATCCGTAACCATATCCGTAACCATATCCGTATCCGTACCCATATCCATACAATGAACCGCCAGAAGGAACTGCATTAAGAATAATGTTAATCTTGTCGATTTTTTGGATCTCGAAAAGTTGCATCAGTTGATTGGCGAAGATTCGTTTTGAATAGTTCGCTTTAAATACGTAAATCGGAATATCCGCTTTTGATAAGAGGTTTATTCCATCTGAGACAATCCCAACGGGAGGATTATCAATTAAGACAATATCGTATGTTTTTTTTAAGGTATCGATGGTGGCTTCTAAGGCTTTGCTTTGGATTAAATCCGATGGATTCGGCGGTATTGGACCGGCAGTTATGTAGTCAAGGTTTGGAATCTCGGACGATTGAATCGCTTCTTCCAAGGTCATAATCCCAGACAACACCTGACTCATGCCTTTGAGATTGTCGGTATTAAACCCATGATGTACCTTCGGCTTTCTTAAATCTAAATCCAAAATAATGCATCGTTTTCCCGACGTAGCAAATGTGGCTGCTAGATTCATGATTACAAAGGTTTTTCCTTCCCCGGAGATGGAGGATGAAACGGCTATTAATTGAGCATCCTTATTGATGAAATTGAGGTTTGATTTGATGTTTCGAATCGATTCTGATATCCGGGATTTTGGAGATCTATTGATTACGATTTGTGAGTGCTTCATTCGCTGCTTGTAAAGCGGCACACTGCCTAAAATGGTGGTTGTTGCTGGTAATAAGCTCTTAAGGTCGGCTAGGGACGTGATTTCATTGTAGGTTAAATAATAGAATAATAACCACGCAACACCCAGTAGAACTCCTCCTAGGCCTACAATGAGGTAGGTGCGATTTGGGTTCGGGGAAACTGGGGATGATGCGAGTACCGGTAAACTCAACAATCTATTTTCACTTGAAAATCCGGCATTATTTATTTGAAATTCAATCTTTTTCTGTGTAAATAAGTTGAAATATTCACGATTCAACTCCTCCATGTATTTTAGACGGTTGAATTCAGAGGTTTTCTCTGGTAATCCCAATAATTTACCTTCATATCTTGCCAATTGGCTTTCAAGCAAGCGCTTTTCATGCATCAACCGCTCTTGAATCGCATTTAAGCTTTTCTTAACTCCTTGAATTCGATTGGCTACACGTTCGTTTATTAATCGAACTTTACTGCTTTCGTACGTTATGTCTTGCAATAAATCCTCCTTGGTTTCTAAGAGTTTGTTTAATTCTTCTATTTGACGAGTTATCGATCCTTCAAAACTTCTTCGACCTACCAATTCAGGGAGTATTCGGTATATTTCATTTCGTGAAACATCTGCAGAGATTCGGGTATTTACATATTTAACGGCGTTAAGCTCTTCGTTTATTTCGCCCAATCGTTTCGAATATGCGGAGAGATTCCCAGTAATGTCAGATTCCTCATATTCGATACTTGGTAGATTTTGATTGCGCTGAAAGTTGCTTAAGCTGTCTTTGGAATGATCCAATACAAGCGATAAAGAATCTAATTGGCCATTGATAAATGCGATGGTTTGACTGCTTTCTTCTTGTTTTTTATATTTTTCAAAATTCAGATAGCTATTAATAACGGACTGAACGAGATGTAAACACAATTTTGGATTCTCATGTTGAAACAAAATCTCGATGGTCCGTGCATTTTCGTCAACTGGAGTTATACTTAGCCCCGTTTGTAATGATCGAACGATTGCTGCTTTATCATTGAATTGAAGGTATAACTTACCCGAAGTCAAAATGCGTTTAAAGGCAGAATGATCATTGGTTTTAATTTCGATGTTAAACAGTCTTGTTTTAATTGGAACACCTAGATTTCCATGTATTTGTTGCGGGATTTTTTGGTACTCATAGCTCAGCTCAAAGTCTCCTTTGTCGCTCGGATTTAGCTGTATTTTATTTCCGCAGAATGAAGAATCGTATAAGTCCTTTACTGTTATGGAAAAAGGCGTATGCCCATAAAGATTTTCGGTTAAGAGGTTCCCTTCGTTGTAAACGCTTACATCTAGGTTTAGATTTTCAACAGCATTCTGAAATAGAATGGACGACCTCAATAATTCAACATCCTTAGATAAATTATTTTCCTGCATGGATGGCGCAGCATCTCCTAATACTTGTTGTACTTTATTGGATTGTACGAGTTGAAGGATTGCTTGTGAATTATAAAGAGGTTTTGTATATCTTAGGTATAAAAATGAGAGGATGAATAAAACTCCAATAAGTAATACGGGTTTATACCAATTCCTCGCTAAGATGTTTCTTAAAATTAACGGATTGAATTGGTCGTTAACAATCAACTTTTCTTTCATTATAGTTTACTGAAGATTGAAAATATGGCCAACCCACTGGTTAAAATACTTAGCCAAGGACCGATCTCTCTCAAGGTATTTTGCACATTCCTTGGATTATGATTGATGACTATAATATCTCGATTTTTGATGATAACATCCGTGTTTTTTAACTGATTCATCTCTGATAGATCGAATTCGTATATCTTTCGCTCTCCGTTTTCTTGCCGGAAAAGCTTGATTTCGTTTGACTTACCATAATCTTTGACTCCGCCACCTATTGCCAATGTTTCCATTAGGGTAGTTCCTTCATTCTTCAAGGGAATTACTTGACCAGCGGCTTTACCATTAAATAATAATACCCGTCTGTTTACAATGGTTATTTCTACATAGGGCGCCTGTATTATCTTTCCTAATTTTTCCGCTAATTGTGCTTCAAGCTCCTCTAAGCGCAAGCCCTGAACAGAAATTTTGCCTAGTAAGGGCAGGTTGATTTCGCCTGTGGGATTTACAACAAATCCGGATCCCTGAACCGCAGGGTTTTGTTCTTCACTAAGGGCTGCGATTGACAATAAGGCTTGTTCTCCCGAATTTGGATAGATTTTGATCATTAATTCATCGCCGGTTTGGATTTTTTCAACCGTGGTTTGACCGTCATACGACGAAATAGTATACGATGGATCTTTCGAAGGAGCGAGTAACTTATTGGAATTGTATACACCGCATGAACTGCTTAATATCAAAAGGACGCCAAAAATCATTTGTTTGCTATTCATTGGCCAATAAGCTCGTATATAATTGGTGCACATCTGCTACTAGGCGTTGATAACTGAATTTTTCTTTTACAAAGTTACAAGCATTTTGTGACATTTTAATCCTCAGATTCTTATTTAAGTGCAATTCAACAAGGTATTTACTAAGCTCATCTGAAGAATTCCCTTGAAGGATTAATCCTGTTTGGTTCACATCGATAATGTCTTTTACCCCCCCAACATTGGTGCTAATTACAGGGATACCGCTCGCCTGTGCCTCAATTAAAGAAACGGGTGTCCCCTCATTGAATGAAGTTAAACACACGATGTCCATTGCTGGGTAGCATTCGATCATGTCAGTGACCCAAGATTTAAATACAAGCGAATTCACTAACCTTGGATGATTTTCAGCCACATACGCTTCAAGCGCTTCCCGAAGTTCCCCATCCCCCACAATGTAAAACATAAAATCCTCCGGGTATTTTTGGTGCGTTAGTGCAGCGGCATCAATGAACAAGTGATGATTTTTTATCGGGGCAAGACGCCCCACAATAGCTACTGCGGTTTGTTGTGGTTTTAGGCTA
>CANHHA010000038.1 GCA_947460825.1 Flavobacteriales bacterium
AGAACATGGCGGTACTTGCTCAAAACCTAACGGACTTGAACAACGTATACGGTAACATGTTGAAAGCAATGCGTTCATAAGAAACCATTTTTCTAGAAATAAATAATAACATTAAAAAAGTAAGAAATAATGGGAGGAGGTAAGGAAACCCCAAGGCAAAAGATGATTTCGATGATGTACATCGTACTCACGGCGCTCTTGGCCTTGAACGTATCAAAACAAATCTTGGATGCCTTTGTTGCGATTGAAGCGAACATACAAAAAGGTGCACTAACACAACTAGATCGTGGAGATGAGCTTAAAGCTGACTTAAGTCAAGAAATGGCTTCATCAAAAGGTGAAGAGGAAGCTGCAAAACGCAAGAAAATAGAGGTAGCTCTTAAAACAATAGCAGATATCGATAAAGAAACCCAGGTGGTGATTAAAAATATCGATGATGCGAAGTTGTTGTTGCTAGAAAAGTTAGGGGAATTAAACCCTACCCCAAAAGACAACGATAAGGATGCCATTCTTTGGGTAAAATATAGTGCTAATGACCCTTTGCGTCCATCAAAGTTGAATTTAACCGCACTTCAATCTAAAGATGAATTCGATACTCCAATGCGTGAGCTTGGTATTAAAGAATTAGAAAACATTGATAAGTCAGGTGTCGGAATTAAGAAAGTATGGGAACCTTACAAAAACTATAGAAAACGATTAGTTGAAATTTGTGGGACATACAAAGTTGAAGGAAAGGGATATTCGGTAGTACTCAAAGGTGCTGTAGATAAGTTTGCCGATAATAAATCCTTGGAAAAAGATGTAACGAGTCTTGTTACAAAAGGCAACAAACCGAATGCTGCAGATGTAGCTGAATTAGTTACTTTATATACGGAACTAACGAAGAATGAATTAGATGATTATGGGCATGATGGCGATATCTCAAAGAATGTGCATTGGTTAGGTCGTACCTTTTATCATTCTCCAATGATTGCAGCAATTGCCTCGTTGTCGACGCTACAGTACGAAATATTAGCAGCACGTGCCAAGGCAGTTGGGATGATTAAAAGTAGAATCTCCACAGGTGAATACTCTTTCAACACGATTATGGCAATGGCCTATCCGTCAGTTGCGGTCGTAGAATCTGGAGACAAATTTGAAGTGGCAGTTTGGATGGCTGCATTTGATTCTGATAAAGAACCAAAAGTTAAGCCAGGACAAGGCACATTGAAAGGAGTTAAAGATGGTGTTGCTACCCTTGAAATGACTGCATCCGGTTCTAACGAAATGCAAATCAAAGGTTCTGTAGGAATTGCCAATAAAATGGGAACCGTAAAATGGAAAGATTATACCACCAAAGTATTTATCGCTCAAAAAGGTGGTGGATCGATAGGTTTGCCGGAAACAGCAGTGTTATATGCTGACTGGGACAATAAAATTACTGCTTCATCGGGTGGTACAAACATTAAGTCAATGTCTGTCTCCATAGGAGGGCGACCATGCGCTAAGAAAGGTCAATATTATATTGCAAGAGTTACACCTAGTGCTAAGCCGATTGAAATACGTGTTACAGGAAAGAATAAGGACGATAAATCGTTTTCATTCGCTCAAAAAGTAAGATGTATTCCGTTTCCTTCACCAAAATGTATTACGGATCGGTTAAGTAAGAATGGCGGTCAAGTTTTAGTGAAACTCGACGGAGTTTTAGAAGGAGTTAGTTATCAAGTTACATCTGTGAAAATAGGCGGTCAAACGGTTCAGGGAGGGATTGTTCCCGGCTCTGCATTAAGGTCTTTTGCACCGGGTTCAGAGGCAGGTGCCACAATATCGGTCATAAGAAAGGACAATAAGAAACCCTATTCGTTTAAACATTCATTTACAATTCAATAAAGTGTAGCTATGTTAAAATATTCGTTTTTGCTTAAATTATTGGTTGTTATCGTATTTGTTAATGGGCAGCCAGTTAACGATCTTTTACGTGGTCCTCAAAATACGCAAGACAACGGAGTTTTAGATGGTGTTGTAATAAAAGATGAAATTCCGGTAAGATCGAAAATTGAATATGAACATGTTCGTTTAGCAGATTACGTTTGGTCTAAGCGTTTGTTTTCAAGAATAGACGCTCGAGAAAAGATGAACTATTCTTTATTCCAACCGTACGAAAAATTTACCGCAGAATTCACGGATTATCCATTGAAGAATCGAAGTGAAATTACCCAGCATAAAGGTTGGATAAGAAATCAAGAAAGGTTGTCGTTATGGACTATCATACAGCAACATCTTATGAACGGTGATTTGACAATGTATCTTGTTGCTGATACTACTGATTTTGATTATAAGATGGAGGATGGATATAGTTTTAAATATCCTGTTAAAAAGTATACTAAAGACCCTCAAGATTCATATTTCAGTAAAAATGATTGGTATCGTAAAACAATTGATAAAAGAATTGGAATTTTTCAGGATGGTGATATTTGGGAGACTATTTTTATGGGGGTTAAGTCTACTTATCAAACAAATCCTGCTTTAACAACATTCAAAGCGTGGATGAATGATTTTAAGAAACAGGATTTTCCTCCACTTGGAGTAGATACCTCGACTTGGCGTTCACAAATTGATATTGATTTTGCTCTAGACCCTTATTTAGAGCAATCGTGGAATGAAGCGATGGTTCAGACTTTAGCAACAGGCATTCCAAAGGATTTGCAAACAAAGAAAAAGACGTTTTATCTTTCTTCAGAAATGATTACCGCGTACAATATTAAAGAGGATTGGTTCTTTGATAAGGAACGTTCCATGTTAGATAAGCGAATAATTTCCATTGCTCCAGTGGCTAGGTATACAATAGATTCCAATTTTTCACAGCGTGGGGCATTAGTAGTAAAAGAACCATTTAAAAACTCATTGGAGGCTGCTACTCTTCTTGGTGTTAGAATTCCGATTTCTGCAAATACCTCTCTAATTGAAAAAGAACTCTTCTGGCTCTATTTCCCTGAGTTGCGCAATGTGATGGTAAATTACTATGTGTACAACAACCAGAGCGATGCACAGTGGATGACCTATGATGATTTCTTTTGGAAGCGTATGTTTTCAGGCACCATTTACCGAGCGACTGATCAATTTGATCGTGAAATTGAGGATTACCGTTACGGGGTTGATGCCTTATATGAAGCTGAAAAGATTAAAGAGAACATGAGAACTTGGGAAACCGACTTGTGGAATTATTAATCAGATAAAAATCATTAAAAACCCCGGCCTTGGTCGGGGTTTTTTGTTGCGCATTGTTTCGCTTTTATTTAACTTTAACCAAAACTTACACTATGAGAATTTTTATCCTTTTTTGCCTGTTATCGGTCTTTAGTTTCATTGGGTTCACCCAGTCCTTTTTGCCCGGTGTGTTAATGTTTCAATTGAAGGGAGACATACAACCCAATCGCTTGAATCTTAAGCAATCAGATCCCAATCAATTTGCGCTCTTAGAAGAGATAACAACCTATCCTTTCCTGGAAACAATCTTCCAAGATGCCGGTGTCACCAAATTGGAACGGCCTTCCTACTTTACCATGAAGCCTTCGCTCATGAACATCTATCGCATTTATTTTACCGATGATGCGCACATTAATTCCTACCTGAATCAATTGCAAAAAGTAGCTGATGTGCTTTACGTAGAAAAAGAACCCATTTATTCCACAGGCTTTGTTCCAAACGATCCGAGCCATACCGGTACAAATAAGTGGTATCATACCCTCGTAGGTTCTGAGAATGCATGGAATATTACCCAGGGTAGATCTCAAGTTAAAGTCGCGATTGTTGATAATGCGGTTTTTTCTACCCACAACGACTTAACGGCATTTAAACAATATGATGTAGCGGATAACGACAACAACGCAGCGCCCCCAATTGCGCATGCGCAAGACCAAGGATGGTCGCACGGAACCCATTGCGCAGGCTTAGCTACCGCAGATATTAATAACGGCGTGGGCATTGCTGGCCTTGGTGGAAATGTGGAATTAATCGGTGTCAAATGTACTCCCAATAGCGCTTCCTCGTCCGGGTCGGTATGGTATGGTTACGCAGGCGTTCAATGGGCTTGTGAGAATGGGGCACATGTAGTAAGCATGTCGTTTGGAGGAACCAGTCCGTCTCAGGCCTTTCAAAACTTGATCAATGCATACCCGAATGTAGTGTTTTTGGCAGCAGCAGGAAATAGTAACGTAACTACCCTGCATTACCCCGGTGCCTACAACAATGTAATTTGTGTGGGTTCCGTAGATGCCAACGATCAACGTTCAAGCTTTTCAAATTTTAACGGCGCAACGCCCTATGTGGACATCGCAGCTCCCGGCGGATATTCCAACGGCGGTTTATTAAGTACCGTATACTCCGCAGCAGGAAATACGTATGCAAAAATGGGAGGTACTTCCATGGCAACTCCGTTTGCAGCAGGCTTAGTGGGATTAATGCTTAGCGTAAATCCTACCTTAACCCCGGCTCAGGTGTTAAGCTGCCTACTCAGTAGTGGTGTAAATATTAATCAAAACATGGGTCCGCGGATCGACGCACTCGCTGCCGTACAATGTGCGAGTCAAGGCTTGGTGCCTGGAGCACCCGTGGCAAACTTTTTTGCAATCCCTACTACCATATTTGAAGGAGATTCAGTATTGTTCTATGAAAATTGTGCCACCGGAGGAAATAACATTACCTCATACCAATGGAGTTTTTCTGGTGGAACACCAGGGACCTTCAGCGGGATGACACCTCCGCACATTACATACAGCACCTCGGGAACCTATGCGGTGACCTTAACCGTAACGAATTCGCAATCCTCCGACATAGAAACCAAGAATGCCTACATCACGGTCAATGAACCTCCTTACGGAAATTGGATCATACAAAATTCCGGATTCTCGGCAGCTAATCGTGGGGTACATTGGATATCCATTGTAGACCAAAACGTGGTTTGGGCAACGGCTTACGACGGCAGTGGAGCAAATGCCAATGTGCAACAATTTGCCAAAACCACGGACGGCGGAACCACATGGACCCCCGGAAATATTAACGTGGGGAATGCCGGCCTAGGAATCTCCATGGTTCAAGGGATTTCTTCTACTACCGCATGGTTGGCCGCTTATCCGAATGCTGCAGGTCAGCTGGGAGGAATTTGGAAAACCACCAACGGTGGATCAACATGGACCAAGCAAACAACAGCTACTTTTAGTAATGCAAGTTCATTCACCAATGTTGTTCATTTTTGGGATGCGAACGAAGGATTCTGCATGGGCGACCCCATCAATGGAGAATTCGAAATTTATCGCACAATCAATGGTGGAACCAATTGGACCTTAGTATCGGGGGCCAACATTCCTAATCCACTTTCTGGGGAATATGGTTATACGCGCCAATTAGATGTAGTTGGAAATAGTGTTTGGTTTTCAACGAATAAAGGCCGAATCTTTCATTCATCAAATAAAGGCGCTACGTGGGCAGTGTATACCTCTCCGATTTTGGACTTTGCCGGAGCTAACATCAGTGCAAATTTTTCGTTTGCTTCTGCCTCAACAGGTTACATCGTCACCAATGGAGGCGCAGTGTATAAATCAACAAACGCGGGGTCTACGTGGATTCAATTGGCGACCAATGGGCCGATTTTCTCCAATGGATTGTGTGCCATAGTGAATACCAATACCCTGTTCACCACAGGAGCTGCAACCGGTGGATCGGGTTCTTCGTATTCGCTTGATGGTGGGGTAACATGGGCACTAATCGATAACCAACAGCACTTATACTGTGAGTTTTTAACGCCTTCCATCGGTTGGTCAGGGTGGTTTAATACAAACGCAACAACCAATGGCATGTGGAAATGGAATAATTTATCAAGTCCTTTAGCCGTTCAATTTAATGGAAATCCTTCCACGGTATGTGTGAATACTCCGGTGCAGTTTTCTGATCAAACTACCGGTGGAGTCATCAATTCCTGGACCTGGAGTTTCCCGGGTGGATCACCAGCCACTTCTTCCGTTGCTAATCCAGTAGTAAGCTATGCCCAACCCGGAACCTATGCCGTTTCTTTAACCGTGAGTGATGGAATCAACTTAAGTAGTTTTCAAGATACCGCTTACATTACAGTAGAAACCCTACCCGCAACACCTGGGGTCATTCAAGGAAATGCAGCTCCATGTCCGAACGCTGTGGAAACGTATTCAGTCGCCAACGACCCTTCTGCATATTACAGTTGGACATTTCCTGCAACCTGGCTAGGTATGAGTACGACCAATTCCATTTCACTAACCTTGGATAATACACCGGGTATTCTTTCCGTAACGGCAGGTAATTCCTGTGGCTCAAGTACGGCGGCTACCTTGAATATTAATCTCGGAGCACAGCCAACTGCTGGATTTAGCTTCAATTTGAATGGGGGCCAATTAACCCTTACCAATACTTCGCAAAATGCAAATGGATTTGATTGGGATTTCGGAGATGGAAACACCTCCCAGCAAACGCAACCCACGCACCTATTTACCACTCCAGGCACCTTTACCGTAACCCTGATTGCTACCAATGCGTGTGGTCAAGCAGATACTACAGTGCAGGAAATTACGGTTCTTGGTATCGAAGACTTGAGTGCTCTGGGGATTTCTGTTTATCCAAATCCTACAGCAGGGATAATTACCCTAAGTGGCTTAGCCAATTATTTGGGGCAAGAGCTTTCCATTATTGATTTGCAAGGTCGAACAGTGGCCAGCTATAACATTGACTCTGAGGTTCAGGTGCTTGAATTAATGCAAGCGGTTAATGGGTTGTATTTGATTCGAATTCAAAACGGTGTATTACCTTTGCAACTCCAACGGTAATCAATGACTGAAATAAGTGAGCGCATCAGTTTTATCGACCATGCAACTAAGACCACGATTGTAATTCTTCCTAAAAAACAGCCTTGGGTAATAGCCCTGATGGGCGCTTGGTTGGGGATGTGGATTACCATTGGTGCGGTTACGTGGTGGGCTATGATTGCGGTGAAATTAACGCAACAAGAGCGCATTATACTTTGGGTATTTCTTGCGTTTTGGGTGTATTATGCCATACGGGTAGGACGCTCATTTTTATGGTTAGTTTGGGGACAAGAACTTATTAAGATTGACGAAATCGGAATGCATCTTAAGAAATCTATTCGGTCTTACGGAAAGAGCACTCCCTATTATTTCGAAAACATCACGGACTTATCCTATGATATTCCGGAAGAGAAATCATTCCAATCGGTGTGGGAATCTTCGCCATGGGTGAATGGAGGCGAGCGCTTCTTTTTCGATTACTACAGTAAAATGATTAAATTCGGAAAAAAATTAACCAAAAAGGAAGCACACCTGCTTTCGCAAGTATTGGAAAAGCGCATGCGGAAATATTCAAAAAAATAATCATGTACGGAAAAATTCAAGCACATCTGTCAACGGAGCTACAAACGATTGAGGAACAGGGTTTACTCAAGAGGGAACGTATTATTACGACGCCTCAGGGCCCCAATGTTCATGTGAGTACAGGCGAAGATGTGGTGATTATGTGTGCGAATAATTATCTCGGCCTTTCCTCTCACCCCGAAGTTATTCAAGCCGCGAAAGAGGCATTAGACACCCATGGTTTTGGCGTGTCTTCGGTTCGATTCATTTGTGGTACCCAAGATATTCATAAAACCTTAGAGCGAAAAATCGCAGAATTTTATGGCACGGAAGACACCATTTTATACGCGGCAGCCTTTGATGCCAATGGCGGTGTTTTTGAGCCTCTGTTTTCTGAGGAAGATGCGATTATTAGCGATGAACTGAATCACGCTTCCATTATTGATGGGGTGCGGCTTTGCAAGGCACAACGCTATCGCTATCGGCATTCGAATATGGAAGACTTGGAAGAACAGTTGAAGAAAGCACAAGCCCAACGGTTTCGAATTATCGTTACGGATGGCGTATTTTCCATGGATGGGGATTTAGCGAAGATGGATGAGATTTGTGCGCTAGCAGATAAATATGATGCGCTTGTAATGACGGATGAATGCCATTCGGCCGGATTTATTGGAAAAACAGGCAGAGGTGTTCCGGAACATTTCGGTGTACAAGACAAGGTAGATATTGTTACTGGAACCTTGGGTAAAGCCTTAGGTGGTGCTATGGGTGGATATACTACCGGTAAAAAGGAAATCATTGAAATGTTACGTCAGCGTTCTAGACCGTATTTATTTTCAAATTCACTGGCGCCTTCTATTGTTGGCGCAAGTATTAAGGTATTTGATTTATTAAGCAGTACAACCGCCTTGCGTGATCGCCTAGAGGAAAATACGGCTTACTTTAAAGAGCGCATTCGCGCAGCCGGTTTTGATATTAAACCGGGGGATTCTCCAATTGTTCCGATCATGTTGTATGACGCGGCATTGTCGCAGCAATTTGCGAATGAGCTTTTGAATGAAGGGGTTTATGCCATCGGGTTCTTTTATCCCGTAGTGGCCAAAGGTCAGGCACGCATTAGAACTCAAATCTCTGCTGCACATACCCGGGAAGATTTGGATAAGGCCATTGCAGCATTTATGAAAGTGGGTAAAAAACTTAATGTAATTTAACGTAATTGAAGTTTCATCGCCTCTTAATTTGTTGTTTTTTGTTTGCCTTTATTGGGCAGCTCAGTATACCATTTTGTGTGGATAAGAAAATTGTGCTTGAATGGTGCGATGCCGATGATGATTCCAGTGATTCAGAGGATTTTGAAGAAGAACTTGCCATAGAGGCCTCCGTATTAACGCTCATCTATGAATTCAGGTTTAATTATGAAGATATTCATGGTTCAAGATGTTGGCATAATGCCAATGTGAAGTATAAAGAGATTTCATTTTCGATTGACTATCCCCCAGAAATAGGCTAAACCTAGTTGTTTATTGTCTTATTTAATCATCGAACCTAATTAATTTCTTGTGAAAAATCTTTTTAAATCATGGAGAGAGGATCTCCCCGCTAGCATTGTTGTATTTTTTGTTGCGCTCCCCTTATGTTTGGGGATTGGATTAGCTTCAACCACCGTGGAGGGCTTTTCTCCAATTCCTATTTCAGGATTGATTGCCGGAATCATTGGTGGAGTCGTTGTTGGGTTATTAAGTAATTCCCGACTTGGTGTTTCTGGGCCGGCTGCCGGCTTAATAACTGTTGTAATTTCTTCCATTTCTACCTTGGGATCTTTCAATGGGTTCTTATTGGCCGTTATATTAGCTGGAATCTTTCAAATAATTTTCGCACTACTTAGAGCTGGAATTATTGCAAATTATCTACCAAGTGGGGTTATTAAAGGAATGCTCGCCGCTATTGGCATTACCTTAATCTTAAAAGAAATACCACACCTCATTGGGTATGATAAAGATTATGTGGGCGATGAAGCCTTTTTCCAACAAGATGGTCATAATACCATAACCGAACTGTTATATGCTGTTAAGGCGCTTGATCCAGGAATTGCTATGATAGGCCTGATTTCTTTGGGCCTAGTTATTCTTTTTGATCGCCCAATCTTTAAAAAATCTATCTTTTTTAAGTACATACCTTCCATGCTTTGGGTGATTATTTTTGGAACTTTTATCAATATATTTTTGACGGCAAGCGGACATGACTTGCACATCGCTAAGGAACATTTGGTGCAGATTCCTCAATTGACATCGTGGAAATCCATTGAAATGCAAATGCATTTTCCTGATTTTTCGTTTGTTTATAATCCTAAGGTGTATATCGTAGCCTTAACAATAGCAGCCATTGCAAGTTTAGAAACGCTATTAAGTGTAGAAGCGATCGACCGCTTAGACCCCGAGAAGGCAATTACGAATCCAAACCGAGAGTTGATGGCTCAAGGAGTTGGAAATACCATTACGGGCTTACTCGGTGGAATACCTGTTACACAAGTAATCGTTCGTTCAACTGCTAATTTAAATGGTGGAGCTAAATCTAAGATGTCGGCGGTGTATCATGGACTTTGGCTCATTGTTGCCATTGTACTCATCGCTCCGATTCTGAATTTAATTCCTTTAGCAACCCTTGCCGCCATTTTAATTTCTGTGGGTTATAAACTGACAAATTTTAAATTGATTAAAGCGCAATTTGCTAAAGGATGGGATCAATTCATCCCGTTTATAGCCACCATCATAGCCATTTTATTTACAGATTTACTGAAAGGGATTGGAATTGGTTTAGTAATCGCAATTTTCTACATTATTAAACGTAATTTTAAAGGGAATCACGAGGTAATCACTACGGAAAATGGTACGGAAATCGTACTTGGTGAAAACGTTAATTTTCTTAATATTGCCAGCATCAAGAATACCTTAATGAACATTCCTAATGGCACACACGTTACAATTAATTCTACACGAAGTAAATCACTGGATTATGATATTCAGGAACTGTTAATTGATTTTATCTCAGTCACGTCCAAAACAAAAAACATTACGGTGCTCTATCAAGGGCAGCATTTAATTTAAACAAATAAACTATGGAAACTTATTATAATAGCCTGTTAGAAAACAACAAAAAATGGGTCGCTGATAAATTACAGGAAGACCCGGATTTTTTTAATAAACTCGCTCATGGACAGAAACCTCCGGTATTGTGGATTGGTTGCTCGGATTCTAGAGTACCCGCTAATGAGATTATCGGCGCCCCTCCCGGAGAGGTTTTTGTACATAGAAACATTGCCAACATGGTGGTACACTCTGATATGAATTTGCTGTCCGTATTGGATTATGCCGTAAATGTATTGGAAGTAAAACACATCATTGTTTGTGGCCATTACGGGTGCGGTGGGGTTCAAACTGCCATGACAAACGCCCATGTGGGATTAATTGACAACTGGATTCGTCACATTAAGGATGTGTATCGAATGAATTATGAAGAATTGCATGTAATTAAAGAACCAAAGGCTCGTGTGGATAGATTTGTTGAGCTTAATGTATTTGAGCAGGTATGTAATTTGGCGAAAACATCCATCGTTCAAGGTGCTTGGGAACGAAAATCTGATCTGCACCTACATGGTTGGGTTTATGATGTGGCAGATGGCCTCATCAAAGATTTAGACGTTACCTTGATCAATAACTCTACCCTTCAAAACGTTTACAAACTAGATATTTAGTGTGAAATCTCACCGATTTCGTCGGGATTGTGTTTGTGCTTAAACAGGATGGCGAAAAGAATGGCTACCACGAGCGCATAACCAGCAAAGCTCAACCATATCGGTTCCCATTGTTGCACCATGATTGCTTTGCTGAGGGTCCCATTTGCGTTAAGGCTATTCCCTTTGAGGAGTTCTGTGATCATGGGATGAGAAACCTTGACGTCGTAATAAGTCGCCACCTCTTGAACGGTGTTTAAGGACTTCGTAAAATAGGCGTCAATTAATCGACCGCTAACGGAACTCCCTAAAATAGCGCCAAAGCCATTGGTCATCATCATGAATAATCCCTGAGCGGATGAGCGCTTATCTTCAGATACGGATGAGTTTACAAAGAGCGATCCCGATATATTAAAGAAATCGAAGGCCATCCCGTAAACTACACATGACAATAAGATCATCCATAGTAAATCGCCTGGATTACCGTAAGCGAATAAACCAAAGCGTAAGACCCAAGCAATCATACTCATCAACATCACTTGCTTGATGCCAAATCGACGTAAAAAGAAGGGGATTGCAAGGATAAACAAGGTCTCTGAAACTTGCGAAATCGACATAATTACCGTTGAGTGCTTTACTGCAAAGGATTCTGTATATTTTGGAAATGCTTCAAACGTACTTAAATAGGTGTCTCCATACATATTGGTTAATTGAAGTGCTCCTCCTAACATCAAGGAGAACAAAAAGAAAATAAACATCTTGTAATTGAGCATCAATTTAAAGGCATCTAAGCCCAAGATTTGTATTATATTTTTTCCCTCGTTTGACCCTCCCTTGGGTGCACATTTAGGTAAGGTAAACGAAAAGATCGCCAAGCCCAATGAAGCTAAAGCGCTGATGTAAAACTGGTTGGCGGAGGCACTGTTTCCAGTAAGATCGGTAACCCACATGGCGATAATAAATCCAACCGTACCAAAGACACGAATCGGAGGAAATGTTCTCATGGGGTCTAGCTTAAATTGTCCAAGAATGCTATACGACACAGCGTTCGATAACGCGATGGTCGGCATATAGAAAATCATCGCAATTAGGGTAACCCAAAAAAACATGCCGGGATCTTGCACCAAGGGAAGGCATGCCACGGCAATACCGCTAAGAAGATGAAGAATGCCCAATAAGCGTTCCGCATTGATCCATTTATCAGCAACAATACCCATCAGGCTGGGCATGAAAATCGAGGAAATACCCATGGTGGTAAAAATGGCACCGAATTCAGTAAAGGACCATTCCCTGGTAATTGTACAATATTTTCCCACGGTAATCAACCACGCTCCCCAAACGAAATATTGGAGAAAACTAAGAATAGTTAATTGCAGTTTAATGGGATTGTTATGCGAAGGTGAGCCAAGTGTTTCCATGGCTTGAAGATACTATTTTTTTCGCTTATTGATTTCGTCACGAATTTTTGTTGCTAATTCGTAATCTTCATCTTCTAACGCTTCTAGGAGTTGAGCCTCGAGTTCTTCTATACCAAGTCCTTTTACTTCCACTTCAACGTCCATATCCTCCTCAAAATCTTCATCAAAATCGTCTAATTCCGCTGATGAATCTTCGGAAGGTGAATACCCCTCACTGAGGTTGTTGACCTCATTAATTACTTGCTTCGTGGTGTAGATTGGGACATTAAAACGAACAGCAATGGCAACGGCGTCGGATGAGCGTGAATCAATGTCTGTTGGAATACCATCTTCACCCATTAACGTGATTTTGGCGATGAAAAGCCCCTCTCTAAATTGATGGATAATTACTTCCTTTACCACGATGTGAAAAACATCCAGAATCGGTTTAAATAAATCATGCGTCATTGGACGGTTTGGACTCATTTTCTCCAATTCAACCGCAATCGCTTGCGCCTCGAAACTACCAATAACTATAGGCATATGCCTTTTGCCATGAATTTCTTTAAGGTGCAAGACATACGAACCAGAGTGCGTTTGACTATATTCTATTCCAGTGATTTCCAGCAGAACCTTTTCCATGGGTGCTGAGTAATTATTGAGCTGCTTTGAATTTATGGATCGCTTCGGTGAGTTTTGGAATTACTTCGAAGGCATCACCTACGACACCATAGTCGGCCGCTTTAAAAAATGGAGCTTCCGCATCGGTGTTTACCACCACGATTACTTTAGAACCATTGACTCCCGCTAAATGCTGTATCGCACCAGAAATTCCAACGGCAATATACAGGTTTGGACGAATAGCAACTCCGGTTTGGCCCACGTGTTCATGGTGAGGTCTCCATCCAATGTCTGCTACCGGGCGGGAACATGCAGTTGCAGCGCCTAACGAATTTGCGAGCGATTCAATCATCCCCCAATGCTCCGGACCTTTTAACCCACGTCCAGCAGAAACAACCAATTCTGCCTCAGGCAATGGGATAGCACCTTCAGGCTTTTTAACCGAAAGAACGCGTACCGTAGTGGCTCCCATTTCTTCCGTGATTTCAGCTACCGGGCAGGAAGTTCCAGATTCTTCTGGAGCAATGCTATTGGGCAATAAAGAAATAATTCGTTGTGCAGAATGTGCTTTTACAAATCCGAACGCTTTTCCTGAGAATACGTTTACTTTAACGGAACCGTCGGCTTCAGGCAGTGAAACTGCACCGGCAATTAATCCCGCCTTTAGACGCACAGATAGCCGTGGAGCAATGGCTTTTCCTTGAAAGTCATGACTAAATATGATATTGTCTACCCCAGTTGCTTTAGTGGCAATCCAAGCGGCGATTTGCTGATCATCATTCCCCCTGATTCCACGGTTAATAACAACCTCCGTTGCGCCATAGGCTCCAAGGGAGGACAAAAGGGAGGAATCCATCTTTCCCGACGCCAACACGGTTACGCTACCGCCCAGTTTTTTGGCGTAGGTGACTACTTCAAAAGCCGCTTTACTCAAGTGACCATTCCCGTTGATATATACTAAATTTTTCATCGTTAAATTACTTTTGCTTCGTTGTGTAACAAGGATACAAGTTCATCCATGTTGTTCGGATCGATTAGTTTAACACCAGATTTTGCTGGCGTACTGGCAAATGTCACATAGCTCGTTAATGCTTCTGTAACGGTAGGAGCCAATACGTGTAACGGTTTTGTGCGCGCTGCCATAATGCCTCGCATGTTGGGAATACGCTGTTCTGCCATTCCTTTCGCACAGGAAACAACAGCAGGTAGCGAGACTTCGACTACTTCAACACCCCCTGTGATTTCTCGTTCCAAGGTCAGCATCGCACCATTTACATCCAGTTTAGAGGCAATGGAGATATACGGGGAATTTAATCCTTCAGCAATCATTCCTCCAAGTTGAGCGCCATTGAAATTGATGGTTTCTTTTCCAGTTAGTACTAAGTCAAACCCTTGAGTTTTTGCGTAATTAGAAATCTCTGACGCTACCATGAACGCATCGGTAGGCTCGGCATCAATGCGCACCGCTTCATCCGCGCCAATGGCCAATGCTTTGCGCATTATAGCTTCATCCGCGGCTGTACCTACAGTAATTATCGTAACATTAGCACCCGAAGTTTCTTTGATTTCTAAAGCCCTTACCAAGGCATACCATTCATCGTACGGATTAACAATATATTGAACTCCATTTTCATCAAATGCAGTGTTGTTGTTGGTAAACGCAATTTTTGAGGTGGTATCCGGAGCCTTACTTATACAAACTAGGATTTTCATACGTGTTAATTTTGCTCGACAAAGTTAAGGAATTATTACAGATTCAAGGGAACTTTTATGAATAATTGCGCGCCCTAAAAGAAGCTTAATGCATAGCATAAAACGGAGGCTAAAAAGGTACTTAATGCTACTTTTTTTAATTCAGGATCAAAGGCTTTGGCTTCTTGTATCGATACCACTCGACTGAGGTGTTTTGCAATGAACAGCATCGGAAGTCCAGCCAATCCGATGAGGTAACTTTGAGTTTCAGCGGAGATTCGGTACAGTAAGATTCCCCAAGCGCTGCACCCCAGCACCGCCAAAAAGTAATGATATCGCTTAGCGTGTGCTGCTCCTATAAGTACAACGAGCGTTCGTTTTCCGGATTTTTCATCATTCTCAATGTCCCGCATATTGTTTAAATTCAACACCATGGTGCTCCACGCTCCAATAGCCAAGGCTCCAAAAAGTTCATTGGATGCGAACGTGGAGTCAAACAAGTGTTTAGTACCACTCACAGCGACGACACCAAAAAACAAGAAAACCATGACATCTCCAAATCCGTGATACCCATAGGCCTTTTTGCCAACCGTGTAGGTGATCGCTGCAATTACACAAAGGACCGCCAGTAGGGTGTAAAACAGCATGCCAGAGGAGGTTTGTATAGCGGGCGCAGCGTAAATGAGAAGTCCTGCGGAACACAGGCTTAAAACCCCCAATACAACAACGCCTATTTTCATCTGTCGCATGGATATTTCACCGGATTGTACCGCTCTCGTTGGACCGATACGCTCCGCATTATCCGTGCCTTTCATCCCATCGCCCAGGTCATTTGCCAGGTTTGAAAGTATTTGAAAGCAAATGGTGGTGAATAGGCAAGCAATTACGGTAACAGGGGCCGCACTTCCTTGTGCATTGGAGAGCGATAATCCAACGAATATTCCAGCAAGAGAGAGGGGTAAGGTTCGCGGTCTTGCGGCGTTAATCCATGCACTGATTCTACTCATGTAACAAAGGTACAAATTCCTTGAGTACGCGTAAATTAGGTTCACTCCTAAGATTAACGTATCTTTAACCAATGATTAAATGCCTAATACGCACTATGGTCATAGGTCAGCTCCTTGGATTTTCGTTTGCCTATGGGCAACAAAAGCCGGTGTATTTCGATAATTATCGGGCCTTGGCAGATAGCCTTTCATTGGTTTATCAAATCCCTTCATGCCTTATGTTAGCGGTGGCTTATCACGAATCCGGCGGAGGGGTTAGCGTGGTTGCAAAAAAACTAAATAATCACTTTGGTATTGTTGGCGATTGCCGATATGATATAACCAAGCACAAGAGTAAATACCGGTATTACCCTACGATTACCGATTCGTATATCGGATTTTGTAAGCTCGTTGCGTCTAAGAAATTCTATGAATCCATGAAAGGGAGTACCGATGAGAAATTATGGCTTAAAAAACTTGGTGCTACAGGCTACGCTTCCGACCCGAATTGGCCCACTACCGTGTATAAGGTAGTGCTTAATAAGTGTCATTAATAGCGTATTTTTTGTCCTAAGGTTAAGGCGTCCGGATCGCTTATCCCATTTAATTTGCACAAAGCGTCTACGCTCGTTCCTAAGTTTTTCGCAATGGCCGACAGGGAATCCCCCGCTTTAACGATGTAAATCCGATCCACAGGGGTGGGCTCTACAGGAATCGGATCGGTGCGTTGCTTTGGAAACGATGCGCTGATTTCTTGCTTCAAAAGGGTCTGCTGCTTATTCCCGATGCTACAAGCAACAAAAAGTGCATGGCTTATCAATGATCCAATCAAGGTTGCCCCCTTTTTATTAAAGTGTAATTGGTCTTTTAAAAATAAGTCGTTTGCTTGCCAAAGGGCTTGTGAACCCCAACCACCCATCGCACGGTTTACGTCGTAATAGGCAATCTTGGTTTCTTTCGCAATGCGGTCCAAACATCGATTCACCAGGAGTTCGCTTTTTGGAATTTTACCAGCGCTACGCGTATCAGGTGCATTAGTAATTAATAGTGCAGCTTGTGGCAATGCCGTTTTTATAGATTGAATGAACGCTGAAAATTTTTGCTGATACCTCACGCTATCTAAGGAACCGTAGGATTCATTCGTGCCATAGGAAAACACTACTAAGCTTGGTTTTTGCCATTCCAACATCGACAATATGTCTGCTGTATACGGCAATAGGTGTGTAAATTGAGCCCCAACAACACCGCATTGCTGATAGACTAAACCCTGTTCTTGAATGAATTCTAATCCCCACAGTGAACAATCCTTTAAGGCCCTAAATTGTATTTTTGATGGGATTTCTGAACATTCGAAGGTATATCGGGTGAGTTGATTTCCCATAGCCTCATGGGATTTTAATACGCCTGGTATGGCTAAATCGATTGCAACGGTATCCATTGTTCCATGGATCAGTATGCTGAATTCCTTACTTCGCTTTCCCCTGAATTGCTCATTAAATTCCATCGTAAATACAGCATCTTGGCTCAGAGAAATTTGGTATCCCAAGGCACCGATTCGTTGGTTTGTTGGGTTTTTTAAGATTGTGGCGTAGGTATAGGTTCCTGTAATCGTACTGTTTGTTCCGGCAGGGCCAACGCTTTTACAGAGGGAATAGGGAAAAAACAGACCGCTTCCTCCATTGCCGCCCAGCGCTTGTAAGTTGTTTCTAAGCGCTCCGCTTATTCGATCACCTTGGATATGGCTATCTCCAAAATGGATAATGGTGTATGGACTTTTTATGCTTGCCTCATTCAAGGATGAAGCAAGGACTTCAGGACGTTCTATGGGAATGTATATAAATCCTGAACTGTCTTGCGCGCTCAGCATAGAGGGGAATAATAGCAGTACTAAAACTGAAAATAGATAAACGGTTCGATGCTGTTGTCGCGAAATTGAAGAATGAGTTGCAAGGCAACCAAGAGAATTATTGGCCATATATATAAAGGTAATGAAAGAACTCGGTTAATAAGGTTTTGTTTCATTTTCCACGGGGCAAATACAATTCCTGAAGCAATCACTAAGAGGGAAATGACTTCGGGACGGGTATAACAGAAACCAACAAGATCCATTGGATTTGTTTTGGTGAAGATAACCTGTATGCTTTCAAAGGCGGTTTCGAAGGAGGTGGCACGGAAGAAAATCCAAAGAAATCCCACTGCATGGAACGTCAGGATGATTCCAAGTACCGTTGACCACTTGGCGGCTTTTTCACGTGGTTTAACGAATAATTTATGAAGAATAAGTAATACGCCATGGGCGCAACCCCAAAAAATAAATTTCCAATCGGCACCGTGCCAGATCCCACCAATGAGCATGGTTAGAAAAAGGAATAGATACATGTTGACAGTGCCTTTACGGTTTCCGCCCAAGGGAATATAGATGTAATCACGAAGCCATAAACTCAGGGAAATGTGCCATTTTCTCCAAAAAACAGTGATGTTTTCAGCGGTATATGGATTAAAGAAGTTTTCCTTCATGCGATACCCTAAGATCAAGGCAATCCCAATAGCGATATCAGAATACCCAGAAAAATCAAAATAGATTTGAAAGCTGTACGCGTACATGGCTAAGGCATGTTCTAAGCCACTGAACCCGCTGGGCGCGTCATGAATTAAATCCACATATTTCCCTAAAAAATCGGCAATCAATAGTTTTTTAACCAAGCCCGTAGTAATGCGTAGCAAGGACTCCTTGAGTAAGGTTTGATCAAAAATTAAGGGATTCTTAATTTGTGGTAAAAAATCTTTGGCACGCACAATGGGGCCGGCGACTAAATGCGGAAAAAATGTCATGTAAAAGCCATATTCTAGTAGGTTTTTTGAAGGCTCAATTTCTTTTCGATACACATCGATGAGGTAACTTAGGGATTGAAAGGTGTAAAAAGAAATCCCAATCGGTAAAAAGAGCGTTTTGGTGGTGAACCTTGTTTCGAATAGGGCATTTACGTTGGTAATCACGAAATTCGAGTACTTAAAATAAAGTAAAAACGACAAGCCATAAGCGATGCTAAAAAACAAGAGTGCTTTTCGTTTGGGCCCTTCTAGGGAATGAATCCAACGGGCCAATAAGTAATCGCACATAATTACGCCGACAAATAGCAATAAAAACGGACCGCTTGATTTATAGTAGAAAAATAAACTAAAGGCAATTAAATACCCCAATTTCCACTGACTCTTAGGCGTGAAAAAAGCATACCCAACTAAGAAGAGCGCTAAGGCTAATAAAAACCCATACTCCGTAAAAAACCAAGGCTGTTTAAGCGAGTAGTAAAAGAAATAATGAAAATCTTGCAGTAATTGATTCATCCCTTAATACCCTTTATCTTTTGCTGCGTTGGCTAAAATCACGCGACCTTGAAGCTTAAAATTGGTGCGTTCAGGCGGTAAAAAATTAAAGGGATATGCATGATTGCTTTGAATGTAACTGGCAATGTAATCCATCCATATTTTGTAGCCCTCCGTGTTGGGATGGCGGTGATCTCCCCCTCGTGGGATATCGAGGTCTTTTGAAAACACAAAACAACCCGGGTCAGCGCTTTGCTCAAAGACCTTGTTAATTCCTTGGTCTGTGGTGAAATTCGCTGGACCCACCCATAAATAGGGGGTATCGCCCAGTTTCTTACGAAACAAGGCTGCTGCTTCTGCCCTTCGATCCAAGTCGGTTACATACATTTCATTCAGCCCCACGACGAAAATCACAAAGGTGGGTTTATATGTTTCCAAAAGCTCATCTACTTTGTTAGAATATCCAAAATTTAAGATGGATGCGGAGAACCAGGTATAAACTGCTTCTAATTTGTGCCCATTCATGACGCAGTAGTCGTTTAGTGGGTATATCAGTCCGCCCGTTTCTGAATCGCCAATCAACAAAATACGCTGCGAAATATGTTGATCCTTTTCAGCACTTAAAGGTAACCTGGGCCGTGTATTGGCTGGTTTTTGCATGGTGTCTCTGGGGAGTGTATATCCGGCCGTTAAAATTTCTTGAATCAGTTTTGCCTTTTTGGATTGGCTCATAATCAAGTTGTTGGCTACTTTTTTATCGCTCTTTTCCGGAAGGGTTAACACCGCATTAGGGTCTGTTTTTTTTAGTACCCATTCGTTCAAATACAAGCTGCTTGAAGAATAATTATACCCGAATAAAATACAAACCGGAAGCCCGATAATCGCAGCAGCTTTAAGGATGAAGAGGCGAGAAGAATTCAAGTTTTAGGAGTTACTCCGCGCGAAAGTATGAAAGAAATGCTGCTCTACAAAATTTATGTATGGTCAAAGCGCTAAGGCCTTTATTTTTTTGTTGATGTCTGATTATGATAACATCGCACGTAAACATTTTTTGTATCAACAGGCGAGGATCCTTCGTTTCTTAAATAGAGACAAATTGACCCGCCGCGTTTCCAGTAGCTGAGGTCTTTCGGCGTAAATTCAATGCTATAAATAATCTCGTTCCAGTGATTTCGTTTAATTGGTCCTTCAATTCGACCTTTAATGTTTTTAAATACGGTCCACTTACTTGATAAAAACTTATTTTTTCGAGCATGTACATAAAGCGACGGACAACGTTTTAAAGAACGTTTACTCCGTATAAATTGCATTATTTTCACTTCAATTCGATGCGGGTTCAATGCTTTTTTTATGCGGTATTTTCCCAAATAAGTCATCTTATTGGTTGATTTTATCTGGGCATAAAATATTTTTTTATCCAATTGAAAGACCACTTGATTTCCTATCCATTTCGCATAGGAAATAGAGTCCACCAGGTGGTTTTGTACATTCGTATATCTTGAAAAGGTTTGATAAACCTGCAATTGTTTCTTGACCCAATCATTGGTTGCAGGGTGCTTAATTTTTCGTAATTCTAGGGTGGAGTCAACCCGATAACATGAACCGGCAAGCCATGCTTTTCCATTGGAGTAGAGTTCGCTGCTCTTAAGCTTGTTGGTGGTAAATACCAACGTTCGGGTGGGGTTAAATGGTGCGCTTACCAAGAGTTCTCTTCCAATAAAAGAAACGGTGTCAGGTAGTGAAAGGTGGTATGCTTTTCGTAAATAATTCAGTAGGGTTGGAGCA
The DNA here is from genome assembly GCA_947460825.1 of Flavobacteriales bacterium. Lineage (GTDB taxonomy): Bacteria > Bacteroidota > Bacteroidia > Flavobacteriales_D > Crocinitomicaceae > UBA952. Next base: position 20,906 of record CANHHA010000038.1, read on the forward strand.
ATGTCGTTGTGTGAAATGATTGCTTGAGATGTCTTAGTCTTTTTAAGCAATGGAGAATATATAACTAAGGGAACATTATATTTAGAAAGGAGGTTTCGCGCGTATAGTTCCGACCCATGATCACCAGTAATCAGATAGACCGTGTTCTTATAGGCTTCTGTTTTTGATTCTTTATCGAAAAATGCCTGCAAGGTGGAGTCCACGTAGGCAAAGGAACCAAAGGAACTCGCTTGCCGTTGAACCATGGTTCGAAGTTTATCATCCGTAATCTGCTTGGCTTTTTCTCTAACCACGTGTTCCCATTTCGCTTTATTCGGGTAAATAAACGGGTCGTGAGAGCTGATGGTTAAAAACACCTTAAATGACGATTTGTCCAATTGCTTGAATCGTGTACTGTCGTCAAATTGAGCCTGTTTAAATAAGTCTTCATCTGGGAAGCCCCATGAATTCCCGATGGCGTTCTTGTGTTTAATCAGTGATGGATTCCATTTTTTAACATGGTAATCTGTTTGATAATGACTCATCAATCCAATCATATTTAAGTACTCAAGTGGTACCCCGCAATAAAACTGTGTGAAGTAACTGCCTTGCAACAGATTAAACAAGGAATAGTGTCTCGGAAAAGGTAATTGCTGAAATACATTGCCATCAATGGTATTTGGAACCGAAGCCAAAATAGCGGGAAGTACGTTGTGTGTGCGTTGGTACGTGGAAAATCCATTGGGGAAATAGAGGGAGCGCTTTGCCAAAGAATCCATAAAGGGCATTAGGTTCCCCGTATTTTTTCCTCGTTGACCGAATAAATCAGCAGACATACTCTCCACGATAATGATCTTAATGTGCGGTGGTTTATTCGTAGAGGTTCTTTTTAAAAGCTTCGCTAAGATGGATTCGCTTGGTATGCGGTGTGCTAAGGGGTATCTTGGGTCTACGGGGGTATGTCCGCCAATTAAGCTAGAATCAATGGAATGTATATCACGCAGGGATATTTTATTGGTGTTATGGGAACTCAATCCGTAGTGAACGCCTTTACGTAAAAAATAAACAAACCGATTTTCAGCCGTGCGCTTTAACGCTGTTGGATAGGGAAGCATGCGGCATAAGCTCCCCAAAAGGAGGCAAACGAATAACCAATTCGTAGGAATTGAACGCGTTCTTAACAGGCGATAAACCACGAATGGGAATAATGCAAGGAGTACGATTCCAATGAAAATGGGTCCGGTGATGCGATGCACAGGGTCTGCAATCATCCAGATTTCATTCCAATCGAAAAGGAAAAATGCGTCGTCTAATCGTTCATGGGTAATTAACACATATTGGTCACAGATTACAGTTCCTAAAAGTCCAAGGTATAATAAGGTAAAAAACAAGACCTTCAAGGCCTTATGGGTTCGGACCGGACTAACCAAGAAGATACTGGCCACTAATCCCCAGATTAAGCCCATACCGAGTAACAAAAAACTAAGCGAAACGAAGATGCTTGCGGTCCAAGAGGGTGGATTGAATTGGATAATAAAGGCAAGTTGAACAAGAAAAAAGCAGCCTATAAAACTGGCGAACATCGGAAATAAGGTTCCAAAATATGCTGCCCAATTTTTCATGGTCAAAATTAAGCAAACATTAAGTAAACATCACGAATAGATTAGTAAATCACATGAATTATTTGGTCGCTAAATTCAAGGTGAAAAGAATTTCCTTGAATAAATGCTCCGTTGGTTTCACCTAAAAGGAGGTTCGTTGCTGAAGTAATGTTGACGGAGGTGGCATACTCGTAATAAATTTGAACTTAATAATACGAGACAGCTTTATTAAGTTATATTTGAAATTCAAATTTAATTGCACATGAAATTCTTTATTTTCCTAATGGCGTTATTTCCAATGATACTGTTTAGTCAAATAAGTATCGGCCTGCCCGAGTGTAATGTGCTTTACAGTGGATACGATAATATTGTCACGTTAGGAATTGATGGTTGTGATCAAAGTATGCTTAGTTGTGCCGGTGGAACGATTAGAAAAGACACGATCAATGGACTATATTGTTATGTCATTAATCCGTCACCCGGCGCTACTCAGATAAAATTAACTGCATCCGGCAAAAGCAAGGGAAAATCATTAACCTATGGAAGTATAAATTATCTCGTAAAACCTCTTCCTAATCCAAGTTTATCAACGTATACAATCAGTAAATCAATAGGTGATACCTTAAGATTAGAACGCAAGAACACATACATTCAGAATGAATTTATCATTTTGAGTTGTCGGGTAATGGAAGCGGATGTCGTTGGAAATGTAATTACACCAGCGGTGCTTTCGGCATTTGAAGTTGGACAGCTAATAAGCATTAACCTTATTGCAATGGATGCAAAAACCAAAAAACAGTTTACCCTAGTCGCTGCCCTAGAAATCACCGAATAAGCAGGTTAGTGGTGAACTAAAGCCGCGCTCTTCATAGGCAAATCCAAGTCAATATGAAATTGCATCAAAAAATAGTATGACAACTGAGGTCAAATCGATAGTTCAATCGTGAATTTATTCAATGGTATTTTGAGTTATCTTCTGATGCGTTTCATTCACGGTTCAACAAATAGTTTACCATGAAGTTGTATTCGTTATGCAGTAATGGCTTCCTACATACGCAGTCATCCAATCACCTTCAGATAAAACCCAATTTTTTACATTACCGCTGCAATCATTTTTAATGTTTACTGAATAGTTAGCAACATTATCAGACATAATGGTCCCACAATTACAGGGTTTAGTTTCTTTTTTACAAGAACACAAAAGGGCAGTTGCTACTGCGAAAGATAAGAGTAAAGTTTTCATATTTTTTATTTAATAAAAGGGGTTAA
>CANHHA010000039.1 GCA_947460825.1 Flavobacteriales bacterium
AATTCATCCTTGATGATTTGCATTCTGCGCTCTTCGCGATCTAAAATGTCTTTTAAATCAGTGATTAACTTCATTAACTCTTCATACTCACTTCTAAGCTTGTCTTGTTCTAGTCCGGTTAACTGACGTAAACGCATGTCAACAATCGCACGGGTTTGAATTTCACTCAATCCAAATCGATCAGATAATCGTTCACGCGCATGGTCCGGACTGTCTGATGTTTTGATGATTTCAATCACTTCATCAATGTTATCCGACGCAATAATCAATCCTTCTAAGATGTGTGCACGCTCTTCCGCTTTTTTAAGTTCATACCGCGTTCTTCTAACCACCACGTCATGACGGAATAAAATAAACTGGTCGATAATTTCGCGTAAGTTTAATAAGCGCGGTCTACCCTCTACTAGGCAAATGTTGTTTACTGAAAATGAGGTTTGTAGTGACGAGAACTTGTATAATTTGTTTAATACTACATTGGCGATCGCGTCCCGCTTGATTTCCACCACAACGCGCATCCCATTACGGTCTGACTCATCGCGTAAATCAGAAATTCCCTCAATCTTTTTATCGTTTACTAACTCGGCGATTTTTTTAATCATTTCCGACTTATTCACTTGATAAGGAATCTCTGTGATGATGATTTGTTCACGGCCATGAACCTCTTCGATTTCCGCTTTTCCGCGCATCACGATACGTCCGCGCCCGGTCAATAAGGCATCACGAACGCCTTCATATCCATAAATAATACCTCCTGTTGGAAAATCCGGAGCTTTAACAAATTGCAATAAATCTTCTACCGGCAATTCAGGGTCTTCAATTACTGCAATGATGCCATCGATAACTTCTGAAAGGTTGTGCGGCGCCATATTCGTAGCCATACCTACGGCAATTCCAGAAGCACCATTCACCAATAGGTTAGGAATTTTTGTTGGCAAAACCGTTGGCTCCTCTAAACTATCGTCGAAATTTGGTTTAAAATCAACCGTTTCCTTGTCAAGGTCTTCCAGCATTTCTTCAGCAATTTTCTTGAAGCGTGCTTCCGTGTAACGCATTGCTGCTGGAGAATCACCATCCACACTACCAAAGTTACCTTGTCCATCCACTAGCGGATAACGTAAGGACCATTCTTGCGCCATTCGCACCATGGTGTCGTATACGGAGCTATCGCCGTGTGGGTGATACTTTCCTAGTACTTCACCGACAATACGCGCTGATTTTTTGTGTGGACGATTTGAATAAACACCTAAATCTTGCATGCCATATAATACGCGTCGATGCACAGGCTTAAACCCATCACGCACGTCTGGCAGCGCCCGAGAAACAATCACAGACATCGAATAATCGATGTATGCAGATTTCATTTCATCCTCAATATTTATCTGTATAATTTTTTCACCTTCTGCCATAATCTTCGAGCCCTATTATTATAAATTTAGTTAGAAACACAAAAATAGCGAAAGCACCCGCGAAAATGACCCGATTCACAAGGAATTTACTAACAATTTTGGCCTTTACATGTGAATAAATGGCTCGCTGTAACTTAATTGTTAATAAACTTGTTTCTACACCTATGAATTTGAACTTCGGATACAGATTAGAATTATATTTGCAGTAATAATATAGGAGCATGGAGGCAAAGTTTTCGCCAAGAGTAAAAGATTTAATACGAATTAGTAGGGAAGAGGCGGTTAGGCTGAAGAATGAATTCGTGGCTCCCGAGCACCTATTGCTTGCGGTTATTAAATTGAATGAAGGGAAAGCATTTGATTTACTCAAAGAATTCGACATTTCTTTTGAAACTCTAACGGAAGAATTAGAAGCCATACTGAAGCAGTCTTCCACTAACTCGGTTTTTTTACCCACCAATATTCCATTGCTCAAACAAGCTGAAAATATCCTAAAGCAATCTTTCCTAGAATCTAAGTTGTTCAGGTCAACCATGATTGGTACAGCCCATATTTTACTAACCATTTTAAAATATGAAGATTCAGTAGCTTGTAAAGTCCTTAATAAGTATGGTATTATGTATGAAAATCTTAAAGAAGAATATATGTCAATGAATCAAGAAAATAAATTTCCGAAGGCTGAGTTCCCTGGGAATAGTGAAGAAGAAGACGATGCGGGAGGAATGCCGAAACGTCAAGCAGATTCAAAATCGAAAACCCCTGTCCTCGATAATTTTGGACGTGACTTAACCAAGATGGCCGAGCTTGGTCGCTTGGATCCGATTGTCGGTAGAGAGAAAGAAATTGAGCGTGTGAGCCAAATTCTATCGCGTAGAAAAAAGAACAATCCCATTTTAATTGGAGAGCCAGGAGTTGGAAAAAGTGCCATTGCTGAAGGATTAGCGTTGCGCATTGTTCAGCGCAAAGTTTCGCGTATTCTGTTTAACAAGCGCGTTGTTTCCTTAGATTTAGCCTCACTGGTTGCGGGTACTAAGTATCGCGGGCAATTTGAAGAGCGTATGAAGGCAGTGATGCAGGAATTGGAAAAGAATCCGGACATTATACTGTTCATTGACGAAATACATACCATTGTCGGCGCAGGTGGTGCCAGTGGGTCTTTGGATGCATCCAACATGTTTAAGCCGGCCCTAGCGCGGGGTGAACTCCAAGCAATCGGAGCGACAACCTTGGATGAGTACCGTCAGTATATCGAAAAAGATGGTGCCCTTGAGCGACGATTCCAAAAAGTAATTGTTGAGCCAACTACCATCGATGAAACCATTCAGATTTTACATAACATAAAGGAACGATACGAAGAGCATCACTCGGTTACCTACACTCCAGAGGCCATCAATGCGTGTGTTAAGTTAACAGAGCGTTACATTACAGACCGTCACTTACCGGATAAAGCAATTGATGCCCTAGATGAAGTGGGTTCACGGGTGCATATTACGAACATTAATGTTCCAAAAGAGATTGTTGAAATCGAGCAAGAAATCGAGAACATTAAGGTCAGAAAAAGTGAAGTAATTAAAGCCCAACAATATGAAAAAGCGGTTGAGTTTAGAGATACTGAGCGCAAACTTTCTGAAAAACTAGAAGAAGAAAAACGCAAATGGGAGGAGTCTTCAAAAAATAATCGGATTACCATTACGGAAGAAGATGTTGCAGAAGTTGTTTCCATGATGAGCGGAATTCCGTTGACAAAAGTTTCACAAACTGAGTCTGGTAAGCTTGTGAATATGAATGATGCGTTAAATGGTAAAGTAATTGGTCAAGATGAGGCCGTAATGAAGGTTGTGAAGGCGATTCAGCGTAACCGTGCGGGATTAAAAGATCCCAATAAACCCATCGGTTCATTTTTCTTTCTAGGGCCAACAGGTGTTGGAAAAACGCAATTAGCAAAAGTATTGGCAAAGTATCTATTTGATACGGAGGATGCCTTGATCCGAATTGATATGTCAGAGTACATGGAAAAATTCAGTATATCTAGGCTAGTGGGTGCTCCTCCGGGATATGTTGGGTATGAGGAAGGGGGCCAAATGACGGAGAAGGTTCGCAGAAAGCCTTATTCAATTATTTTGTTAGATGAAATTGAAAAGGCCCATCCCGATGTATTTAATTTGTTGCTTCAGGTACTGGACGATGGACACATGACAGACGGCTTAGGTCGTAAGATTGATTTCAAGAATACGATTCTAATCATGACCTCAAACATTGGAGCACGACAACTACAAGATTTTGGCACGGGAGTTGGGTTTGGAACCAAAGCGAAAGTAGAAGCGAAAGAGGAGAACTCAAAGGCAGTTATCCAAAATGCACTTCGGAAAGCATTCTCTCCGGAGTTCTTGAATCGTGTGGATGACATGATCATGTTCCGTTCGTTGACCCGAGAAGATATTCACAAGATCATTGACTTGGAATTAGATAAATTAATTCTTCGCATCAAATCCCTTGGATACAAGTTGGAATTGACCGAAAAAGCGAAAGATTTTATTGTGGAACGCGGATACGATGAAAAATTTGGTGCACGTCCCCTTAAAAGAGCGATTCAAAAATTCATTGAAGATCCATTAGCAGAAGGAATCATTAATTCTAATATGGCCGAAGGAGACACGGTGCTCATGGATTTTGAGGAGGGGAAAGAAGAATTAAGCATGAAGGTAAAAAAACAAAAGGGTAAGAAAGCAAATCCCGGAAAAGAAGATTAGGGGTTTATAGGCATAAAAAAAGGAGCTTTTAGCTCCTTTTTTTATGTTCAAGACATTCGGTTTTACACTTTTGCGATGGTCTCACTTATGTATTCACCATTCTTTAATTTGTCTACAATTTTAGAAAAACACTCAATGGTATAATTCACATCTTCCATCGTATGAACGGCGGTTGGAATTAAACGCAGAATAATCATTCCTTTGGGTACCACTGGATAAACCACCATCGAGCAGAACACGTTGTAGTTTTCTCGTAAATCATAAATCAAATTGGTGGATTCAGGAATAGACCCATTCATATATACGGGCGTTACACACGAGTTCGTTGGTCCGATTTCAAAACCGGCCGCTTTCAAGCCCGACTGTAGCGCATTCGTGATTTCCCACAATTTGTCTTTCAATTCTGGCATGGTTCGCATCAATTCCAAACGTTTCAGCGCACCAACTACCAGGGGAAGTGGCATGGCTTTAGCGAAGATTTGAGAGCGCATATTGTAACGTAAGTACTCTACTACTTGCGCGTCACTGGCTACAAACCCCCCAATCATTGCAAATGACTTTGCAAAGGTTCCAAAATAAATATCAATGTCATCTTGCACACCTTGTTCCTCACCGGTACCGGCACCGGTTTTTCCTAGCGTTCCAATTCCGTGCGCATCATCCACAAAAAGGCGGAAACTGTACTGTTTCTTGAGGGCGACAATTTCTTTCAAAATTCCTTGATCACCACGCATACCGAATACACCTTCGGTGATGAGTAATATGGCTCCTCCTGTTTCTTCGGCTAATTTTGTGGCACGTTGTAATTGTTTTTCACAATCTTGAATATCGTTGTGCTTGAAGACATAACGCTTACCCATGTGCAGACGAACACCGTCAAGGATACAGGCATGAGATTCTGCGTCGTAAACAATCACATCGTGACGATCTACTAAACAATCAATGGCAGAAACTACAGCCTGATAACCGAAATTCACAAGAATCGCATCTTCTTTCGATACAAAATCCGCTAGCTCTCGTTCTAATTGTTCATGATGATTAGAATTCCCACTCATCATGCGTGCACCCATGGGCATTGCAAAGCCGTAATTAGCGCCTGCATCCGCATCTGCTTTTCTGACTTCCGGGTGATTGGCTAATCCTAAATAATTATTTAAAGACCAATTAAGTTTCTCCTTTCCACGAAAATTCATGTGCGGACCAATGTCTCCTTCCAATTTTGGAAACGTAAAATAACCATGTGATTCTTTCGCATGCATTCCAATTGGACCTCGGTTCGCTTGGATTTTTTCAAAAATATCAGCCATATGTTGGTGTTCTAAAATTTATTTCAACAAAGTTACGTTTAATCAAAGAACAAGAGATTTCAGAAGAGCTATTTTTTCAACAACCTTTGTTTAACCTTTTAATAATACATGGCCCGGCGTACCTTGGAAATATATTTCGCTAGACGAATTACTTGTTTGGTGTATCCGAATTCGTTGTCATACCAGGTGTAAAGCACTACATTCTTCCCGTTTTTAGAAATAATGGTCGCGTTTGAGTCATACACGGAGCAGCATGTATTTCCGATGATGTCAGAAGAAACAAGTTCGGGATCGAAGGAATAGTGAATTTGGTTAACCAAGTCACCGTTTAACGCGGCATCTTTGATGAGATCATTGATTGCTTCAATACTTGTTTCTTGTTTTAATTCCAAGCTTAAAATCGCTAAGGAACCATTCGGTGTAGGGACTCGAACTGCATTCGCTGTTAATTTGTCTTGAAGTGAAGGAATTACCTTGGTTACCGCACTGCCAGCGCCCGTAGAAGTGATCACCATGTTGATCGCTGCTGAACGTCCGCGCCGCACCTTTTTGTGCATGTTGTCCAATAAATTCTGATCGTTTGTGTAGGCATGCACCGTTTCTATATGACCTTTTTCTATGCCTAACGTGTCTTCAATGACTTTAAGAATTGGACTAATCGCATTGGTAGTGCATGAGGCCGCAGAGTAAATCTTCTCGTTTTCCAGGTCTAGCGTGCCTTGGTTGATTCCAAATACGATGTTTGGGATTTCTTTTCCGGGTGCCGTGAGTAAAACCCTCGAAACACCTTTGGCGTTTAAATGTCGGGATAGGGTTTCTCTATTGGTGTAAATACCCGTATTATCGATCACTAATGCATTCTGAATTCCAAACGCAGTATAGTCAACAGCATCTGGCGCGGAAGCCTCTATCATTTGAACCACTTGCCCATTAATAATAAGACACTTGCGTTCTAGATCAACATTCACTGTTCCCTTGAATGCTCCGTGCACAGAGTCGTTGCTTAACAGGGACGCGCGCTTTTCGATGTCCTTATCTGTATTTCCTCTCGTAACGATGGCGCGTAATCTCAATTGTTGTCCTTTTCCTGCCTGCCGAATTAATTCGCGAGCTGCCAATCGGCCAATTCTACCAAATCCGTAAAGCACTACATCGCGAGGTTCAAAACTAGGGGCGCTCGTTTGATTGAACCCACCTAATTTATGCTGAAGAAAATCAAGCTTGGAAACACTGTTTCCTTCGGTAGACCATTCGTTAGCAAGTTTACCAATGTCTAATTTGGACGGGGCTAAGTTCATCGAAGCAATAATCTCAGCCATTTCTGCGGTGGTAAATACATCGATGGGTTTATTTACAACCTTTGCTGCATATTCGTGCAGGTTTAGAATTTCTGAGATGGTAACGTCAAGTAAGTGATGACGAAAAAGCACTAATTCGATGCCTTGATCATATAATAATTCGCCAACTTTACTTTGCAATTTAACGGCTGCTCGCTCTTGTTGGATGTGGTTTTTGAGCTCTTGCTCATATCCAAGTGATACACTCATGTTGTTGTTGATTGATGATGAAAAAATACACTAAAAAAAAAGGCCGCGAAAACGCAGCCTCAAATGTTATCCTAAATAAGATTTCAATAGTTTGTTTCGAGAAGTGTGTCGAAGTCTGCGTATTGCCTTTTCTTTGATTTGACGGACGCGCTCGCGAGTCAGGTTGAACTTAGCTCCGATTTCCTCAAGGGTAAGACCGTGATTCATCCCAATGCCAAAAAATAAGCGAATGATTTCACGTTCCTTGTCGGTAAGCGTGGATAAGGATCGCTCTATTTCACGCTGTAGGGATTCCGTCATTAACCCTGCATCAGTTCGCGCGGTGTCATTATTTGCCATTACATCAATAAGTGTTCCACCGTCCTCATTGTTTGAAAGTGGGGCATCCATTGAAACGTGACGACCAGAAACGCTCAGGCTTTCTTTGATTTTCTCCTCCGGAACCTCTAGCGCTTCTGCTAATTCTTCAGCGGATGGCGGGCGCTCAAATTCTTGCTCTAGGCGAGAAAACGCTTTGTTGATCTTATTTAATGAACCTACTTGGTTAAGCGGTAAACGCACAATTCGCGCTTGCTCGGCCAACGCTTGTAGGATGGATTGACGAATCCACCAAACGGCATAAGAAATGAATTTGAATCCGCGTGTTTCATCAAATTTTTGTGCTGCTTTAATCAGGCCTAAGTTACCTTCGTTAATTAAATCGGGTAGGGTAAGTCCTTGGTTTTGATATTGCTTGGCTACAGATACAACGAATCGAAGGTTAGCTCTGGTTAATTTTTCTAGTGCTTTTTGATCGCCTGCTTTAATCTTGCGCGCTAACTCAACTTCTTCTTCAGCTGTAATTAGTTCTTCTCGGCCTATGTCCTGTAGATATTTATCCAAGGATTGACTTTCGCGGTTCGTAATAGATTTGGTTATTTTTAACTGTCTCATTAGATATTTTAAGGAATGTTTAGTTACTTATGTTGTTGAGCAAAGTAAAATCAAAAAATGTGTAATCTAAAATTTTTCTTTCCCGATTTTCAACAACTTTTCAACCATTCCACTTTAGTAACTTTTTTGTAACCTAGAGTCCGAACCCTTTGTAATCCCTTGCGCCACTTGGCGTGACAATCTCCAATAAGATTCCCCGATTAACCCCATTGAGCTTATTAGTTAGCTCGTCGATATTCTCTATCGGGTCGTTGTTTACCTTGGTGATGATTGTTCCTTCGCTGATTCCAATAGACTTCAATTTTCCGGTAGTTATGCTCTTTACTTTGACACCAAAGGAGATGTTTAAGTCTTTCTTTTCTTTATCAGTTAACTCCACAAAGGTAGCTCCGAGTGCAAAATTCTTGGTGATTTCCTCCTTGCTTAATAATTCGGTTTCTCCGTCTTTATTTCGAAGTACTAAATCAAGCACCTCTTCGTCTCCGTTCTTCTTGCGGACCGTTACAACCACCTTGTCGCCGGGTCTGCGTTTCCCGATTTCTTCTTGCATCTGTGCAGGCGAATTAACTTCTTTCACTCCGATCTTCAAGATTATATCCCCAGTCTTTAATCCTCCTTTATCTGCAGAGCCATCGTCGACCACACTATTAATATAAACTCCTTTCAAGTTGGGAAGCTTTTCTTTCTCTTTTAATTCTTGATTGATCGAAGAGATTTGAACTCCCAAGTAGGCACGTTGAACTAAGCCGTAATCAATTAAATCCTTGACAACTTTTTCCATCAAGTTAACAGGTATAGCAAAGGAATATCCGGAATAGGCGCCGGTTTGAGAAGCTATCGCGGTGTTGATTCCCACCAATTCTCCTTTCGTATTGACAAGCGCGCCTCCGCTGTTTCCTGGATTTACTGCAGCATCCGTTTGAATAAATGATTCTATAGGCACCACGTCTTTATCCGTTCGATCCGAGAGTAAATTAATGTTTCGGGCTTTTGCACTTACTATACCCGCAGTTACCGTAGAAGTAAGATTAAAGGGGTTCCCAACAGCTAAAACCCATTCTCCGATTTTTAAGACATCACTGTTTCCAAATTTCATAGGGACAAAAGTTCCCGTGCCTTCGATTTTTAATACCGCAAGATCCGTGGACGGGTCAGCTCCAACTACTTTTGCCGTATATTCTGAGTTGTCGTTTAGAATTACATGGATTTCTGCTGCATTTTCAATGACGTGATTGTTTGTTACTATATATCCCTCAGAAGAGATGATTACACCAGATCCTGCGCCAGAACCGTATTGCTTGAATTCTCGTCCGCCCGCGCCAGGTCCGTAAAAGAATTCTTGAAATAAATCCCGTTGGAAGGTAGTTGAAACCACTTTTGTTGTTACGTGGACCACCGAATTCACACTCGTTTCTGCCGCTGTGGTTAAATCAGGTAATACCTCTCCATTCAATCCAACAGCGCGCGCATAGTAGGTTGAACCATCTAAAACCTTGTCTGATAATTTGGTTGCTGATGATTGATACGTTAAATAAGCGGCAAAGGGTAGCGCTCCGCCTAAAAAAGAAACCAATAATACATGGAGCAAATTTTTACCTTTCATGTGCTTCTATTTTAATTTACATGCAATAATAACAAGCTCCTTGAATATATGAAATTCAAGTCCTGTTAAAGATTGTTAAGCACATTTGACAACATTTCCCTACTTTTACGGCATGTTGGTTCAGTTTGATAAATACCAAGGCGCTGGAAATGATTTTATCATGATTGATAACCGTAGGGGTACATATAACACCTTGGGAAGTGATCACATAAAATGGCTATGCAATCGCCATTACGGCATTGGTTCCGATGGACTTATTATACTGAATGAATCACCTTCTGCCGATTTTGAGATGGATTTTTACAATCCCGATGGTTCCAAAAGTTTCTGTGGTAATGGTGCGCGTTGCGTTGTTGCTTTTGCAAATGCGTTAGGTGTTGATTCGTTAACTCGTACCTTTCATGCCATTGATGGAATTCATGCGTATACCCGAGAAGATTCATCGATAGGTATTCACATGAGTGATGTAAATCATATTGATTTCTTTGGGGAAGATTCAGCGCTAATGAATACGGGTTCGCCTCATTATATTACTTTATCTGATGATTTAAGCACGGAGAATACCTTAACTAAAGGTCGTGAAATTCGGTACGCAGTAACATATAAGCAAGATGGCGTAAACGTAAATTTGGTTCATGTAATATCAGCGCATGAAATTGATATTTCGACCTACGAACGCGGCGTAGAAGGGGAGACCTTGGCTTGTGGGACAGGCGCCACGGCATGCGCTTTGTTTTTAGCATACAGAAATGAACTCACTCAAGGTACGGTTGTGGTTAATGCAAAGGGCGGGAAATTAGCCATTCGATTTGTGCGAAATGCATCCGGCTTTGAGCAAATTTGGTTGTTTGGTCCTGCGGAGAAAGTGTTTAATGGAGAAATAAATCTGTTATGAGCTTTTTGAATGGTTTAACGATTTCCCTAAGAGCAGTCGAGCCAAACGATGCATCTACCTTATTCATTTGGGAGAATAATCGCTTGAATTGGCGGGTAAGCCATACGGAAGTTCCGTTCTCCATGCACAATATACATCAGCTCATTGAACAGTTTTCAAACCTGAGAAATTCAGGACAGTTGCGTTTAATGATCGACCGAAAAGAATCAGGTAAACCTGTTGGCACCATTGATCTGTTTGATGTGAATTTTAAGCATGGATTTGCCACCATAGGAATTTTAATTGCAGATGATGCCGACCGTGGTCAAGGTATTGCCAGTGAAGCACTTTCTCTCTGCATTGCCTACTGCCGCGATGAATTAGAGTTGCGGAACTTACAATGTTTTGTTCAATCAGATAACGTAGCCAGTATATACCTCTTTCGAAAGTTAGGGTTTCGGGAAGTGGGAATTCGGAAGGAGTGGTATATTTACAATGGAAAATTAACGGATGAAATCGCGTTTCAATTATGTTTAAAAAATCAAAAAGAGGAATCTATTTAACGCTTGCAGCTAGCCTAATACTTATTTTTTTCTTGGTGCTTCTGCCTAAACTGCTTGTGCTTTGGTCGGGTATGTCTACCACAACGAATTCAGAAAATATAGCCTTTCTAATTAGTTCACCTACCTCACCCGAAGTCTTAGCGGCCCAACTGGATAAAGAGGGCTTAATTACGGATAAAGACGCTTTTTTAAAAGTAGCCTCGTACAAGAACTTAAATAAAAACCGAATTGCCGTGGGGATGTATGAAATTCAACCTCATACCTCATTTCGAACCTTACTCAATGGATTTACCATAAATTCAGCCGGAAACGGAAATGCTGAAATCGAGGTTCCAGTGACCTTCAACAATTGTAAAACCATTTATCAAATGGCAGGAAAAGTATCCGCATGCCTAGCCCTCGATAGTTCGAAATTGATTTCCCATTTACTTTCTGGCTCAACCTTATCCAAGTATGGATTTACGGTGGAACAGTTGCCTGCTCTGTTTATTCCAAATACGTATAAGATTTATTATGACACGGATGAGAAGGCGTTTACCCAGCGCATGGCGGACGAGTTCAAATTGTTTTGGACCGAGGCAAGAAAAGTGAAAATGAAAGCCATCGGCTTGAATTCTCCAAGCGAAGTTACTACTTTGGCAAGCATCGTTTATGCCGAACAATCGGTCAATGCCGATGAATGGCCTACCATTGCTGGTTTGTACTTAAATCGCGTTCGAACCGGAATGAGGTTGCAATCTGATCCAACCTTTAAGTTTTGCTGGGGCGATAAACTCGATGGGGTGCAACGCTTGTTAGCCGTTCATCGAAATATTGTTTGCCCGTACAATACCTACCTTGTAAAAGGCTTGCCGCCAGGACCCATTAACTTGCCATCCACTGCCGTATTAGACGCTGTGTTAAATGCTCCACTAGTTAATTACTTGTACATGTGTGCAAAACCTGATTATTCGGGTCGTCACAATTTTGCGGTAAGCGGCGCAGAGCACCTGCGAAATGCGAAGGTTTTTCAGGATTGGCTGGGCGCAGAACAAAAAAAGAAAAAACGATAAGCTATGGATCGTAGGAAATTTATTCAAGCTGGATCATTGCTGGTGGCAGCGGGTATGATTGAACCCGTAAAGGGGACAATGCTTCCTTCGTATATGTTTGAAGAACGGATTGAAGGCCCATTAATCATTTCCACGTGGATTCACGGCTTAGAGGCGAATCGAGCAGGATGGAAGGTGCTTCAGCAAGGTGGGAGCGCATTAGAGGCAACCGTTGCCGGAGCAATGCATACAGAGTCAGACATTACCAACCGAAGTGTTGGTGTTGGAGGCAGGCCCGATCGCTCGGGACATGTTACCTTAGATGCGTGTGTCATGGATGGTGATGGCAGAAGTGGATCGGTTGGATTTTTAGAAGGGATTGCTCATCCCGCGGCAGTAGCCAAAGCGGTCATGGAAAAAACTCCTCACGCCATGTTGGTCGGTGCAGGCGCTAAACAATTTGCGTTGGATTACGGATTTGA
This sequence comes from Flavobacteriales bacterium, assembly GCA_947460825.1. Classification (GTDB taxonomy): domain Bacteria; phylum Bacteroidota; class Bacteroidia; order Flavobacteriales_D; family Crocinitomicaceae; genus UBA952. The sequence goes on from CANHHA010000039.1 coordinate 12,497, forward strand.
AACCATCAAAACACCAATCCCTGAGGTAAAAAAAGATTACCTCGCATGGAAAAAAGAGAATAAAGACCTATTCAAACGACCTAAAATAAATCACGAAAACCATGACACCATTGGCTTAATTGCCAGAGATGCTAATGGGAACTTTGGCGGAACGTGTACGACCAGTGGTTGGGCCTATAAAATGCCAGGTAGGTTAGGGGATTCTCCAATTATTGGCGCGGGACTCTTCGTAGACAATGAGGTAGGCGCCGCCACAGCAACGGGATTAGGTGAGGCTATCATACGCGTTGCCGGAAGTGCAATTGTAGTTGAACTCATGCGGAATGGCATGAAACCTTCAGAAGCTTGTCGGGAGGTGGTAATGCGCATTATTCGTAAAAACAAAGACCTGACGGGTTTGCAATGTGGATTCATTGCAATCGACAATAAAGGAAATGTGGGCGGATTTTCAGTGTATAATGGCTTTAATTTTGCCATGAAAACGAATACTCGAGATGAAATGGTAGACACTGAATATGACCGTAAATGGTAAGAAAAGGGGGCCTTTTATTCCTTTGTTTTATTGCAATTAACGTACGTTCCCAAAAGTCGCTGGTACTCACTTGGGAAATTCAACACCCCATCACACAACAATGGTTTCCGCTAGGGGAGCGTGGCAGCGTGCAAGAGGCCTTGTACCAACAAGGGATTTTGCCAGATCCTTTTTATGGGGAAAACGAGAAGTTATATCAATGGATTGAGGAGTACCAATGGCATGTTCGAAGCCGTTTTTTTCTTTCGGAAGCCTTATTCAATGCAACCCAAGTTGAATTGGATTTCCCTTGCATTGATACCTACGCCACCATTTTTATAAACAAGCAAAAAATACTTGAATCCGAGAATTATTTTCACCCCTACAAGGTAGATGTTCGAGATAATCTAACGCTGGGATACAACGAAATTGAAGCGGTGTTTACTCCGCCTGTGCTATATCACAAAACGACCTACGAGCATCAAGCGTTTCACTATCCTGCACCTAACGACAATGCTAAAATCAAAGCCGCGCCCTTAACTCGAAAACCACAATATCAGTTTGGGTGGGATTGGGCACCGCGTTTAAATACCCTAGGGTTTCCAAATCCCGTTACCGTTAGGGTGAAACAAAATCAAACAGTGAAATCAGCCGTGGTGAATACCCTATCGCTCGGTGATACGGCTCAAATGCAGCTCGTTGTTTTAAAAGAAAAACCGTCAACTGGAAGCAGTATTCACTCGAGTACGTTTGGGTTTTCCGTATTATGCGATACGAGCAGTATTCAACGAATCTCCTTTGATATTCCAAGTCCAATCCTATGGTGGCCAACAGGCAGTGGTCCTGCATACCTATACGATGATACCCTGGTTTTAACCGATGCACGTGGGTTAGAAATTCAGCGTTATCCATATTCTTTTGGCGTTCGAACGGTGAAACTAATTCAAGAGAAAGACCAATGGGGAACTTCCTTTGCGTTTGAGATTAATGGAAAGCCAATGTTCATGAAGGGGGGCGACATGATTCCTCCTTCCATGTTTGGGGGACATACCTCAAAACAAGAATGGCAGGAGTGGGTGAGACTCATGGTGAATAGCCACTTTAATATGGTGCGTATTTGGGGAGGAGGGGACTATGCCACAGATGATTTCTTGAACGAATGTGATCGCTTAGGCCTCATGGTTTGGCATGACGCAATGTTTGCCTGTGCCATGTATCCCGGGGATTCTCTTTTTTTAGCCAATGTAAAAGAAGAATTTGATTTTCAACTTCCACGCCTAGCGAAGCATCCTTCGGTCATTTACATTAATGGGAATAATGAGGTGGATGTTGCTTGGAAGAATTGGGGATTTCAAGTGCAGTATATGCTAAACAAAGAAGACCAAGCCCAGATTGAAAAAGGGTATGAATCCCTTTTCAAAACCCTTTTGCCTAATACCTTGGCTGTTTATACTAACCTTCCGTATGAGCATACGTCGCCCTTAAGTAATTGGGGTAAAGATGATTTTTATAATCACGGCACCCAGCATTATTGGGGCGTATGGCATGGATCAGATCCAATGTCAGATTTTGCTACTAAAATTGGTCGATTTAATGCCGAGTTTGGTTTTCAGAGTTTTCCGGAATTTTCTACCTTAGAAGGATTCAGTTCCGTCAAGGATTGGAATTTGAATTCATCCGTCATGAAACATCACCAGAAAAGCTATGTGGGCAATGGTATGATATTAAAACACGCGAAATGCTTGTATGGCAAGCCAAGAAATTTTGAAGAATTCGTGTATTTTTCTCATCTGACACAAGCGTATGCGGTAGGTTCAGCAATCGGTGGACATCTGTTGGATGCCCCGAGATGCATGGGGACCTTGTATTGGCAAATAAACGATTGCTGGCCCGGACCTACTTGGTCAAGTGTCGACTATCACGGGCAATTTAAGGCCTTGCACTTCAAAGTGAAGGACTTGTTTGAAGGATTAACTTCTGTAAAACAAAAAATCAATGATACAGAGCGCATCTACCTTCTTGCAAATAATACAACAGTAAGGGATGTGGAAATTACCACCTCTGTTTTTTCAATTGAGAAAAAAGGAGTTAAGCTATTAAGTACAGACAATCAGTATGTTTCATTAGCTAACTTCAATCATAAGGTATTGTATGAACAAGGGGCTGAAGATTCGCCTCGAGTCATTAAAGTGGATTTACCGAACGAGAGTCATCGCATATTTCTAGTGGGGCCATTGAAATCAAATCGAGAGGTTGCTTACAAAATGGAAGTTGTCCAAGTGGATACGTTAAGCCACAACGCGGTATTAGTACTTGAAAATGAAGGTTTTATGGCGGATGTATGGATGTTTTCTTCGGTTCCGGGTGTGAGTTTTAGTTCAAATTTTTGTAATTTATTACCCGGAAAACACGAATTTCCTTTTACTTTTGAGTCCAATGTGGGTTTAATTAAACTAATGTATCGATGAAAAATCTCTTATTCTATGGCTTTCTGTTCCTTACCTTCAGCCTCAAAGCGCAATCTTCTGGTAATCCTATGCCGAATCCATATGTAAAGGATACGAATGGCGTTATCGGATATCCCGCATTGAAAGAGGTAAAGGTTTATGGAAGAGGCATTACAAGTAATTATAATGATCGTACATCAAGCATACAGTTACTCAACATGGTGCAGAATCGCGACTTACCGATACGTTCTGTGAACGAAGCCTTATCTTTTGTTCCTGGCTTAGACTTGCGGCAGCGTGGAGTACAAGGTATTCAAGGTGATTTGAGCATTCGTGGGGGAGGATTCGATCAGAATTTAATGTTGATCAATGGCTTTAAATTAGTTGATCCGCAAACAGGACATCACGCCCTGAATCTTCCAGTGCTGTTAACCAATGTTTCTAGTATTGAAATTTTCAAAGGCTCGGGAACTCGCGTTTTTGGACAGAACGCCATGACAGGTGCGGTGAATTTTGTGACTTCACCGAACGCAAAACATGGAATCAATGCCCAGGGATTTGGTGCAAGTTTTGGAGGCATAGGAACTCAATTCACGGTGAGTGCTCCCCTGAAATCGCTGAGACAGTCATTCTCTGCAGGGCTAGATAAAAGCAATGGGTATTGGTATAATTCGGATTTTTTAAATCAACAGTTTTTTTATGATGCTGTTTTACCTCTTGGTAAGGTACATGAGATAAAAGCAATTGCGGGATATACCGATCGCGCTTTTGGTGCCAATGGATATTACACCAATTTCTTTCCGGATCAATGGGAGTCTACGCAAATGGCGATTACCGGTGTTTCTCATCAATTGAAAATGAACAAGTTAACCTTATTAACAAAAGCTTCCCTTCGAACGCATCGGGATGAATTTAGGTTGAAACGCTTCGATCCTTCCTTTTACACCAATAAACACTGGTCGGAGGTGTTGACCTTGGAAGAAACAGCACAATACAAATCGTTCTTGGGTGTCACAGGAGCGGGAGCTGAATACCGTGCAGAGTCATTAGAAAGTTCGAATCTTGGGTCACGTGAACGGACCTATATTTCTGGGTTTTTTGATCATAGGGTGTCCTTGTTTGGCGAAAAAATCATCCTGATTGCCAATGCACATTATTTCAATTTATCCATGAATAACCAAGTATATCAACGGATTTTACCCGGGTTTGAATGTGCATACAACCCAATTGCAGATCGTAGAATTATCCCCGTCAAGATCTATGCGAATATAGGTCAGAGCTACCGTGCGCCAACCTACACGGATTTGTTTTATCAAGATTATTCCAACGTGGGGAATCCAGATCTTCAACCGGAGTATGCTACGAATGCGGAGTTGGGAATGGTTTGGAATGTGTCTTGGGGGACAATGGTTTCCGGTAGTACCGAACTCGTTAAATCTAAATTAGGAATTGAAGCTTCCGTTTATCGTCGGAATACAACAAATATGATTGATTGGGTAAGAAATACAACGAGTAGTCCGAATCCTTGGACTCCAGTTAATTTGGCCAATGTGATATTTACCGGGTTTGAAAGCAGCATTAACTATCGTTGGAATGGAAATGGACGCATTATGATTCGTGAATTATCGCTGGGGTATAATTATTTAGATGCAGCGCATCAATTTGCAGATCCCTTACAGCAAACTCAATCCAGGTATGCATTTTCGGGCTTACGAAATCAGTTAATTGCTAAGCTAACCATGAATATCACCCGTTGGGTATATGCTACCGTGGCGTACCGTGGAGTGGACCGTGTTGGAGGGAATGCCTATTCCTTGGTGGATGCGAAACTTACAGTCAATCCTACGCGTAATTTTTCCGTTTTTCTAGAGGGGAACAACCTCTTTAATACCGATTACATCGAAGCAGGGTATGTGCAAATGCCAGGGCGTTGGTTCAAGGCGGGTGTGCAAGTGAAGTTTTATGAATAGGAAATACTCTCCTCAAACACCGGTTCCCAACCGGACCAATGCTCCTTGAATCCCAAGGTTTCGTTGTGCCAGATGAAACTAAAGGTGCCGCCGTATTGGTTGACCATGGCTTTCAGTTCCCGAACTTCCTGAGTTGCTTGTTCTGGAGATAGTTTTAAGTATTCATTCAAGGTGCCATCCATATAGCAAAAAGGTTGGAGTAGAAGTCCCGTGATTTCATTGGTTCGCAAATTAAACCATGCCGTTTTTCGTGCTGTCCCCATGCGAAACCCCGTTACTTCGGCATAGCCCATCGAATAATCTTCCTGAATGCGCTGTTCTACAAGTAGTGTGTATGTTTCTGGAATTCGTAGCCTGAGGAAATGTTGTCTACTGGAAGTTACCGGTTTCTCTAGCACCGCGAATAAGCGACTAATTTCAAGTGCAAGGGTGTTCGCGCTGGTATATGAGTCATAACCCGGATGAATCCCGATTTCACATCGTGTAGCGATTTCCTGAATGATTTCGCGTTGTTTGGGGTTGTTGAATGCCAAGTTCTTATTGTAGGATCCATAATCTGCCATCAACCAAAAGTATCGGGTATCGGGATAGTTTGCTGTGAGTGCTTTTATGCGGTCAAAGGTATCAAAGGGGTCTTTACGCGTATTGCTTAACACTTGATAACGCTCCCAGACGCGCGCAATCTTTCCTTTGGATACATCACGGATTGTTCCGGCTATGTTTCGCAGCAGGCCTTTTTCTTTATACGCAAAGCTAGAATCAATGTCGAAGGTTGGTTGAATCTTGAATTCCGCGTTTGGAATCAAAGGGATTCCGATACATGTTAACAGGCTAATTGCCCAGCGGTCACAAATGGGTTCGTTTAGCCAACCATAAACTGATTGCATACTGCATACGGCAGGAAATCGGTCATGTGCGTCTCGTTCACCCATCCAATATTCTTCATAGCGCGACAACACAAAAAAGATGGAGGCCACGAGGTCCGGGATTTGATTGAACGACATGATTTCAAGGTCTTCGAAACACACCTTATCCAAGGCAATGGCGTCGATGCCTTCATCAAACAATAAGGAACATGGAATTACCGTGGGAATTCCTTTAAAAGACCGATTGGAGTAATTGAATTTCGTTGCATTAGCCGCAGTAAAATGCGTAATGTCTGTGGTTAATTCATAATCCAAACCCCGTGCATTGAATATAAAATCTAAGGTATACCTTAGTCTGTTCGTTACTTGTTCAACAAAAATGAGTGTCATAGGTGTTTAATCATCAAACGACAAATTTCTTCGGAAGCATGTCCGTCGCCAAAAAACGGAGGATAGGTGAAATCTTTTTTATTGGTTAATTGATGGTAGGCCTCGATGAGTTTCGCTTCGCTTGAACCTACGAGTAGGGCGTTTCCATTTTCAACAATTTCTACCCATTCTGTTTGTTCCCGAAGAATGATGCACGGTTTTTTAAAGAAAAAGGCTTCTTTTTGAACGCCGCCACTGTCGGTAATTACCAAGCTGCAGTTGCTTTCAAGTGAAATCATATCTAGGAATCCTGCCGGATCAATCACTTGAATGCTCGAGTTTCCCTGTAATTCTTCTGCTACGGCGGGTTCCAACAGTTCAGTCATTTTCTTACGCGTTCTTGGATGCAAGGGCAGCACAATCGCTTGATTTGAAACCCGTTGAATTTGCAATAAGCCACGAATAATTTGATTCAAATGTTCGGGGTTGTCCGTGTTAGAATCGCGGTGAATGGTGCAAAGGATAAACCCTTCGGGTGTGAGTTTTAGCGTTTCAACTAATCCTTGTTTTTCATTTGCAACACTCGAAAAGAACATGCTGTTATCAAACATTATATCTCCCGTTTTGAAAACCTGCGGATGATCAATGGATGCCTTGGAATGAATTGACGTGCTAAATCCTTCTTTTACTAAATTAGCTATTCCTTGATTTGTAGGAGAAAAGAGAAGGGTGGAACAATGATCACACGTTATACGATTAATTTCTTCGGGCATCGCTTTGTTATATGACCTCAATCCAGCTTCGATATGTACGACAGGAATGTGGATTTTAGAAGCGGCAAGGGCTCCAGCCAAGGTTGAATTGGTATCTCCATATACAAGTAGCGCATCGGGATTCTCTTTTAGTAAGATGGATTCAATGCCTTCCATCATTTTGGCGGTTTGAACCCCATGGTTTCCGCTTCCTACGGATAGGTTGTAATTGGCTGTAGGAATCCCCATTTCGTTAAAGAAAATGGCAGACATGTTGTCATCATAATGTTGACCGGTATGGACAATAAGTTCTGTGATTTGGTCTTTGAAATGCGTATGAATTGCCCGGCTAATCGCCGCAGCTTTTATAATTTGTGGACGAGCTCCAATAATGGTAACGATTTTCATTCCTGATCTAATATGCCTTCATCGGCGAAGCTAAAGTAGCCAAAATCGCTGTAAATGATATGGTCTAGAATAGGTAAATCAATGAATTTTCCGAATTTCCGATAGTTCATCGTAAGTCGAATGTCTTGTTCACTCGGCTTGGGATTGCCGCTTGGGTGGTTGTGACAAAGAATTATTGCGGTAGCTTTATACTCAAAGGCTAATTTGAATAAAATTCTTCCGTCGGCAACCGTTCCGGTAATTCCACCGCGAGAAAGCCGATGTGCGTGTAATATTTCATTGTTGTTATTGAGTAAGAGAATCAAAAACTCTTCATGCGTGAGCAGAGAAAAGGTGCGTTTTGCAAATCGATACACATCCCGAGAATTTCGGATGATTTTTCCTTGGGTGGGGTGATGCGCTGAATATCGCCTTCCCAATTCAAAGGCAGCCAGCAGGGTGGATGCTTTTGCGGGACCTATGCCTTGAAAGCGAGTCAGGTTATGTTGAGAAGTGCCAAAAAGGCGACTCAAATCATTCTTGGAATACACCAGAAGTTCTTGTGCCAGTTCCTTCGCATTTTTTTGATGTGATCCTTTTCCAAGGAGTAATGCAATTAGTTCTGAGTCTGTGAGGTTTCGAGCACCTTGAGCAATAAGTTTGTTTCTTGGTTGATCGGAGTAGGGTAGTTGTGGTATGCGCATAAAAAAAGCAGCGTGGATAACGCTGCTCTTTATACTTTCGTATATAATGATCTATTTTTTATAAAATGGAAGCTTAACTACTTTTGCCAATACGCCTTTATCTCTGATTTCAATGAAGATTTCGGAATCTAAACTGGCATGAGCAAGATCAATATAACCTAATCCTATTGCTATTTTCATTGAAGGAGACATGGTGCCTGAAGTTACTTTTCCGATCACCTTGTTTTGTGCATCAAGAATTCGATAGTCATGTCGAGGTATACCTCGTTCAATCATTTCAAGCGCTACTAATTTACGTTTAACCCCTTGTTCTTTTTGAGCTTTAAGTGTTTCAGAATCTACAAAGTCTTTGGTGAATTTAGTAATCCATCCTAAGCCTGCCTCAATGGGTGACGTGGTATCATCGATGTCATTTCCATACAAGCAAAAGCCCATTTCTAAGCGTAGCGTATCTCTAGCCGCCAAACCAATCGGTTTAATCCCATACGGTTTTCCAGCTTCGAATACGGCATCCCAAACCGCTACGGCCACTTCGTTTGGAACATAAATCTCAAAACCTCCTGAACCCGTGTATCCAGTGGCTGAAATAAAGATGTTTTGTTGTCCAGCAAATGTTCCCTTGGTAAAAGTATAGTATCCCATTTCGGATAAGTTCACCTCTGTTAGGGATTGCATCGCTTCTGCAGCTTTTGGACCTTGAATAGCTAATAACGAATAAGCATCGGAAGCATTTTCCATCTCAACGCCATCGGTATTATGCGAAGAAATCCAGTTCCAATCTTTTTCAATGTTTGACGCATTTACAACCAGTAAGTATTCCTCTTGACTAATTTTATAAATGATTAAATCATCTACAATGCCGCCTTTTCCATTTGGCATACAGCTGTATTGGGCTTTTCCATCAAAAAGTACGGATGCATCATTGGTCGTAACGCGTTGGATTAAATCCAAGGCTTTTGGTCCTCTGAGGAAAAATTCTCCCATGTGCGACACGTCAAACACACCAACGCCTGTTCGAACGGTTTCATGTTCAGCATTTACCCCTTCATATTGAACAGGCATATTATATCCTGCAAAGGGAACCATTTTTGCATTCGCATCCAGGTGTTTTTGAAGTAGGGCGGTGTTTTTCATATTATTTTTGATTGTTCAAATATGCGTTATTATACTGATTTGCATTAACTTTTATTATTTGGATATCTTAATGAAATAATATAATAAACTCTAATTATCATGATTAGTACAAAACCGATATTTACAAGATAATAGCCATAGGAAGGTATTCCAAAACCGAATGGGCTAAGAATAGTTGCAAATACTGCTACAGTGGGAAATATCCCAGCAATTAAAATATTACCGATTTTGAAACTTCTACCAAGTTTACTAAAGATTGTAAAAAAGACAATCAATAATGCAACAACGATTATGCTTAAATAATACAAAAGATAGGCAAAATCACTTCCTAAAACTGAAAGCCACATAAGTATAAAAATGGAAGCAAAAAAGATAGTGAGAATGTATAGCACTTTGTTTACTTCTTTTCCTTTGTTTTGGAAAAAGAAAATGATTGACAAAAATCCTAAAAATGGAATAAGTACTATAAGGAAGTATATTGAAATATCATTAAATTGATTATATAATGTACTTATCGGACTAGTTCCCTCAATATATGGAAGAAAGAATGCCACTAAGATTAATAAGGCTAATACTTTTTCCAGTAAAAAGATTTGATTTTTCATAAATTTTTAGATTCTAAATATGCGAAATTAGTTAATGCGCTGTTAAAGAAAAATTATCCTTTAACGCGTTCTACGTAAACGCCAGTTCGTGTATCAATTTTAATAATTTCCCCATTATCAATGAATAGTGGCACCTTTACTTCTGCTCCGGTAGCAATGGTAGCAGGTTTCATGGAATTCGTTGCGGTATCTCCTTTAACACCGGGTTCTGTGTACGTCACTTCAGAAATGATATACATCGGAAGATCAACCACTAAGGGGGCTTCTTCTTCAGCGTGAAAAAGAATGTTGACAACCATTCCTTCTTGAAGGAAAAGTGGCTTCTCAATCATTTTTGCTGGAATATTTATTTGTTCGAATGATTCATTGTTCATGAAAACATAGTCAGTACTTTCTTGGTAAAGGTATTGATGCTCACGGTTTTCAATACGCACAGGCTCGATTTTATGCCCTGCAGAAAAGGTATGATCTAAGACCCTGCCTGATTCGATTTGACGCATTTTTGTGCGCACAAATGCAGGCCCTTTACCTGGTTTAACATGTTGAAATTCAATGATTTGAAATAGTTTATCGTTGTGCTTTATACACAATCCGTTGCGGATGTCTGCTGTATTTGCCATAAATTCTC
>CANHHA010000040.1 GCA_947460825.1 Flavobacteriales bacterium
CGAATCCAGTTGGTTGGGAAATATGCATCGTTATCAGGAACACCCATCAACCAACGCTTTGAGGAATCCCCATAGGTCATTGAAGACTCAATCATGTCGGTGGTTTTCGCAGTGATATTACCAGACCCAGAAGGGAAATAGTAATTCTCCTGATGAATTTGAACGGAGATTCCCCATGCTGGAATGATTTGTTCGTTGTCTCCAGAGATAGTGACCTCTGAACTTACAGAATCTTGAATGGTTCCGCCTTTCGTATCGTAGCGATAAATCACCCAACTGGCCGTATCGGCCGCGTTACCCGGTGAGGTTGGCGTATAATCACGGAAGCGACATTCAAAATAACCACCTTTCAAGTTTAAAGGGTCAACTACTTTGATATTCACGGGACCTTGGCCATATTCATACTCGGGATCCTCCATAAACCCAGTATTCAAAATGGTATTTAAGGTCGCCTCTGTAAATTCTAGGGATCGGTTTCCGTTGCCGTACCCATCAAGGCGAGTAATTCTGGGTGTAGACCCATAGCTTATTTGTTGGTAGGTGCCATCGGCCTCAGGCATCGGATTATGCGGCACCCCTTCCATTACCTTTACTTCACCCATGGCACTTTTTCTACTTGCGATATAAGGCATTTTTTGTCCATTTAGGCTCAAGGGGTCATTCGGATTATACGTTTCGTAGTTGTTGTAGGCATAAGAAACCGCCATGTAGTAGTATTTCTTGAAATTCACCAACTTCGATTGTCCTTGAGCGAAAAGGTCGTTTGTTACCTTAAAACTATGACGAATCCCTTTGTTTTCGCCATTAACTCGTTCTTTCGGTACACTAAACCCTAATTCTTCATCAAATTCGAAGTTGATAATGCGTGAAACATTGTCCTTGATGTCACATTGAGCTACCAACCTCGATTTTATGGGATTGCCCAAGTCAGAAAGCGCCACTTGATTATTTGCTAATTGAAAAATCTGATACCCTTGAAACCGGAACGTTTTATCTACATTGGGATTTGATGAGACAATGAAGGGGTCGTTCTCCTGATATTTTTCTTGATAGTTATTCGAGTTAATCGGGTTTGACAGGTAAAGGATGAGTTCATTATTCAATTCTTGAATTTCTAAGGTGGGTGCATGCGGGGCATCCATAACCTTAAAACAATTTTCGAATAAGGCCTGAGCCTTATCGTCGGCACGACGCAGAGATTCCACGGAGGTAAACGGGTCTCCACCGTTTGAGCGAGCCCAAACAACTCCCACCGTAATGTTGTTAACCGCTCCGGGTTTTAGAACGAAGGGTCCAGCGCTCTCTACAAATCGACGATCATTGGGTGTGTTATTGGCCGTTTGTTCGGTCCAGTTTGGTTTAATGATACCGCCCGTTCCCCATCCCATAACATCTGAAGTTCCAGGAAAAATAAAATCGCAGGGGGTATTTGGATCGGCTTCAGGGTCAGAGATATGCCCACTTCCACCATACACAAACTTGGACCCATCTTTCCAATAACCTCTTAAATAATTGTAGTAATCAGAAGACGCAATGGGGTCGGTTTGACTGATGTTTGCCCCGTTCGTTGTATTTGAATAATACAAGAATCGACGCATTCCAAAGCGTTCGTTATCAATGATTCCATCTCCATAACCAATGCCATTTAACGCTTCATTCAATCCAATACCATAGGCGTTATCGATTCCGTCATCGTCTTGATAAGGTCCTTCAAAAAAGTCTACTCCCACCGCGGGCGGGGAATATCCATAGCCTTTATACCCAGAATTGTCCCCATCAAAGTTGTCTCCGTTGTAATAGTATCCCAAGCCACGCATGACGTCACAACCCACGTAGTCATCATATGGATCTCCCAACGCACCGTCCGTAAAGAACCCAAAGTATGTATTATATAAGGTTTGTGTTCCTCGGTTAATTAGCACGTAATTGTAAAAGGTCATGTTATTTACTTCATCATTTGAAGCAAAGGCAAAGGCTTGCGCCCGGATTTCCATGCCAATGGGATCCGCACCCGTTTCGGTATGGATATTCCCCTTATCGTTCATAACCCACCAAAAGTTCTTATCTCCATACAGTGAAACATCCCGATCCACATTACATTGCTTATCTTGCTTTATATCATACCACGGATAATCTCCATCACGCCAGTCGTAATGACCATCGTCGTTAAAATCATAAAAGGGCGCCAGGTAATAGTCTTGTCCTAAGGATACGTTCCCATGGGCCGGCCATGTTTTAATGATTTCTGGCACTTGGTAATTCGGAAACAGGGCAGCTTGGGTGTTTGTACCGTTCTGCTGATCAGCGAGTCCCGCCTCAAACCACGCATTAAATTCCCTGATTTCGTCTTTTGAGCTGATAAAGTGACGGTCGTACTTATCACATTCCTCATAACTGGTTTCTGCCAATACTTGCGACAAGGGACCGGTCCAATAATCTTGACCGTTCCGATATCGAAGGGCGGCGAGCTTGAGCTGGTTATTCACATCGGTTCCTCCAAGCCACAAAGCGGCAGTAAATAATGCCATGATTCCTGAATTCTTAGGAACCTCATATTGCGAGAAATTTTGCCCCGGAATTTGCCATAAATTCCCAGCCGTATGCACCATCGCGCGTACGTTGTTTAATTCTAAAAACGAAGTTGTGGTTGGCGGCGCGCACCCTGCAGCTTTTGCAGGTTTGATCTGCTGAGTATGATTACCTTGATAGGATTGACCTAAGACAGCAAACGCTGAAATGAGATAAATAAAGGCAAGGATGGTATACCGTTTCACTCGCTGAAATTACCAAAAAATATGGATTTATTACTTGGTTTTGAGTAATTTTTCAATATCCAAAATGAGCTGATCCACCTCTGCAGGATTGGTGCCGTCGTAATACCCCCTTATATGACGGTTTTGGTCCACCAATACAAAATTGTTGGTATGAATAAAGTCGCTTCCAGCATCCCCAAGATTAGCTGCTTCCGCAGGTTTTAAGACAAAAAATGAGGTTCTTGCCAAGGAATATAGTGCCTCTTTCTTTCCGGTAATAAAGTGCCATTGTCCCGCACGATAGGCATGGCTTTTAGCATATTGCAAGAGTTGTTTCGGCCTGTCATTTTCTGGGTCGACGGTAAAGCTTAAGATTTCAAAGGTAGAATTCCCATCGAAGGCTGCTTGGACACGTTGCATTTGCTGATTCATGATGGGGCAGATGCTTCCACAGGTTGTAAAGAAATATTCCGCCACAAACACCTTTCCTTCGATTACCTCATCGGTAATAATCTTGTTTTGCTGATCAAGCAACCTAAACGCACCAATTTTATGATTTCGGCCAATGTCTTGCACACTGGAATCAACCATTTCTGACTGCACATCGGTAGGATTGATAAAGGGTAAAGCAGGCGTGTTGGCTTGGCTTACCATGAAGTATGCAATTGGAATAGCAATGACTAAAATCAGGGCAATAAGGACCAGACGTTTCATGGCACAAAGGTACCGAAACAATGAGGAGTTAGCCTCAAAATTTGTGATTTTCTTTCCTCCAATGAGCCTTCTAATATGCAATAAGGTGCCTGCCGTGCATTCAAGTCTTGAAGGTATAACTCGAAGAGCTCATTCCGTGCTTCAGGGTGTTCCCTCAAGGGGTCTTCTTCCCAGGGAAAATCGGGTTTACACAGGAACAATAGGGTGTAAGATTCGGACGATGTTAAGTCCTCTATAAGCGTTGGGATTTCTCCGTATTTTACCTGATTCCAAATGCGCATAACGGTCATTTCTGTGTCGCAAATACAGCGGTCATGTTGATGATTTTGGGTAAATTGACCCGAGGCGATTGCGTGTAAGTCTTCACGAACATAGCTTGGATTATTGGCCAAATAGGTGCGGGCATATTCTGGAACTAATGGAAGGCTGAGCTCGATTGAAAGCCATTGTGCCAGGGTGGATTTTCCGCTGCATTCAGGGCCCGTGAACGCAATTCGAACGGTGGATGGTGTTATTTTCTCCATTGATACATCCCGTAAAGTGAAACCCCAAAATAAATAACGGATAAGCTGGCGTAGAAATAAAGCTCGTTCGAGAAGGCGGTTATTGCTGTAATGCCATTCACTACAAGCCATAACATCCAATTTTGTTGAATCATTCGAACAGTTAGTACCGTTGCGACTAAGGAATAAATCAAAGCGATTTGATCCAAGCGAGTTGTCCAACTTAACAAGGGAAAACAGAGGATGGAACCGACATAAATCACTGGGAGAACTGCCAGAAAAATACTGCTCAGTTTAGGATATGATTTCACTGGAATCACCTGCTTTCGCCATTGCACCCAACCCCAAACGCCCATCAGTACATTAAGCACTTGAATGGTGCCTTGACTACTCAGGTCGGATTCAAAGCAACGTACCGCAAAAATCGCACAAGAAAGTATCCCAGCGAGCCAACCCAAGGAATTTTTCCTGGCAATTAGCACAATATACATCACTCCAAGAAGGGATGCGATAAGTTCTAGACTGAAGATAATTGTTGGCATTCGGGCTCAAAGTTAAACACATTGATAAAGCAATTAAAGAAGGAGTGTTAAAAACTCAAGGGCTCTTTCGGATTTCACATCAAGGAAAGCTTGATTTTTGTAAAAATCCATGATATGAAAAAGTCTGTTCTGTTTTTAGTTTTGTTGGCCCTTGCCACTGCATGTGTTTCCTCAAAAAAGTTTAAAGCCTTAGAAGCACAGCAAAAGATATGTGCCGAAGAACTTGAGAAAATGAAACAAAGCAATCAAGATTATGAAATCAAGGTGAAGGAGCTTAAATCCACGGTGGATGCGCTGCAAAAGGAAGCGAACGCCTTAAAAGCAGACACCTCGAAACTGGGCATTTCGGTGCGCACCTTATCTCGAGAGTTGGGTAAGTCGATGAAAGAACTCGATGAACTCACTAAAACATTCGAAAAGTATAAATCAACGGGAGCAAAGGAAGCTTCTGTACTTCAAAAACAGCTTGAACAGAAGAATGTCGAACTTCAAAAAAAATCCGAAGCGTTAGTCACCCTTGAGTCAGAATTAAAAGCAAAACAAAAGCTTTTGGAAGAACGTGAACAACGGGTCAATGAATTGGAGGAGTTGTTAAAACGCCAAGAAGATGCCTTGAACACCTTAAAGAAAAAAGTGACCGATGCCCTCATTGGATTTGAAAATCAAGGCTTGAAAGTAGAACAGAAAAACGGAAAAATCTATGTGAGTATGGAGGCAAAACTCTTGTTTAAATCAGGAAGTATTGTCGTTGAGGCAGATGGTAAAAGCGCCCTACTTCAAATTGGCAAGGCCTTAGAAAATGAAACAGATTTAGAGATTGTGGTTGAAGGCCATACCGACACGGATAAGCTTTCAAGCGCGGCTA
Source organism: Flavobacteriales bacterium (assembly GCA_947460825.1). GTDB lineage: Bacteria > Bacteroidota > Bacteroidia > Flavobacteriales_D > Crocinitomicaceae > UBA952. The sequence goes on from CANHHA010000040.1 coordinate 5,378, forward strand.
TTCCACGGAACAATTGGGAATTGTCGGTGTTGCGCGCAACTTCCGTGGTGGATATACTTTTGGCCAATTCCAAAATGAATCCTGCGAGAATTGTAGCGGCCGGCCGCAGTGAATTTCAACCCGTTGACCCCTCGGATAAAGCCAAAAACCGCCGGATTGAAATTATTATTTCTCCGAATTTGGATGAATTGTTTGATATTATTTCAAAAGACTAATACGTAACCTTATATTCGTTTTGTCCGTACTTGCAAACCTTGGCGAAATACCCTATTTTTGCCGTCGAAAATTTTTGAAAATTAATTATTAAAGAAATGGAGTCAATGATGATTTATGTACCAATAGTTCTAGCACTGATTGGGTTACTGTTTATGGCAATGAAACGCGCTTGGGTATTGAAACAAGATGCAGGCGACGGTAAAATGAAAGAGATTTCTGATTACATCTATGAAGGTGCGTTGGCTTTCTTAAAAGCTGAATACCGTTTATTAGCCATTTTTGTAGTATTGGCAAGTATCGTATTAGCCAGCATTTCATTCATTGTCCCTACAACGCATATCTTAATCGTTGTCGCTTTTGTTTTTGGGGCTTTATTTTCGGCTTTAGCTGGAAACATGGGAATGAAAATTGCTACTAAGACAAATGTTCGTACAACTCAAGCCGCTCGTACTAGTTTACCACAAGCATTGAAAGTTGCTTTTGGTGGAGGAACTGTAATGGGTTTAGGCGTTGCTGGTTTAGCTGTTTTAGGGTTAACAACGTTCTTTATTGTTTTCTTCCAGTTTTTCATGGGGGGTGTTTGGGGTGCTGATGGAACCGATAAAATGACCATCGTACTAGAAACTTTAGCTGGATTCTCTTTGGGAGCGGAATCCATTGCATTATTTGCTCGAGTTGGTGGTGGTATTTATACCAAAGCGGCTGATGTTGGAGCAGATTTGGTGGGTAAAGTAGAAGCTGGAATTCCAGAAGATGATCCTCGTAATCCTGCAACAATCGCAGATAACGTAGGTGATAATGTTGGTGACGTTGCCGGAATGGGGGCCGATTTATTTGGTTCTTACGTAGCGACAGTATTAGCTGCCATGGTTCTTGGTAACTATGTTATCAAAGACATGGGTGGTGTTATAAATGATGCTTTTGGAGGAATAGGTCCAATTTTATTACCGATGTCCATTGCGGGCTTTGGCATTCTGTTTTCAATTTTTGGAACTATGCTTGTTAAAATTACAAGCAATGATGCAAAAGAAGCTCAAGTTCAAAAAGCGCTAAACATCGGAAACTGGGTTTCGATTGTATTAACAGCTATTGCTTGTTATTTTCTAGTTACGTGGATGTTGCCAGAAACTATGATGATGAAGTTTTTTGGAGAAAATTTAGATGCGCAAGGAAATGAGATGGCATTGCCAATATCATCTTTACGTGTATTCTACGCTTCATTAATTGGATTATTTGTTGGTGGAGCAATTTCATCCGTAACTGAATATTACACAGGATTGGGTACAAAACCAGTTTTGAAAATCGTTCAAAAATCTTCTACCGGTGCAGGAACTAACGTAATTGCGGGACTAGCTACTGGAATGATTTCAACGTTCCCTACAGTGCTATTGTTTGCAGCAGCAATTTGGTCTACTTATGCTTTAGCAGGTTTCTACGGTGTAGCTTTGGCAGCATCAGCAATGATGGCTACAACAGCTATGCAATTAGCGATTGATGCATTTGGACCAATCTCTGACAACGCTGGTGGTATCGCTGAAATGAGCGAATTACCAAAAGAAGTTCGTCAACGTACAGATATATTGGATTCCGTAGGAAACACAACGGCAGCAACCGGTAAAGGATTTGCCATTGCTTCGGCAGCATTAACTTCATTAGCTTTATTTGCTGCTTATGTAACATTTACAGGAATTGATGGAATAAATATTTTCAAAGCTCCTGTTTTAGCGATGTTGTTTATAGGGGGTATGATCCCCGTTGTATTCTCTGCATTAGCAATGAATTCAGTGGGTAAAGCTGCCATGGATATGGTGTATGAAGTGCGTCGTCAGTTCAAAGAAATTCCTGGAATTATGGAAGGAACGGGCAAACCTGAATATGGAAAATGTGTCGAGATTTCTACAAAAGCGGCATTGCGTGAAATGATGTTGCCTGGAGTTATGACCATTGGATTTCCAATTGCTATTGTTCTTTTAGGTCTTGGCATATATGGAACTGGTATAGAGGCTAAGGAGTTAGTTGCAGAGATGCTTGGAGGATATATGGCAGGTGTTACCGTATCTGGCGTACTTTGGGCTGTGTTCCAAAACAACGCTGGTGGTGCGTGGGATAATGCGAAAAAATCGTTTGAAGCAGGCGTTGAAATTAACGGGGAAACGACCTTCAAAGGTTCTGATGCTCATAAAGCAGCAGTAACGGGTGACACCGTTGGAGATCCATTCAAAGACACTTCAGGTCCATCTATGAATATCTTAATCAAACTTACCTGTCTTATTGGATTGGTGATTGCACCGATCCTTGGGAATGGGCATGCATCTGCTGATAAAAACACGAATTCCAATGGAACGAAAATGGAATGCCAAGGCGAGAATGGACAATGTAAATCAGGCCTGCAATCAGGTAAATGCACTGAAAAAGATTGTTGTAAAAAAGATAATGCAATGTTGGGAAAATGTGACATGAATGAATGTTCTAAAATGACCAAAGAAGAGTGTGCCAAAATGTGCGATGAGAAAGGATGTACTCCTGCAGAAAAAAAGGCTTGTTTAGCTCATTTTGATGAAAACGGAAAATGGATTGGTGGCAAGAAGAAGAAAGATTGCTGCAAAGAATAATCAGACATAATGAATTGTAAAGCCGCAGTTGCGGCTTTTTTTATGCATTCTTAGTTGGAATTGATTTGCGCAGTTATCTTTGTTAGGCATGGCAAAAGACACGGATTTTTTTCAAGCAGTTTATGAGGTGGTGCGGTTGATTCCTCCAGGAAAAGTGACCACCTATGGAGCCATCGCACAAGCCTTAGGTTCAAAAGGCGCTGCACGCATGGTCGGATGGGCAATGAATGCGAGCCATGGTTTACCGGATGTGCCAGCCCATCGGGTGGTGAATCGAAAGGGATTACTTACGGGTAAAATACACTTTGAAGATGAAGGCGCCATGCAGCGAAAGTTGTTGGCGGATGGCATACCCGTAATAGATGATCAAATCCAGCAGTTTGAATCCTATTTTTGGGACCCAAAAGAACTCGGTTAAATTCAATCCTTTTGTTAATTTTGAGCAAAATTAATTCCATGAAATTCGCAACAAAAGCAATTCACGAAGGGGTAGCACCAGATCCAGCTACAGGAGCCATCATGACGCCAATTTATCAAACATCAACCTACGTACAAGATGGGGTTGGAAACCATAAAGGGTACGAGTATTCGCGTACCTTGAACCCAACACGCCATGCCCTTGAGAAGAATATTGCAGCCATTGAAAATGGAACCCATGGTGCGTGTTTTGGTTCCGGCTTAGCGGCCATTGATTGTGTCATAAAAATGCTCAACCCAGGGGATGAGGTCATTTCAACCAATGATTTATATGGTGGGTCCTATCGAATTTTTAAAACGATTTTCGAAAAATATGGACTTGTTTTTCATTTTGTGGACATGACAGATGTGTCAAATATTGAAGCAAAAGTCAACGAAAACACCAAGATGATTTGGGTGGAAACACCAACGAACCCAATGATGAATATTATCGACATTGAAGCAGCTTCTGCCATTGCGAAAAAAGCGGGTGCCATGTTGTGTGTAGATAATACCTTTGCAACGCCATACCTACAAAACCCACTGGATCTTGGAGCCGATATTGTCATGCATTCGGTAACCAAATACCTGGGTGGGCATTCGGATGTGATCATGGGAGCCTTGGTGACCAAAGATGAAACCATTGCGCATGAAATGTATCGAATTCAGAACTCCTCAGGGGCCGTGTGCGGTCCAATGGATTCTTTTCTTGTACTAAGGGGAATTAAAACCTTACACTTGCGCATGGAGCGTCATTGTGAAAATGGGGAGAAAATTGCTCATTTCTTGGCGAATCATCCAAAAATCGACAAGGTGTTTTGGCCTGGATTTACACACCATCCCAACCACCATGTGGCTGTAAAACAGATGCGTGGTTTTGGGGGAATGATATCCTTTACGTTAAAAGGAAATAAACTGGAGGATGCGCTTTCGGCGGTTAAAAAAGTTGAAATATTTTCCTTGGCGGAATCCTTAGGTGGGGTTGAATCCTTAATTGGGCATCCAGCTACGATGACGCATGCGTCTATTCCGAAGGCGGAACGAGAGCAAAGCGGCGTGGTGGATAGTTTAATCCGTTTAAGTGTTGGAATCGAGGATGTTGAAGATTTAATTCAAGACTTGACGCAAGCCCTGGCTTAAAGTTTTTCTAGCATAGTGAAAAACTGATCCTTCTTGGCGGGTGACAAAGGCACCGCAGAACCATCTCGCATAATTACGGAACCCCCTTCGTGCTTATCATAGCGCTCGATGTACTCCAGGTTAATTAAATGAGACTGTTGAACTCTAAAAAAACCATGATTTGATAGCAAGGTTTCAAAATCTTTAAGCGTTCTAGAAACAAGAATTTTTTTGCCGCTATTCAGGTAAAAGAAGGTGTAGTTTTTATCCGATTCGCAACGTATGATTTCGCTGAGGTCTACCACGTGTACACTTTCTTGGGTCTTAAGTACTAACTTGCGTTTCTGGTTGGTTTGAAGGTTGTGGGTAAGCGCCTCAAATTGTGAGTCTTCTTTTTTGAAATCTACTGTGTCAATGGCGTTTTGCAGGGCCGTTTTTAATTCTTCCTCATCAATCGGTTTAAGAATGTAATCGAGGGCACTAAACTTAATTGCCATAATGGCATATTCCTGAAACGCTGTAATAAAAATTAATTCGAATTTCTTGTCCGTTACGCGGCTTAATAAATCAAACCCAGTACCATCAGGCATTTGAATGTCTAAAAAAACGATGTCAGGTTGAATTCGGTTGATAGATTCTATGCCCGTTTCAACGTTTTCACCATCGGTATATACTTCAACATCAAGGTTAAACGAATCGATCATACGTTTTACGAAATCCCGGATGCGTTTTTCATCATCAATTATCAGTACTTTTTTCATATTAACCAAATGTAGTGTTTTCGTAAATGATTGGCAAACAAATTATTACGCGTGTACCGGTTTTTTGTTTTTCATCCAAATCGGAGATTGTTAAACTTCCTTTTCCTTTATACTTCTTATTCATAATTTCAATGCGTTCACGGGTAATATCCAGTGCCATGCTCTTATGAGATTTGTTCTTTTTTATTTTTCCCGCTTTTGTTCTTCCAACGCCATTATCGGTGATTTCAATCGTTAACATGCCCGCCTGTTCCTTCATATGAATCTCAATGACCCCTCGTTCAATGGTGTGTAACTGCCCATGTTCAATCGAGTTTTCTATAAATGGTTGCGTAATCATGGGAGGAATTAGGGCTCGTTTAAAAAGGAGCTCTTCGTCAATGTCGATGACAAAATTAAAACGATCTTCAAACCTCAGTTTTTGGGTCGTAAGGTATTTAGATAAAATCTCCTTTTCAATGTCTATGGTAATAAACTCTTTTGGAGAATTCTCCAAGATCAAGCGAATTAACCGCGAAAAATTCACCAGAAACTTGGATGTTTTTTCTGGCGTATTCTCGTAAATATAACTTTGGATAACCGCTAGGGCGTTGAAGATAAAGTGCGGATTCATCTGAGAGCGCAACAGGGTTTGTGACATTTCTGATTCTCGCTGCTCTTGTAAGGTATTTCGTTGACGAATCATAAATAACACGGAAACTGCGGATAGAAAAAAAATGGCAATTACAATACTGATGCCTAGCAATTGGCGGTCACTTTGAAGTTTTAGAATTTCCTTCTCCTTGAGTTCTTTTTGAAGTTTTTCTTCTTGCGTTTCAATTAAGCGTTCTCGTTCCTCCCTTGAATTGGTTTGTGTAAGGTCTTCGATTTTTTTACTGTCGATGGAAAAGGAATTTCGCCGTAAAAAATCAGTATGTCGTTTTAGATAATCATACGCCTGTTGTTTTTTTCCTTGAGCGGCATATACATTTGCCAAGGCAAAATAGCTTTCGTAAATGCGTGTTCTCTCCTTGATGTCATTTCGAATCAAAATAGACTTTAAGATGTTCTTTTCAGCATTCACCAAATCTCTCTTTGATAAGTATACCAATCCAATCTGATGATAGACGCTAGCCATTTTTTCTGGTTCACCCGATTGATCGAAATAGGTGAGCGATGTATTGAAAGCCTCTAAGGATTGTTTGGTTTGACCTGCCGCATTGTAGGTTTCTCCCAAAACCATCCAGGCCTCTCCAAGCGAGGTGTAATCTTTTAATCGCTCCAAGCCCTTGACACTCGTTGGTAAAAACACCAATACTTCTTTCGGGAAGCCTTTTCTAATTTCGATCCGTGCCCGTAGAATGTCGTTTTCCAATTTCAAACGTTTACTGGGTATTCTACCACTTTTCAATTGGCATTTTCGAAGATAATTTTCAGCTTCTCTTAAATTCCCTGCATCCAACGACAATTCAGCTATAAATCGATTAAAGATGCATTCATAATAATTATTATTGAGCTTTTCTACCACTTGAAGTGCCAATAATTCTTGGGTAACGGCTTCTTGGATGTTTGAAAATTGGGCATGGGTTATGGCCGATTGATGCAAACAAAGCGCTAATTCAAGTTTGCTATTAGATCGTTTGGCAAACTCGATCGCCTTGTAATTCGAGGCATCGGCAGAATCCTTTTTGTTTTCGTGCAAATAAATATCGGAAAACAATCGATATGCCTGCGCCACCCACTGGTTTTCACGCTGCCTTCGGGCGGTTTCTACTACAAGACGTAATCCTTCTTTTGCGGCAGTGAATTCGCCAAGATGCAATTGTAATTCGCAGCGCTGTAACTGATAAAGGTGCCGAATAAATGGGTTTTTCAAGGTGTTGCCGTTAATGGTCTTCAGCGCAAGCACATCTTGGGTAAACCCTAAGTAATTTCCATTTAACGATTTTTCATAGGCGGTCAATACACGAACTGATGGAGTGGATTTCTGTGAGTCATTCAAGGATTTACTTAATCCAACGGGATTAAAACGGTTTTCTTGACAATAGCGAATAAGCGCTTCTTCCTGAGCGATGATTGTGCTGCTCCTTAGTAAAAAGAACACCACAAGAAAGCGAATTAAATTTTTAGAAGAAGCTAGTGTCTGATTCACCAAACAAAGATAACTTTTCAACATGAACCTCCAATTACTTTTCTACCTTTGTTACCATGTTACATGACTTGATTCAGGCTTGGCTCGCCGAAGACATTGGCGAAGGAGACCATTCTACCATCGCCTCTATCCCGCTTGAGGCAAGAAGCACCGCGAAATTATTAATTAAAGAATCCGGAGTGATAGCAGGCCTTAATGTGGCTAAACAGATCTACGAGCTTACCGATACTCAGGCGACTGTTCAGTGGTTTAAAAAGGACGGTGATTCCGTTTTAGCCGGAGATCTTGCTTTTATTGTAGAAGGTAATGCTCGAAATATCTTAACTACGGAACGTTTAATTCTGAATTGCATGCAGCGCATGTCTGGGATTGCAACGAAAACTCACGCCTTGAGTCAAAAAATTGCACATACTTCTGCGAAGTTACTCGATACAAGAAAAACAACGCCGGGCTTTCGCTTATTGGAAAAAGAGGCGGTTCGCATTGGAGGAGGATCCAACCATCGCTTTGGGTTGTACGATATGATCATGCTCAAGGATAATCACATTGATTTTTGTGGGGGAATCCAAAAAGCGGTACATGCAGTAAACGCATACAAAACAGCGATGCATTTAACAATTCCCGTGGAGGTAGAGGTTAGAAATGAAGCGGAACTCCAAGAAGTGATTCAAACCCAAGGAGTGAATCGAATCTTATTAGATAACTTTTCGCCAAAACAGATTAGTGCATGCCTTTACATGATTCCCCCACATTTCGAAATTGAAGCATCCGGCGGGATTACAGAAGATAACATTGTGGAATTTGCAGAAGCAGGGGTGCATTATATTTCTGTCGGGGCACTTACCCATCATGTTAAAAGCCTAGACCTCAGTTTAAAGGCTGTTGTTCATTAGGTTTTAGCACATCTAAACCTACCAATTACGGCAACTATCAGCCACTATTTTTTTCGACTGTAATGCGCCAGCTCTTTCATAAACGAAGGGTCCTCTTCTAATTTATTGCCAATAACCACTAGGGTCGCGCCGGCCTCATGCGCTTTTTTAATGGAAGTAATGGTTCGCAGCCCACCGCCAATGATCAAGGGACATCCAAGCCCACTAAGCGCGTTAATGATCTCTGTGGATACGGGTGTGATGGCGCCACTTCCCGCATCTACATACATGCAATGCATGCCTAGCAATATTCCCGCTTTTGCTGTCGATGATATGAGCTTAACTTCGTGTTGAGGGATTGGGGCGGTTTCCGATACCCGGGCTACCGATGAGGTGATCCCACCGTCTACTAGAATATACCCAGTACTAATCACCTCAACCTGGGCATCAAAGAGCTGCGCAGCAGCTTCCACATGGGCACCAATCAAATATCTAGGGTTTCTTCCGGATATGAGGGAAAGAAAGAGTATCCCATCTGCTTCCGTGTTTATTTGTGAAAGACCCCCTGGGAATATGATGAGTGGAATGTCTGTACTTGCCTTTACGCGTTCAATAACCGAATTCATTTCGGTCGTTGAAACCGTGCTCCCGCCTACAAAGATAAATGCAGGGGCAATAAGCTTTATTGCGGCTAACTGTTGGTCGAATTGCTCCTGATTACCCGCCTTTTCGGGGTCAATCAAAACAGCGATTCCCTTGCGCGTATTTGCCAATTTGGCCAATAAGTTGCTCTGTTTATGCATAGGTTGCGATGGAAATAACGGCATTATTTACGTGTATGGTTTCGCAATGAATCTCGGCGTGTTTCAGGGGTGTTTCTACCGTAAACAGAAACTTCGATTCCGAAATTGTAGTGCATCGCATTTGGTCTTTCCAATGAATCCCGGGTTCATTAACGAGTTTATATATCGCTTCCTTACAACTCCACAGTTGGGTGAGTTGAATAATTCCAACTTCCCCGGCGAATAATTCAAGCTCTTCACTGCTGCAAAACCGGGCTACTACACGAGTGATGCGTTCATGCGGCTCTTCAATATCGCAGCCAAAGGAAACCGCAGCATGAGCAAATAAAGCCCATTGCGATGAATGACTTATTCCAATAGTGACTCCTGCTTGTTGTATTTCGGGTTTACCATGCATTCCGTATATTATTTCATCCGCACCAAACACCCCTTGTTTTAATACACGAATAGCCTTGAACTCTTTCTTTCGCTGATCACTACCCAAGCGCATCAGTTGTGCGTTTTCTACAGGGGTAAGTTGCGCACTTGAAGCATTGAGCACTTGAATCTCTCCCAGTTCCCAATGGACAAAATTAGTAAACCCTGTTTTTCCAATCATACATCTGTTGTTCGTTGCCCTTTTTCGGCACTCAAGATGCAAAATTCGACATTTTTTTCTTTTTATTTTTTTAACATTTTGGCTATACAAGTTTATATTTCTATATTTAGCAACTTAAATTTAATGTGTTCTTAGCAACAATTTACGAAAGAATATGCTGAAAAAATTACAGTTATTAGTGTTAAGCGTTTTGTTTTCAAGCGCTTACATGTTTGCTCAGTCCGGATTGGGAACCCTTAAAGGGATTGTTAAAGACCAAAAATCTGGGGAACTTATTCCCAGCGCCAAGGTCTATTTAATGTCGGGTACCTCAATGAAGGGGAATGCCATCACCGATGAAAAAGGAGAATTTCAAATTAATGCCATTCTTCCCGGGTCCTACGATGTGAAGGTAACCAACAAGATTGAAGGATATCAAGACGCCCTAGAACAAGGTGTAGTTATCTCTTCGGACAAGATTACCTTTTTGGAAAAAATAACGCTAGGTAAGCCCGAAAATGAGCTGCAAAAAGATGAGGTGAAGGTAACTCGATACAAAGTTCCCCTTATTGATAAAGACGGTGGGGCATCAGGTGCCGTGCTCGGGAGGGAAGATATTGCAAGAATGCCTGTGCGTTCTGCGGCCGGTGTTGCACAATCAGTTGGTGGAGTAAATACGAACGAAGGAAGTGGTGAAATATCAGTAAGAGGTTCTCGTTCCGATGCCACGTATTTCTTTATTGACGGTATCAAAGTTCGTGGTTCTGCTAACTTACCGAAAGCAGCGCTTGAGGAGGTTTCGGTAATTACAGGGGGAGTTCCAGCAAATTACGGGGATGTTACCGGAGGGATTATTTCGGTTACAACAAGAGGTCCATCGGCTATTTATTTTGGTAGTATTGAGGCAGTAACTTCTGGTGCGTACTTTAAAGGAGCAGATCCAAATGGCTATGACGGAAAAGTAATTGGACTCGACAAGTTTGGATATAACTTGATTGAAGGAATGTTGTCTGGACCACTTTGGATGCAAAAAGATTCGGCAGGAAATAAAACCCGTCCACTATTAGGGTTTTTAGTTTCTGGGAATTTAACCGATGAATTAGATAACCGTCCATTGGCAGGCGGAGGGTGGCGTGTCACAAAAGAAACAAGAGATGAGTTGCTTTCTAATCCACTTCGTCCAACATCAACTGGTTTCGGAACCTTTCACAATGCATTGTTTTTACAGAATCCATTAGATGTAGACGGTAATCCAACAGCAGAGTCGGATTTCGAGAAAGTTCCTTGGAGAATGAACGCGAGAAATACGACCATTTCAGGTCAAGGTAAGGTCGATGTGAATACAGGCCCTTCGGTTAACGTTCAGTTCGGAGGATCGTTAAATTATTTTAAGGCTTCTAATTACTCCTACGCAGCTTCCCTCCTGAATTTCACCAATTTCGGAGAATCCAAAGGCTTGGATTATCGAGTGTATGGAAAAATTTCACAACGTTTTACGAGTGATAACAAAAACAGTAAAATCAAGTCCGCGAATTATACCTTAATGGTTGATTACAGCAAAACCCTCCGAGATTCGTATGACCCTAAGCATCAGTATAACATCTTTAACTATGGTCACGTAGGGAGATTTACTACCCGACGCACCCCATCGTATCAGTTTAATGATAATTTACAACGTTGGGAACACAACGGATTTAAAGATTTAGAGGTTGCATTCTCTCCTTCAGAAACCAATGCGGCACTTGCAGCAATTACCACACAATATTATAATATTTATGAAGGGGAGCCTTTTGGTCACTATGAGAATTTGTTCCAAATCCAGCAAGGAAATGCCTTGAGAAATGGCGATGCGCCTCAAAGCGTTTATGGCATTTGGTCGAATATTGGTTCTCCGTCAAATGGCTTTGGTAAATTTGAAAACGATCAGTTCCGTGTAACAGGTGCTGGTTCATTAGTGATTGGAAATCATAGCATCTCACTTGGATTTGAATACGAACAACGAATCGACCGAGGGTGGTCTGATGGAGATCAAGGTCCTGTGGCCATTTGGTCAATTGCTCGTCAGTTGATGAACTTCCACATTGAAGAGCTTGATTACGCTTCTGGTGTGATTACAGATTCAGGATCTTTTAAAGCAATCACTTACGATCGCTTAAATGCTGGATATGCGAGCCAATCAGGAACTGGAGTATATGGTGGTCAGCTGAATAACGACAACCAGTCTTTCTTTGATTACAGCGTAAGAAAAGCCCTCGGCTTAAACATCGCAGGAGATGATTATGTAGACATCGACATGTACGACCCGGGGATGTTTCAGTTTGATATGTTCTCACCGGATGAGTTAATGAATGGAGGTAATTCATTTGTTTCATACTACGGATTTGATCATACCGGTAAGAAGGTTAAAGGAACTACCGATATTAACAAATACTTCAATGAGTTCGATGAGAATGGAAATTACAAGCGATTTATTGGTGCATTCCAACCTACCTACATGGCCGGGTACATCATGGATAAATTTGCGTTCAAGGACATCGTATTTAACGTTGGTTTACGTGTTGATGTGTTTGATGCAAATCAACCCGTTCTTAAGGATCCTTACCTATTCTTTAATGCACGTACAGTTAAAGAGGCACGTGAGCTAAAGGCAAATGATCCAGGACAATACAATTGGGTGGTTATTCCTGAAAGTATGGGCGATGACTACATCGTTTATGTGAATGACATTTCTAACCCAACAGGAATTAATGGATTTAGAAATGGTGCGGAATGGTTTAATGCCGTTGGAACGACCGTAGAAGATCCGAAAACACTTCAAGGTGCTGGTGGTATTGCTCCATGGGTATTGAATCCCGGACAAACTGCACCAGATGCATCTGCGTTTGAAGATTACAAGGCTCAAATTAACGTGATGCCTCGTATCGCTTTTTCGTTCCCGATTTCTGAGAAAGCGTCGTTCTTTGCGCATTATGACATCTTAACTAAGCGTCCTACCTCAGGATTCCGTTTTGATCCATACGAGTATCAATACATCCAAACACGAAGTGCAGTTATTTCAAACGCGAATCTTAAACCAGAAACTACGGTGGATTACGAATTAGGATTCCAACAAGTATTGTCAGCAACTTCCTCGTTGAAAATCTCCGCCTTCTATCGTGAGCAGCGCAATAACGTTCAGTTAATTAATGTATTTATGGCTTATCCTGCTTCCTATAAAACATTCGGTAACCGCGACTTTGGTACGGTTAAAGGGATGACCATTGCATACGACTTACGTCAAACAGGAAACATTCGCATGACTGCAAACTATACCTTACAGTTCGCTGATGGTACAGGGTCTGATGCAACTTCAATGGCAGCATTCATTAATGCTGGTATTCCTAACCTTCGAAATATCTTCCCGTACAGCTACGACCAACGTCATGCATTTGCAATCACCTTTGACTATCGTTACGGAGAAGGCAAGGACTATAACGGTCCAAAAATCGGTGGATTCAATGTGTTGGAGAATACCGGTTTGAACATCTTTACAAACATCAATTCAGGGTATCCGTATTCAGCACAAACGTTCATAACAGATGAAGGAATTGGTAACTTGAATGCGGGGATAACAGGTACAGTGAATGGTTCACGTATGCCTTGGACATATCGTTTAGACATGCAGTTGGATCGAAATATTACCATAACGCACAAGTCAAAAGACCCGAAAAGCAAGGATAAAGAAAAAGTTTCTAACTTGAATATTTACATCCGTGCAACGAACTTGTTTAACCAATTCAATATATTGTCAATTTACCGTGCTACCGGTAATGCCGATGATGATGGGTATTTAGCTGCTGCAGCGAGTCAAACATCCATACAGAATCAAACAGATGAACAAGCGTTTCGTGATTACTACTCCATGAAGGTGAATAATCCGTTTAACATTAGTGTACCTCGTACCATTCGTCTTGGAGTAAAATATGATTTCTAAAATAAATAGCATAAAGGTTATGAAAAAGCAATTATTTGCCGCATTTATCGCAATTGTATTCATTGGTTCAAATGCCTTGGCATATTACGGACCAAACGATAAAAGTAAAAAGCCAACAGGAAGCCCAAAAGCAAACTGTAGTCCAGCTACGGCCAAATACATCATGGAATTTAATGATGTGCGTGCCTTAATTGAACAAGGTGGATCCATGTTTCAAAACCGTCAAAACGGTGTAGCAGCGTATGAGGTGCCAAAAGGAAGTAATCGTTTTGCGATTTTCGCAGGAGCGTTATGGATGGGTGGAACGGACGTAAACGGACAGCTTAAGCTTGCCGCATTGCGTTACCGTCAAGGGAACGACTTTTGGCCTGGGCCCTTATCGGTTACACCAGGTACAGGAAATTATAATCCCCTGTTTCCAGTAGGAGATGATGCAATTCGTGATTTCGGCGAAGCGAATATCGATCCAGATCAGTGTATTGCTTATGACCAATTCTACACGATTCGTAAAGCGGAAGTGATTCGTTTTAATATTTGGTGGGAATGCCAAGCAGGAATTACTACGGAATGCGATGATGTACAAGCCCCTTCTAATGAAGAGTTAAATAGAATCTACAACTGGCCAGCTCATGGTGATGTTTCTAAAGGACAAGATTATTTCTTGGCGCCATATTATGATAGAGATCAAGATGGGAATTATAATCCAGATAACGGAGATCACCCATGGTACGACGATATCTTAGGTCGTGACGATATTCAGTGTGGCTTTGACCGTCGAATTTCTTTGTTTGGTGATGAAACGCATTGGTGGGTTTTCAATGATAAGGGAAATATTCACACGGAAACAAATGGAGATCCAATTGGTATGGAAATTCGTGCGCAAGCCTTCTCCTTTGCTACAAACGATGAGGTGAATAAAATGACATTCTACAACTATGAGTTAATAAACCGTGGTACCCAGACACTTTACGATACATATTTCGCTCAGTACTTGGATGCGGATGTTGGAAATTATGCGGATGACTACGCAGGTTGTGATGTTTCTCGTGGTTTGGGTTACATGTATAATGGTGACCTTAATGATGAGAACGACGGTGGTAAATTAGGGTATGGCGATAATCCCCCAGCAATCGGATGTGACTTCTTTGAAGGTCCTTATCAAGATGGAGATGGAGTTGATAATCCAGGTCCGTATTTTGATAACGCAACACAAACATTAGTCGTTCCTTCGGTGGTAAATGCCCTAGCGAATAATGGAATTGTATACAAAGGAATTGGTATTGGTTACTCAGATGGTATTATTGATAATGAGCGTTTTGGTATGAGAAGGTTTACCTATTATACTTCAACCTCGGCATATCCATATAATGACCCAGGTCCCGCAGCAGAATTTTATAATTTCATGGAAGGTCAATGGGCAAATGGCTCTGAGATGTATTATGGTGGTTTAGGAAGTACCCCAGGAACGCTTTCTGATTACATGTTCCCGGGAACATCAGATCCATTGCATTGGTCTACTGCTGGTACAGATATGTCTGGTGCATATCCAAATGGATGGGATGAGTCAACAAACAATAACCCAGCGGGTGACCGTCGTTTCGTACAGTCAGCGGGACCATTTACCTTGAAACCAGGGGCCGTTAATAACATTACAGTTGGTATAGTTTACGGACGTAGTACAGAAGGTACCTTAATGGCATCTGTAGATGCTATGAAACGCGCAGATACAAAAGCGCAAGCTTTGTTTGATGCATGTTTCAAAATCTTGTCTCCTCCAGATGCGCCGAAATTAACCATTCAGGAGTTAGACAAAGAATTGATTTTAATGATTGAAAACCCTATTTCTTCAAACAACTATCAAGAGGCGTATGAAGAAGAGGATGAAATCAATATTCCAGATCCAAGCGTTGATAGAAACTACCGATTTGAAGGCTATCAAATATTCCAGTTAAAGAATCAAGATGTGTCGATTTCGGATATCGCAGATCCAACCAAAGCCCGTTTAGTGGCTCAATGTGATATCAAGAACAATGTATCTCGATTGATTAATTTTGAATTTGATGAGGCGCTAGGATTTGCAGTTCCAGTGGAGAAAGTGGATGCTGAAAACAAAGGAATTCGTCACTCATTTCAGGTAACTGAAGATGCCTTTGCTCAAGGAGCACGTCGTTTAGTAAATCACAAAACATATTATTATGTAGCGGTTGCTTATGCGCACAATGAGTTTAAAAAGTACGACCCGAATGATCCGTTGTTGTTAGACGGTCAAAAGATGCCGTATATCTCTTCTCGTTTGAATTTTGATGGTACTGCCATTAGTTCTACGCCAGCAGTTCCGCACAATCCAATGCCAGAGGCAGATGGTACCTATCAATTAGTTTCTTACGGATCTACGCCGAAAATTACGCGCCTTGATGGGTATGGTAATGGAAATCGATCCCTAGAATTTACTGAGGCTACGTTGAATACCATTTTGAATACTGGGTTTATGGAAGATCCAGAATATGCTGCAGGCCAAGGTCCAGTGAACATTAAAGTAGTTGACCCTTTAAACTTGAAAGGTGGTTATTTTGAATGTCGCTTCAGAAACTACACACCAACTTCTCCAGGTAACGCGGCCGATACGGCCAGTTGGGTGATTTATCGCTATGATACCAAAGGCGGTACCATTCAAGATTCTGTGAGTTCTGATGTTACTATTGCAGGTGACAATGAGCAAATCATTCCAGCATGGGGAATCTCCGTTCAAATTCATCAAGAGAATTACTATTTCCCTTCTGGGTCTGGTAATATCACTGCGAAAACCACCGACATGATTGAGTCTTCAATGACCTATGGGGATTCCTCAAAGCGTTGGTTGATGGGTGTTCCTGATAACGATGCATATTTCCCAACCAACTGGATTCG
>CANHHA010000041.1 GCA_947460825.1 Flavobacteriales bacterium
TCGATGGTCATGTATAAATTCAAAGATTCTATGGTGTACCCGATGTTTCTCTTCGCGCCACATAGCCCTTTTAAATCTGGATAGAGGTAAGGATCGCTCGCATCTTGTTTAGTAAACCAACTTGACATGGTCCACGTGTGATTTAATCCATTATATTTTTTCAAATCGGGAAGATTATGCTTGTTTTTAACGAAATCTCGAAGTTTAACCTCCTGGTCATTGGCGCAAGAAGCGAAAAACAGGGTGAGTCCGAGCATGTAAATCCATCGCATATACAAAAGTAATATTATCTGAATATTGGATGTGAATTAAGGTATAATTCAATTTTAAGTTAACACCCCCCATAAAAAATAGGGGGTATGTTCAAAAAATGTCAAAAATATTTTATTCTCGGATTAAAAAATTGGGGTAATTTTGAAAAAAATTAAAAATTATGGCAACAAAACGACTGAATGCGTATAATGATGTGCTCAATAGAACACCAAAATCGGTGGAATTAGACGGAAAACTTTCTGATCTTTTTGGTACCCTGGTTTTTCACAGTGATGTAATGCGTGAATACTTGCCATCCGATACGTACAAATCCATGATGGAAGCCATCAATACAGGATCGCGTTTGGATCGCAAATTAGCAGACCAAGTGGCTACAGCCATGAAAGATTGGGCTTTGTCTAAAGGTGCTACCCATTATACCCATTGGTTTCAACCCCTAACCGGAACAACAGCTGAAAAACACGATGCCTTTTTAAAACCCATTGGACCAGGACGAGCCATTGAACGATTTGATGGTGATATGTTAGTTCAGCAAGAGCCAGATGCCTCTTCTTTTCCAAACGGGGGAATTCGAAATACCTTTGAAGCACGTGGATACACCGCTTGGGATCCTTCATCACCCGCATTTATAATTGGAAAAACACTTTGTATTCCAACCATCTTTATTTCTTATACCGGAGAATCCTTAGATTACAAAACACCCTTGCTTCGTGCATTAAATTGCATTGACAAAGCTGCGGTGGATGTCTGCCAGTACTTTGATAAGAATGTAAATAAGGTGATTGCAACCTTAGGGTGGGAACAGGAATATTTCGTAGTGGATCAAGCGCTATTTAATGCGCGACCGGATTTAATGATGACTGGACGCGCGCTTTTTGGTCATGCCCCGGCTAAAGGACAGCAGTTAGAGGATCACTATTTTGGGTCAATTCCTGAGCGCGTTAATGCGTTTATGCGTGAGTATGAAATGGAGTCGTTGCGCTTAGGTATTCCTGTTACAACACGTCACAATGAGGTGGCCCCAAATCAATTCGAATGTGCGCCAATTTTCGAAGAATGTAATTTGGCAAATGACCACAACCTGTTGTTAATGGATTTAATGGAGAAAATTGCGAGAAAGCATGATTTTCGTGTGTTGCTTCATGAAAAACCGTTCGCAGGTGTGAATGGTTCCGGAAAACACAACAATTGGTCTTTGGGAACAAATACCGGGGTTAACCTATTGGCACCTGGGAAAAATCCAAAGAGCAACCTGCAGTTTTTGACCTTTTTTGTGAATACCATCATGGCGATTCATGACAATGCAGATTTACTTCGAGCATCGATTGCGTCGGCGGGTAATGACCACCGATTGGGAGCGAATGAAGCACCACCAGCGATTATATCAGCGTTTATTGGTAGTTCATTAACCACCTTGTTAGACGATTTAGAGAAAAATATCAAGGTGGGGAAAATGACACCTCAAGATAAAACGGAGTTAAAATTAAACATTGGGAAAATCCCACAGATTTTACTAGATAACACCGATAGAAACCGAACATCACCTTTTGCTTTTACGGGGAATAAATTTGAATTCCGTGCGGTAGGTTCTTCTGCGAATTGTGCGTCAGCTATGATTGTAATTAATACCATTGTAGCCAACCAGTTAATTAAGTTCAAAAAATCAGTAGATGCGCGAATCGTTAAAGGCGAAGGAAAGGATGAGGCGATTCTTAAAGAACTTCAAGTGTTGATCAAGGCGTCTAAAAAAATTCGTTTTGAAGGAAATGGATACGGGGACGAATGGGTCAAAGAAGCAGAAAAACGTGGCTTAAGCAACCGGAAAGATACACCACGCGCACTTCAAGCATATCACGACAAATCCATAGTGAAGTTATTTGAATCGATGGGGGTGCTTTCTCCAAGAGAATTAGAAGCTCGTCGTGAAATTGAATTCGATGGATATGTCTTAAAGATTCAAATTGAATCTCGATTAATGGGAGATTTAGTAAATAACAACATAATTCCTGCGGTATTAGCGTATCAGAATAAGTTGATTCAGAATATTCACGGCATGATTTCGATCTTTGGTGAAAAGGAAGGGAAAGCGATGGCTCATACACAAATAGAGATCCTCAAGCAAGTAAATCACCACATGGCATCGATGAAATCAGCGTCTGAAATAATGCTTGCCGAACGAAAGAAGGCGAATGCCGTGGTGGACGTGGAGGAAAAAGCGTTAGCATATTGCGATACGGTGAAAGTGCATTTTGATGAAATACGCTATCACGCCGATAAGTTAGAGCTTATTGTAGAAGATGAACTTTGGCCCTTGCCTAAATTCCGTGAATTACTTTTCATTCGATAAGTACGTGCGGAATATCGTCTTATGGCTATTCTTAGGATCGTTCAATCTTGCTTTCGCTCAAGAACTGATTGAGTTAGATACCCTTACGAGTTCAGCGCATGCAAGAGCCTTGAGGTGTCACTCCGCGTTTGTTTATGTCGGAGATAATCTTGGACGTTGTTTTTCTTATAATCCATATACGAAAGCGCTTGTTCTGATGAATCTCGTACAGCCTGAACTCAGGGATGTAGAAGTGAATCAACGCGGCGTCCTTTGGATGCAAACGGGCGATACCGGCAAGGTATTTCTAAATTCGTGCAATCAGCCCGCGTTATTTCCTCGTCCAAATGGACTTGGGGTCTTTTTGGATGGTTTTGCGGTAAAAGATTCGATTGTGTTTGCCATGGGAGATCCAATTGATGGAGCGTTTTCCTTGTATTTATCTCAGGATTATGGCCAAACGTGGAAAACAATTCCAGGAGTTAAGGCCGAAGCCTCAGAGGCGGGATATGCTGCCAGTGGAACCACCGTGCAAATTGCTGAAAATCGTTTAATTTTTGTAACAGGCGGACTAAGCTCACGTATTTTTATTGGTAAACGATTCGGTAAAAAATGGAAGTCGTATGTGCTGCCGTTTAAGTCCGGAGAAGGGGAGGGACCCTATTCGCTTTGCGTGATTGATCGTCAACACATGGTGGTGGTTGGAGGAAATTATCAATTGCCTGATCGTCGGACTTCGGTGTGTTATATTTCCAGTAACGGTGGTAGAACATGGAAAGAATCCGCTGAGCCTCCCTTTGGATATCGTTCCGATGTCATTCACTTTCAAGGAGTAACCTATGCCTGTGGCTCTAACGGCATTGATTTCTCAACGGACCACGGAAATACCTGGGTCAAATGGTTGTCGGGTTCCTTTTTGGCAATGGATATTTCGGGTGATGAAAAACTTTGGATCAGCACAAAAAGTAATTTAGGGTTATTGGTGCTGGATCCTGTCCGAATAGCTGTGCTAATTACTGATTAATCTTGCTGGAACTGGTAGGCATTAGCCATGGTAAGTAACACACGAAACGTTTCTAATCGCGCGTTCGATCCCGGCTTGAATTTTATACGAATGTGTTGTATGTTTTTCTGACATGTATTTTGTTTCGATACATCGTATTTAGATGCATGGTTTTCGCAGGACATGTACATTTGTATGGATTCAACGGATTGTGAAAAGTCTTTAAGTGCACGGTATTCTGGGATAAGTTCCAATAAACCACCTTTCCATCCCAAATCTTTAATCTCAGTTAAAACATGAGGCTTTCCCCTCATCGAATATGCGGCTTTCGTTTGCGAAAGTTCAGGTTTGTTTTTTCCGATGAAAATGGTTGAATCATTGATTGCTTTCAGTCGATAACGCGCTCGATTTAAGTATATCCAATCCGATTCTACGCGAACGTCTTCTTTCGCCACCTTACGAAGGATTTTGGTTAATTCCGTAAGTTTAGTTTTTTGAGAAAAATTGAGTAGTACGTCGAATTCAGGGTCTATGTAGGTTCCGCGTTTTGCATCATCAATGTACTTCGCTCCATAGTAGTTGAAGGAAAATCCTGCTAGTTTGTCCGTTAATACATCCAAGTCTGCATACTTCTCAGGTAGAAAACTTCCGCGATTTAAGCGCGTTGAAATATGGAAAAAGCTCCGCGTGCTGTCGGGTACTATCATGGTTGTGGTCCTGCGAGCTTTAAAACTAAATGCTAATTCTTGTGCTTTTAGTGAAAAGACATATTCGTTTTTCAGCCGTTTGTTATCGATCAGTTCATAGGTGAGTGCCTTATTGGGATTGAACGCGCTTAAAAACCAAGCTCCACCCATTAATTGTTGCTGCAGTGTCGCTGCTTCTTTCTTGTCCTTACTTACGATTTCATAATAGAACCCCTGCCTACTAAAACCATTAAAAGAGGCACTATTAGCAATAGATTTTCCTGCCAAGACCCAAATGATTTCTTGCTTTAATTTTAATTTAATGAAGCAGAAATTCTCGGAAAAATCAATGGGATACTTCGTTGAGCTGGTATCTTGCGCCCAATTTTGATAGTACTCGGATACCGTCTTCATCATTTTAGCATCCCCATTTCTGAACGAATAGTCAAATAGAATTTTCGAAAAAATCTCTCTGGAATTTATCTTCACAATGCCAATGGTTTTTTCTGGACAGGGAATGGCGGAAACGATGCTTTGACGGTGAATGGAATGCACGTAACTGAATGCTAAAATCCAAATAATGAAAATAAGAAAAATGGCAATAAATCGTTGTGCAACTTTCATACAGACAAAGGTATAGAAAAGCCTTTTGATTACATTTGTAGGATGCGAAAATTAGTTCATAAGTTTTTGAGGCTCTTTGGTTGGAATATTTCCTTGTGGAAACCCGAGGGATTAAAGAAGGCTGTCGTGGTGATGGGCCCCCATACGTCAAATTGGGATTTTTTCTTCGGAAGGCTGGCATTTTATATGATGCACTTGCAAGGTAGATATCTCGTGAAGAAAGATTTGTTCTTTTTTCCTTTAGGATTAATACTGAAAGCCCTGGGTGCCATTCCTGTGGATCGAAGTAAAAATAACAATATGGTGAGTTACGTCTCCGAGTTATTCAAAGATAAAGAGGAGTTATTTGTGGTGTTTACACCCGAAGGAACACGAAGTTACAATCCAAATTGGAAAAAAGGATTTTATTACCTGGCACTAAAGGCAGAAGTTCCAATTCTCTTGGCTTTTATTGATTTTCCTTCGAAAACCGGTGGGTTTTTGGAAGTTTTCTATCCTACGGGAGACGTGGATGCAGACATCATCGCCATTAAAATGAAACTGGGACAGTTTAAAGGAAAATACCCCGAAAAGGGCATTATTTTGTAAGTTGGTCAGTTTTGGAATTATAACCGTAGGCACAATGCTTACAATTACTTTTACAACAATATCCTCTTTTCAAATGGTACGCCTCCTTAAACACAATAAAGCCTTCTTCGCTGATGTAATAATCTTCCTCTGTAAGTTTTGACCGCTTACTGAATTCCGTATAATCCATGTCAAAATCCTCCATGCTTTCCATTGAAAATAGTATAATTGAGTCGTTTAATCTACCTCAAAACACACGAGGTCATAATTTGTTCATTCTGCGTGAAGATTTAATACATCCAATCATTTCTGGTAATAAATGGCGAAAACTAAGGTACGTAATCGAAGAGGCTAAGCGCTTGGGAGTTCATGGGATTGTAACCTATGGAGGGGCTTTTTCAAATCATTTAGTCGCTACTGCTACGGTATGTAAGTTACATCATATTCCTTGCATCTTGAAGGTGCGGGGTAATGAGCTAAACGCAAATTCAAATGCGTATTTAAGACATTGTTCCGACGAGGGGGCTATGCTGGAGTTTATGGATCGAGTTTCTTACAGCAGGGAGAAGCTTATAGATTCAGTCATTTCGATTGAGGGCAATGCTTGGTTGAGTGTTCCGGAGGGAGGAGCAAGTATCTTGGGACTCAAGGGGTGCTTGGAAATTATTACTCCCGCGATGGAATTTGATATTATTGCCTTGGCTCAGGGCACTACCACCACCAGTCTTGGGGTTTTGCTGAGTACCACAGCAAATACTACGGTTTGGACATTTCCCGTATTAAAAGGATTCGATGCCTCCATGGAAATGGAACAATTGGCTCATAAATTTGAGGTTTACGCTGCTTGGGAAAAGGCCAAGCAACGCTTAGTCTGTTTTGAAGAGTATCACTTTTCAGGATATGGAAAACAACGCGAACTGGTGAATCAGCAGATTCAAGCGCTTAACATTCAAGGAGCTTTCGCATTAGACCCTGTGTATACGGCTAAGGCTTTTATTGGAATGATTTCAGAGCTTCAAAAGATTGAAGAACCCAAACGAGTACTCTTTATACACACCGGCGGCGTGCTGAGCTTGTGATTACTTAACTTTCGTTTTCTTTTTACCGTACAAGTGGGTAGACTTGAAGAATAATTCAACGGATCCTAGTCCTTTGTTGGCATTACTCAACTTAGATACCGTTACGTCCACCGCAAGACCCATTCTGAAGTTCCGAACTTTGTAATTAAAGTTAACACTCACTGCATCTTTCCAACGATAAAACGCTCCGTAATTAATTGATTTTGATTTTAAAATATTCGTGATATCAGAACCATTACTCATGATATTTTCAAACATCACACCCATCATTAAATTTGTGTTTGGTCCGTTTTTGAATGCCAAAAGTTGTGGCTGAACCCTTAAATCTCTACGTCTCGTTGTAAGGTCTGCGCCTAGATTCAACGCCATTTGCATGAACATACGTTGTCCTGGTTCGGTGAACGTCATTCGCGGTTTGTTTAAATGGTTTAGCGCTAGTCCTCCAAAAAATCTCGATTTACTGCGGGTTTGATATTGATATTGTACACCCGTATTCACATTGAACGCTGAGTTTGAGTTTCTACTTAAGGTACTGTTTATAAAGATTGGATCGCCAATAGATCCTGTATAACCCCAACCATTCCAGTCAGACTCCCAAGAAGGCATCGTTGGATCATAACTCATTAAAATCATGCCCGGTGACACACCTACTGAAAATTTAGAAAATTGACTCAATTGCATCGTATAATTAATGGGCATATTAACTTCTGTAGCCATTAGCTTACTTTCTCCAGTTTGCTCATTCACCACCGTAAACCCAATTCCAAAATTGTTTTTACTCATTGGACCATCGGCAATTTTAAACTCACCTACCAAGGCATTTGTCCGCATAGGAGTACCTGTCATGGTTAGATTTTGCATTTTAAAGGCAGTACAGAACGCAAAATCTTCACCACCCGTGGCAATGGTGGCAACATTAAACAATGCTGGAGTTTGATAAAACAAACTAGAATTATAGGCGTACTGAGCTGTGACGCCTTGTGATATTCCAAGAATAGCAAGAATAAATAACTTTTTGATCATCTTACTTTTATTTATATAAGGTTACATTCCCATTCAAGGAACCGGAAAGCCCATTGATTAAACGATACTCTAATTTATATACAAAGGTTCCAACGTTTAATAGTTTACCTTTAAACGTGCCATCCCATCCTTCCTTCGGGTTGGTTGTTCTAAATACCATCTGACCAAAGCGGTTGTAAATTTCTAGATTCATAGAAACAATGGCGCCGCCATCTCCTTGGAACCCGTTGGAATAGTTCATGTCTTGATCCACATTGGTTACAACGCGCAACACATCATTGTTTCCGTCGCCGTTGGGTGAAAAGGCATCGGGAACAGAAATTTTAACAGAATCTCTAAATAATACCTCAATAAATACGGTATCCGAAGCGATGCATCCTTCCGGTGATATGTTGTTAAGGATGTAGTATGTGGAGTAGAATGGAGCTACGATAACTGTATCACATTCTCCCGCTACGTCACCAAAACAATATACATCATTTCCGCCGTTGGGTGTTACCCAAACTAAGGAGTCTCCAGGAACAAAACCACTGGCAACAATAACCGCTCCGGAGGTGATTTGTCCGGTTGGCCACATTCCGCCATACATGGGTATAATCGTATCGTTAATCGGAACCCCTCCAATCGTATCGAGGAGTCCGATACTAATCATAGGCATGGAGCCAACGGTTAATACTTGACTTGCCGAACTGGTAGCGCCATTAGCGTCGGTAACGGTGAGCGTCAACGTGTAAGTTCCAGCGGTACTGAAACATATTTGACCTGGGTTCATCCCGCTATAAAACGATGGTATACCGCTTGGAAATGACCAGCTGGAAGAAACTACGTCGTTGGATGAAGTGTTCTCTATGTCGATACAATCACCTTCACAAATTACGTTGTCCGAAAGGCTGAAACTTGCTGTAGGCTGAGCAAATGCAGTTAAAGAAACAACCAATAAAAGTAAGAAAGATAGAAATTTCATTATTTCAGGTTCATTAAGATTGCGACGAAGTTAATAAATTCCTTTCAAAAAAACACAAATCAATCGCTATTAAGCAATCGAATGATTTCCATGGCCTCTTCGGGGTCGTGTACCCTTAAGAAATTAGCGCCATTTAAGATGGCAAAGGTATTCAAAGCGGTGGTGCCATTCAGTGCGGTTTCAGCAGTCTTGTTTAAGGTATTATAAATCATGGATTTCCTCGAAATACCGCAAAGAATTGGTAATTCAAACAGTTGAAAAAACCTAAGATTAGCCATTAGTTCATGATTTTCACGAAGTGATTTTGAGAATCCAAATCCCGGATCCACGATGATATCCTTTACCCCGGCTTTTTTGATTTTAAATACCAGTTCGGATAATTCATGCAGCACGTCTATTGTAATGTTTTGATATTCACTTTTTTCGTGCAATTGGTCTCCTGAGCCTCGAGAATGCATAACAATATAGGGGGCATTATATCTCGCACAGACTTCCCATATGGCGGGTGTGTTTCTACCTCCCTCGATGTCGTTGATGATTTCTGCTCCATGAGTTAAGGCCCATTCAGCCACAACAGGACAGCTGGTGTCTACAGAAACGTAAAACATCGGAAATTTCTCCCGAATGTAAGTAAGGATGGGAGCAAGTTTTTCAATTTGTGTAGAACTCGATATGGCTGTATATCCTGGGCGTGTAGATTGCGCGCCAAGGTCAATGAATTGAACCCCAAGTGATTTACACTGCAGAAGATAGGCGTTAATCTTCTCAAAATCTTCAAATCGACTTTCTGAATAAAAGGAGTCTGAGGTAATGTTGAGAATAGCCATTATCTGTGGCTGGCCGAGGTCCACCAAATTATTACGCAAGCGAATAGACCCGATTGAACGAAAATGTTTAACTTCGACCCCGTAAAAACTACTTTTTGTCATGTCCGATACCTTGGCTTCTTTCACAAATATACTTACAAAATGTCGGGAAATTTATATTGCCAAGACAACGGACTATGGGACAGCATGGCGCATTCTTAGGCCCATAGCACTTGCGGATCAATTGTACATCAAGGCCAATAGAATACGAACCATTCAGGAAAATGGAGAAACGAAAGTCGGGGATGGAGTAGACGGGGAGTTCATGGCAATTGTCAATTACTGCATTATGGGCTTGATTCAAATCAATGAATCCGAAGGCTTGCCGATGGAATTATCCATGGAAGAAGCAGTGTTTTTGTACGACAAATATCGGGATGAGTCCGTTGCGCTAATGCTCAAAAAGAATCACGACTATGGGGAAGCGTGGCGAGAAATGGCCCTTGAATCCCTGACGGATTTAATCTTGATGAAAATCTATCGAATCAAACAAATCGATGGTAATCATGGTAAAACGATTGCTTCAGAAGGAATCGATGCCAATTACTATGATATGCTGAATTATGCGGTATTCGCTTTAATCCTTATGGATGTTAAATAAATGTTAGCAAGTTTAAGGGCTGCGCGCATAGCGTTATTTTAGTGAAAAAATTTCCTATGAATAACTTGAAGAACTATGCACCCTGGACCATTAGAGTTTTAATTTCTTTTGTATTCTTTCTCTCGGCAGTTGCCAAACTTTACCCAAATCCATCCTATGCCTTAACCTATTTTGAGGTTCATCAATTAGAACCAATGGGAATTCCTTTGAGTATTGCTCAATACCTATCTAGAGTATTAATTGGTGTTGAATTTGCCATTGGATTTTTACTTCTTTTGCCCTTCTTTTTAAAACGAGTGGTTATCCCGGTGACTATATTCATGTTGTCCGTTTTCATAATTGAGTTAGCGATTGAAATTATATTTAAAGGGAATTCTGGGAATTGCGGGTGTTTTGGTACCTTGATTGAAATGACTCCGCTTGAGGCCCTGCTTAAAAATGTGGTCTCAATTGGGTTATTAATTGGCTATTACTTCCTCACGAAGAATGACTCTTCGGAACCAACCTTGGATAATGATTCTGCTACCTCCACAAAGACACCGTTGTTCTCCGGGGTACAGTCTATGTTGAACTGGTCTATTATTGGGAATTTGTTATTGGCTTCTATTTTTGGGGTATTTATCGCGGGACCAATACGGTTTCAACAAACTACACCGAATACTCCTGTAGTTGCCGTCGATACTACAATCGTTCTTCCAGCGCACACCCACGATACTTCGTCGGTGTTACAAGACATTAAAAAAACCGACACCGTTCGTGTAAAACCCGAGATTGCAAAAGGACCAAAAGCTAAGGCTTCTGGGTTTGAACAAATTTTTCCGGACATCAATACAGATAAAAAGATCTTATGCTTTTTCGCGCCGGGTTGTGATCATTGCAGAGAAACGGCTAAAGCACTTACCGCGATGAAGTCAACGGTGAAAGATTTTCCTCCAATGCGTATCGTATTTATGGATGAGGAAGTGGAAGTTATTCCGGATTTTTTCAAAGCTGCAGGCGCTGAATACCCCTATTACGTCATGGATATTATTTCTTTTTGGAAAAAACTCGGAAGCGGAAAAGAAGTTCCAGGCGTATTATACCTGTGGAACGGGAATACGCAAATTTTCTATCAAGGCATTGATAGTGAGAAATTTAACGGTCCTGCGTTTAAAAAAATCTTGAATAAAAAGCGGTAAGACTTAAATTTGCGCTAATTTTAAGCATGCGCAAAAAGATTATTGGGGCAAATTGGAAGATGAACCTTTCGAGGGTTGAAGCAGAATCGCTTTATCACGAAATTTCTAAACTGGGGGAGGTTAACGAGCATGTGGACTTGGTTGTTTTTCCACCTCAGCCCTTTCTTGGTCTTTTATCGCTGAACTCCGGCGTTGCACTTGGTGCCCAAAATGTATATGGACCTGAAATTTTTGGCGCCTTCACGGGTGAAACTTCACTGCAACATTTGATTGATTTGCATATTCAACATGTACTCATTGGTCACTCAGAACGCAGATTGTATTTTAATGAACATTCAGATTTTATTGATGCAAAAGCAATCGCTGCCCTGAATGCTGGTTTTCAAGTGTTTTTCTGTTGTGGAGAATCGATGGAAATTCGTGAAAATGGCACGGCAACATCGTGGGTACAAGCGCAACTGACCGCCTTGTTTGAGCAAATGGATCCCAAGTATTGTACTGCGTTGGTGATTGCCTACGAACCCATTTGGGCAATAGGTACTGGCAAAGTTCCTTCGATGGATGAGATTACAGAAATGCATGGGTTCATACGTGGATTATGTGAGCAGCATTTTGATACGCCTTTTGCGGATGCAATTCGCATTATTTATGGGGGAAGCTGCACTGCTAATAATGCTCGAGCTATGGCCCAATTACCTAACGTAGACGGTTTTCTTGTAGGTGGTGCTTCATTATCCTACAGCTCAATACAAGAGATTATTGCAAGCGTATGATTGATTACATGGAGCTCCAATTAACGTTAACGCCATTTTATCCCGCCAATGAACTTGCAACGGTGTGGTGTTCTGAATACGGCTTCGAAAGTTTTTTAGAGGAAGCACATTCGATTAAGGCATATATCCCTAAAGCATTATTTGACACTTCCGTAATTCAAGTATTACAGGATAGATTTAGCGCCCAAGGAATAGAATCGATTTGTGTACTGAGTGAAATCCCTGCTCAAAATTGGAATCAAGTGTGGGAAGATAGTTTTGAGCCCGTGTTGCTTGAACATCTTTCTATAGTTGCACCGTTTCATGGTGCCGAATATCGCCTCGGTAGAGTGATTGAAATTGAACCGAAAATGTCATTTGGCACAGGTCATCACCAAACCACCACGCTCATGTGTCAAGCAATGGAGCACTTAACGCTTACCGATACGGTGATTTTGGATATGGGTACTGGAACAGGCATATTGGCGATTAATGCAGAACAATTAGGTGCTCGCCGAATTATTGCGGTGGACATAGAACCTTGGTCTGTTGACAATACGCGTGAAAATGCGCAACGAAATCTCTGTACCCGCATTGAAGCTCGAGAAGGGGATATGCTTCATGTAACAGAACGGGATTTCGATCTTATTTTAGCGAATATTAATAGAAATGTTCTTCTTCGACATATAGAGGCTTACTACCAGGCCCTGATAGAAGATGGTTTGTTATTGCTGAGTGGTTTTTTTACCACAGATGTCTCGGCAATTCAAGCTGCCGCTGAAGACCTTGGATTTAAATTGATTGATACGTATGAAAAAGAAAATTGGGCGTGTATGCTGCTTAAAAAAGGCTAGCCTTTTTATGGGTTTATTAACCTTTAATCTTGGGGTGTTTGCTCAGCCATTCTCTAAGAATCGCGAAAAATTCGTTAAGGAATCTCAAAAAATGTTTATTGAGGAGCCCATGCAATATAATATCAATCAGGTATTTCCAAACGTGATTGAAAGTACTTCGCTCTTCTCAGATGCCAATTTTAATCGCATGGTAGAGTCTGCTAATGCGATTTTTAAAACGAGCAATGATGCGCAGCTTACTTATTTAATGGTTGCTACCCATGTATATCAATCCAAAAACAAATGGTCGTCAGACTTTTTCAATACTTGGATTGATTTAGAAAAAGATTATCGCACCAAGGATGCTGATGAACACCTTGCGTTTCTAGAATTTTCGTATACACTCTTTCGATTCAAAGCGCTTCAGAAAAATGACAATGCCGTCTGGGTGTTTAAAGGGGATATGGCATGGAACACTGAAAAAAAATTAAAAATAGTGTGTACGGACGGCCAATTACTTGGGTATAGTCCCATTACTAAAGGTGAAGATAGTGTTTGGGTTGCCGAAACCGGCGGCGTTTTTGATTACGAATCAAAAAAGTTTATCGGGAGAAATGGAACGATTACTTGGGAAAAGACTGGGCTTAAAAAAGATGAAACTTATGCTACGCTTAATGGTTACCGTGTAGTTATGCTTGACGTGGTTTTAAAAGCGGATACCGTACTTCTCACCACGCCTTATTTTAAAACACCAATATCGGGTTCACTTGTTGATAAATCCAAGGACCAGTTGGAAGATCATCAAGGAGCGCCACATTTTTCTTCATTCAGTCAACGCCTCGTTATTCCTGATTTAATTCAAAACATGGATTTTGATGGGGGATTCAGCCTAGAAGGTAGTCGCGTAGTGGGGGAGGGAAAAAAAGACAATCCTGCCCGTCTTATTTTTAAATATAAAAATAAACCCACCTTACTGGTGAGTGCGCTGGATTTTGCCATAGATCCCTCTCGGATTTTATCAAGAGAGGCCTCTATAAAATTATTGTATCCAACGGGTGACTCTTTGGTTCATCCTGCCGGATTATTTGAATTTGAAGCCTCGAAAAACCAAGTGCTTTATACAGCCTTAAAACTCGGTTCCACGGTTATCCCTTTTATTGATTATCACTTTATGGTATCCAATAATGCACCCGTACTAAAATGGGAATTGGGCACCCCTTTCCCGAAATTCACCTTTGAGATGGCGACCTCTCAAGCACAAAAATCCATTCAGTTTGAGTCATTGAACTATTTTAATGAGCAGGATTTTCGCCTTTGGGGAGTAGGTGCTCAGAATGCGCTGGTTCAAATCGCAAGCTATTCAAGAAAAAATGGATTAAGCGTCCTTACAGAAGGACAAGCAGCAAGTGCTTTAGGCCTCAGCATTGACTATGCGAAAAGTAAATTATTGGATTTATCCATGCGAGGATTTTTAACGTACAATTCGTTCGAAAAAACCATAACCCCTTCTGCTAAGTTGTTTTCTTATGCAGATGCAAAATTGAATGGAGTGGATTTCGATAACATTTCCTTTTCCTGCGACTTGAAAGAGAGGCCTCTGTCCAGCGCAGTGGATGAGTCACAAAATACAGACCTCTTACGTACCTTAAATGCCAGGTATTCGAAGCAAGACTTTTACGCGTTTATTGACTTAGATAAGGATCAAATTTTTTTAACCGGAGTTGATGGTGTGTTAATTTCACAGGCTCAGCAAGTTTCATTTATACCAGACTCTAGTTATTGCATTCTTAAACCGAACCGTGATTTTAAGTTCAAGGGTCAACTTTCTGCGGGTAAGTTCGTGGCCTTTCTAAATGATGCTTATTTTTCTTATTCCAAATTTAACATATCATTACTAGAAAGTGTCTATGCTGCTTTGGTGGTTAATCCATTAAATCCAAGCGATGGAGATCAGCCGATTGAAATGATTAGTTCATTTGCGGCACTCCAAGGTGAGATTTTAATTGATGAGCCTGGTGCTAAATCCGGAATCAGTAAAACCAATAAGGGCTATCCCAAATTGCTGGTTCCCCGCTCAACCAAAGTAGTATATAATGACAAATCAATTGTCAATGGCGCCTATGATTCGGCGCGATTTTATTTTCGTCTTTTACCCTTTGAACTGGATAGTTTAGATAATTTCACAGAATCATCTCAACGATTAAATGGTGAGCTAATCTCTGGAGGAATTTTTCCTCCAATCAAAGAGCCTCTCAAAATTATGCCTGATTATTCCTTGGGTTTTTCTACCAAAGCGCCTGAGGGTGGGTGGGCATTTTATGGCGACTATTCAACCTATGAGAACAAGGTTATTTTATCGCACAACGGCCTTCAAGGGTCAGGAACAATTAATTACAGTACGGCCACTGCGATTTCACAGAAACTAACCTTTCTGCCAGACTCTACCATTGGCATTGCTCAATTCATTAATAAGGAATCCACCACGGGGATTAAGGTGCCGAGCGTTACCTCCGATGCTGCACTAATTACATTTATTCCAAAGAAACAGGTGCTTAAGGCCAGTGCATGGCGAGGCGTAAACCTGCAGATGTTTAATAATCAATGCGAGATGGAAGGGAGTGTAATCCTTTCTGCGAAAGGAATGCGCGGCAATGGATTACTTCATTTTCCTGATGCGGACCTCGGTTCTAAAGATTTTGAATTTACCCACGAAGATATTTTGGCAGATACTTCTTCCTTTGCCCTTAAAAATAGGTTTGTAAATCAGGAACAAGCCCCTGTAGCCATGGAAACAAAAGACATAAAAGCAAATGTTTCCTTTGGAACACGTAAAGGAGAATTTAATTCCTTTGGCACGAAAAGAATCAAATTCCCTCCCAATCAATATTATTGTACCATGGATAAGTTTTTCTGGTATATGGATAAGGCTAACGTGGATTTTGAAAAAACGAAATCACAAAA
Organism: Flavobacteriales bacterium; assembly: GCA_947460825.1. Lineage (GTDB taxonomy): Bacteria > Bacteroidota > Bacteroidia > Flavobacteriales_D > Crocinitomicaceae > UBA952. The sequence continues at coordinate 15,737 of CANHHA010000041.1, forward strand.
AACAACCTTCGAAGCAGGGGCGGATCTTGAAGAATCCAATTTCTTTTCAATGCACGACGATCAAGACACCCTTCAATTTCGATCCTTATTGGCGAGTTACGACCTAAAATTGCAAACCTTGTTTTGCGGAAAAGTGGAATACGTGCGGGTAGGAGATGCTAAAATCTATCCGGATTCTATGAAAGTTACGGTTAGAAAAAATGCGGTGATGGACCCCCTCACTAATGCCCGAATCGTGGCATCATTTATTACCAAATATCATACGTTCACGAATGCGAATGTGAATATTACTTCTAGAAAGAAATACGAGGGTACTGCCAAATATCCGTATTACGATAGAGATAGTGTTTTGACGATTCTAGACATGAAAAGCATAAAATATCTTAACTCCGTCACTCAGGCAGAAGGTGCTATTGCCCAAAAGGATAATTTTAAATTGAGTAAAGAGTTCGATTTTTATGGAACGGTTAAAATTGTTGCGGCAAGTCGAGGTATTTTTTGCGATGGTGCAACTAAACTGAATCATGGGTGCCAAAGTTTTGATCGCTCTTGGATGAATTTTAAGGATACTATTGTTGCCAAAAACATTCAAATTCCGATATCCAAAACTCCGGTAAATGACCTTGGTCGGAAGTTGGCCGTAGGTTTTCTATGGAAGAATTCTGAATCCATGGACAGTGTGGTCGTATATCCAGCCTTTTTATCAAAAATACAAGGGATTGACGATCCGGTGGTGTTTTCAGCATCAGGTTACGTACAATATAGTCCAGTGAGTCAAACGTTTCAAATTGGTGAGAAACCACGGTTAAGCGGCATGAGTGATGTGGGCAATCTACTTACGATGTATACAGAAACCTGTTCGTTAACTGGTCTTGGAGAGCTTAGTTTTGGCGTGAATTTAGGAGAAGTTTCCGCCACTTCCTTTGGCTCAATTTCTTATGAAAATGATACCAAGAAAATCGGAATGGATGTTTCAACCCTCCTTAAATTTCCGATGCAAAAAGAGGTGTTCAGTAAAATAGGGGATGGCCTAAAAGCACTTGAAGGACAGAAAAATGTTGATTTGAATTCTAAGAAACTTAATTTCTCGTCGTATTTGAGGTCGATGCTCAGCGAAGAAAAGGTGAATGAATTATTAAAGGATTACGAGGAAGATAAGCTTCGAAAAATGCCTGCTGGCTTAGATCAAACCATGGTGATATCCGGTCTAAAGTTTGATTTTGTGCGCTTAAAAACAACGAATAATGAGAGCGGTTTTTCTAGTGGTTGGGTCACTCGACCACCAAGTGGAGCCACAGAAACAGACCAAGAAGGGGATGAAGTTAAAGCAAAAAATCGCGTTGCAATTATTGCCATCGAAGGCAAACCAATTCTAAAGGAAGTTGATTTTAATATGGCCATTGCTCAAACCGCGGTAGATAAATCTTATCAAGGATTGCTCTTTTCCTTTAAGGATCAAACCGATAAAGATTTCTGGTTTGATTATGGAATGAACAGAAAAGATGGTAAATTGCTTATCTATTCAAAGGATACTGACTTGAAAAACATGCTATTTGAGATGAAACCGGATAAACGTAAATTCAAAGGTTTTGAATTTGAGTGGTCTGATGACGCCTCACTTCAATTGGCAATGGTTCGATTAAAAGAATTTTTAAGAGCAAAATAAATGACAATTCTATTTGCGTTCGTGTTCGCTTATTTTCTTGGGTCTATCCCTTCTGCTGTATGGCTAGGGAAGTGGCTCCATGGAAAGGATGTAAGAGAATTCGGTAGCAAAAATGCAGGAGCAACGAATTCCTTTCGAATTTTAGGCAAGCGCACCGGGATTTTAGTCCTCATTCTGGACATATCAAAGGGCGTATTGTGCATGTTTATTTCGAAGTACATGTTGCA
>CANHHA010000042.1 GCA_947460825.1 Flavobacteriales bacterium
ATACGCTTTGAGATGTGCCTGTCGATAATACGGAGCAAACATTCTACCGCATTCAAGCCACGCGCTCCCTTGAAAACGAAAGGCCTTGTCAAGCGCCTCTTCCTTCCAAGCGATATCGGTCATTTCCGCATTCCAACGCGGATCGGCATCGTTAATCAGTAGGGTTGGGAAAATGTAGAATACATCCACTGTGCGAATAAAGGTTGAATCAAGCACATCAGCATCTACGAATTTTGGTTGTTTCCCGGGCAATACCAACCAATTTTCAGCGCTGCTAAAATCTAAGGCTTGGCCCGTAAAAAAAAGAGAATTTAAACAGACGAAAGTGAAGAGAAAAGAACGCACCTTACTCCTGGACTTCTTTGGTGAATTGAAAAAGCCACGTATACAATTCATCCGCTCTGAATATTTTTTCTAAGTCTCCGTGATCAGCTCCTTTGAGCGCAGTATATTTTAAGTTTTCACCCCCATTGCAATTTTGGATGGCTCGAACAATTTTCTCCGATTCTGAAATTGGAACGGCTTGATCCAAGGTGCCATGCTGTATCCACAGCGGAACGGTAGCCAAATTACACCCGTCTTTAATGTTTCCTCCACCGCACAATGCCACCGCTGCGGCCACGTGCTCGGGATATTTACCAGCAAAATTTAAGGTTCCGTATCCCCCCATGCTCATGCCTACTACATACACCCGATTCGTATCCACATCGAAGTTCTTTTTTACAAAAGACAAGACACTCATCACCTTGACAGGGTCCCATCCGTTGCTGGTTTGAGGCGCTACTACCACTGCAGGAATCTTTCTGCCTTTTTCAATTTCAGAAATCACACCGTATCGTTTAACACGCGTTAAGTCCGTGCCTGATAAGCTTTTACCATGCAAGAAAATAAGTACCGGGGGTTTTGCCTTCAGGATGCTGTCCGCAGGTAAATGCAACCAAAAAGCGTAGTCTGCTTGGCTGTATATAGGTTTAAGCTGAGCCGTACTTTTGAACGTTAATCCCAAACAACACAAGAAGACAATTACGCTTAATTTTTTCATCTGTGCAAAAGTAGGGGATTCACTTCGTTTACTCAAGAAATGTAGGGAGATTAACAGTTTTTTAAGAAAACCACACATCCGTAATGATTATGCTTCCCGCGTAGCCATTCATGCGATCGATGATGATTTGTTTCCCGTTCGCTAATTCTTCTCGCGCTACGGAAGAGTCTATTTGAACGTGTAGGACACTGCCTTTTAGAAATATGTTCTTGGTTCGATGCGCCACCGCAGGACCCATAAGCTCCGGCCAGGCGTTAATTAAATCTACCTCCTTTAACTTGGACTCCAAATTATAGATTTTAAATAAGCGATCCATGACCTCTTTTAACGGTTGGTTATCCGCGGTGCGCTTAAATTCTTCAATCTTAGATTTCATGGGTTTGATGTAAGGGGTAACTCAAAGATACGAAAATCAGATACGCGATTGAGTAAAAGTTCTTCGAGCCTCGTTTTTTCAGTATCCGTGATGATGACCTGCCCAAAAACCTCGTTACTCACTAAATCAATAATCTTTTGCACCCGACTGTGGTCGAGCTTATCAAAAATATCATCGAGTAATAGTACCGGTTTTTTTCCCGAATGGGAGTGCAGGTAATGGTATTGCGCTAAGCGTAAGGCCAGGATGAATGATTTTTGCTGCCCTTGTGACCCGTATTTTTTCACGGGATTACCATTTAAATTAAACAGTAAATCGTCCTTGTGCGCTCCAACAGTGGTATATTGAAAAATAAGATCCCGTCGTTCGTTCTGCCCAAGTAAGGCTATAAAATCTCCTTTTTGAAAATCTGATTTATATTGAATTTCAATCCCTTCATTCTCCGTCCCTATTTCCTTGTAGTTTCGATCAAAAATTGGCGTAAATTCTTCAATAAATAGTTGCCTGCGCTCGTGTATTCGTTTCCCGTATTGTGCGAGTGAATGATTCCAGACCTCCAAGTTATCGGTGGTTCCGTTCCCTGAGGCGAGTTGTTTTAGCAAGGCATTTCGTTGATCCAATACCCGTTGATAAGCGATTAGGTCCTCTAAGTACCCTTTATCGATTTGTGAAATAATCCCATCCATCCATTTTCGCCGCGTTTCACTCCCGTCAGCAATTAAATCCCCATCATAAGGTGAAATAAAAACTACCGGAAATAAACCAATATGGTCTGACAGTTTTTCATAGCTAACCTTATTCTTTTTAACCACCTTTTTTGCGCCCGCCTTTACGGCACATACCACACTGCTTTCTTGTCCATCAAGCATCCATTGCCCATGAATACTAAAAAATGCTTGATCAAACTTGATGTTTTGACGGTCCATACTGTTTAAGTAGGATTTGCACATGCTCAAATAGTAAATGGCATCAAGAATATTGGTTTTACCCATGCCATTCTTTCCAACAATTGCATTTACGTTACTGCTAAGTTCTAAATCTAAGGATTCGTGATTCTTGAAATTTAATAACTGTATTCTAGACAAGTAAAGCATGGTGCAAAGGTAGCTTTTATTTATTTCTAATGGGATTCTATCTAATTCTAACACCAGGTGATTTTAGGTGCTTAACGCTTAGCATTTTTGTTTTACCTTTGTTAAAAACAGAACCATGTCAAACGCTTTTTTTGATGTACCTAAAGCCGTCAATGAACCGGTTAAATCCTATGCAAAAGGATCTCCTGAACGCGCTTCCTTGTTGAAGGAGTACGAGCGCATGCATCAGCAAGCTCCAATTGATGTTCCCATGTATATTGGGTCGAAAGAAATTCGAACGGAAGATAAAAAACGCATGGCACCACCCCATGAACATGCCAAAACAATTGGTCATTTTAATTTCGGGGATGCTTCTCATGTTCACGCGGCCATTGATGCAGCGCTGGAATCACGAACTGCATGGGCTAATTTACCATGGCAAGAACGTGCGGCCGTTTTCTTGAGAGCAGCAGACCTCTTGGCGGGGCCGTTTAGAGACCGAATCAATGCTTCTACCATGCTGGCACAATCTAAAAATGTATTTCAAGCAGAAATTGATGCAGCTTGCGAATTGATTGATTTTTTTCGATTCAATGTGCAATACATGACACAGATTTATAAAGAACAACCAGAGTCCTTACCGGGCATGTGGAATCGCCTGGAATATCGTCCACTGGAAGGTTTTGTGTTTGCTGTTACACCGTTTAATTTTACCTCAATCGCTGCAAATTTATGTGCAGCGCCAGCCATGATGGGCAATGTAGTAGTTTGGAAACCGGCTGAAACGCAAGTGTATTCTGCACAAGTTATTATGGAATTATTTAAAGAGGCAGGTCTTCCGGATGGGGTGATTAATATGATTACCGTAGATGGACCTACCGCGGGGGATATCGTATTTAGTCACAAAGAATTTGCCGGCTTACATTTTACCGGTTCCACTTCGGTGTTTCGATCCCTTTGGAAAACAATCGGTTCAAACTTAGAAAAATATAGAAGTTATCCGCGGATTGTGGGTGAAACAGGAGGTAAGGATTTTGTAGTTGCCCATGGGTCTGCAAATCCACTCGAAGTAGCTACGGCCTTAGCTCGTGGTGCCTTTGAATTCCAAGGACAAAAATGCTCTGCGGCTTCTCGCGCATACATTGCGTCTTCCATTTGGCCTGCGGTTAAGCATTCCTTAGTTGAACAAGTTAATTCGTTTAATCTTGGAGCACCTAGCAACACAGCCAATTTTGTAAATGCCGTAATTGATGAACGCGCGTTTGATAAAATTGCTGGTTATATTGATTATTGTAAGGCGCAGTCCGATGCAGAAATCATTGCAGGAGGAACCTATGATAAAAGCAGCGGATATTTCATTAATCCAACCGTTGTGGTAACTACCAACCCTACGTTTAGAACCATGGTCGAAGAAATTTTCGGACCGGTACTAACCATTTTTGTGTACGAAGACAGCCAATTCGAAGAAACACTAGCGATGGTTGACGAAACCTCAGAGTATGCGCTTACTGGATCAATCATGGCCAAAGATCGCTACGCGATTGATATGGCGACCAAGGCCTTGGAAAATGCCGCAGGTAATTTTTACATTAACGATAAACCAACGGGAGCAGTCGTCGGACAGCAACCCTTCGGCGGAGCAAGGGGGTCAGGCACGAATGATAAAGCCGGAGCGGCGATGAATTTACTGCGTTGGGTTTCTGCTCGTACGATTAAAGAAACATTTGTCACGCCAACGGATTATCGGTACCCCTTTTTAGAACAATAACGTAACCTTAGAGGCTTCTCGAATTATTCTCCCATGTTTCGTTTCATTCTCCTGTTTTCCTTCGCATTATTGAGTGCATCCATCCAATGGCAATCCGCGCTTAATGGAGCAAGTTGGAAGTATGTATTCGTCGGTATGCGACCGGAATTTCTGCCCGAAGAAATAAAAGAGGCGAGTAAAGACCCACTCTTCGCTGTACCCTTAGACCTTCAGGGAAAGATTCCTGAATCAGGCACCGTAATTCTTGTGGATTTTCGCCTACCATCGAGCAGTAAAAGACTGTGGGTGGTAAGAAATAAAAAAGTACGCGTACATTGCCGAGTAGCACATGGAAAAAATTCAGGAGCGTTAATAACAGAACACTTTAGTAATGCCCCTGAGACCAACATGAGCTGCCTTGGCGAATTTAAAACGGGAAAAATTTATCAAGGTGAAAAAGGATTAGCTATGCGCTTGCATGGTTTAGAACCTAGGGTTAATGATAACGCCTACGCTCGCGGAATTGTGTTTCATGGAGGCACCTATGTTTCTTATGCCTTTCTTGCGAAGCATGGAAGAATCGGCCGAAGTTTAGGCTGTTTTGTTACAGAACCTAGATATAATGACCGAATAATAAGGCTTTGTCGCTTTGGAGCAAAAATGTTTGTTTCAGGGCACCAACCGGTGAAGTTTTAATTTATTTCAAACGGTATTCAATTTAAAATTTTTGTACTTTTAGGCAATGCTAACCAAACTTTCCGACGGAACACCAATCCATTGCATTCGTAAGCCAGAAGCAAGAATGCTCGACCATCATGTGGAAGGATATCTTCAACATGGAATTCAAATTAATCCCGGTGATGTGGTGTTTGATGTGGGGGCCAATGTGGGTGTTTTCGGCGTTCGGGTACTTCAAAAGGCGCCTGATGTAACGGTCTTTTGCTTTGAACCCATTCCAGCAATTGCGGATGCACTTCGAGCCAACGCCACTCTGCATGGTCAGGGAAGAATGGTAGTTATCGAAGAAGGAGTTTCAGCGTCACTAGGCCAAGCAACGTTTACCTATTTTCCGAACACTCCAGCGCTATCAACCGCACATCCCGAACAATGGGATGAGAATCCAGGAGCGTTTAAAGCGGCAGTAAAAAGCACCATGAAAAATCCACCGGAAAGCATGCGGTGGATGCGTTGGATTCCAACGGTTTTTTCCGGTCTGATTGCCAAACATTTGGTTAAAGGCAGACACACCGTTACCTGTAAATTAACCACCATTGCTGAAGTAATTAATACCCACAAGCTGGATCGCATTGATTTAATGAAAATTGATTGTGAAGGGGCGGAATGGGATACCTTGATGGGAATCGGTGACGAGCATTGGGGTAAAATTAAATCTATGGTGATTGAAGTACATAACGAAGACGGAAGGCTCGATCAAGTAAAACAATTGCTAAATAAACAGGGGTTTACTCGTCAGGTGGTTGAACAAGAGGAAGGTCTTGAAAATTCAAAAATGTATAACCTATTTGCACTCCGATGAATGCCTTAACGTTTAGCTTGTTTATCCTCGGATTATTGCTGGTAAACAACCTGTTTGGCTTGGTGTATTCCTTGATTATTATCTACACGGATTGGTTTAAAAAATACCGGATTCAAGATAAAAAGTATCAGAAGGGGATTTTCATGAAACGCATGCCCTTATATCTCCTTAATTTTTCCATGTTATTCGTGTTGGCTGGTGTGGGGTCCTACGTGATTTTTCCTTGGTTAGAAACAAGCTGGTCCTCTTGGTGGATACTCGCCTTGCAAGTGTTGGGGATTTTCTTGGTAGAAGATGTGTTCTTTTATTTTTACCACCGCTTATTGCACGTCAATAAATTCCTCTTGGGTAAAATCCACTCCATTCATCACCGAGCAAGTCCCCCGTTTCCACTCGAATATTTATATAACCACCCCCTGGAATGGATGCTTGGGTTCATTGGTCCGGTGCTCGGGTTTTTAGTGATCGGAATGATTTCACCCATCTCTATTTTTACGGTGCTTATCTTCGGGGCCATTCGAAATTTGCGTGAGATTCATTTGCACTCCGATTTGAATCTACCAATCTTGAGTAAAATCCCATTGATTTCTAAAACTAAACATCACGACGATCATCATTCCCTCTTGGACGGTAACTATTCGTCCATTTTTATTTGGTGGGATAAAATTTTTAAAACTGAATTACCAGACTGATATGCGTTTTTTAGGATTTATCCTGTTGGCTTTTTTGTTTTTGTCGGTAAGCCCTATCAAAAATAACCGGAAGGAATATAACCTAACGGTAAAGGTTACAGGGATTGTTGGCACCAAAGGATCTATTGAGGTTGGCTTGTTTGATGAGCCCTCAAAATACGCTTCTGTGGGGGGCACATGTCGTAAAATCCGCACGAAAACTACCGGCAGTGAGGTGAGCTGTACCTTTTATAATTTGCCAGAAAAGAAATACGGAGTTTGTATTTATCACGATGAAAACAACAACGACAAATGCGATAAGAATTTCTTTGGGATTCCAATCGAAGGATATGGCTTCTCGAATAATAAAAAACCGATATTATCTGTTCCTTCCTTTGAGGAGTGTTCGGTGAATCTAACATCAGATAAATCCATTTCCATTAAAGTGTTGTACTAGTAACTTTTCGCTTACTTGTTCGTCCTTTGAATAATGAGTCGTGTGTTGTATAATGAATGGGTCGACACCTTTGCCGATGGAATCTATCGCTTCGCGTTGAAAAATACACGGGATTCCGAACAGGCGAAAGACCTTGTTCAGGATGCATTCGAAAAACTTTGGATTAAAAAAGATCAAATAGACGCAAGTAAAGCTAAAGCCTATTTGTTTCAAATCGTTAGCAATGCACTCATTGACCGTGCCCGAAGAGCCAAATTAAGCGCCACCTTTCGTGAGCACCTTTCGACGAGTGATTCCCTGGTGTTTACTGAATCTATTGATTTAAAGAAGACGCTTGAACAAGCGATTGCTAAATTGCCAGATATCCAACGCCATGTGGTCCTCCTAAGAGACTATGAAGGATATAGTTACGATGAAATAGGAGCGATTACCTCCCTTACGGAACAACAGGTGAAAGTGTATATTTTTCGGGCGCGGCAAACGTTGCGTAGCTTGTTAGTTAACCCAGAATTAATTATATGACCTATCAAAATATTCCAATAGAAGTGTGGTTCATAGAATTGTTCGATGGGACCTTGTCTGAAGCGGCAACACATGAGTTTTTAGCATTTTGCCTAATTAACAACATCGATGTTCCTGAGGATTTAACTACCCTTATGCCTAGCGAGGCTTTTCTTCAAACAAAAGATTTTTTGAGATTTCCTTCGCATGAGTCGATTTTAAATGATCCAAAACAAGATTTACTTCTTTCCTATAAAGAAGGATTGTTGAATGCTTCTGATGCACAATGGGTTGAACAACAAATCGAAGCTAACAGGACATGGAAAACCTTACACACCGAATTTTCAGCCACGTATCTTGTGACTGAGCCGTATGAGTTTCTTGAAAAAAAGGTGTTGTACAAGCAGCAACCTACACGTTGGTGGCTTACCGCCTCCATCGCTGCCGCCGCCGTATTCCTTGGCTTGATGTTGTTCCTGTTTCCATTTAAATCCAATGAGTCGGGAGTAAATAAACCAACCGGCAAGTTCAAAGAAAAAACAAAAACAATCTACCAAGCTCAAACCGCTCAACCGGATATTTCCTCGCCGATGAAAACATCAGAAGGTACCATGGATTTATCGGTGCCACCGCCGATTAAAGGAATTGTCGTTTCTTCAAGCAGGGACTGCATCTTGCATCCGGACGCGTATGCTAAGGACGAGATCGCGCCTGCGCTTAGTACAATCCGGGTATCTATCGATTCGTTACAAAAGCCAATGAATGAATTAACTCAGATTGAAGCACCTAAGAATAATGAGAAAACCTTGCGCTCCTGGATAAAAGAACGTTTAATTGAACGTATTTTCAAGCGAGAAGACAATGCCTTGGTATTGGAGCGCGAAACCAAATGGTTCAATCAGTCAATTGGGATTAAATATAAACGACAAGAGGACCGCTCTATCTCACAAGTTAAATTGGGCCCCTTAATCTTCGAATGGAATAAAAAAAATAAAAACAGTAACTTTTTATCCATGCTGCCGTCAAACCAATAAATTACTACACATGAATCGCATTTTACTTTTATTTCTTAGCATTTCTTCGCTTACTTTTGGTCAAATCCGTGAGTCAAGAAAAATCATTATCATCAATAATACCGACACAACAATGTTGTCGACCGATACAGAATCCATGGATTCCCTGATAGAAATTAATATGAAATCTATGTATGGCATCGGATCAGAAATTAATCACGGAAAAAAAGATATGCGCGTTGAAGTATTCATAGATTCAGTATTTAACGGAATGGACCGCTCGGTGCTTATCATGGAAGAACCCGCAGATACAATGCGCGTTAAAATGGGAAATAAGCGTATTGTGGTAATCGAAAAGGAGATAAGTGGGGGGAAAGATAATCGTAAAATAATCATTGATGAAGACGTAACCGATCGGGGAAGGCACAACGACGACGATTGGGGTGATAATAACAGGCACAGGGATTCAGATGGGCTTATTTATGGAGGAGAACATGCCTCTTGGGCTGGATTTGGTATAGGCTTGAATAGTTTTATGAATTCATCCGACCGCTTTGTTGCGGAATCCGATGCGCCTTTTCTAGTACTCGACTACGCCAAAAGCTTGAATTTTCAATTTAACGTATGGGAGAAAAGAATCCCGATTTATAAAGAATACGTGGGTGTTACTACGGGCCTTGGGTTTCAATGGAATCGGTACGGCTTAGAAAAGAATGTTGACGTGTTAGCTAACGCAGATTCAATCTATGCGCTCAATAATTCAACGGTTAATTACAGCAAGAATGTACTGCGATCTACCTACGTTCAAATTCCATTGCTGCTTGAATTTAATTCAAATAAAGATGGATCAAAGAATTGGCATCTAAGCCTTGGGGTAATTGGGGGCGTTCGAATCGCATCCAGTTGGAAAACGAAATGGGAAGTTGATGGTAAACCGCTTAAAGCTAAAACCAAGGATGATTTTAATTTCAATTCGCTCTCTGCGAATGCCTATGCACAAATCGGATACGGTAACGTAGGAATTTTCGTGCAATATGGCTTAACCAATGTGTTTCGAGCAGATAAAGGCCCCGAATTAAGTCCCGTTTCAGGGGGCTTAATTTTAAACTTTTAATCGTTGTTTTATTTGGACTTCAAATACTTAATCAAGAAATATACCGTAAAGTAACCAAACAATATTAGAGCTACCCAACTGTAATATCCGTTTACAAAAGCTTTTGGATTAAAGAATAATAATAGAAGAGTTCCGCTCAAGAGAACGCCAAAGAAAATCAGTAAATTTAAATTACCTCGCGGTCCTTCCGTTTCCATCTTAGTAAAAAACGGAAAAAACCAAAGAACAAGCGCAAACACACTTGTAAAGGCCGTGACGAGGAATAAAAGGAACAACCCTATTTGCTGAAAAACACTAGCATCTTTGCCCATTGTTTTTCCAAGTTCAATGATCCAATACCAGCCTAATGCGCTAAGCACCGTTAATGCTAATGCACTTAGGTAGACAAAAATTCGCCATTTTTCCATATCTATTATTTAAAATCCGTGAATTGATTTGGTCTTTCCATTGTTTAAAATCAGGTCCGCCTCAAAATTAATTATTCCTTCCAACATTTGTCCACGGCTATTTCGCGGCTATATTTCGGGGGAATCCCAAACCTGTTTTATAAGGCGCATTTTTAAACCCAACATCTTTGTCATTTTTACAAACTTAATCCATCAACCTTCATAATCCAAAGGTTTTGTTATTTTTGAAAACAACTCCTATGAAGCGTAGATCTTTTCTTAAATCCACTTTAGCCCTGTCTACCTTATCGGTTTTGCCAAATAATTTGAGTGCAGATAAGGAACTTAAGCAATCGCAAGCAGAACCACTTACTCTGTTGCGCCCCGCGCGATTGATGAAAGGAGATACCATTGCGATTATGGGAATGGCGGGCGCCATGCGAGACCCAAAAATACTCAGTGGTTTTATCCAGATTATGGAGCTACAAGGGTTTGTTGTAAGCGTAGGGCAAACGGTTAATAAAACCTACGGATATCTTTCCGGTTCAGATGAAGAGCGGGCCACAGAATTTAATGCCTTTGTCGCCAATGCCAACATTAAAGCCATCTTGTTCATCAAAGGAGGCTGGGGTTGCGGCAGGGTACTCGATAAAATAGATTACCAACAGCTCAAAAAAAATCCAAAAATAATTCTTGGATTCAGTGATATGACCAGCCTGTTGAATGCCATTTATCAAAAGACGGGCTTAATTACATTTCATGGTCCAGTAGGGAATTCAAGCTGGGAAAAATTTTCCTTGAATTCCTTTCAAGATATGGTTTGCCGTGGTGGAGATTCTTTCCAAAAACCTGAATTGCCACAACTTCAATTATTTAGTGCTTGGCAAAACGGCAAAGCTACGGGTGAGCTTATCGGGGGTAATCTTACTGTTTTTTGTTCGTTATTAGGAACTCCGTATTGGCCCTCATGTGCTGGAAAAATTTTGTTCTTGGAAGACACCCATGAAGAACCGTATCGCATTGATCGCATGCTTAATTCGCTCCGCTTAGCGGGTGTATTTAATGAGGTTTCGGGGATCATTTTCGGACAATTCAATGATTGCAATGCGGAGAAACCCCAAGAATCCTTCACCTTGGAAGAAGTGGTTCGCCATCAACTAAATGGGTATTCCTTTCCTGTGATTTGGGGAGCTCCGATCGGTCATGTCAAAAACAAATGGACCCTACCCATCGGAGTAAAGGCCTTAATGGATGCAGACGGGTTATCCGTTAAACTTATGCAGCCAGCGGTTAGCTGACTTCAGTAATCCATTGTATATTTGTGTACAATTTTGATATGAATAAAGACATCCTATTAAAAGCCTATTCCTTAATCTGCGATGCAAAGCATATTTCGGAAATTCTTGAAACTAATAAAGAAGTTACTGCTAAATATGTGCATGCCACATCACGTGGCCATGAAGCCGTTCAAATCGCGTTAGGGTTACAATTGGAGCCGAGAGATTGGGTTTCCCCCTATTATCGAGACGACAGCATCCTGTTGAGTATTGGCATGTCCCCAGAATCACTTTTTCTGCAGGTGTTTGCAAAAAAAAACGACCCCTTTTCCGGAGGACGAACCTATTATTCGCACCCGTCACTGAACGACAGCGATAAACCTAAGATAATTCATCAATCTTCTGCCACTGGGATGCAAGCGATTCCTACCACTGGAATAGCGCTAGGTTTGCAATACAAGGAAAAAATGAATTTACTTAACGAAACGGAGTTAGGTGGGGTAGTGGTTTGTTCCCTCGGAGATGCTTCATGTACTGAAGGAGAAGTCTCAGAAGCCTTGCAGATGGCAACCCTTAAACAGCTTCCAATTATCTTTTTTGTGCAAGACAATGGATGGGATATCTCAGCCAATGCCGCGGAAACAAGGGCGCAAAATATTGCAGAATATTGTAAAGGATTAAATGGATTAGAAATAGTTTCAGTAGATGGTTCTGATTTTGAAACGTGTTACCATGAACTCAATCGAATCATCGCCACGATTCGCACGGAACGTAGACCCTTTGTTTTTCATGCGAAGGTTCCCTTGCTCGGGCATCACACCTCGGGGGTAAGAAAAGAATGGTATCGCGATGATTTAGAAGAAGCCGCCTTACAAGATCCGTTTCCCAAACTTAAAAATGCCTGCGAAGCGGCAGGACTTGGCTTGGCAGATTTAATTCTAGCTGAAACAAATTCACGTAAAAAGGTAGCACAGGCCTATACCGCAGCGTTGGAATCGGAAGATCCAGACCCGAGGTCCATCCAAGACTTCATTTTTGCTCCTACACCGATTACCGAAGAACGAGGAATTCGTGAACCTCAAGGAAAAAAGAAAACGGTCATGGTCGATTCTGCCTTGTTTGCGGTACGCGAAATCATGCAGGAGAATCCCGAGGCTTTGTTGTATGGACAGGATGTTGGGCGTAGGTTAGGAGGTGTGTTCCGTGAAGCAGCCACGCTAGCGGAACAGTTTGGTGATCACCGCGTGTTTAATACCCCAATTCAAGAGGCGTTCATTATCGGTTCAACGGTAGGAATGTCTGCAGTTGGATTAAAACCCATGGTAGAAGTTCAGTTCGCCGATTACATTTGGCCAGGCTTAAATCAGTTGTTTACCGAAGTTTCACGCAGTTATTATTTATCCAATGGAAAGTGGCCAGTTAGCGCAGTGATTCGAGTACCCATTGGTGCGTATGGATCCGGCGGACCCTACCATTCTTCGAGTGTGGAATCCGTACTGGTCAATATTCGGGGCATTAAGGTGGTTTACCCATCCACCGGGGCGGATTTGAAAGGCCTCATGAAAGCGGCATATTATGACCCGAACCCGGTCGTGATTCTAGAACATAAAGGATTATATTGGTCTAAAATCCCAGGAACGGAAGGCGCAATGTCGATCGAACCAGATGAGCACTATGTGATTCCAATTGGCAAGGCTCGTACCGTACAAGAAGCAAGTCAGGATCTTGTTAGTGCTGGGGATTCTGTAGGAGTGATTACCTACGGAAGAGGAGTGTATTGGACGCTCGAAGCATGTAAAGAATATTCCCATCAGGTTGAAATCCTTGATCTTCGTTCCTTGAACCCGATCGATGAGGAAGCGATGTTTGCCTTAGCAAAACGCCATGGCAAAATAATGATTGTTTCCGAAGAATCCACCGAGTGCACCTTTGGATTGAGTTTGTTAGGAAGAATTCAACAACATTGTTTTCAATCCCTGGACGCACCCATTGCACTGATAGGTTCGGTGGATACTCCCGCCATTCCATTGAACTCAGACCTGGAAGCAGCTATTTTGCCTAATGCACAAAAGGTAGATGCAGCCTTACGCCAATTATTAACTCATTAATCATGGAATTTAAAGAAATTATCCAGCACGTAGCGACCTTTCATACCTCCTTTGGTATTGAGAATAATCAAACGCCCACCTTGTTAGATGAATCCGGTGCTCGCTTGCGCTTTGATTTAATGAAAGAAGAAAACGAAGAATACTTAGAAGCAACCAAACATGGCGACATGGTTGAAATTGCGGATGCCTTAGGGGATCAATTATATATCCTGTGCGGCACCTTGTTGCGACACGGGCTTCAACATAAGATTGAAGAAGTGTTTTTGGAAATACAACGCTCCAACATGAGTAAGCTAGATGCCCAAGGGAATCCAATCTATCGAGAAGACGGTAAAGTGTTGAAATCTGAGCTGTATTTTAAACCAGATATTCAGAAAATACTTACCCCGTGAGTTATTCACGTTGGTCTATGGATTAAAATTCATAGGCATCTGTTTCCCGCAAAGGAATGAGGATACCTTTGTTTTTTATTTTACTCATGTTAGACCTTACGCTATTTTTTCAACCTCCCGCCTCAATAAAATCGACAGAGGGAACCTTATACCATAACATTCATTTTTGTCCGGAATCAATATCGGAGATTGAACGGAATTCCATGTGTATCTTTCATGTCAATGAATACCGGGGTAGAGGCGAAGAGAAACAACCCATGTTAGATTTTCGTTCTCCGTGTTATTCCTTATTTCCTGGTCAGGATTGGAACATGAAAATTTATGACCTGGGCGACATGAGTCCTGGTGCAACCCTGGAAGATACCTATTTCGCGGTGCAAACTGTCGTTGCTGAATTAATCAAGAACAGTTGCATTCCCATTTTGGTGGGTGGATCTATGGACTTATTACACGCGATCTCCATAGGCTATGAGGTGACTGAGCAGTTGATAAATATCTGTGCTATCGATGAGCGCTTGTCCCTCGGGAAACCAGAATCAGCCATTACCAGTGATGGATACTTAAGCAGTTTATTGCTTCGACGTCCCTGCTACTTATTTAATCATGCAACCATCGGATTACAACCCAATCGGAATAATCCCATGGACCTTGATTTATATGATAAGTTGTATTTTGATACCTGCCGACTTGGGGCATTTAACAGCGATTTTAAATTGGCTGAACCGATCTTAAGAAATTCTGACATCATCGGCTTGAATTTAGATTCCATAAAAGCCTCCGAACGGATGAGTTCGATCGGTAATCCAAATGGATTTACCGTAGAGCAATCGTGTCAAATCGCAAAATATAGTGGAATTTCAGATAAGCTCTCATGTTTTGGTGTCTTTAACCCCATCCATACGCTAAGTCAAGATGCCGCCATTGTGGCACACATCATGTGGTATTTACTAGATGGAATCGCCGCTCGCAAAGGAGATTTCCCCATTGGTAGCAAAAAAGAATATATGCGCTTCACCGTGGTTATGGAGAATGAATTTCAGGAACTGGTGTTTTATAAAAGCAATAAATCAGACCGTTGGTGGATGGAAGTACCCTATCCGCCCTCAGAACATGTAAAATTCGAACGACATCATTTGGTACCGTGTAATCAGCACGATTATGAAAATGCCATGCAAAATGAATTGCCCAACCTATGGTGGAGTACCTACCAAAAATTAGGGTAGTGCAACCTATTTTTTTACATTTTTTTTGATTTTCAAATTTTTCGTTAACTTAGCAAGCATTTTAGACCCAAATAAAGGCCTTATTATGTCAATTAAACCGCAAGTTAATTAAGTATGTTATTGAGATTCAAAATGTTATCGGTGCTTCTTTGTCTAGCGATTAGCTACACGTTTGCACAACAAGATAAGTTGCTCACGCACTTTATGTACGACCGAATGTCCGTGAATCCGGGTGAAACTGGATTAGATGAGGGCATATGCGCAACAAGCGTTTATCGAAATCAATGGGATAAAGTAAACGGCGCGCCAAATTCTGCGGTGCTAAATGTCGCGGCGAATATGAATCGGTTTTTTCCAGGAGGTTTAGGCTTAAGTTTTTATCATGACGCCATCGGTTTTTCACGTCAAAATAACTTGTTGTTAAATTATTCCTATCCAATAAATCTTGGAAACATTGGTGTGCTTGGTGCGGGAATTGGTGTTGGTATGATGTCATACGCAATGAATCCTGCGTGGATTCCACCACAAACCTTACAAGACCCCTCACTTCCTAGCGCCGACTTTAGTGCGATCAATTTAGATTTAAATTTTGGATTGTATTTGAAAGGAAGAAATTATTACGCAGGCTTGTCATCTACGCACCTTAGCGAGTCTGAAATTTTGAGTACGTCCACCTTTGGATTAAATCCTGCAGGGTATTCAACCGCAAGACATTATTATGCCATGGGAGGATATAAATTGAGTGATGTGGGTCCCGGTGCCCTAGACTTTAATGTTATGATGCGTACGGATTTAGTTAAATATTCCGTGGACATCAATACCCGTTATTTCATTAAAAAAGATAGCAAAGAAATTGGTTATGCGGGTTTAACGTACCGAACCTCGGATGCACTTGGCATCATGCTCGGGTACAATGCGTTTAAGAATTTTACCTGTGGGTACTCCTATGACCTCACCTTGAATAAGCTCTCTAGCATCTCACGTGGATCCCATGAGTTCTTTGTAAGGTACTGTATTTATTTAAAAAATCCACCGAAGACGTATTCAACGCATCCTCGTTGGTTAGGTAATTAATTAATAGATGTAACCATTTTTATTGTTCAGACGTTATACCCAAACTTGAATAACCTGTAGCAAGTTTTGTTTGGAAATGACTAGAACCAAAAAAAGGATAAAATGAAAAGAATTTTTGTTTTTGTATTAGTAGGTTTGTTCTTCGCGTCGTGTGACCCGGTAGATGGAAATCTTGTAGGGGTTAAAGGGCGAGACACCTTCTATCCGGATATTTTAGGCCCAGGAAAAGTGCCTTATGGAATGGTTTACATTCCCTCAGGTGCCTATCAGGCGGGTCAGAATGACAAGGATATCATGGGATTGCACACTACCCGAAACCGAACGGTTTCGGTGCAAGCGTTCTACATGGATGCCTCCGAAATCTCAAACAACGAATATCGTCAGTTTGTACATTGGGTCAAAGATTCCATCGCAAGAGAAAAACTCTACCGACGCATGTCTTCTGACGATGCAGAGCAGTGGGTGAATGTACCGGATGATTTCTTCAAAGAGCCGTACCGAACGGTAATGAACATGGGTTCAGACGTTCAAGGTGGAAACAATCCTTTTGATCCGTTTTTAAACACAGAGTCCTCGCAAGATTTAGACCGTGCGTATTTAATGTTGATGGGTTACTCGCAAGCAGGTAAAGGTAAAAAAGGTTTGGCAAAAGACATCTTTAAGTTAAAAGACGATAAAGGTGTACCAAAGAATCGTGATAATTTAGATATTACCTTAAATCCTGATGAGGTATCAGCTATTCTAAGCACGTATTCAAGCGGTGTTGAAAAG
>CANHHA010000043.1 GCA_947460825.1 Flavobacteriales bacterium
GCAGGTAAACCAATCACAGGACTCGGATCCGGAAAGAACTCTGTAATAATAAGGTCTCCTTTAACGGCACTATCTGAAACTAAATATTGAAAATTAACGGAAGTAGCTCCCGAAGTATTTCCACTTAAATCCGCAATCCCATTTGCGGTTGCGGTGTAGGTTGTTCCGTTTACCAATGGAGTTGACAATACCCCATGAACCAAGGCGGTATTGTTGGCATCTTGAGATAAATTACTAAAGGATAAACTCGGATTAAACGAGTAGTTGATGATATTTTGGGCACTGGCTAAGGTAACCGATTCGTTAAATAAGAGATCAAGCTGCGTGGAAGAGATCGGAGTAACGCTGGCCAACACTGGGGGTGTTACATCTAAAATTTCAGGTCCGATATACACGTTGTCGAAATAGAATTTTGTTGCATTACTGATCGTGTAGGTGCAAAGCACCCCAAAATGAGTGCCTAACAGGTTAGATGCATCGCTTCCGGTTGACAATAAGGTATAATTTGTTCCGCCGCTTAGGTCGGCGAAGAGAGACCATAAGCCAGTACCATCTCGCTTCACCTTTACACTGGCGTTACAACTCGCGGAAATTTGCCCGTTAGTTCCCGCGCAAATCTGAGTAGCAACCCCGCCGGTGAGCGCGAATAAGCGAATGGCGTCGGTAGATCCCGTTTCTCCGAACAGTAGATAATACCCATTTTGCACTAAATTCATATCGGTGTTATCTGCCGTTAAAAAGACTTTCCCGAAATTGCTAGAGGACGGCGAAAAGGTTTGACGAACCTTGATTTGCCATTCCTTATTTGATAGGTTAATCAATAGATGGGGCGTACTTAAGGAAGAAGCTCCCGCAAGCACACTGTTTAGTTGCAATTCTCCCGTGCCGTTTACTATAAAATCCCCTGTAGATCCTTGCCATATAGGGTTTTGAGTGAAATCGCCGTCCGAAAAATTATCGCTTAGTTGGGCGTTAAAACACAGCGTTAGCGCAAGAAAAAAATGAAAGAGTAATGTGCGTAGATTCATCTGTGAGCTATATGATACTTCAAATGTATAACTTTACCTGCAGAAAAACCCATTCGTTTAATTATAATAACGTTAAGAACATGCGAATTGCTGTAGTTGGAGCCACTGGAATGGTGGGAAATGTTATGATGAAGGTATTGGTAGAACAAGCGTTCCCAATTACCGAATTTTATCCCGTTGCATCCGAGAATTCTATCGGAAAAGAAGTGGTATTTAAGGGCAAATCCTATCCGGTCATTGGGATGCAAACGGCAGTTGACCTACGCTTAGACCTTGCCATTTTTTCAGCAGGTGGAGAAACTTCCTTGGAATGGGCACCAAAGTTTGCCGCTGTGGGGACCGTGGTGATTGATAATTCCTCGGCATGGCGCATGGACCCAACGAAAAAGCTTGTCGTTCCAGAAATTAACGGGGATCAATTGACATCAGAAGATTTAATTATTGCTAATCCAAACTGCAGTACCATTCAGTTGGTGATGGTCTTAGCACCCTTACATAAACGATTTGGGGTAAATCGCGTCATTGTTTCCACCTATCAGAGCATAACGGGAACAGGAGTTAAGGCGGTTCAGCAAATGGAGAATGAGCGTGCAGGAATAACCGGTGACATGGCGTATCACTATCCAATCGACAAGAATTGCATTCCACAGTGCGATAGTTTTTTAGCGAATGGATACACCAAGGAAGAAATGAAGCTAACCAATGAAACCAAAAAGATAGTGGATCCGGCGATTGATGTAGTAGCTACTGCAGTGCGTGTTCCAGTGGTTGGGGGGCATTCTGAATCCGTGAATATCGAATTCAACACGGAATTTGAGTTGGAGGAAGTGCGAACGCTCTTGGAACAAACCCCAGGCATCGTGGTTCAGGATAACTTGGAGGCCTTCGAATACCCCATGCCTAAATTTGCGGAAGGAAAAGATGCCGTTTTTGTTGGACGTATGCGCCGAGACTTTACGCGACCTAACACCTTGAATTTGTGGATTGTAGCAGATAACTTACGCAAAGGTGCGGCGACCAATGCGGTACAAATTGCAAAACTTTTGTTGAAGTAGTTTGTTTTCGTATTAATTTTGTACCGTTCTCTAAGGGGTGCCGCAAGGCTGAGATTATACCCATTGTACCGGATCAGGGTAATGCCTGCGACGGGAGGAGGTTTTTTAATCACATACAAGTTTGCCCCTTGACTTGTCATAATATGTTTATTATGAAAGGAAAGGTTTTTGTTTTTTCTATGTTATGTGCCCTGATGGCTCAGGCGCAAATCACCATGATTGGTAAAGTTACCGATGAAAAATACCAACCCTTATCGGGCGTTCGAATTCTTCGCTCCGATGGTAAGTCGGTGAGTACAGACAACAAAGGCGTGTTTACCTTGGACGAGGTAAATGACATCGAACTCATCACGGTAGATCAACCCGGTTATGGAGCGATGTCAGTTCGGATTAATCCGCGTAAGGAGCCAAAATCTATGCCTTCTCCAGACAAAGACACCGTTCGCATTGTGCTGCCATTTACCAGTAAAAAACTCGATGAGGTGGCCTGCATTGCAATTCGCCTCCCCTCAGAAGCCACCAACCATACAAAGCTTGATAAAGAAGCACTAAATGCAAAAAACATGGGACAAGATATTCCTTTTTTACTCGATCAAATGCCATCGGTAGTTACCACCTCCGATGCAGGAAATGGCATCGGTTACAGTGGAATTCGAGTGCGTGGAATTGACGCCTCCCGCTTAAATGTTACCATCAATGGAATCCCAGTAAATGACCCGGAATCGCATGATGTATATTGGGTGAATATGCCTGATTTAGTATCCTCCACCCAATCCATCGATTTTCAACGGGGCGTGAGCGCTTCTACCAACGGTGCCGCTGCCTTTGGTGCTGCTTTGAATTTAAAAACGAACGACATCAGCGACCAAGCAACGGGAAAATTAGATGTTAGCTATGGTTCCTTCAACTCCTTCAAAACTTCGATTCAAGCGAATACCGGCCTAATAAAAGGGAAATATTTTGTTGAAACGCGTTTGTCTCGCATAGGGTCTGATGGCTACATTGACCGGGCCTCTTCGAACCTTCGTTC
Source organism: Flavobacteriales bacterium (assembly GCA_947460825.1). GTDB lineage: Bacteria > Bacteroidota > Bacteroidia > Flavobacteriales_D > Crocinitomicaceae > UBA952. The sequence goes on from CANHHA010000043.1 coordinate 3,114, forward strand.
GTGGTATCTTAGCGCCGGATGGGTTGGAAAACAAACCGTACTCAAGGGGGTAGCATTCAGTGGGAAAGAAATTACCTACCAGTCGTGGTACGGTACCCCCGAAAGTGTAGTTTTCGGAACGGCGGCAGACCGCAACGACTACGCCGATCGCAATGGATTGTCCGACGCTGAACGTCAAAATTTACTCAATTCGGGAAGAACCTATAACTATTATACCTATCAAAACCAGGTTGACCATTATCAACAAGATAATTATCAGTTGCATTTGACCCATCGCTTTAAAAATGGAAAATGGGTATTGAATGGCGCAGGACATTACACCTATGGACGAGGGTATTATGAAGAGTACCGAACCAATGATGAGTTATCCTCCTATCAAATAAGTCCCGTGATTCTTGGCGGGGATACGATAAGTTCGTCTGACTTAATCCGCAGAAGGTGGTTAGACAATCACTTTATTGGGTCTATTTACGCCTTAACCTATCAGGGGCAAGGAGTTCAACTTACTACGGGCGGGGCAATAAATAACTATCGCGGCGCACATTTTGGCGAGGTGATTTGGTCGCGTTTTGCATCTGACAGCGACTTGGGTGATCGCTACTATGATGAGCTTGGAAATAAATTCGAATTCAGCCATTATGCAAAACTTCAACAGCGTAAACAAAAGTTTCAGTGGATCCTCGACATGCAATATCGGTATGTCAATTATGAGTTTTTGGGCTTAGATTTTGTCTCTGGGGTATTGAAAGATGTTACGCAAACTGTTGACTTTCACTTTTTCAATCCAAAGGCCTCTGTATTTTATCAATTGAAATCAAACCATCAATTTTATGCTTCCGTAGGTCGAAGCAATCGAGAACCGGTGCGTAGAGATTTTAGAGAGTCCACACCAAGCAGTCGGCCTGAATCCGAAGCCTTAATGGATTATGAGGTGGGATATACCTGGCAAAAAAGAGGATTGATCTTAAAAGGAACACTTTACTACATGGATTTTGACAACCAATTGGTATTAACGGGACAAATCAACGACGTTGGGGGTTATACCCGAACGAATGTAAAGGACAGTTACCGCCGAGGAATTGAGTTAGAAGCGAAGTACAAACGCATCAAGAACCTTGAAATCAATGGAAACCTTACCCTGAGTCAAAACAGGGCGAATAACTACGTGGATTACCTAGATGTATACTTGGATTCGGTTCCTTATTATACCCAACAGGAAACTACGTATAGCCAAACGACTTTGTCTTTTTCACCCAGCGTTATTGCAGGACTTGGCGTGACCTATACCATTCCCTCATGGAAGCTTTCGGTGGATTGGACGTCTAAATTCGTGAGCAAACAATACATGGATAACATCGAAACGAGTGAACTCCCTGCCTTTAATTATTCTTCATTTGGGCTAAGAAAAATGTTTACAACGAAAGAGAATACAGTAATTCAGGTTTCAGGAATCGTTAATAATGTCTTTAATCAGATGTACTCCAATAACGGGTATGCATTTTCGTACCAATATGCAGGGGTAAAAACCACCGAGCGATTCTTTTATCCGCAAGCGGGGAGAAATTTTATGCTTCGTGCTACCATTGGCTTTTAAATGGCTATATTTGGGTAAACTCAATACACATGAAATATTTTTCTTTCTTCTTGGCAACTTGTTGCTTTTCATTTTTGATTTTCGCACAAGATTCATCAAAGACCAACCAAATCGAATCGTTGCTCGTCGATTCGGAAGAATGTGCTACCTATCCGGGCGGACATGAAGCCTTGATGAAGTTTCTTCAACAGGAAATTTCTTATCCGCAAGAGTGCATTGAAACAAATGTTTCAGGAAAGGTAATGGTTCGATTTTCTGTGGATCATTCAGGAAAAGTAAATGAGGCCAAGGTGGTGAATTCGATTCATCCAGCAATGGATGCTGAAGCACTTCGTGTGGTGAATATGCTTCAATGGTCTTGGAATCCAGGGTGTACAGAAGCTAAAGTTTTTTACTCCTTACCCATCAATTTCGCGCTAGGAAATGAGGATGAACCTATGGAAGAAAAGGCAGATAAACCAAGTCCACATTTTGCGGGCTTCGATATCGGTTTTGGAAGTTTAATGATGGATAACCCGGAAGATTATGCCTATTGGAATGTTTCGGACTTAAATGTTTGGAATTTTGGCTTCAATTTACTCGAATACAAAATCCCGATCATTAAACAATATTTGGGGCTAACCACCGGTTTTGGATTAAATGTAACGAATATTAACCTCGGACAATACGACCTTGTTCATACATCTACCGTTCCTGGAGGAAAGTCGGATACCCTGTTTGCTATTGAAGGGTTAAATAATTTACCCTACCGGCAAAATGGCCTTTCCTACGGCGCATTAAGTATTCCCCTGCTTTTTGAGGTTTGCTCCAAGGCGGATTCAAAGAATTCATTCTATTTGAATTTCGGAGCGGTTGGATACTGGAATTTCGGTGGAACTTGGTCAACACGAGGTAAATACTCCAATGGTGATCGGTTCCAAAACACGGTAAATTCACGCTTCCAAATGCTGCCTTTTGGTGCTTATGCTACTGCTCGAATGGGGTTTGATCACTATGGACTTTTTGTAAATTACAACCTTACCCCCGTGTTCAAAAAATCAGCCACAACACCCTTATATCCAATGACGTTCGGGATCACCTATAATTTCGATTACGGTTACTTCGATTGATTTAACGTGCCTTTTTAGCGGTTGACAGGCTAGCTATCACGCCTTCAAGCTGACTTAACAATGGGATTGTACCATCGTTCATCACAATGCATGTAGCTAACGGCATTTTCTGTTCATCACTCCATTGACTTTTGATTCGCGCTTCTGCTTGTCCATGCGTACAGCGATCCCGTTGCATAATGCGTTCGATGCGCGTTTCAAGGGGGGCAATAACTAATACCGTCGCATCAAATTGCTGATACGCCCCCGTTTCAAATAATATCGCTGCTTCGTTGAAAACCAGTGCTGTATGTTGTTCGGCACACCAGCGGTCAAAGTCCGCCCTAACCACCGGATGAATGAGCTGATTTACAAAAATTCGGTCGCTTTCCGAATTAAAAATATGTGCCGCAAGTTCCTTTCTGTTGAGTATTCCCTCCGAATAAATGCTCGTTCCAAACCTAGAAATTAATCCAGCTCGAATTTCAGGATGTGTATCGGTAAGAACTTTTGCTTGCTCATCTGAATAATATACCGGATAGCCCATTTTTTCGAGTACCCCGGCGATATAACTTTTTCCGGAACCAATTCCTCCGGTGAGTCCAATGCGTTTCACGCTTCTAAGATACGCCAAAGTTGCATTGCTTCCGCGGGCTTTTCCCTATCTTTGTGGAATGACAGATACGCCATGGTTCGCTTCTTGGTTTGATACTTCGTATTATCACCAGCTTTACAATCACCGAAGCGAGGAAGAGGCGCAAGCATTTATTGAGCGTTTAGTCGATTTCTTAGCCCTTGAACCAAAGTCCAAGGTCTTGGATTTAGCCTGTGGTAAAGGTAGACATGCCAGAACGCTCCATGCCTTAGGATTGAATGTACTCGGCACAGACTTATCTCCACAAAGCATTGCCTTTGCCCATGAATCTGCTGTGGACGGATTACAGTTTCAGGTTCAAGACATGCGCGAACCCCTTCCTAACGAAACCTTTGCTGCGGTGTTCAATTTGTTTACCAGTTTCGGTTATTTTGATTCCACTGCGGAAAATCAACGGGTAATTGATTCGGTACATACCATGTTAACACCACGCGGGATCTTAGTGATTGATTTTTTAAATGCCCAGCGCGTCATGGATACCTTAGTGCCTTTAGAGCACGTACAACGTGATGCATTAACGTTTAATATTCGAAGAGAACTCTCCGCGGGTAAAGTAATTAAGCACATTGAGTTTACTGATCAGGGTAATGCATTTCATTTTACAGAACAAGTTCAACTCCTTGGTCTTTCGGATTTTCAGGAACTGTTGAACGAACACTTTCATATTCTCCATACCTTTGGCGACTATGCCTTAAGTGAGTTTGATTCGTCAACATCTCCTCGTTTAATTTTAATTGCACAGAAAAAATGAGTCCTGTATTGATGGTTGCGGTTCTAATTGCTGTAGTTGCTGCAGGGGGGGGATTCGTTCATTTTCTTCAAGCAAATAATAAGTCGCAGTTCATTAAACTTGCTCTTGCATTCAGCGGTGGATTTCTCTTGGCGATTGTTTTTGAACACTTACTGCCTGAACTCTACGCCGCCGAAACCGCCAACATTGGGATTTATATTCTTGTTGGGTTCTTAATTCAGCTCATTATGGAATATTTCTCCGGCGGAATCGAGCATGGACATATTCACGTGCATAAAGGACAAGCCATGCCGTGGGCACTTTTCATTTCGCTTTCTATTCACTCCATCATTGAAGGGATTCCTTTGGGGAATGATGTGGATCCGTTGCATCACTTGCATAATCACGACCACAAACTCTCCTTGTTTTGGGGAATTGTTTTTCATCAGATTCCGGTGGCAATCGCCCTTATGACCTTATTACTAAACACGTCGCTGCGAAAAGGAATGGCTTGGTTGGTTTTATTGCTCTTCGGCATAATGACGCCGTTAGGCTTACTTATCGGCTTAAAAGTACCCATGGAACAAACTGGCATCAGCGTGCCGGTAATATTGGGTGTGGTGATCGGAATGTTCTTGCACATTTCAACCACCATTATCTTTGAAACTTCAGAAAACCACAAATTCAACCTGCTTAAATTGTCTAGCGTAATTGCTGGGATTGCAGGGGCCCTGCTGATGTATTAAATCAAATGGAACAGGTCGCTCACCCCAAGCGTTCGATTCACGGTAAATCCTTCAGCATACCTAACTCCAATTGGACGACCAAATTGCAGCATTCTACCCATCATAAATTCGAAAAAGTGTGCATTCGAAATGGGGGTTTCCGGCTCCGTAGAATTGGGGTCGAAAAACTGCGAGGAGAAGCACTGTACCACCTTAATTTTTTCTTCCGCATAGGCACTAACATCTAATACAACATCGGGCTCAATGTAGATGTCCTGAATGTAGTGCAGCAGCATAGGGGCACGGTAGGCTTCTTGAGCAATTCCGTTACGCTCCGTATTAATTTTAGGCAACCCCGATAAAAATGCGGCACGAGCTACCAGAGCAGCCGCTCTACCGTGATCAGGATGTCTGTCTCTGATTGAATTTGCAAAGATGAGTTTTGGCCTAAAGTGTCGAATCTCACGAATGATTTGATGTAAATGGTCTTCATTTTCTTCAAAAAATCCATCGGCCATACCCAGATTTACACGATCTACGAGACCTAAAATCTGTGAAGCAGCCCTGCCTTCTTCCATGCGTAAGGCTCCGCTCCCACGCGTACCTAATTCTCCTTTTGTAAGGTCAACGATAGCAATCTGCTTACCCTCGTCCGCGTAGCGCAATAAGGTTCCTCCGCAGGAAATTTCTACGTCATCCGGATGCGCGCCAAAGGCGAGTATATCAATATTCATTAAGCGGTCATGTAGGATTCAATGCTCGGACAAGCACAAATCAAATTCCGATCGCCATAGGCATTATCTACGCGACGAACAGGTACCCAATACTTATTTTTCATTAAATAGGGTAGTGGATAAGCCGCTTCCGCTGGTGTATATGGATATTTCCATGTTCGATTAATAATGCAATCCGCGGTGTGGGGCGCATTTTTAAGCAAGTTATTGTCTTTTGGATATTTCCCCGCTTCGATATCAGCAATTTCTTGTCTAATCTTAATCATGGCTTCAATGAAGCGATCAAGTTCTGCTTTATCTTCAGATTCCGTAGGTTCAATCATTAAGGTTCCAGCCACTGGGAATGAAACGGTAGGGGCGTGAAAATTAAAGTCAATGAGACGTTTAGCCATATCCGCTACTTCTACATCCGCATTCTTTTTGAATTCTCTACAGTCAAGAATTAACTCGTGGGCCACGGTGCCATGAGCTCCCGTGTACAAAATCGGATAATGATCTTTCAAACAAGCGGCAATGTAGTTCGCATTCACAATCGCCAATTCGGTCGATTCACGAAGTCCTTTATACCCTAACATTTTGATGTATCCGTAGGAAATCAACAAGATTAATGCGCTTCCATAAGGGGCAGACGATATCGCGTGAATGGCCTGATCGCCACCCGTGGTATGCAAAGGATTACTTGGTAAAAACGGCACTAAATGGGCGGCTACCCCGATTGGTCCCATCCCTGGGCCACCACCACCGTGCGGAATAGCAAAGGTTTTGTGCAAGTTTAAGTGGCAAACATCTGCTCCAATATTTCCAGGGTTTGTTAACCCAACTTGGGCATTCATGTTGGCCCCATCCATGTAAACCTGACCTCCTTGTGCATGAATAATTGAGGTAATTTCTCGGATGCCTTCCTCATACACGCCGTGCGTTGATGGATAGGTAACCATGATTCCCGCGAGTTCATCCCCAATTTGATCTGCAACCGTTTTTAATTCATGAAGATCAATATTTCCTTGGTCATCACATCCGGTAACAACTACCTCAAATCCAGCCATAACCGCTGAGGCAGGATTGGTTCCATGCGCACTCGAAGGGATGATAATTTTTTTACGTTGGAAGTCGCCATTTGCTTCATGGAAAGCCTTAATCACCATAAGTCCTGCATATTCACCTTGTGCTCCAGAATTTGGTTGCAAGGATACTCCTGCGAATCCGGTACATTCACAAAGGTCTTTGGCGAGTTCTTCCATAAACATGTGGTACCCGGCTGCTTGTTCTTTCGGAGCAAACGGGTGCATGTTTGCGAAATTCGGATTAGTGATTGGAATTAGCTCACTTGCCGCATTCAATTTCATAGTACAAGAACCTAAGGGAATCATACTATGCACCAGAGATAAATCTTTATTCTCCAATGATTTTAAATAGCGCATCATCTTGGACTCTGAATGGTGTGCACTGAACACAGGATGTGTCAGAATTTCACCTGATCTTTTCAATGAAGAAGGTAGACCTACGTGAGCAGAAGTTGCATTTCCTTTTGTTTCAAATAGGGATAGAATAGCGTTTACATCGGCCATGTTATGTGGCTCTCCAAAAGTAATTTGAACCGTATGCTCATCAGAAGCATATAAATTCATACCATGGGCAACAGCAGCCTTCAGGATGGAGGCACTGTCTACATGGCTTACCCGAACGGTATCAAAAAACTCGGTTGTATGAAGGGTGTGCCCTTTGGCTAACAACCCATTCGCCGCATTACACGCTAATTCATGAATATGTGTTGCAATGCGCTTGATGCCATGCGGCCCGTGATAAACGGCATACATTCCCGCCATGACAGCCAACAAGGCTTGGGCAGTACAAATATTTGATGTGGCTTTATCTCGTTTAATGTGTTGTTCGCGAGTTTGCAAGGCCATGCGCAATGCCGTGTTGTCATCAGCATCTTTAGAAACACCAATAATTCTGCCCGGCATGGTCCGTTTGTACGATTCTTTCGACGCGAAAAAGGCAGCGTGAGGACCTCCGTAACCCATTGGAACCCCAAAGCGTTGTGAATTTCCTAATACCACATCAGCACCCATCGATCCCGGAGATTTTAATAGGGCTAAGGCCATTAAATCACTGCAAACGGCCACTTGAATCGCATGCTCATTTAAGGTAGAAATCGTGCGTTCAATGTTGGATACATGTCCTGTCGCATCAGGATATTGTAACAAAGCGCCAAAACACCCGTCCAAGGAAATAGATTCTATCGTATTAAACGGTCGTATTTCAATGTGCAAGTTAAGTGCTCTACCTGTTACTACATCTAAGGTTTGTGGATAAATCGATTCATGCACTAAAAAGGTGTTCTTAGCTAATTTAACATCTTCTCTCGACCTTGAATTATAAAACATAATCATGGCTTCTGCTGCTGCGGTACCTTCATCGAGTAAGGAGGCATTGGCAATTTCCATGCCTGTTAAATCCAACACCATGGTTTGGAAATTTAATAAGGCCTCTAACCGTCCCTGGGCAATTTCTGCTTGGTATGGAGTGTAGGCGGTATACCATCCTGGATTTTCTAAGACGTTTCGCAAGATTACCGAAGGCACCAAGGTTTCATGATATCCCAGTCCAATAAAGGATTTTAGCACTTGGTTTTGCTGACCAATCGCACTGATTTTTTGGAGGTACTCGGCTTCTGTGATTCCTGCATCTACCTGCAGCTCCCCGTTCAAGCGAATTGCTGTTGGTATCGTTTTTCCAATCAGCTCTTCAATGGAGGAAACTCCAATTTTAGCAAGCATTTCAGAGGTTTCCTTACCTTCAGGACCTATGTGTCGGGCGATGAAATCAGTCATAATAGAATTTTATGGTGCAAATATACAATGTATAGCAACAATGAATTCTAAAAAATGTTAGTCAACGTAGCTAAGTTTTAGCATATTTGATCCGCCGAGGTCTTCCAGCGGTATCGATGCGATGTTTATTACCAAATCTCCGAGGTTCAAATACCCTTCAGATTTCATGATGTATTTGATGTCTGCAATGGTGTGATCAGTGCTGATGTGCTTGTCGTAATAAAAGGCTTTTACTCCCCACAATAAGTTTAGCTGTGATAATATCGTTCGATTGCTGGTAAACACGTAAATGTCAGTATTCGGTCGTTGTGAAGAAACTTTGTATGCTGTATATCCGGAAAACGACATCGTGATAATTGCTTTGGCGTGAACACGTTGTGATAACCTGCAGGCATTAAAGCAGATGGAGTCGGTGATGAAACGTTCACTATCCAAATCTGGCAGTTCTTCTTTGTTGTATAATTCAGGGCTTTTCTCCACTTCCTCAATGATGTTTGACATGGTTTTAATGACTTCAATGGGGTATTTACCAACGGAAGTTTCTCCAGACAACATCACGGCATCGGTACCGTCTAAAACCGCATTCGCGACGTCGTTAACCTCTGCACGCGTGGGTGACATGCTGTTGAGCATCGACTCCATCATTTGAGTGGCTACGATCACTGGTTTAGCATGAGAATTGCATTTTTCGATGAGCATTTTTTGAATGATCGGAACGCGCTGATAGGGCACTTCAACTCCTAAGTCTCCTCGTGCAACCATGACTCCATCGGTAACTTGAATAATATCATCAATGCAATCTAAGGCCTCTGGCTTTTCAATTTTTGCAATAACTTTGGCTTTTCCATTTTGATTGGCAATCAAGTGCTTTAATTCAATAATATCTCGAGCACTTCGAACAAAGGACAGTCCCACCCAATCCACTTCTTGCTCTAGAGCAAACAATAGATCCATGCGGTCCTTCTCGGTTAATGAAGGCAATGAAATCTTTGTATTTGGGAAATTCACTCCTTTTTTAGAGGATAAAATACCACCTTGAACAACTTTGCAGTCAATGATTGACTTTTTATCGCTTGAAACGACTTCAAGAATTAATTTACCATCGTCTAGCAAAATCCGTTCCCCTGTGCTTACATCCTTCGGTAAGTTTGGATAATTTATAGAAAACTTTTCAGCGGTTCCTAGCACATTGTCAGTAATGATTCGGCAAGAAGCACCTACTTCGAGCATCACGCCGTTGTTTTCCATTTCACCTGTACGGATTTTAGGACCTTGTAGATCCGCTAAAATAGCCACGTTCGCCCCAAGCTCTACATTCAGTTCACGAACGGTGCGGATTACTTCAGCATGTTGATCATACGATCCATGGGAAAAATTTACGCGGCATACATTTAATCCAGCGATAAACATTTCCTTTAATACCTCTCGGGGGCTTGAACTAGGCCCCATGGTGGCCACTATTTTTGTTTTATTCATACGTTTCTTCAAATTGTAAATATTCTGAAATACTGAACGCGGAACTGTCGTACCGATAGGCCGCAATGATTTGTTCGTGTTGACGAAGTAGGCCGACTAATTCATCGAGATCCAAGACTAAATTGTTCTTAATAATAAGTACATAATCCAACTGAGGGAGGTCTTCGAGCAGCGGTTTTCCCTGTTGCTTGTTTTTAACCAAATAAAGGTTGGTATAGTCTTCCAAACCCAACTGTTGGTAAAAGCTAAACTCCAACACTGTGCCGGATTTTTTGTTTGGAATTTTTAATGTGGTATCGCTATGTTCAAATGCCCAACCAAATGCCTTGTTTAAGTTCCACGCTAAGCGGTAGTCACTCAAACCTGAGCAGATGCCAATCAGGTCAAAGGGTTCTTGGTCATCTTCCAACAACATTAATTTTGTTCCTTTCTTCACCGTACAAAGGTATTCAATTTGCCAATGTCATTGTAACTATTTGTGCTTTCTATGTTTCCCTTTCGTTAATTAACAATGTAATGAACATAAAATCAAAGAGGAGAAAGTCCTTAACCGATTATTGTTTTTAATTTTACCGCACAATTAATTAATTCTAAGTTGATGAAGTTTCTGCTTGCGATCCTGCTTTTAGTGCCGTTTTTCTATCATGCTCAAGGGTATAAAACTCGTGACAATGCCAATCCCTATAAGTTGATGTTTGGATTAGGTTGGAGTATTTGGGATGACGACGGAAATCCAAGTGATTTATTTAAGGTGCAATCGATGCATGCCGAAGTGTTTCCAAGCCGCTTAATGTTTGATTATTATTTTTATAAAGGATGGAGCGCAGAAGGAGGAGTGGCATTTACGCGCTTTAAAGGAGTGAAGCCTGTAAATGGTCAAATTGGGGTTAAGGGCTTTGGGCTTTCTGCAGATGTAAACTTGAAATATTCGTTTAATGGGCTTCTTGGGAAGGGGATGCTCGATCCGTATTTATTGATGGGCGTTGGAGGAACGGTGCATCCAGCCGGCGACACCCTTTCTAAGGCTTTTTATCCTACCCTTAATGTGGGCGGAGGAATAAACTTTTGGTTTAATAATGCCATTGGAATCCAAGTTCAGTCGGTAGGAAAAATAGGACTCACCTCAGATTTCTTTGGAAAATCAGATTATTTCCAACACAGCATAGGCTTAGTAGTTCGATTGGAATCCGTGGGAGGAAGCAGCGAAGGAGAGTTTCAAAAAGAGAAGCTTAAGTTGGATACCAAAAAGCGCAAAATCAAAACACCAAGGAAAGGTAGAAAGGATAAAAAAGACGGTGACGCCTAATTGTTGATTTCAATCCGCTTACTTACCTCTTGATTGTCTGTTTTAAGGACGTACAGGTAAGAACCGTTTAATATGCTTTTACTGTCGAAGCGACAAATATGACCGCCTTCATCAAAGGATTGCTGTGCAATATTATGTATTTCCCCTGAATCGTTTTTCAGAAATAAATGAACATCACGGGTGATGGATGTGGTAAAGTAAAATGCAATTTCCCCCTTAGCATTTGAATATTCTACATCATATAAGGTGCAATAATCTTGAGGCTTTAATACCTTACGGCTAAGAAATCTAATTAAAAATCGATAGAGAATAATAAGCACTAGAATCACCAAAGTGATTTCTAAAAAATCAATCAATAACTCTTGATTAAACACCTTATTCATACTACAAAGAAATTACGCCCGGAATCGCCGCGGCACGTTCATATAATGCTATTATTGAGTCAACGTCCATCATTACTGTTTTTGCACTTATGCTCGTATATTTTCCCGTCTTGGAGGGATGCAACGTAATTTCTGCATTCGCATCAAAAAAACCCGTCACTAACGCCAATTTTTCTGAATCATTGGGAACAATAAATTTAAAAAAGTAGACATTGGGCCACTCTTGCAGCAACAGTTGTTCTTTCAACGTATCGAAAATTCCCACCCCGCAAAAGTACGCCCTTTTCACGAAAAAAACGTGCGGTTGCATTTTACTTTTTACCTTTGCCGCGACATGAAACGTTTAGCGCTCCTCTTTTTCCTATTTCCGCTCTGTGTTTGGACGCAACAGCAATATACGGCCCTTCGAACAACAGCCAAAATCACGGTGGACGCCAAAATGAACGAGGAGGTTTGGACTAAGGCTGATTCTACGCGCAACGAGTTCATTACCATTCGACCAATTCCCGCATTGAAAAGTGAACACCGAACAACGGTGCGCATGGTGTACGATGATTTCGCGCTCTATTTTTTCGTTACCTGCTTTGACGTCAAAGATTCCATTTCGAATGTTTTTACGGTACGTGATGATTACAATGCCAATGCGGATGTTTTTTCCATTTTTTTGGATACCTACAACGACCATCAAAATGGATTTTTTTTTGGTATCACCAGCACCGGGGTTCAACTCGACGGCAAGATCCTTTCGGGTGATGTGAATGATCAGTTGAATTTGGTTTGGGAAAGCCAAGTACGCCTGAGTGATAATGCGTGGTTGGCGGAATTAAAAATCCCGTATTCTGCCCTCCGGTTTTCTAAACAAGAGATCCAGTCGTGGAATATAAATTTTGGCCGTCAAATCGCCCGTACCCGCGAGGAATCTTCATGGGTGACCGTCAATCCGGATTTTGAGAATTTTTTAGTAAATAGCGCGCCATTAAAAGGAATTTCGAATATTAATCC
>CANHHA010000044.1 GCA_947460825.1 Flavobacteriales bacterium
AGGGTATCGAAAAGAACTTCTGAAGCGATTAATTTCGTTCCAAGATGTTCATGCAACGCGTCGAGAAGCTCGTTATTTGTCATGTTCAGAATTCGTTATTTCTATTTCGTAAGTATCCAATAAATGGCGATATTCTTCACTGTACCGTCTACGCATTGGTTCATGTTTAACAAGCTTGTGGATGTTAATAACACCGTCAATAATTTGTTCCGGGCGAGGCGGGCATCCGGGAACATATACGTCTACAGGAATAATTCGATCAATGCCTTGAAGAACGCTGTAGGTATCAAAAATACCTCCTGATGAAGCACACGCGCCTACCGAGAGTACCCATTTTGGTTCTGCCATTTGCTCATACACTTTTTGAAGAACTGGTGCTAATTTCTTGGAAATGGTTCCTGCTACAATCAATAGGTCCGTTTGTCGCGGGGTGAAGCTCATGCGTTCCATTCCAAACCGCGAGAGGTCATATGTCGAACCCATGGTGGCCATAAATTCAATGCCACAGCATGAAGTTGCAAACGGAAGTGGCCAAACGGAATTTGATCTTGCTAAGGCAACTGCTTTGTCTAGGGAAGTGAGTTGATATCCTTCGCCGTTAATTACTTCTAAATCTTCTATTTTTCCCATTCTAATGCTCCTTTTTTACGAACGTAAATAAAGCCAACCAAAAAGAAGGCTACAAACATAACAACAGCTAAAAGCCCTTCAAGTTTGAGTTGGTAAAAATTAACCGCATACGGATAAAAGAAAATCACTTCCACATCGAATAGCACGAAAAGAATTGCGGTCATGAAATACCGGATAGAAACAGGGAATCTAGCATTTCCTTGTGCTTCGATACCGCATTCGAAGTTTTCTTCTTTGCGTTTTGTTTTTACCCGTGGTGTTAACAAGTGGGTAGCAACAAGGGTGAAAACTACAAATCCCGCTGCAACAGCAACTTGCATCAGCAGTGGCAGATAATTTATATTTGAACTTGTATCCATAGTTTTGGATGTTTGGTTTTATATCGCGAGCAAATTTACCTTTTTCGTTGGATTTGCAACACGTTGACCCCAATTAATTGCACTTTATTTGCCTATTTTTTTCATCGGCTCTAGAATTACGATCTACAAAAAAAAAGGACAGCTCGGCTGTCCTTTATCAGATCACAAGTTGGGTATTAATGCTTACTCGCCAGATAGCGTTCTGCATCTAACGCAGCAATGCATCCGGTTCCCGCCGCGGTAATGGCTTGTCGATAGGTTTTATCTGCCGCATCTCCTGCAACAAACACCCCTGTAACGTTTGTTTTTGATGTACCCGGTTGTTCATATTTAATATACCCGGTTTCGTCTAAGTGCAGGTAATCTACGAAGATGTCTGTGTTTGGTTTATGACCAATGGCAACAAAAAATCCAGTACAAGGAATTTCAATGCTAGTGCCCGTCACGTTATTTTTCGCTCGAACGCCAGTTACCAACTGACCATCGCCCAATACTTCTTCGGTTTCCGTATCGAATAAAATCTCAATATTGGGTGTGTTTTTAACACGCTCTGCCATGATTTTTGAGGCCCTAAATTCATTTTTTCGCACGAGCATGGTAACTTTTGTACACAGTTTAGACAAATAATGTGCTTCTTCACACGCTGAATCTCCTGCGCCTACGATCACTGTTTCTTGTCCGCGATAGAAAAAGCCGTCGCAAACCGCACAGGCCGATACGCCACCACCGGATTGAAGATATTTTTGTTCACTTTCTAGTCCAAGGTATTTTGCGGTGGCTCCGGTAGCAATAATTACGGTTTGAGCGTGTATTTCCGTCCCGTCATCTGCCCAACACTTGTGGATATCACCAGAAAAATCAACCTTAGTGATGAATCCAGCACGCACATCCGTTTCAAATCGCAGCGCTTGATCGCGCAATTGAACCATCATTTCGGGGCCGCTAATACCATCGGGATATCCCGGGAAATTTTCTACTTCATTCGTCGTGGTTAATTGGCCTCCAGGCTGCAGCCCTTCATACATCATCGGTTTCATGTCCGCACGGGCAGCATATATCGCAGCAGTGTATCCGGCAGGACCAGAACCGATAATTAAGCATTGTGTTTCTTGTATCATTTGATTATTTTTTTTCATTGCAAAATTAGAATAATTGTTGGGAATGGCTGATTAAATATCCTTTATATTGGTATCAAATTTAGTGATAAGAATTTATTATCTTCGCCGACTAAATTACAAATACATGAAGCGAATATGCAGCGTTTTAACCCTATGGGCTCTTACTAGTTTCTTTGGTTTTGCTCAACCAAACGAAGAAATCAATTGGTATTTAAAAAGTCCTAAAAAAGATAAGGTATACGGTACAGCCGCCAATGAGGCTTATGATATTCTTACTGGAAAAAAGTCGATTCCGGTGATTGTTGCGGTAATCGATAGTGGGGTTGAAACCGACCATGAAGACTTAACGGATGTGATTTGGGTCAATGAAGATGAAATCCCTGGAAATGGGGTAGATGATGATCACAACGGATATATTGATGACGTGCATGGCTGGTCTTTTTTGGGTGGAGCAACACAGGATATAAAAGATGAAGCAAGCGAATTGAAACGATTGGTTTTTCTTGACCGAAAATATTTTGGTGACAAACGAACGGACGAAATTCCTGCTTCGGACAAAGAACGTTTTGAGACGTATCAAATCCAAAAGAAGAAGTATGAAGAGGAGCTTGCTAACAATGTGGCCACGTATCAAAACATTAAAATGCTTGCAGATTATATCCAGCATGTTAAAGATGCTTCAAATGGCGTGTTTTCGAAAGAGACAAATGCTAACTATGTACCTCAGAACGAGCAAGAAAAGAAAATTCAAAGCCGAAGCAAGTTGTTTTTTATTGCCTTGACCCCAGCGCAGTTGGATCATGAAATTACGGGTGCTTTGAGTTCATTCGAAGGCCAAGTGAAGATGGCAGCTATAGATGCGGATAGCGTTCGAACGCTGGTGGTTGGCGACGATCCCAATAATTTGTCACAGCGTATGTATGGCTGCAACCGTTACGAAGGGCCAGATGCCATGCACGGAACGCACGTTTCCGGAATCATCGCTGGAACGCGTGGAAATGGAATCGGTATTGATGGAGTTTCTAATAATGCCCGTATAATGGTACTTCGTGCAGTACCGAACGGAGATGAGCGAGATAAAGATGTTGCCAATGCCATTCGATATGCGGTAGATAATGGAGCGCGGGTAATCAATATGTCCTTTGGGAAATATTACGTGCTTCACAAAGAATACGTGGATGAGGCGGTAAAATATGCCATGGATCACGATGTGCTTTTAATTCATGCTGCTGGGAATGATGCCAAAGATAAAGACTTGGAAGATTCTTATCCTACACGCAAAGCGAATTCAGGAACTACCTTCCCGAATTGGATTGAAGTGGGAGCTTCAGGGGCATCTCGTAAGCCCAAAAAAATACTGGCAGAGTTTTCAAATTACGGTGCAACAACCGTAGACTTTTTTGCCCCAGGAGTAGATATTTACTCAACGGTTCCGGATGGAAAATATGAAGATGCTTCAGGTACATCAATGGCTTGTCCTGCAACGGCGGGGGTTGCCGCTTTAATTCGAAGTTATTTCCCTACCTTATCCGCTGTTCAAGTGAAAGAGGTGTTGATGAAAACAACAACGCCATACAAAAAGAAGGTCTTAGTTCCTGGAACTAAAAAGAAGCTGAAAATGAATCAAGTGTGTATTTCCGGAGGTTTTGTAAATGCAGCGAATGCCGTGAATTATATCTTGAATATGACAGGAAACTAAATCGAGAGTTTTATTGCCGCCCGTATGGGTTTGGTTTTTTGATCGAGCGTTAGCAAGACCCATTCTTGCGTTGGTTTTTGCACAAGTGAATATATTTTTCTTCCGCGTATCGCAATAGTCTCGCGCTTAAAGGTGAGGGAAATACCCTTAATGCGAACGTTAGACTGCTCCGCTACGTTGTGAATATGTGACGTGCTACATGGGTATATTTTCTGATAGTCCTCGAATAAGCGGTCCAACGTTTTTCGTGAATTTCTTGGGCCAGAAAAAATCATTACATGTGTTTTTTCTTTGTAAATCAGCACTGGAGAATTCGAATTTAAAATCATTAAATGGCTTTCCATTTGATTGTTGTGTCGAATCCCACTCAATCCTAAGATAAGACCTAATCCCAATGCATATTTAGTCCACAAAGGTGCGTAACTGTGCAGGATCCAAAAGAGCCCAAGAATTACCAGTACGAGTTGTCCCGTTGACAGCGAAAATCCACCCTCCACGGCTCCTGGTATTTGAGCGATGATTCCTATAAATTGATTCATTATGGTGAGGGAAATACTGAATATTTTACCGATCAAGCTTCCAAGTATTGGAATCCAACCGAGCAGTAAAAATCCAAAACCCAGATACATCGAAATGCCCGAAAGTACAACAATACCCAAGTTGGCAATAAGGAAATAGTTGGGAAACGTATGGAAATAATATAAAATCAAAGGCACTGTAAAAAGTTGTGCAGCGATGGCCACTGTGGTGTGTTCCCAAATCCCCTTGAGTATTTTATGAGGAGGTGACCAAAGGGAATAAATACGTGTTTTATAGTTTTGGATTCCAAATACAGCGCAGAAGGAAAGTTGAAAACCGATATCGTAAATGCAAGTAGGGTCAAATAAATACATAAAATAAGCGCACCAAAACAACAGGTAATTCGGATGTGCCGAACGTTGCAGCAGTAATCCGATTTGAATGAGTGAAAACATGGTAACAGAACGCAACACCGAAGCAGAAAATCCCGTGAGCCACGCATAACACCACAAGATTATTAGTATGAATAGGATTGCCCAATTTCGCGAAATAAACCGAGGGAATAATCCAATACTAAACAACAGTAATTCAGTAAATAAGGCAACATGCATGCCCGAAACCGCCAAGACGTGAATTGCACCGGTTGCCGCAAAGGATTCTTTGCTTTTTTGACTCACGTCTACTGTATTACCTAGCAGTAAGGCTTTCGCTAATCCAAGTTCAGATCCGCTCAAGTGACGTTCAAAAGACTCATTAAACCACGTTCGCAAGGCATGAATCCAGGAGTCCCAACGTTTAGTGTGGCCTATTTTAATGTAATTCTGATTAATAAAACTTTGCTGATGAATTCCCTTTGTCAAATAGTAGTTTTTCATATCAAAACTTCCGGGATTACCCGAGTTTTTTATAGCGCTAGCAAGCGCTAGGGTATATATGAAATCACCACGGTGTAAGGGTTTTTTAGGGTCAATTAAACACAAGGTTTTTTCGCGAGTAGGACGTAAGCTTCCGCGCTTAAGTTCATGGATTTGTCCAACTGCCTGCACAAAGATGCTGTGGGAAGCTTTTATTTCAAGGATTTGATATACATGGCCTTCCTTGCGCGATGTTGGCGAGTTTATTTCCCTAGTACCCATGCCCAAAAGGGTGTGAAGCACAACTATGGGTAATAGCACAAGGAAACTGCGATGATGATTGTTAAATCTCAGCATTAGCGCAACTAACCCCAAGTATAGAAACGCTTGAATATGCCATGGGATTTCAGTTTTCGAGATGAGTTCATGCCCAACCACACATGCAGCAAAAAGTAGGGGCGTAAGTGATTCAGGACCAAACGTATTTGGAAGCAGGATTTTTTTCAATAGGAACGATTTAACGGTAAAATTTCCCGTCGATAAGTTGAATTTTTTGGGTTAGTTGCATGTCTCGAATCACGCGTTTTAAGGCCTCTTTGGGTAATGGAATCCGCTCAATTAACTCCAGATAACCAAGGGGAATGTTTAAGGCTTCAAGAATAAAGGCTTCAGTTTGTTCTATAGGTAAGTTTGCCTTTTGACAATTATCACACGTACCGCAAGGTTCAGTTTTTTGACCGAAATACGCCAAAATATGCTGTGAACGACAATCTGTAGCGCTTAAAAAGGACGATACGGATTCTAATTTTTCTTTGGCCAGGGATTTTCGCTTGGTAAAGGCTTCATAGGATAATTGAAAATATTCATCGGGTCTTCGTTCATTCAGAAACAGGAGGGTGGGTAAATGAATCGCAGGAGTGTATTCAATAATTCCATTTGCGTCTAGAAAAGCGAGGTATTCCTCTAATTGAGGTTCACTTATTTTCAATGCGGAAGAAACTTTACTGGGGTTGAATCCTGATCCCAATACATCTTCTCCTCCGGTGATTTGTTCTATAAATTGAATGATCGGATGGATTACAGGGTGTTTGATCTGAAAATTGTAGAGGTCTAATCCATGCACTATTAGGCGCACTTTTGGGGAGTGAAAGGTGGATTCATTAAAGTGTAATTCTTGATTGAGTTCAAGGATTTTAATGATGTTGTAGAGCTGAATATAGCTCATGGAAAGTTCTTTTGCAAGTAGGTTTAAATCCGTTGGATACGTTTCGTTTTTTCCCGAACCGATGGCTATTCTTAAATAACTTAATAGGTGTAAATACACCTTTTTAATGAGACTAACTTCTGGGAACTTAATGATAAACGCCTGCTCGAACGAAGCCTCTTCGTTTCCGTCTATAAACACGATGGATCGTGCTTGCAACCCATCTCGTCCACCCCGTCCAGCTTCTTGAACATAGGATTCCAGGTTATCGGGGAAGTCGTGGTGCAATACGTAGCGTACATTTGGCTTGTCGATACCCATTCCAAACGCATTGGTTGCAATCATCACAGGACTATCTCCAGACATCCATCGGGCTAATGAATCCCTTCGGTCTGCCGGGCTCATGCCCCCATGATACATGCTTGCCTTGAGTTTATTAGACATAAATACCTTTGCTAATTCTTTGACTGCTTTTCGGGTTGAACAATACACGATTCCGGTCATGTGCATTTTTCCATTGCAATACGCAATGATGCTTCCCAGTTTATTCGGTGTGCTGATTACTTCATAACTCAAATTTTCTCGATAAAAGCTCACTTCATGAATAAATGGATCCTTCAATTGAAGGGATGCTACGATGTCGTCTTTTACGCGTTGCGTCGCAGTAGCCGTGAGTGCAATCATGGGAATATTCGGGTTGTCCTCGCGCAACACACGAATGTTCAAATAGGAGGGACGAAAGTCATGACCCCACTCCGAAATACAATGTGCTTCATCAATAACAATTAACTGTATTGGCATCTGTTTATAGCGTTCACGAAATAAACTCGTTTGTATTCGTTCTGGAGACAAGTAAAGAAAGTCATAAGCGCCAAGGGCAGCGTTGTTTAACAGGATGTCTATTTCCCGATATCCCATAGCACTCGTTACTGCACAGGCTTTTATGCCCTTTGATTTTAGTGATTTTACT
The DNA here is from genome assembly GCA_947460825.1 of Flavobacteriales bacterium. GTDB lineage: Bacteria > Bacteroidota > Bacteroidia > Flavobacteriales_D > Crocinitomicaceae > UBA952. Next base: position 7,354 of record CANHHA010000044.1, read on the forward strand.
TGGTCGTCCATCAAGGCAATGAGTGGTGAAACAACTAAGGTAAGTCCTCCCTTGGATAATCCCGGAACTTGAAAACAAATAGACTTTCCACCTCCTGTTGGAAGCAGGGCAAGAACATCCTTGTTGTTAAGTACAGCATCAATAATTGGTTTTTGTGTAGGGCGAAAATCGCTGAATCCCCAATAGGTTGACAGAATGTCTTTTGGATTTTTCGACATGAATTAGATTACGAGTAAAAGTAACATTTATTACGTTGCTTCGGCCTAAATTAGTTGTTAGCGATGCAATTTAGGTGTATATTCGCATTCAATTTTTAAAGAATGGCAACATCTGAACTTACCATATCCGTGGAGCAGTGTACGGTTTCAGGATTGAACAGTGTGGATTGGGATAACCTTCCATTTGGAAGAGTGTTTACGGACCACATGTTTCTCATGGAGTACGCGGATGGCAAATGGCAGGATCCTAAAATCTTACCGTTTCAAGATATTCCTATGCATCCAGCAATGTCAGCGATTCATTATGGTCAGAGCATTTTTGAAGGACTTAAGGCGTATAAGCATGAACAAGGGGGGCTTTCTATTTTTCGTCCGAACATGAACGCCAAGCGATTTAACGAATCAGCAAGACGCATGTGTATGCCTGAAGTGCCGGAGGAGTTATTTTTGGAATGCGTTCGAAAATTAGTGGAAATTGAATCCCAATGGGTGCCGAATAAGCCAGGATTCTCCCTGTATATCCGTCCGTTTATGTTCGCAACCGATGCCTGGATAGGCATAAAACCTTCGGAAACGTACAAGTTTATGATTTTACTTTCTCCGGTTGGAAACTATTATTCAGAGCCCGTTCGTGTTAAGATAGAACCCTTCTATACCCGTGCTGCTGAAGGTGGGGTAGGAAGAGCAAAAGCGGCAGGAAATTATGGGGCAAGTTTATATCCTGCAAAGCAGGCGCAAGACCAGAATTTTCATCAACTCGTATGGACAGACGCCAAAGAACATAAGTACATTGAAGAGTCCGGTACAATGAATATCATGTTCTTAATCAATGATGTCTTAATTACGCCGTCTGAAGACCAAGACACCATTCTTCGAGGTGTCACTAAGCGTTCGATCATTGAGCTCGCATTGTCTTGGGGTGTCGTAGTAGAGGAGCGAAAGGTGACCGTTGAGGAGGTTGTTGAGGCCTTTCGAAATGGAACCCTGCAAGATGCATTTGGTGCAGGTACCGCGGCTACCTTAGCGCAAATTGATGTAATTGGATATTACGATGAAGTCTTTAAGTTGCCATCGATGGAGTCTCGATCCTTATCCAATCGCATTAAAAGTCACATGGATGCATTAAAAATCGGTAAAGTGGAGGATACCTTCGGGTGGAATTTCATCGTTTAACGTTTTATTTTTGGTGGTTTGGCGTTAGTTCAATTAAACTAGCTTCTTGAAATTTATCTCTTTTTTATTATTATGGTTTGCTGTCAATGTCCTCACTGCACAGCATCACGTTACGATTACTTGTCTTGATAGAAATTCGTTGGAACCTGTAGCGAATGTAAGCCTAAGTCTTTCTATGGGTGATTCAATGCAAATTAAACGCACCAATTATACTGGATTTTCTCATTTCACATGGAGCGATTTTTTGGAAACCTTTATCGTCAGTTCAGAACATCCGATGTATGAACCCGCAAGTTATCGACAAGCAGTGCTTCGGGGTGCCGAGGATACGATTCATATCAAGTTGATTTTAAAGCCAATAAAAAGGCAATCTATGAATCAGGTGGTGATCAAGGCGCCCGGTATTCCGGATACGGTTTTTAAATCAACAGAATTTCATGTAGCAGACTTTGAGCTAACAGAGAATGGTGACTATTTATTGCTTGTCTATCCAAAGCGTTCGGGGCATAAAAATGCTATTTTATGGTATGATGGGAATCGGATAAAAGATAGTATTTCAGTGGAAGGAATTGGAATAAATTTGATTAAAGATTACCGGGATAATATCCATGTAATATGCCAAGAAGAGGTGTTTCATGTTGCTGTTCAAGGCGATTCGCTCAGCCTTTACAACATTCCCAAGGATTATTTTATTGACTATATTTTACCCATCGTAGATACAACTACTAGTAAATTGTTTTTTTCTAACTTCAATGAGTACTATCCGGCGTTCGATTATTTTAGCTTAGACCGTATTGATTCTTCGTATCGTAAACTCATTCATGTGGAAGACCCCTTGATGATGGAGTTATATCGATCCGAGTACAAGTGGGTGGATGTTCGAACGCGATTATGGGCTAAACAAAAAGAAATAGAAACGGGAGTAGATGCCCAAATATGGGTTGGTGCTACTTATTTTACACAATCGATTTATTATAAGGTTCCCTTCGCTCCCTTATTTAAGATTCACGACAGTATTTATGTCTTGAATTTTCAAACTGACCTTATTTCTGTATATGACGCCTTTGGGAAAGAGCTGCGTTCCGTACCCTTGTTGTTCCATTATCATAAGGATAAAACAGGTTGGAAACGCATCATATTAAAGGACAATACGACTCAATCCCTGTATGCCGTTTTTGAAAAGGACGGGATAAGCTACCTTGGAAAGATTGATTTGCGAACGGGGCTCATTCAATCTAAGCATCGTATTTATCATAAATATGTGGAGAAAATACGTATTCATAATGGGAACGCGTACTACATATATCGTCCGTTTGAATCGATTCAAAAACGTTTTTTGTACAAGGAAAAATTACTTGATTAAGGTCACGTGCCCATTCGCATTAACAGGTTCATTCTCAGGAACCTCAAAGCGAACAATCCAGTTATATACGCCAAATTGAGCTTGCTTTCCATTGAATTTACCATCCCAACCTTCACCTGGTTTTGTTGATTCAAAAACCAATTGTCCCCATCGGTTGTATACTTCGAACCTATAAAACTTAATTTGGTCGGAATTACTAACTACAGGAATGAAGATATCATTTAATCCATCCCCATTTGGGGTAAACCCATTTGGAACCGTTAATCGAACTATGTCGTTACTTTCGACAACCGAATATGCGGTATCACTACAACCGTTTGCGTCATATACTACTAACATTACATTATAGCTATCAATCGTAGCTGCAGGATAGGTGTGAATCGGATTATCAAGGGTAGCTGAAGTTCCATCACCAAACTGCCAAATTGAACCAATATAATTTGTGGAATTATTTATAAATGAAAGTTCACCGGTACTGAAATCGATTTCAGGACTTGCGGTTGAAAATGCTGCCGTTGGACCAGGAATAACGCAAATCGCATCACTTATGGTTGTATCAGCCGTGCATCCATTTGCATTTGTAATTAACAAGGTGATATCAATACAACCAACAGAAGTTAAATTCAAGGTGAATTGGTTTGACGTAAATGACTGCCCATTAGATAAGGTCCAAAGGACGCTATTAAAGGTTCCAACACTCGCATTGGTAACGGTTGCGATGGAAGGTAAACAAACGACATTATCCGAAATATTCATTTGAGCAAGCAGGGATGGAGGTGTTGCAAGTAAGTCTGTTGCAGAAGCAGTACATCCATTTGCATCAACTATAGACACCACGTAGGTCCCTGGCGCTAACATACTAGCAATACTGCCGGTTTGACCAGAAGGCGACCACGTATATGAATAAGGAGCGGTGCCACCATTTGCATTCGCCGTAAGTTGACCATCATTAGCACCATAACATGTGATAGGAAGTTGGGTGATCGTTCCACTAAGAGGTGCCGTTGGTTGGTTGACTGTGATTTGTGCAGAGGTAACACAATTGTTAGCATCGGTTATCGCTATAATGTATTGGCCTGCAGGTATATTACTTAAGTCTTGTGATGCAAGTCCCGTGGTCCAGAAGTAGGTAAAAGGCCCAGTTCCACCCAGAGGCGTAACGTCAATGGAGCCATCGCTCAATCCAAAACAACTAACATTTGTTGTGGTGTATCCTACACTTAGCGGAATGGCAGGTTGAGTTACGTTGATGCTCATAACCGCAATACAACCGTTTGCATCCGTTACCGTAACATTATAGGTTCCCGCGATTAAATTCTGAATGTCTTGGGTCGTGGAACTGTTGCTCCAGCTGTATGTATACGGGGAGGTACCACCACTCACTGATAAATCAATAGAACCCGTGTTATTTCCAAAACATAAAATGTTTGTATGTGATTCCTGAAGAAGAATTGGCGCTAAAGGTTGCGTAATCGTCGTATTGCCATTTACAGTACAACCCAGGTTATCCGTTACTACCACATTATACGCCCCGGCAAGTAAGTTTGAAACGGTTTGAGTGGTTTGGCTGTTACTCCATAAATAGGTATATGGACCCTGCCCACCTGCTGGGTTTGCAGTAATAGACCCGGTAGCGAACCCATTACAATTTACATTGGTTTGGGTTAAACTTAAGGTCAATACAGGCGCTTGGGTGATCGTAATGGTGACAGTGGATGAACAGCCATTCGCGTCAACAATTGGATACGTGTAGGTTCCTGCAACAACAGTGAATGAACCAGTTCCTGTATATGGTGCTGTTCCTCCCGCTCCAGTAATAGTAATAACGCCTGAACCTGCATTACAAACTATTGGAGATGTAACGTTAGCGATTGCTTGTAATGGATTTGGTTGTGAAATACTTATCGTAGTATTTGCTGTACACCCATTCGTATCTGAAACAGTATAGGTATACGTACCTGCGATTACCGTGAAATTTCCTTGACCAATATAACCCGGTGTACCACCCGATGCACTTACATTAATAACAGCATTACCACCGTTACATAGAACAGCCGATGTTTGGGTAGCATTTGCTACAAGTAATGTAGGTTGAGAGATAAATATGGACGTGGTGTCTTGGCAGCCATAGTTATCTGTAACAGTATAGCTGTTCAATCCAGCAGAGACTGTGAAATTGCCAATTCCAGTTATAGATGGAGTTCCTCCGGTTGCGCTAACCAAAACTGTGGCCGTTCCACCAAAACAAAGCACATTGGTGGTTTGTAAAACACTTGCAATTAATTGTGCTGGTTGAACTACAGTAAATGCTATGGAGTCAATACACCCATTCGCATCTGTAATATAATAGGTGGTCGTTCCTGCTGCTTGATTGAAATTACCGGTTCCTGTATATGTTGGGGTTCCACCATTGGCGCTAATTGAAACCACGGCATTCCCGCCGAAACAAAATACCGGTGAGGATAATGTAGCATTGATTGATAACACGGTAGGCTGTGTTATTGTAATTTGATTTGTTGTTTGACAACCGTTTGCATCGGTAACATTTACTGTGTATAAACCTGGAATCAAATTATTTATGGTTTGTCCTGTTCCACCAGTTGACCATGAATATTGATATCCTGGAGTTCCTCCAATTGGATTCGCTGTGGCAGATCCATTACCCGCATTGAAACAGTTGACATTTTGAGCAGCTATTGGTGAAATTAATGGAGCAGGTTGTGGTACAAATAATGAAATAACAAATGCACATCCATTGGCATCGGTTACTGTGAATGATTGATTTCCACTTGAAACATTGAAATTCCCGATTCCCGTATATGGTGCAACGCCGCCATTGGCAGAGACATTTACGGTTGCTTGACCACCAAAGCAAGCGATAGGACTAACTATTGTTGCAGTAACAGATAATGCAGCAGGCTGTGTTACTATAATTGCTGCTGTGTCGACACATCCTTGGGCGTCTGTAACAGTGTATAGATAACTTCCAGCTATAGGAAAGAAAGTCCCGATTCCGGTGTATGGTGCAGTACCTCCGACGGCTGAAACAGTTACGGTTGCATTTCCATTGAAACATAAAATTGGGCTTATTTGATTTGCAGATGCAATCAAGCTGGTTGGTTGAGTAATAATAAATGGATTTACGTTCTGACAACCGTTCGCGTCGGTTACTGTAACGGAGTAATTTCCGGGTGATAGGCCGGCTATACTATTCGATGTTGATCCATTAGACCAAAGGACTGAAAGCGGTGCAACTCCTCCTGAATTAAATACGATAGCGGATCCATTATTTGCTCCAAAGCAAGTGATATTCGTTGAAGCAACATTCGTTACAAGTAGTGTCGGCTGAGGCACTGAAATACTTGTATTGGCATTACATCCATTTGCGTCAGTAACCAAATAATTGAATGTACCAGAAACAGCGGTGAATATTCCCGTTCCGCTATATGGAAGGGAACCCCCAATCGCACTTACTTGAACCTGAGCAGTGCCTCCGTTACATAGAATAGGACTAATTATCGCAGCTGTTGCAGAGAGAACTGCGGGTTGAGTAACTGTAATTGTAGTAGTAGCTGAACAACCATTAGCATCAATGATGGTGTATGTATACGTCCCCGGTGTTACAATAAAGGTTCCTGTACCAGTGTATGGTGCCGTTCCTCCGGTTCCAGTAACGACAACTGTTGCTTGACCACCGTTACATGCGATAGGTGAGGTTATGCTTGCAACCGCTGTAAAGGCGGCGGGTTGTGTTACTGTAATTGTTGTAGAATCGATACAGCCATTTTGGTCGATTAAAACATATGTGTGCGTTCCTGCAAATTCATTAAATGTCCCATTTCCAGTATATCCTGGTGTTCCGCCAGCTCCATTCACAAGAACAATTGCTTGTCCACCAAAACATGCGATTGGTAAAATTACATTAGCTGTTGCTACAATAGGCGTCGGTTGAGTAATTGTAGTATTCAAGTTAAAAATACATCCGTTTGCATCCGTTACTTGAAGTGAATAGTTCCCTGCAAGTTGATTGTTGATGAAGCTTGTGGTTGAACCTGTATTCCAAAGGTAGGTGTAACCCGGAGTACCACCAGTTACGCTTGCAGTTGAACTTCCGTTGCTTAGTCCAAAACATGTTACGCTCGTGTTGTTGAACGTGGCTGTTACTGCAGTTGGTTGACTAATTAATAAGGTGATAGAGGAGGAACATCCGTTGGCATCTTGAATCGTGTAAGAATTATTTCCAGCAAAAGAGTTAAAGGATCCTGTACCTGAATATGCTACAGTTCCCCCGATTCCTGTTACAGCAACCGTGGCTTGTCCACCGAAACAAAGAACAGGCGTTGTTTGAGTAGCAGAAGCGATTAGCTGGGTAGGTTGTGTGATTAATATGGAAGACGTAGAGGTACATCCATTGGCATCGGTAATAGTAAAGGATTGATTACCCACAACAACCGATTGGCTACCTGTTCCAATATAAGGAGCGCTTCCCCCGTTAGCAGATATTAACACGGAGCCAGTTCCTCCGAAACACAAAATACTTGCTGTTTGAACAACAGTACTTGTTAATACCGTCGGTTGGGTAATATTAACATTCGAAACGCTTTGACATCCATTAGCATCCGTAACCGTTACTGAATATGCACCGGGTGTTAAATTGGAAACACTGGCTGTTGTTGCACCATTACTCCATAAATAAGAGTAATTTGGTGTTCCACCATTGGCAGTAACAACAGCAGAACCATTATTTAATCCATTACATGTAACGTTTTGACTGCCAATAGATGAAGTAAGAAGTGATGGTTGAATTACATTAATTGATGTGTTTGAAGAACATCCATTCGCATCAATTACAGTGTAAGATTGTATGCCAGCTAATGCAGAGAAGCTTCCTGTGCCTGAATAGTTTTGTGTTCCTCCAACACCGCTAACAAGAATAGTTGCGCTTCCCCCATTACAAGCAATAGGAGTACTAATTACCGCATTAGCAATTAACGCTGTAGGCTGATTAATTGTGATCGTTGCTGAAGTTAAACATCCGTTGTTATCTGTTACAGGATAGGTGTAGGTTCCAACAGAAACACTATATGACCCCGTTCCGGTATAGCTAGGTGTTCCACCCGCAGCTGTTACAATTATATTTCCGTTA
>CANHHA010000045.1 GCA_947460825.1 Flavobacteriales bacterium
GAAGGAATCGATGCGGTAGGCTCTATTAAAGGAGGTTTAGCGGGCGTTATAACGGGAGAGGTTATAGATTGCGAGAAACATCCAGATGCGGACAAACTAAAGGTTACACGCGTAAATATAGGCGGTGAAATACTCCAAATTGTATGCGGCGCACCCAATGTAGCGGTAGGACAAAAAGTGCTGGTAGCGCTTGTTGGAACTACCATTTATCCCAATGATGGGGAAGCACTCACCCTAAGAAAAGCAAAAATTCGTGGCATTGAATCTCATGGAATGATTTGTGCCGAAGATGAATTAGGCTTAGGTACTTCACACGATGGAATTTTGATTTTACCACAAGACACAGCAGTTGGGATTCCAGCAGCAGCAGCTTTGGCACTTGATACGGATTACATCCTAGAAATCGGATTAACTCCCAACCGATGCGATGCGATGGGACATCTAGGCGTAGCAAGAGACATCAGGGCATACCTCATGCATCATGAAGGCTTAACTGCACCACTTGCCCTGCCAGAAATCGAAGAGGCTACCATACAAACGAATGTGAACAACACACACAAGGTTTTGAGTGATGGGGATTGCGAATCGTATTACTTGGCTTCGCTTAGCGGAGTGCACGTTGGTCCGTCTCCTGATTGGTTGAAAAACCGATTAGTTGCCCTTGGAACAGCGAGCATAAATAACATCGTGGATTGTGCGAATTACGTGATGTATGAACTTGGCACGCCGCTGCATGCCTTTGATGCGCGTTACTTCAGCGAATCATTAACCGTTCGACATGCACATCCGGGTGAAACCCTGGAGACCTTAGATGGCGTTGATCGAAAGCTACATCCTTCGGATTTAGTAATCGATGGGAACGGTGTGGCACATTGTCTTGCAGGTGTGCTGGGTGGTAAGATTTCCGGAGTTAGTGAAAACACCAAAGAGCTACTCATTGAATCCGCATACTTTAATCCGTCAACGATTCGTAAAACGGCAAAACATCATGGCATCCATTCCGACGCAAGTTTCAGGTTTGAACGCGGAGTAGACCCTGATTTAACGGCCTTTGCATTACAACGAGTAGTTTCCTTGATACGTTCCGTTTCGGGAGGAACCCTTAATTACATCCAAGAAGTTAAGGCATACTCAACACCTGCAGTGGAAGTAGTGCTTGATTTTGAAACCATTAACAAGCAATTAGGAACCTCACTTGCGGATGCGCAATTGTCCGGCATTCTAGGTTCACTTGACTTCACACCGATTAACGGATCAACGTGGAAAATCCCGAGATATCGTACAGATGTTAAGCGCCCCATTGATGTTACCGAAGAGGTTATACGAATCGCTGGATTTGATGCCGTTCCAACCCCAGAAAAATGGAACTTCTCCGTACCCGTTTCAGAGACGTTTTCCGCTGAAGCAATACGTCAAAAGACCTCGGTAATTTTGGCCGGAAATGGATTTAATGAAATTCTAAACAATTCCTTAACTAAGGCATCAAACGGAGCATTAACCACAAGTAAACAAGATGGCAAGCCCGTCGTTTTAAAAAATCCATTGAGCCGCGATTTATCGATACTTCGTACTTCCATGTTTTTTGGCGCCTTAGAAACCTTGTCTTACAATAAAAACCGTCAATCCGGAAATATCAAGTTGTTTGAATTTGGTCATACCTATCATGGATTTGGCGAACGAACCGTTGAAAAATCAACCTTGGCCTTAGTACTCACCGGATCTCATGAACCCGATTCATGGATGGGATCACGTCCCTTCTCATTTTTTGACATTAAAAGTGAGGTTATGAATTTAATTCAAGGACTGAATCCGAATGCGATTGAAGAGGTTGCCTTGGGTGAAGACACTCCGTTTTCTGAAGGAATAGAAATTAAGGTAAACGGTAAACCCTTAGTAACCCTTGGGAAACTATCCGAATCTTGGTTAAAAACCGTAGAGTTCAAACAAACTGTTTATGGAGCGACTATCGATTGGAAACGTTGGATTGAATTGAGTAAATCTATCGCAGATCGATTTACTGAAATCCCTAAAACATTCGTTGTTCGTCGAGATTTTGCGTTGCTTTTGGATTCGAATGTTCCATATGCTTCCTTAGTTAAAGCCGCTAAAAAAGCAGCTTCTACCCGTTTGATCTCAACTAATTTATTTGATGTGTACGAAGGCGATAAAATCGAAGCAGGTAAGAAATCTTATGCGTTATCATTCCATTTTAGAGACTCCGAGAAAACCTTAACCGATGCTGAAATCGATCAAGAAATGAGTGCTATTCGAACGTGTTTTGAATCAGAATTTGGAGCCCAACTCCGGTAATCGATCACGATTAAGATTTATACCCTAATATTTTAAGATAATCATCTGCCGTTTGTTCTTCACTGAACAGTTGCGTTACAATTTTTTCATTTTCATCTCGAGAAATCAAAATATGTCGCGGTTCTGGAATCAGACAGTGTTTTAATCCACCATAACCCCCGATGGTTTCTTGGTATGCTCCGGTGTTGAAAAAACCAATATATAAGGGATTGTTTTTCTCGAATTTCGGCAAATAGATGGCATTCGAATGCTGCTCGGAATTGTAGTAATCGTCGCTATCACAGGTTAATCCTCCTAAAAGCACCCGTTCATAATCTTCTTGCCAACGGTTAATTGGCAACATAATAAAGCGCTGATTAATTGCCCATGTATCCGGAAGGTTGGTCATAAACGAGGAATCTATCATGTTCCATTTCTCTCGGTCATTTTGTTGTTTCTGATGCAAAATACTAAACAACGCTCCCCCACTCTCTCCTACGGTAAAGGACCCGAATTCGGTGAAAATATTTGGCTCTGGAATGTCATTATCGGTACATACCCGTTTGATTTGCTCCAAAATCTCACGAACCATGTAGGCATAGTCAAAATCAAATGCTAGAGATTTCTTAATGGGGAAACCGCCACCAATGTTGAGTGAATCCAATTCTGGACACAGCTTCTTTAAATCACTGTAAATTCGCAAACATTTGGTTAATTCATTCCAGTAATATGCGGTATCATTGATTCCTGTATTGATGAAAAAATGGAGCATTTTAACCTTAATTCGCGGATTGTCTTTCAATACAGACTTATAAAACGGTACAATCTCACGATAACGCATACCCAAGCGCGAGGTATAAAATTCAAACTTCGGTTCTTCCTCCGCTGCAATACGAATTCCAATCGACAAATCTTTTTCGGTGGACGCCAATAAGTTTCTAACTTCCTCGGCATTGTCAACTACCGGAACAACCTTTAAAAATTCTGCGTTAATCAACTTAGCGATGCTCTCCACGTAGCGCGCAGGCTTAAACCCATTGCAAATCACATAGGTTCCTTCTTTAAGTTTACCGGAATCCACCAAGTTATTTACAATGTCTATATCGAACGCAGAAGAAGTTTCAATATGCACATCATTCTTCATCACCTCATCCAACACAAAGGCGAAATGGCTACTTTTAGTGCAATAGGAATAATAGTATTTTCCGGCGTATCCTTGGTTATTAATCGCCTCACGAAACCATCCTTTGGCGCGCTGGATGTTATTTGAAATCTGGGGAAGATAATTGAACTTAAGGGGCGTTCCATATTCTTGAATTAAACGCATCAGGTCAATTCCATGAAAAAATAGGCGGTCTTCCCGTAAATTGAATTCATTCTGAGGAAAATCAAACGTTTGATCAATAAGGTCTATGTATTTAGTCCGCATCGGTTATGGCATCAATTAAAAGTTCAAGTGGCCGGGCAAGCACAGCTCGGTTGGCCCATAGTACGATGGGACGTTGGATTAGTTTCGGAAATCGAATCATAAGATCAAATAATTCCTTCTCGGTAAGTATTTTCCCTTTGACGTGCGTTTTATACTCAGGTTCCTCGGTACGAATCCAATGCTGGGGACCATGACCTAGCGATTCCGATATGTGTCTTAACTGTTCCGAAGTGATTCCTGATTTGATATAGTCTATTACCGTTACATCATGTTGGTTATTAGTTAACCAATCAAGCGCACAGCGACTCTTGCTGCAACGAGGATTATGGTAAATGGTATACTTCACATTGCAAAGTTAGGGAAGCTCCGCAAAGAAATTAGTATTTTCGGATGAAATTTATCCAAGCAATTCGAAATTGAACGAAGGGAATTAACATCGGTGCTATGTACTTCACAATCCATCGCTGATTACGCTCAAAAAAGGAAGATTTTTCTATGCGCTTTTGAAGAAAGAGGGAGGTCATAACGGTAGCACAGATTCGTTTTTTTTGATTGCTGAATTCAGGACGTAAAACATCAACCAATAGTACGATGCGGGCTTCCTTTGTTTGATTCCACGTTTCATGTGGATAGGCATCCATGAACCAAACAAAGTGACCTTCCTTCCAAGATTGTTCTACTTCCTTAACGCGAATGCCGGCTTGAGGTAAGGACGCTGGAATTGATATCCCAAAATGTCCCCGATAAATTGCATTGGTATCACCCATATGGGGAAGAATACTGCTGTTGGCATCCAGAACATTAATGGAAAGGGTTAGAAGTTCTGGATGGTGCTTAAGAATGGATGAGAGTACCGGTAAATCCCCTTGATTTTTATGGAACTGAATCCCCCACCACGCTAAGGAAAGTGTATGATATCCTTTACCATGCAAAACCATCGATTGTTTAAAATAGGGTGTGGTCTCGCGTTTTGTCAAAAAAGTTCGCACCTCTTTTTCAATGGAATCATAGTGAGAAGTAAATGCCTTGGTGCACGCAATGTCTTTTTCATCCACGTAAGCAGGCTCGTTCCCTTCGTAGGGAGCAGGAAAAGACCATAAGCTAAACCAAAGTGGTGTGTTCATGCCCTAAAGGTACGAGATTGTTAAAAACTCGATGGAAATCAATTAAAAACACGAATTCGAACCCGGAAATTGTTATTAATTTTGATATTCACTCTTTTTCCATGTCTTATCTTAACGAACTTAATGACAGCCAACGTGTAGCAGTGGAGCATATTTATGGTCCGTGCATGGTCATTGCGGGTGCAGGTTCGGGAAAAACTCGGGTTCTCACCTACCGCATTGCGCACATGATTGATCAGGGCATTGATCCGTTCAATATCATGGCGCTTACCTTTACCAATAAAGCGGCGAAAGAAATGTCTGAGCGCATCGGAAAAATTGTGGGCGGATCAGAAGCCAAGAGCATTACCATGGGTACTTTTCACTCGGTTTTCTCTAGGATTTTACGTTATAATTCGGACCGCATTGGATTTCCCACGAATTTCACCATTTACGATACCCAAGATTCAAAGAGTTTAATCAAGGATATCATCAAAGAACTGCATTTAGATGATAAAACCTACAAAACCAGTGGAGTATTCGGCCGAATTTCAGCGGCTAAAAATAACTTGGTTTCTCCAGAGGCCTATGTTGCCAATGATCAAATTCAAGCAGAAGACCGAATGTCGCGCAGGCCTGAAATCGGTCGAATTTATGCCCAGTACGCCAACCGGTGCCAAAAGGCCGGAGCTATGGATTTCGACGACTTGTTATTCTTTACCAATATTTTATTGACCGACCATCCTGATGTGTTGCATTACTATCAGCAGAAATTCAAATACCTCTTGGTAGATGAGTATCAAGACACGAATTTTGCTCAGTACCTGATTGTCAAGAAATTAGCCGCGGCCTATGAGAATATTTGCGTAGTTGGGGATGATGCACAAAGTATATATTCCTTTCGTGGGGCCAACATCGAGAACATCTTGAATTTCCGAAAAGATTACCCGGATTTTAACCTATACAAACTGGAACAAAATTACCGAAGCACACAGAATATTGTTGATGCAGCGAATAGCGTAATTAAAAGAAATCAAGACCAAATTAAAAAGATTGTTTGGACAGAAAATGGAGTTGGTAAACCGATTGCCGTGGTCCGTACCTTAACAGACAATGAAGAAGGTCGCGTCATTGCGCACAAAATATTTGATTTGAAACAATCGGTGGTGGAAAGCTATAACGATTTTGCCATTTTATATCGCACCAATAAGCAATCTCGTTCCTTTGAAGAAGCCTTACGGAAACTGAATATCCCTTACAAGATATATGGAGGCCTTTCATTTTATCAACGGAGGGAAATCAAAGACGTACTTTCCTATTTTAGACTTACAGCGAACCCACACGACGAGGAGGCGATGAAGCGGGTCATCAATTATCCAAAACGTGGAATCGGAAAAACCAGCGTAGAAAACATTATCATTGCTGCGGGCCGACATGGCGTAAGCATGTGGGAAGTCATGGATGATTTTCAAACGTATTCTGCGGATTTAAATAACGCTACGAAACAGAAAATGTCGGATTTCATGACCATGATCAAGAGTTTTCAAGCGGAGCTTAACAAAGCGGATGCTTATACCCTTGCCGAACGAATCATTAAATCAAGTGGAATCTTCCAAGAACTGAATGCAGAGAAAGAAAAAGGTCCAGAAGAAGTGGAACGCATTCAAAACATTGAAGAATTATTAGCTGGTATTAAAGAATTCACCAAAGGAGGGGATGAAGATGAACCCAAGACCTTAGCTGAATTTTTGATGGATGTATCCTTACTTACGGATGCAGACCAAGAAAAAACAGAGGACAAAAACCATGTATCGCTCATGACCATCCACTCGAGTAAAGGATTGGAATATCCACATATATTTATCGTAGGAATGGAAGAGAATTTATTCCCTTCTCAAATGTCCATCAGCTCAAGAAGCGACTTAGAGGAAGAACGGCGGCTCTTTTACGTAGCCATTACCCGCGCAATGGAATCCTGTACCTTATCATACGCTGGTTCAAGATTCCTGTGGAATCAATCCATCAAATGTGAGCAAAGTAGATTTATTGACGAAATCGATCCGCAGTTTGTTCATTTTGAAACTCCTACACGCAGTCAACAAGGTCGATCCTTAATGGGAGGTGGATTCGAGCGCAGTTTCACAGGAGGCTTAAATTCCAAGCTGAGCGCGCCCAGCATGCCAAAATCATTAAAATCTATTTCCGAAGTAAAAAGCGCTTCCCCCTCAAATTCGAACGAGTTCAACCACATCATGGTTGGCACACACGTGGAGCATTCACGATTTGGGAAAGGACGCGTAACGCAGCTTGAAGGGAGTGGTGCGGATAAAAAAGCAGTCATCTTCTTTCCCCATCACGGTTCCAAAACCGTACTGCTTAAATTCGCGAACCTAACGGTATTGTAGCGATGTTATTCAAGGTCGGAGAATCGGTTTCCTTACTGCAAGAAACGGGATTCTATTCCATAGTACAAATTAACGAACCGTTTGCCATTGTTCAAGATGAGTTCGGCTTTGAGTATCAAGTCAAGTTGGCTTCACTGATCAAACGCATTCCTGTATCAGGCAGCGTGGTGAACAAAGAATTGAGCCAAGCACCCATTGCATCAAAGAAACAAGGAGTATCATCCATTCCGACCTTAGACCTGCATGCCACGGCGCTGGGAATTGACGGCATGCCAACCAACGAGCTTCTTGAGAAAAAACTCAGCCATTGCCGCATGTTCTTGAATCAATGCATTGAAAAGAGGCACGCAAAGGTATTAATCATTCACGGTGTGGGTGAAGGTGTATTAAAAACTGCTGTGCGTCAATTGCTGCAGAGTAAGGCGGGAATTAGTTTTCATGATGGGAATTATTCTGCCCGTGGGGTTGGTTCTACCTTAGTTGAAATTCGGATGAGCGAGGTAAGTAAATTTTAAGTGATTGAATCATCCCCTTAATGTTGGACGATCGCACCTTTTTCTCCTTGAGGAATTTCAAAAACCCAATCATAAAATCCAATAAAATGACTGCCAGTGAAACCCATTTTTTTGTAGTGGGATGCTGGAAATGTCAATCGATTTTGAGCAGACAATCCATTAGCTTTAGTTTGCGGAGCAACGCCGTCTTGAAGACAAGGAGCTTGCTTTTTGGCCCCTTTGGGAATACTTCCGTATTGGTAAACCGCATTCCACTCGGACTGAAATATTTTTCCACTTTCGGCATTCTCAGGTGCAAAGATATAGTACTCACCAAACACACATTTATTCCTTAACGACTCAACGATACCCAAGGAATATGCATATCCCATGCTGTGTGCTACAATAAATAGCGTGTCGTTTCCGGAATTCCCAGGAACTTCATTCAGTAATTGATAGAGGTTTCTGCCTGCAATACGTCCGTTTTTACGTCTTAAATTAAACCCTTTTTTATTCGAAGTAAAAGGTAACATATCTAAGGTTTCAAGCTTAGTACCCGCAGTTGTTTTGGAGAACTTACATCGATGCTTACCCTTGCATGCTTTAGGGTATTCAGCCGCGGCCTTAGCAAAATTAAATACGGAAGCATGGTTTGAGGTTGCTACGGAATGGTGACCATCGGCATAGTAAACCTCATTCGGTTTAATGCGCTCCATAATGCGTTGATCGAAATTACCCCAAGGTCTCCAATAATCAAAACGGTCTGTTGCTAACAATACATTTGACGAATTAGGGAATTCTACGCCATTGTTACCAATTCGCATCAATGCTTGCTCTGGCGTTCCGCCGTTTGCAACCGGACGATACCCATTTACAAAAACAAGAATTCGTCGGGCAGGATCAGGTTCAGCATACTTGTGTGTAATGTTTACTTTGGCGTAATTATAGACTTCCTCTTTTAAAAAATCACCTTGCGCATCCATTACCTTATATACGATCAAATGCGTTTGCGCCTTTCCTTGAAAAGACTTAATTTTCAGACGGTCAGAATCGTATAAAAACTTCATAGAAGTGACCTTCCCTTGAGATTTTATAACTTCAAAATATAATACGTGCTTTAGACGCTTCATTTCCCAGGTGTTTTTCCGTTTCACATAGGTTTCCCAATAAGAATGGGTTGCTTGCTGATTGACAACCGAGTTATTGGCGGTAAGGTGATGAATAAACTGTTTGGTATCTATTTTCCCTACATTGCTGTACGAGGAGGAATTAAAGAACCACCTTTTATACAATTGATCGGAAGATAAGAAAACAAGGTAACCAATAAGTATAAAAACACCCCATAAAACCATTCGCAGGAAAAAGAAAGCCACCTTGGAATGTGATTTCAAACTTTTATCGGCGCGCTCATTGACCTTTTTTCTAAAGACTAGCATGATAAAAAATGCAAGAAAAACCAATCCTACATGAATAGGAGCAATGAACCGAACATCTGTACGATAAAACGGGCGAAGCCAATAACTATCAATATCTAAATTAACCTTTCCTTCATTTCGCTTAAAGGGTAATCCTATATAGTTCCCAAACACCTTCCCATCGTTATTTTCATTCCAAAAAGCAAACGCTACGATCCCGTTTGTTGATCCCAAATTCTCCGTTTCATCATGAAAAAGAAAATAAGATTCTTGTCGCCTTTGCAGCGAATCTTTGGTTCCTAGTTGTTTGGAAAGTGCATCCAACGCCCTTTTGTTATTGCCTTGCTGGTCAGATGCTGCCAACAAGAAATACGAGGCGAATCTGGAGGTAAATGTCTGCTTTGGTACTGAAGAAATGAACAGAATGTGTTTACCTGAAATGGCAAATCCAGTATGTAAAGAATCCTCAAAATTAGAAGATACAAACACGTAATAATCCAATTTGGTGCGCCGATGAGACGAATTAAAAAATCCATCTCTGATGGCCCTCATTTCCGTTGAAAAGAACGGAATTGAATCGCTGTAATTTATGGTAGGCAACTTACCGATGCGGGGGTGTTTGTATTGATCAATACTTACCGCTACCGCATAGGAGCGAGCGATTTGCTGTATTTCGATGGTTTGTTCTAGGCTCAGCGCTGCGCCAGCGTCAGTTTGAACAAAATGTATACGCAACGAACCCTGGGAACAGATAAACCCGGTGAAGAAAAGAAAAATTAAAAGAAAAAAATTCGGCTTTAAACTAAAGGTGTAAAAATGCTTTTTTTGATAAAAGTTCATCATTGGTTTCGCGGTAATTTGGATCATCTACACAACAATCTACTGGACATACCGCAGCACATTGTGGTTCGTCATGAAACCCAACACACTCTGTACATTTGTTGTGTGTAATATAGTAAACATCCATGCTCACAGGCGCATTTGCCAGTGTAGCATCTACGGATGAACCCTCCGTAGTGGTGATCATTCCGGACAACGATGTTCCATCCGCATATTTCCACTCAGCGCCCCCTTCATATATTGCATTATTTGGACATTCAGGCTCACAAGCCCCACAATTAATACATTCATCCGTAATCATTATTGCCATGACAATTCCTATTATTTATTTGCAAATATACACAGGCTTTACTAAAACCTAACCATTTCAACATTGCCTAAACGAACTTTACACTACTTTTGTTCGATGACTCGTCAGCAACTTATCACAGACCTCGCTACCCTCGGACCTTTGCTCGAGTGCCTAAGCTCCACAGAGACTCCCCAATCAGAAGTCTTTTCCAACGAATTAACGGAGGCTTTTAATGCGGTCATTGCTCGTGAGATCTACAGAAACGGGTGGTTTGAACCCCGAGAAGTAAAGCAAGCATTGAAGGGTATTTCTAGCTGGCTAAATACAGCGGACTTAACTTCATTTGCAAGCCCCTACGCGTTTAAGTCATTCCGTCCAAGCCTTGGATTGATCCTAGCAGGGAATATCCCAATGGTTGGATTTCATGACGTTTTGTGCGGAATGCTCAGTGGATATAAACTTCAAATCAAACTAAGTTCAGACGACCAACAACTCATTCCATTAATCATTCGCGGCTTGACTGAACTTAATCCTGCATATGCCGAATTGATCCAAATCAATCCACAAAAGCTCAGTGGCTTTGATGCTGTTATTGGAACGGGAAGCGATTCTACCCTACTCCATTTAAAATCGTACTTCAAAAACACCCCGCATTTGCTTCGAGGGAATCGCACTTCTGTTGCTATCCTTCGTGGGAATGAAACGCCGGAAGAATTACATGCCTTGGGACAGGACATCTTTCAATACTTCGGCAGGGGATGTCGCAATGTAACGCACCTCATCGTACCTGAAGGATATTCTTTCGATGCGTTTTTTGAGGCAATTCTGCCATTTCAAGCAGTCATTCAGAACAATAAATACGGGAACAACTACGATTATAATCGAGCGATTCACTTGTTGAGTAATCAGCCCTTATTGGACAATGGATTTTTACTGCTCATGGAATCCACCGCATTACATCCTCCGCTCGCCATGATCCATTATCACACCTACACTCATGTTTCAGAAACATTCGACTACATCTCCGCTAATCGGGATAAAATTCAATGCATATCAGGTGCAGTTGAAGTCCCCTTTGGAACTACACAACAGCCCCGAATAGATGATTTCGCTGATGGAATTAATACCATGGAATGGTTGGAACATGCCTTGAAGTGATGTGGATTTTATACTTTTGCACCTATGGCAATTTTTGGAGATTCAATAAAATATAAGACGGCAGAAGAAATTGCGATCATGCGGGAGGCTGCATTGATTGTAAGTCGTACACTTGGAGAAGTGGCGAAACATATGAAACCGGGAATTACCCCTGCATTCCTCGATGAACTTGCCGAGAATTTTATACGTGCTCAAGGGGCCATTCCGGGATTCAAAGGTTTGTATGGCTGTCCGAGCACCCTGTTGATTTCCGTCAATGAAGAAGTGGTACACGGACTTCCAACGCAACGTCCGATTCAATCTGGAGATATTGTTTCCGTAGATTGCGGCTCCTTGTACAAAGGCTATTACGGCGACCATGCCTATACCTTTGAAGTGGGTGAAGTCAGTGATGAAAAACGTAAACTGTGTGCGGTCACCAAAGAATGCCTTTACCTCGGAATCGAAGCCTGTAATACCTCAAATCGCATTGAAGATATTGGATATGCGATACAGCAACATGCCGAAAAAAATGGGTTTAGCGTGGTACGCGATTTAGTAGGGCATGGCTTAGGAACCAAGCTTCACGAAGAACCGCAAGTACCTAACTATGGCAGACAAGGCCGTGGAAAACGGATTCAAAACGGACTTACCATTGCCATAGAACCGATGATAAACATGGGGACTTATAAGGTAAAAACGCTTGATGACCAATGGACTATTGTTACGGAAGATGGCTTGCCAAGTGCCCACTTTGAGCACGATGTCGCTGTAATTGAGGGCAAGGCTGAAATCCTATCTACCTTTGATTACATTTATGAAGCCCTAAAACTGTAATGGAGAAATCAGTTAAGATTGCGCTTATCGGTTTTTTAATTGTTATGGCCTATGCGACGAGCATTTACATAGATACGGGATCATGGATTGTTCCGTTCCCGATATTTAGCTACATATTATTGGTAGTATTAATTGCGAGTGCCTGGAAACATAAAGAAAATTACCGCGCATTTGTACCTCTGTTAACCTTTATCAGTCTTCGCTGCCTAAGCAATCCATTTACCTACACGTTTTTTTTGGATGAATCTTCCTACCTGGAATTTACCGACGGAATTACGCTGTCCATATTCAGAATTCTAGAAACAGTCAGCGTATTTCCATTGGTAATCCTCACTATTGGATTTAAAGGTATTCAGTATAAAATCACCGCCCTAGCGCTGTGCGCGCTGTATATCCTTACTCTAATCCCGCCATTAGACCTGTTCAACTATGTGTTTTTTACAGGGTTTGTAATCACCTTACTGTATCTAAAAAAAGAACACTTAAGCATTCCTGCCTTGGTGCTTTTGGCAATCTTTGATCTCTTAGAAGGATACAGCGTGTTATTGAGTTAATCCAACTCGTATCGTTGGCTATAGTTATTCCAACTTTGCACCCGAGCAGCGGTTCGGTGTTGATTGAATGTTCCAGTATGCACAAGTGTTTTACTGGCTATACGAGCTGAAGCCAATTTATCAAAGTATGCCAAGCCATTGAACATCTTGGGCATAATTGTTTCGCTGGCTTTTATTTCCACTACATTAAGTTTATCGGAGTGTTGCCAGATTAAATCCACTTCATGACCAACCGCATCCCTCCAAAACCAAAAATCATGCATCAGATTGTTGTGATAATTTTGTTTTAAGTATTCATTGATTACAAAATTCTCAAAAAGCGAGCCCTTATAATTGCTTGTTTTCACAGTGGCCGAATCGTTGATTTTAAGCAAAAAACAAAGCAATCCAGTGTCGTAAAAATAGAGCTTAGCACTTTTCGTAATACGCTTATTAAAATTGGAATGCAAGGGTTGAAGCTGATATACGATATAACTAGTTTCCAACACCGAAATCCATGCTTTTGCCGTGGGTTGCGAAATTCCGCATTCATTAGCCAACGAATTCAAATTAAGCAATTGCCCGGCCCTGGCAGCACACAACCCAATGAAATTTCTAAACTGCTTGAGGTCTTTTACATGAATCAATTCTGATAAATCTCGTTCTACGTAGGTTTGCAAGTAGTTCGAATAAAATACCTTCGAGGGAATATCCCGGTCGTACAATGCCGGATAAAATCCGCGTTGTAGATTCACTGAATAATCGACATCTAGCCATCCGGCAGCGTGCATTTCTTCTTGATCAAAAGGCAACAGTTTAAACAAGGCTACACGGCCAGCAAGGCTCTGAGTTATGCTTCGCATTAGATGGAAGTTCTGTGAACCCGAAAGAATGTATTGCCCCATGATGCGATCCTCATCAACCTTCGTTTGAATATAGGAGAATAATTCAGGCACACGCTGCACTTCATCTAAAATCACCTTTCCTTGAAATTCCGTTAAAAACGCGTTTGGGTCATTCAATGCATATTTCCTAAGATCTAAATTCTCTAAATTCACATAGGTATAGTTAGGAAACTGATTTTTCAGGAAGGTTGTTTTACCTGACTGACGAGGTCCGGTAAGTACAAGTACTGGATATTTTTTAAGATAAATATCCATTGATTTTTTAATAATTCGAATTCTGTCCATAACCCTTATAAATATTCGACAAATATACAACTAATTTTGAATTTACACGGGTATATCCTTTGAATTTACACGGGTGGTAACTTTGAATTTACACGGGTGTTAACTTTGAATTTACACAGGTAGTAACTTTGAATTTACACGGGTAGTAACTTTGAATTTACACGGGTAGTAATTTTTGAATTAACAGTTGTCTGTACTTCGTATTAAAAACTTTATAAATGTAATTTTTTACGAGTGATTGTCTCATTTGATTAAGGTATTGCGCCCCTTCAGGGCTAACATTAGATGATTCGTTGATGTCCGATGGCTAAACGCCATCGTTTAAATAGTTCGCCCTTTCAGGGCTAACCCAAAACGCTTACAAATTATAAATAGTCAAAATTATTTCAACCTAGCCCTGAAAGGGCGAAATACCCTAGCCCCGAAGGGAAGTTATACCCTAGCCCTGAAGGGGCGTTATCCCCTAGCCCTGAAAGGGCGAAATACCCTAGCCCTGAAAGGGCGAAATACCCTAGCCCTGAAAGGGCGAAATACCCTAGCCCTGAAAGGGCGAAATACCCTAGCCCTGAAAGGGCGAAATACCCTAGCCC
>CANHHA010000046.1 GCA_947460825.1 Flavobacteriales bacterium
GGTTCCTTGAGGGCCCTTGATATTTCCAGTTAACGTCCATGTAGAGGCGGCAGATTTATAATGCACATCTCCCGTTGCGGTATTGAGGTAAAAATCTCCCATATTGCCTAAAGCTGCCGCAGGAGCAGTTGCTCCATATCGCCATTGGTTTAATTGTACACCGGCCGTTTTTGCATACAAGGCATAAGGAGCACTCATAAGACGCTGCGAACCATAATCTAAATAATTCGTTCCATTCACAAAATCAACGGCTAAACTCACCCAATAATTCCCTGTAGACCAATTAATCGCCGAAAATGTTCCAGAAAGCACGGTTCCTTGACCAATTACAAAATTCACTAAACCATATGCAGAGGTTATTACACTTTGTCGTTCCGCGTAAACAACCGTTCCGGTCGCGGAATTCTGCTTAATTTGAATACGTAATGCTAAGGTACTGTTAGTCACTAGGGTTCCGTTAGTTTTCCGAATAACCGCCTGGTAGTTAATGCCTTCCGGTGTTTGTGCGAACAAAAACAGGTTTAAATTGATAACTATTAATGCAAGAACTTGCTTAAGTTTTAAGGTAGTAGTATAGATCATATCCATAGTTTAGAAGCTGTAAGATAGTAAAGTTGTTGTAACTTAAAAAAGAATGTGATTTAACAAAAGCATAATTTCGAAAGATGAAAACTATTCTATAATTTAGAGCAAGCTAATCATATCATATGAAATACCTTTTTTATTTAATTATTGCTGGATTATCAAGCTTGACTGTAGCGCAAGGAAACTTGCAATTCAACCAGGTCCTTTTAATTGATAATAATACCGCAACGGTTCCTCCAGGAAAGGTGTGGAAAATTGAAAACATTGTATATGAAGCAGTGCCTTATTTTCAAGCCAGTAGCGGCAGTGGTAGTTGTTCTCCATGTAACGGTTCAACACAATTATGGTCTAGTTACACCACACAATCCTGCCAAGTGTCTTCAACCAATCCAATTACAATTAATGGTGTAAAAGCCAGTGCTGGAAACACGGGGTCTCCTTTGTGGCTTCCGTCCGGAGCTACTTTGGCGGGTGAAACGAAAACCTGCACTCCCAATGCCGGTTCATATGGAGGCGGATGTATTTGTCCTCCACCAAGTGTAACGGCAAAAACGTACATTAGCGTTATCGAATTTAACATCATACCATGAGAAACGTATTTTTCATATGCTGCATCTTCCTTTATTTGAATGGTTTTTCACAAGGAAATCTTCAGCTTAATCAAGTACTTAATTTATCGTTTACAAGTAATGGGAATAATTACAGCGTTCCGGCCGGTAAAGTGTGGAAAATTGAAGGCGTAGGACTAAGTTCTTACTCATCATTTTTTAGCGTGTCTGTAGCCGGGCAACAAGTGTTTCTTAAAAACACCAATACGGGTTACGGACCAGTATTCGATAGCTTTCCATATTGGATTAACGGCGGGCAAAATGTGTTTTTCAGTGGTCTAAACAGTGGTGTGGCAAGCATCTTAGAATTTAATATCGTACCATAATGAAGCACATTGTATTTTTTTTCCTTATCATGCTATCTATTGGCGGATTGGAAGCCCAAGGAAACCTTAAATTTAATCAAGCCCTGTTGTTTAGTGGCACAACCCTTAACACTGTACCACCCGGAAAAGTTTGGAAAATTGAACACCAAGCGCAATCTTACTCAAGTTCAGGAAGTGGCCTTCATTCTTCCTTGATTATTAACGGGGTAAATTGGTACCTTAACGGAACCAGTGGGTCTCTTCCCTCGGGTGCTATATGGCTACCTGGCGGAACAACCGTAGCTGGATGGGGGCAGTATACGAATTATAACATCATTGAATTTAATCTTGTCCCTTAATGAAGCACCTAGTATTCCCTCTATTTTTAATGATTTCCGTTGGCTTTTACAAGGCCCAAGGAAACCTTCAATTTAATCAAGTCAAAATAATTTCAAACACAGACCCTCCTCAAACCGTACCCACTGGAAAGGTGTGGAAAATTGAAAGTGTGTTTACTGCGGGAGATCAAGATGTTTATGGTGTTCAAACATCAGGAACAACCTTGTCCCTATTTCCTGCATGTGGGGTGCCTTCGTTTTACTACCTATATTCTGGCCGTTATCTGGCGATTAACAGTATCCCCATTAGTTTTGGTATACACAGTGCTGGGGAAACGATGACCAGCCTCCCAATTTGGGTTCCGGCGGGATCTACCATTTGCACTTGCACAAACAATGCATTGTGTGCACGAGGCTATTCTGCCATTGAGTTCAATATTATTCCATGAGGAAGCTATTTTCTTTCTTTTTATTGATTTGGGTAGGGACAACGTTCGCCCAAGACACTTCCTTTGTTAAATCCGCCTATGGTGGCAGTAGTTTAACCGTTCCTGAAGGGGTGAGTTGGAAGATTGAAAAAGCCTATATAAACGGTGGTGATGGATATAATATCTTAGTAAGCAATTCGAACTTTAAGCCTATATACGGCCCTGGTGAAAAACTTCAAACGCCCTACTACATGGCAGAAATGGAATTGTTGGATAAAAAGGATGGGGTGTTTTACATTTTATACATTCGACAACAAAACAATAAATAGAAATTACTATACTTGTAAAAACTAATTCTATGAAATTTATCTATTCCTTCCTTTTTATTGCTTCATTTGTAAGCACATCAACGGCTCAACTTGGCTTCGATATTGCCGCCAAAGGTCAATTCAATTCCACGTGGTTGTTTAATCAGAATATTTCGGATCAAGGTAAGGAACAAGATTATGCCCCCAGTTGGGGAAGTAACTATGGACTTGGATTTGGGTTACGCATGGGGTTTTTTAGTGTAGGATTAGAAACAAATTTTGGCGGCCACAATGCGGAATATACTGGCGAAATTCTTTCTCAGAGCTATACCTCTATGGTAAATTTAAAAACATTTCAACTGCCTATCTACCTTCGTTTTCAGAATAAAGGAGGTGCGTATTTTGAATTAGGTGCTCAATACAACAAGATCCGAAGTGCCTTGTATACACGTGAAGGTTTGTTTCCAACAGCGTCAGATAAATCCGGAGACTACGCAAAAAGTTATTCCAACGCCTTTATCGGTTTTGGTATTAACCGTAAAATCCTTAAAAGTGTACCCCTTGGAATTATTTTTGGCTTGCGTTTACAGTATGGGATTAAAGATGCGAAGGGGGTGGATGCCTATGGAAATTCCCTATCAAACAGTTTGCTATATCCTGACTACCACAAAACGCGCGCTGCGGCAGCAGGGTTAAACTTTGGTTTTGTATATACCATCGACACCAAAGAAAAAGAGTCAGGGTATTAAGCCTTGTTTTTTGAGTCTATTTGAATGGTCACAGGACCATCATTGATTAAACTCACCTTCATATCGGCACCAAATATTCCGGTTTTTAAGCGGAGTCCTAAAGATTCCTCTATAGATTCTATGAATTTTTCATACAAGGGTATTGCCATTCCTGGAGGCGCTGCATCGATGTAACTCGGACGATTTCCCTTTTTTGTTGATGCGAATAATGTGAATTGACTGATTAATAGGATTTCACCCTTGACATCATCCAAGGAATAATTCATTTTTCCTTCGTGATCCGAAAAGATTCGCAAGCCTAAAATTTTTTGAACCAGGTAATGAATATCTTGTTCGTCATCCGTTTGACCGATACCAAAAAGAACAACAAAACCCTGATTTATTTGATTATGGACAACTCCATTTATAATAACAGAGGCCTGCGATACACGCTGAATGACTACTTTCATTAGAATTTACTCCTTCTATAGGGGTCGTTATCTTCCTCTTCTAAAATCGCTTTGTAATGCGCATAACGCAGATTTGATATTACTCCATCTGTCACCGCTTTAACTACACCGCAACCCGGCTCATTCAAGTGCATGCAATTATTGAAGCGGCAATTTTCCATCGCTGCACGTATTTCTGGGAAATAATGTCCTAGATGTTCCTTTTCTAAATCGACCAACCCAAACGATCTGATTCCAGGGGTGTCTATCACATAGGCACCAAAACTCAACTTGTGCATTTCAGCAAAGGTGGTGGTATGTTTTCCTTGTTGATGAGCTGCAGATATTTCCCCTGTTTTTAAGTGTACAGAAGCGTCCAATGCATTGACAATGGATGATTTTCCAACCCCACTGTTTCCTCCTAGCATCACCTGCTTGCCTTGCATGAGCTTTTTAAGAAATTCTACCGATTTCTTGTCGGTGCTCTGGATTTGATAACAGGGATAGCCGATGCGCTCATATATTTCCGACAACGTTTTATACAAATCAGCTTCTACCTTGGTATACAAATCCACCTTGTTGAATAATAAGGTAACTGGAATTCTAAAGGATTCTGCTGCCACCAAAAAACGGTCAATAAACAAGGGGTGTGTTTTCGGGTCCTTTAAGGTAACGATGATGTACAGCTGATCAATATTCGCTGCTAAAATCTGCATTTCCTTACTTAAATTGGTAGATTTTCTGGAAACGTAGTTTGTTCTTGGTAAGATGTCAGAAATCACCTGCTTCCCCTCTGCGTCCACCTCTGACTTTAAGGTAACGCGATCGCCGGCTGCAATCGGATTGGTTAATCTTAATCCTGCTTGTTTTAATTTCCCACGCAAACGCGCATGAATCAACTCTCCTTGCTCTGTTTCTACCACATACCAACTTCCTGTTGATTTTAATACCCTCGCTTCCAACCTTATTTTAGTGTAATTCCATTTTCCGGAAATTGATAAGGCAGCGAACACCCCGTTCCCTTCTTAATTCGTATACGCTTGCGCAAGTGCATTAAAAACTCCGCCTCACACACCGTTTCATTGGTGGATCTGGTGGATATAACAACAGCGCGAAATCGATTCTTCTTCTGTTCAAACAGTATGATTTGTCGCTCAAAAAATTGAGTGCCTGATTGAATTGGATCCGTGGCGGCCGTATTAACCCTTCTTAATTCATCCCTTAATTTATTGTGCAATATTTCGATGGAATCTACTTTCGCGTAGAACTCACCTAACCAAAAGATGCCCTTGGTTTTTGCTATCACGGCATCAAAATGATCCATCTGCCTGTTCAATGAATCGAGTCCAATTTCATTGACAACATCCTCTCCTGCATACTCCACCTTAAATCCCCAAGACCGTCCAACTTCTTTAATGGCATTATTCCGACTAAACGAATAGGGGCGTCCGGTAAGATACATGGTTTGTGAATAGGTGCTTATTGTTGCCCCTAAAAAAAAGAATACCGCTATAAAACGAATCATAGTTTAATGAGTTTTTGAATCGCTAGCCGTTCTACTCCACTCAGGCGCACGTGATATACACCCGCTGCTATGTGTGTTAAGGAAAATTCCACCGCTTGAGCTGCGTCTGAAACAAATACCCTTCGTACAATTTTCCCTGCCTCATCAAGGAGTTCAATCATATCAAAAGCATCTGAATTCCATTGAATCAATACACTTTCATTGGCTGGATTTGGCAATAATCCAATGTAAAAGTCCCCTTCGTTAAGTCCAGATTGATCAACACTTATACACGTTGAAGTATCTGAACATCCATTTGCGGTAACAATGACTGCATATGTACCAACAGCTTCTGTAGTGGTAAAGCTTTGATTGGTCGCTCCAACCACGGGTTGATTGGTATTGCAATCAATCCATTGATAGGCAACACCAGTTGCAGCAGCGCTGAGGGTAATTCCGTTTTGACTAATCCCATTCGATGGCAATGGATTAACAGTAATCGTTTGGTTCAACGAATTACTGCATTGCCCTGCATCTGGAGTAAATATTACCGTGGTGATCCCCGCTTGTTGTGAATTCACCTGGGGACTCCATGCGCCAGTGATTCCGTTTTGAGCAGTAGTCGGTAACATGAATGGATCATTCTGACAGAGCGTGGTTGGATGGGAAAATACCGGTTCTACCTGCGGCTGAACGGTGAGTTGAACACTCGCTGGATTAGCGCATTGATTCGCTCCAGGATTAAAATTATAGGTGAACGAACCTGTAACCGTAAGATTCAATACCGGAGTCCAAGATCCCGTTATGCCATTATCTGAAGTGCTCGGTAAGCTAAAAGCCGCATCATTTTGACAAGCAACTGAAAGGGAATTAAATACCGGTGTTTGCGTCGGTCCACAGGTTATCGAGAAATTGTTGTTGGAAATGTCAAAGAAGGTTTGTGCACCAGACATTACCATCACACGGGCTGTGTTGGTAGATACATTAGGACAGCTAATGGTCTCGGTTCCATCGTTTGCGGTGATTGAAGCAAGTAGATACGGATAGGTTTGCCCACCGTCTACCGAAAGGAGTATACGAACGTCAGTACAATTGATTGGAGCTACATTGGTATTTGCAACGGACCACGTTACGGTTTGGGAACTTCCTCCAACCCATGTTATGCCAGTTGCAGAAGGGTAGGTGACTACAAAAGGACCTGCGGAGGCATTGGTTGTTACCGTAACATCTGTGTAATCGTTGCATGAACCTACGCCATGGTTATCTCGCACTGAAAGCCTAAAATCCATTACCCGAGCAACCGAAGGTAATACCTCCCACGTAAAGGGACCATTTGAAGCAAGTGAAGCAAGGTTTGGGAAATACCGGTTAGAATCAAGCGACGGATCAAAACTTCGGAAGTTTGGTCCACCCGTTGCCGTTGCTACTGGTGGTTGTGTAGTTGCTTCATTATCCATTTGTTCCCACAGGTAAGAAAGAACATCTCCCTCCACATCGGTTGCATGAGCCGTAAGTATAAACGGTGTGGAGATTGGAACTACAATATTTCCGCTAGTGGAATTAATCACTGGAGGGGTATTGTTTAAGGCGGTAATTACCTCACATTGATGTCCATTGCTTAAAATTTCAGCGCTTATTTCTTGTAGGTTATAACCATGAAAGTAATCATCGCTGTTGTTTTGTACATTGGGCGCGCAAATCCCCGCATAACCCATAATCGTACTCGCGCTTCCCGGTTCTCTTCGGGCTGCGCCAACGCTGTTGCAATTGTTGTTTTGTGTATGATTCCCTCCAAACTGATGCCCCATTTCATGCGCAACGTAGTCAATATCAAACGGGTCTCCAATGGGCGCACCGCTGCCAGTTACCCCACGTGCTTTTTGCCCTCCGGTGCACACAACACCAAGACCAGCAAGACCACCACTGTTTGTTCCGAAGACATGTCCGATATCATAATTTGCACTGCCAATCACCGCATCCACATTGGTTTGATTTTGATTAATCATAGTTCCCGGAGTACCATTTGTATATGGGTCGGAAGCTGCCGTGGTATAAATCAAGGAGTTGTTATTGGGAATAATCACCATGGTGATCGCTATATCTTTTTCGTACACCCCATTTACGCGATTCATGGTAACCACTTGAGCGGTTGCAGCTTGCGCTAGGCTTCCGCCATGAAAAATAGTATATTCTGCTGTCGCGGACAAAGCCAGGCGATACGTACGAAGTTCACAGGTTCCAAACATTGATTTATTGGTCTGGGAAGGTTTCTCTTCTTCGAAATTCTCCACATCACATTGCATAATTTTATCCGTTATAAAATCCCGTTTTCTATACACGATGTAGTATTCATTATTCCCCTCAAACATGGGGTCAATAAAAACAGTAGATTGCCCAGGAATGAAAATCATGGCGTGCAAGCCGGTGGGGGTGATGTCCCACTTACCAAAGGCTCCCGAACCATCTGTCGCATACGCATCCAGGGTAATTAATTCAGGGAATTTAGCATTGTATGCTGGATGCATGGTTTGATTTCTTTTTGCGGTAAACTGATGAATCGTACCATCAGAATAAGGGAAATCAATTGAAGCAACAAATCCATTAAGCCCTCCTTCACGGTAAGTTACACCCTCTAGCGCTGCTCTCATTGAATTAACATCTAATTGAAAAACTTGATATGCCGTGGCATGAATCCGTGGTGCACTTATTTCAGGTAAGGCTTCTAGCGTAACATTTTTCCAAGTGGTTTCAATTTCCTTTAGTTGTTGAGCCCAAGGCGTATTAAAAAAAACAAGGGCACTAACAATTGACCATAAGTAGATACTTTTCATAGGACTAGATTTTCCGTAAAAATACGAAATGCCATTTAACTAAATTGAACTTCTTACCTTTGAAAAAATCAAGATTATGAGAATTTTTATTTTTCTACTTTTTACAACACTTCTTTCTATTCCTCTTAGCTTTAGTCAAACCCTTCGCGATTTCAAAAAGAAAACCGAAGAGAATACCAAGGAACGCACGGCAATGTTGGATCTTCTGCGGACCGATATTAAAAATGATTTAGAGCAAGATGTAATCTTTGTGGTTAATCATTTTAAGGTGTCTGGAACTTATGCGTGGATGGAAGGTACTGTTCAACGAAAAGATGGCAAGGAACTTAGATTTCCAGATGACGCATACGATTGTTGTCATGTAGAAGCATTGTTTAAAAAAGTAAATGGCGCATGGGTGCTTAAAGCCAATGGCGCATTTTCAACCGATGTATGGTATTCGTGTATTATATCTTCCTATCCCGAAGCGAGCCGTCAAATTTTTTCTTCGAATGTGCTGACCTCTCAAACGGATTGTGAATAAATGCTACAATTCATCCTGTATTTTTCTCTACTAATTAATACAAGCGAATTGCCTTGGACAACTTCGTATGCAAACCACATCAAAGAAATCAAGGAAAACAAGGTGGTATTTAACACCGGTAAAACGTTTACTTACGACGATAAAAAAGAAAAAAGTACGCAAGAACTTCTTGATTCTCCTGACATTGAAGACCAACTGCATTACACCTACAACCAAGGGGAAGCTCAGAAAAATACGGATGCAGGAAGAATACGAAACGATGCTTTTTTCAAAGAGATTTATGGGAAATCCGCAGCAGAGGTCCAGGCAAATTTAACCACCGTAACGTGGTGTCCCACCCTAGTGAATCAAAAAATTCAATTCTCCAAGGTCAATGGGGCTAACCTCGCCTTAATTAAGGTTTCCAATGAACTCGATCAACATCCGGAATGGAAAAAATTCCTAACCAACATCGGTGGTACGTTTAATTGGCGAGTTATTAGCGGGACCAAGCGTTTAAGTGCACATTCGTTTGGAATTACCATCGATATAAATACCGCATATTCCAATTATTGGCAATGGGATTGCGGATGCAAAAATGAAGATGCTGCGCTCGGATATAAAAACAGAATACCGATGGGAATTGTAGAGATTTTCGAAAAACATGGATTTATATGGGGTGGTCGTTGGAAACATTATGACACCATGCATTTTGAATACCGACCTGAATTCTTTGTACTATGAAAACATATGGCTTAATTGGTAAATCGCTGGGGCATAGTTTTTCTCCTGGTTTTTTCAACTCTTTTTTTGAGGAACACGGAATCCAAGCCCAGTATAAGTTAATTGAACTTGATAGCATTGAACGCGTTAAACCCTTACTTGATGGATCCTATCATGGATTAAACGTTACCATTCCTTATAAAGAAGAAATCATTCCCTTTCTGGATGAATTGAGTCCAGAGGCAAAGGCGATTGGGGCGGTAAACACCATTGCGTTCAACGAGGGAAAATCCATTGGATATAATACCGATGCCTTCGGATTCCAACAATCCATCAAACCTTTTTTAACCTTTGAACATGAACGAGCCTTACTCCTAGGAACAGGCGGAAGTTCCAAAGCGGTGGGGTATGTGTTGAGAAACTTAGGAATTCAAGTGAATTTTCTTAGCCGGAATAAACATGGAGGTCAACAGTTTTCATACGAGCAAGTCAATGAAGCCATGTTGAGCGCCTGTAAACTGATTGTTAACTGCACTCCCGTGGGGATGTTTCCCGCCATGGATGCTTGTCCTTTACCCAGCTTGCAAGGCATAGGTCCTAGTCATTTAGTGGTAGATTTAATATACAACCCAGAAGAAACTCTTCTGTTAAAGGAAGCGAAATCACGCGGCGCAGTGACCCTCAATGGACTTCCGATGCTTAAAGCGCAAGCGTTGAAAAGTTGGGAATTATGGAATTTCTAACGAAATACTTTTTATCTTTGTTCGAAAAACAAGGAATATGCGAGTTTTAGCAAGTTTGGCTTTGGTGTTTTGTCTTGTTTCGTTTTTCAATCTTTCTAGCCAAACAATACTTACCCAACCGGATAGAACATTGTTTTTTTTATAAGGATTATGATAATTTAATAGAAATTATCAATGATTGTTCCTTTGATTCGACAACCATCAAAGGGTACGATGCAGAGATTAAATTTATTGGGGGAGAAAATTATAGAAAGTATACAATAAGGCCAAAATTTGGAATTTCCGTTCAGCTCGTTGCGTCGAAATATAAAAACGGGAATCTTTCCGAATCTGACACCTTGATTTTCCCTACAAAAGTATTCCCTAGTCCTATTCTATTAACAAATACGTTATCTAAATACGGAGGAATAATATACGTCGGATTTCCCAGTGGCGTGGACATCGTTGGGGAATGGTTCACAGTTTTTTCTTACGAATGTGGAGGAATTAAAGGAGAAGGGAATATCATTCCTGGTCAAGCATTAAAAAACTATAAAATAGGTGATATTGTTGGTATAAAATTGTTCATTAAAAATTCAAAAGGAAAATTAACAGAACTTCTGTCAACGTTTACCCTTGTCGAATAGAGAATTAGAAATTCTCCAACTTCCTCACCATCGTTAGAATCGTCGCTAAGGCCACAGTTTCTCCCGTCTCGTCATATACATCCACTAGGAACTTTACAATTCCTTTGGCAATATCCTCTTCAGATCGTTTCTCCTGATCTATTTTCTCTTTTACCGTAAACCGAACGCCCAAGGTTGCCCCAGGATAAACGGGTTTCGTAAATCGTGCCTCATCCAACCCATAATTCAACAAGACCGGCCCCTTTTTCGGGTCGACAAATAATCCTGCAGCTTTGGAAAGCACAAAATATCCATGCGCTACACGGCGTTCAAATATGGTTCCTTCCAGGGAAGTAGCATCCATATGGGCATAAAAATTATCCCCAGAAACATTAGCGAAATTCACAATGTCTGCATCGGTCACGGTGTGTTTATGCGTAAATACCGTTTCGCCAATCATTAATTCTTCAAAGTGCTTTCTAAACACATGTGGATTCGCTTCCGGCATGTCGGCTCCCACCTGAAATTGCTGGGTGATTTTTGTAATGGTTGATGGATGTCCCTGTATTGCTGTACGTTGAAGATAATGTAACACCCCTCGTTTACCGCCCATTTCTTCCCCGCCACCGGCACGTCCTGGTCCACCATGCGTAAGTAAAGGCATTGGAGAACCATGTCCGGTACTTTCCTTTGCACAGCGCTCATTGAGCACTAATACTCGTCCATGCATGCTTCCTGCGCCAAGTACATAGTCCATAGCTTCTTGATCGTCTGGTGTAACGATGGAAGAAACCAAGGAGCCTTTACCCATACGTGCTAAGGAAATGGCATCCTCCAAGGACTTATAGGGCATTAAGGTGGAAACGGGTCCAAAACACTCGATGTCATGCACATCCGTGTGTTGAAATGGATGGTTATTTCTAAATAAAATCGGAGAGAAGAACGCACCTTGTTTGGCGTCGGCACCGTGCACATGAACCTCATCCAAGGAACCAAACACCATTTCTTGGGATTTAGCCAAAAGTGTTGCGTTTTCTCTAACTCGTTCCACTTGCAATTTCGTGACTAAGGCCCCCATGCGGACACCTTCCACGGAAGGATCTCCTACTTTGGTACTGGCCAATCGCTTGATAAGCGCGGATTGAACCTCCTCTATGAATGAATCGGGCACAAAAATTCTGCGGACGGCCGTACACTTTTGACCTGCTTTCACGGTAATTTCCTTGCTCACTTCTTTAATGAACAAATCAAATTCTGCGGTTCCAGGAACTGCTTTTTCGCCCAGGATACAGGCATTAAGGGAATCTGCTTCTAAATTAAAAGAAACGCTGCGGTCTGAAATATGCGGAAGGCCTTTCAGTATTTTTCCTGTTTTTGCCGAACCCGTAAACGTTACGGTATCTTCCGTTTGCACATGATCAATTATACCCCGACCTAAGCCAACGATCAATTGAAGGGATCCTTCGGGTAAAATGTTAGAAGCAATGATATCACGCACTACTACTTCCGTTAAAAAACTCGTGTATTCGGAAGGCTTAACTACGGCTGGTACACCTGCCATCAGGTTCACAGCGATTTTCTCAAGCATTCCCCATATTGGAAAATTAAACGCGTTAATGTGAACCGCTACCCCTTGCTTCGGTAACATAATGTGATGACCGATAAAGGTCCCGTTTTTAGATAAGGGTGCGGCTACCCCGTCTACATAGTACGGTAAATCCGGGAATTGTCGTCTTAACGAGGCATTGGCAAACAAATTACCAATTCCTCCCTCGATATCTATCCAAGAATCAATGCGCGTGGCGCCAGTAAGGGCGCTAAACTCATAGTATTTTTCTTTGCGTTCCATTAAATAGAGTGCAAGTGCTTTCAGCATCCGGCCACGTTCTTGAAAGGTCATTTTTCGAAGGGGATGTCCTCCTACTGTTCTTCCGTAGTTTAATACTTCAGAAAAATCTATTCCAGCACTTGAAACTTCACCGATCTTTGCGCCCGTTATGGCATGGAATTGCTCCGTTTCTACGCCCTCGCCACTCACCCATTGGCCTAGTATGTAATTTTGAAATGTTTGCATTAGCTCTTCGTTTTTCTATTGTAAATTTAATTAAAGATCGCAGACGAATCCCGTTAACTCTCCCCCTTCAAGGCCTGAAGTTTTTCATAGGCATCCTTAATGTGAAGAATGGGCTCAATCACCAAGCGAAGTTTATCATCTTTTTGAACGAGTCTATACCCATTCCCCATGGCATTGATTCGATGCAGTAACAGTGTAAACGCCTCGGTTTCGTAAAATGGGGATTGAGGATTAGAAATAAAAGACGCCACTAATTTTCCAGATTTCACCACTAAGCGCTCCATGCCCAATTCTTGCGCTAACCATCGCAATTGAAAGGAAAACAACAGTTCTTTTCCTGCTCTTGGAATCGGACCAAAACGATCAATAAGCTCCTTCCTGAAATTATCAAGGTCGGCTTCGGTTTTTAAATTATCTAGGGCCTGGTATAAACTCAAGCGTTCCGCGACATTATTTACATAGGTATCTGGCAAACGGACTTCAAAATCTGATTCAAACACACACTCGTTTACAAAGCCATTAAAATTATCGGTGGTGCGTTCATCGAACAGTGTTTTAAATTCTGTTTCTCGCAGTTCTTGAAGTGCTTCATTGAGTATTTTCTGATACATTTCAAAGCCTATTTCAGAGATAAAGCCGCTCTGTTCACCACCAAGCATATTCCCAGCGCCTCGAATATCTAAATCCTTCATGGCAATGTTAAACCCGCTGCCTAAATCCGAAAACTGCACCAAAGCTTCCAAGCGTTTTCTTGCTTCTGAATTTAATACACTAAAACGTGGTGCAATCAGATAACAGAACCCTTTTTTATTACTTCGCCCAACCCGACCGCGCAATTGATGTAAATCACTTAAGCCAAATTGATGCGCTTCATTAATAATGATGGTATTTGCATTAGAAATGTCAATTCCTGACTCAATAATGGTGGTAGCCAAGAGTACGTCAAAATGACCTTCCATGAAGTCCATCATGACTTTTTCTAACTTTTCTCCATCCATTTGGCCGTGACCTATACCCACCCGTAAGCCTGGACATAAGCGCTGTAACAA
>CANHHA010000047.1 GCA_947460825.1 Flavobacteriales bacterium
ATTTTGCTCGCACCATGCGTAGGGTGTCTCTCGAGATTTGTTTAGGTTGAATAAATGCGATGGCTTGCTTCGGAGATGTCGCATTAAAAGGAACGGATAGAACTTCAGCGGCACTCAGTCCAATGAAGGATAGTTTGCCATGAAACGAGGCACTACTGGGATGTATCAAATAGTCAATTCCAGGGGCTTTTTTATGTCCGTGTATTTTAATCTTACACGCTCCCGGAAACCGATTTACGTTGATATAAAAGGATTGTTTCGCATATCCATTTAACGGAGCTAAGCCAATCCGCTCAAATTCTTGGAGTAGATAAATACCGGCTTTATTACACCCGTTATCCACATACCCACGCCCCTCCATCAGGGGGGAACATAATACGTCAGTGACGTTTTTTGCATCAGATGTTAAATTGCGTTGACCCCAACATGCCAGCACCACCCAATAAACCCAAAGAAGCAAAACGAATTTAAGCATACTTAGCCACCACTTTTTCGATGAATTTTTTTAATGCATCTTCGTTGGCGGTGCCCCATTCGTGGGTAACAGATAAATAGTTCAAGGTGGGCATTAATTCTTGAATGCTTGCATAAGAGTCTATTTGTTTTACGGCAGACCCGAAGGAATCACTTGAACCTTTGAAGAGTTCGTTGATGAATGTGATTTTTTCTTTTAACGAGTAATTTCCGTTAAACTTATCGATTTTCTCGTGCTTCCCATAGGACAGCGTAACTAATTGTGTTAAATCCATGGAAGCCGCGGGCGCCATTGGGATTTCATTCTGTAAAGTGTGATCCTCAGAGGCCCATTCTTGAATCCCTTCTTCCGCTATTTTCGCGGTAGGTTCAAGGGGCGCTTTAGTTAAATCAAACGCTTCAGTGTCTGCCTGTTCCTCTTCTCCGGGCATTGGGTTTTCTGTTGCTTGCTCCTCCGGTTCTGAAGCATCAAATAGTTCTTGTAAGGGTGTTTCATCAACCCCAGAATCCAAGGCCGTGGGGTCGCTAACTCCGGCAAGGTCGAATTCGGGAAATTCATCTATCACCGGCGTAAAAATACCCGCTTCGTAAGCTTTGTAACGCAGTATGTACAGGTTCTCAAGCAATTCATGGGCGGTAGTAATCGCCCGATCTATTGATTTTGTATCTCCTGCTCCTGATGTGAACTCATTGATTTCCTCAAGTAATCTTTTGCCGATCGATTCCATATTATTAACAATTTAAATAAGTGTGTGAACAAATTTACTTGCTTATCTCATTGCTAATCACCCCAAACTAAGTTTTAATTCAATTAAATTTGTTCAAAACAATACGCCTATGTTTCTAGAGCAATTTCCAACAGAGCATAAAACCAACGGATGGGTCGAAGTGATTTGCGGTTCTATGTTTTCCGGTAAAACGGAAGAGCTAATTCGTCGGGTGAAAAGAACCCAGTTTGCCAATCAGAAAATGATTTTGTTCAAACCGGAAATCGATAAACGTTACAGCGAAGAGGATGTAGTAAGCCATCAAGGAACGGCTGCCCCTGCAGTAATGGTTGCTTCGGCTGCTGAAATTTTAGGAATTGTCACTGATGAGCGCATCGTGGCGATTGACGAAGCGCAGTTTTTTGATGAGGGAATTGTGGAGGTTTGCTCGGTCCTTGCCAATCGCGGAATCCGAGTAATCTGTGCCGGTTTGGATATGGATTATTTAGGTAACCCATTCGGTCCAATGCCCGCTTTGCTCGCAATTGCAGAATACGTTACAAAAGTTCACGCCATTTGCGTTTCTTGCGGAAACTTAGCGCAGTTTTCATATCGATTCTCTGAAGAATCAGGTCAGGTTTTAGTTGGTGCAGTAGAGCGCTATAAGCCCTTGTGCCGCTCGTGTTTTAATTTGGTAACACATTGAAATTAAACTGCCGGTCTACAGAATTCATTCAATGGATCCAACCTAAAAAAGTCCTTGGATCATATACCCTTCCCATTGATTTTGTAAGCATCGATACGCGAAATTTAATCGGCACGGAACATGGCTGTTTCATTGCATTAGTTGGCAGTTTTAGGTCGGGGTTGCAATTTATTGAAGCGGCTTATCAACAGAATATACGAGTTTTTATCTTGACAGAGTCTCCCAGTATTCAACATGCCGATGCGGTTTATTTAATCGTGGATGATCCAATAAAAGCCTTGCAATCCATAGCGAGCGTTCATCGTTCAAGGGTTGATTTTCCTATCCTTGCTATTGCCGGAAAAAACGGAAAAACGACGGTCAAAGAATGGCTTTATGAACTCATCAAATCTTCATACCATGTGGTCCGTAGCCCTAAGAGTTATAATTCTCAAATTGGGGTACCCTTGTCTTTACTGGAACTTTCAAGCGAGGCAAATGTTGGGATTTTTGAAGTAGCGTTTTCCTCCCCACAAGAATTAGAGACGCTCTTTGATTTAATCAATCCAACCCATTTTTTAGTAACCAACTTCTTTCATGATGAAGCATCTGATCGCGCACTGAGGGAATTATTACAGCGCGTACGCCATGCATTTATCGGTGAGCCTTGTGCATCCTGTGCCCCGGAAGTAGTACTGTTGAATGAGGAATTTGCTCGTCCTGAATTAGATTTTTTTGCCTTTAACGATCCCGTTTCCATAAAGGCGGCAGCCATTGCTGTTGGGATTTCAAAGCACCTGGACGTTTCTTCCGAACACATACGCGAACATGTTTCAACCCTGCAGCGCTTAGCCTTGCGTATGGAATCATTTAACGGCAAGAATAACACCCTTGTGTTGAATGACACCTATAATTTAGACATCGATGCGTTTAAGTATTCCCTAGCATATTGGGCCACCTTAGATCGCGGTAGGCCTCATGGTATTTACGTTGGCTTAGATGCAGATTCATTGGACAAGAAAGGCCAGTTAGAAACCCTTATTGAACCGTATCATCCGGATTTTTTAGCGATTGGCGACCCTTCTGAATTACCATCCACCATTCCAGAAAACTCGGTTATCTTGCTTAAAGGCACGCGCAAAGCGAATATGGAGAAATTTGCAGCGCTTTTACGAGAAAAACAGCATCAAACTACCCTGGAAATTAATTTAAGCGCCTTGCGGAATAATGTAGTAACATTCAAAAAGCTTCTCCACCCCAAGGTTAAATTGCTGGCAATGGTTAAGGCTCAATCC
The DNA here is from genome assembly GCA_947460825.1 of Flavobacteriales bacterium. GTDB lineage: Bacteria > Bacteroidota > Bacteroidia > Flavobacteriales_D > Crocinitomicaceae > UBA952. The sequence goes on from CANHHA010000047.1 coordinate 3,162, forward strand.
TATGGTTCAGGCTTAGAAAAGTTAGCCGAGTTTTTGGAGGCGCAAGGCATCGATTACTTAGGTGTGGCCTATACCTCAGAAGGTGTGGCATTGCGGAAACATGGCATCAAAGCACCCATCTTAGTGCTGAATCCAGATCCTCACAGTTATTCAGATTGCATTGCGTATGCGTTGGAACCAACGATTTTTACCTTTCATCAAGCGGATTTATTTATTCGAACGTTGATTGAACAGGACACTAGGCAATACCCCATCCACATTGAAGTTGATACGGGGATGCGACGGTTAGGGTTTGAGCCCAGTGAGATTAAAGCCTTGCTGGAATTATGTCAAGCGCAGCCTGAAATTTACATTAAAGGGGTTTTTTCTCATTTTGTAGAATCGGATCAAAGAGAAAAGCGGGATTATAGTCTTTCCCAAATCAGTCGTTTCAAAGAGGTTATTGCCGAAGTTAAACAGCAGGTTACACATGAACTTTTGTGCCACTTGGCGAATTCTGAAGGCATCGTGAATTATCCGGAAGCACATTTCAATATGGTGCGTCTTGGTTTGGGAATGTTTGGCCTAACGAATTCCCGAATAAAGAATCAATTACAACCAGTGTTGGCTTGGAAAAGTGTGGTGTCACAGATTAAGCGGGTTAATAAAGGGGAAAGTGTCAGTTATTCCCGAAGCTTTATTGCCGTTCAGGATATGAAAATTGCAATCATTCCTTTGGGTTATGGGGATGGTTATTCACGCACCCTAAGCAACGGCATCGGAGAATTGCGCATTCACGGAATATGGTGCCCCATTGTGGGATTAGTCTGTATGGATATGATCATGGTAGATGTTTCAGCGATTTCTGATTTGAAGGAAGGGGATGAGATTGTGGTATTCGATGATATAGAATCCTTGGAAGCCTTAGCGCATCAAATGAATACAATCCCCTATGAGGTAATGACAGGAATATCAGAACGCGTACATCGGGTTTATTTTACTGAATAACTTTACCTTTGAACGATAAAATACAGAGATAATAAGTGGTTTCAGGAATTCAAGCAAAATTATTCGAGCTGATTAAACAATCATTACGTGAAGACGAATCTATGGGTTTAGTGATCTCGGATGTGCTCTCATTGAGCACAGATGCCGTTTATCGAAGAATCCGTCAAGAAACGCTCATGACGATTGAAGAGCTGCGGAAACTCTGTATTCATTTTGACATTTCGTTTGATGCGTTGATGGATATGAAAGCCGGAAGTGCGGTATTCTCATATCTCAATCTAAAGGAAGGCCAATTTACGGTCGAAAAATATTTAGAAGGGATATTAAATGGATTGAGTCGCTTAAAATCAGCAAAAGATGCGGCGATTTATTTAAGTGTAAACAATGTACATTTTTTCCAAGCCTTGAATTTTCCTCAAATCATCCGTTTTCGCTTGTTTTTTTGGGCTAAAACTCACCTCATGTTGCCTGAATTTAAAACGAAACGGTTTGCCCATGAAAAAATAAGCAGTGAAGCATATTATATGGGTAGAGAAATTTTGTCTGCATACAACCGTATTCCAACCACGGAAATTGTGGACGAAGAAATGATGCATGGGTTTTTGAAGCAAGTATTATATTACTTGGAGTCAAATTTATTTGAAGACCCAAACTATGCGATGTTTCTTGCCGACCGCGTAGTGAAGTTATATGACCATTATATGGCCCAAGCTGAGGTAGGAAAAAAATTTATTTTTGGGAATGAACAACCAAGTTCGGGGAACGAATTAAAGGTTTATTTAACCGGAACGGTCAATACAGATTCTACCATTTTATATGAAACATCAAAGGTAAGCGGGGTATATTTAACCCATAATATCATGAACTATTTGCATACCATGGATGAGGAATATGTAGCCGATTCAAAACGTATTTTGCAACGGCAGATTGAAAACTCGAGCCCCTTGAGTCAAGTAAATGCAAAACAACGCATCCAATATTTTCATTCGATGAATCAGTTAGCAGGTAAATATAAACAACGCTTTGAGCAAATCATTAACAACGCGCACCCATGAGGATTGGCTCTGATTTCGAAAAGATAACCTGGGATTTTTGTGGACTTCACTTGCTTGAGCCGAATGCGCTGCTCGGCGATGTTTTGCTTTTCGCATGTTCCCTGTTTATTTTTTTTCGCTTAAAAGCATATAACGCCAACCCCTTTATCAGGCATTGGAGAACGTTCTTTTTGTTTTTTGCTTTTTCCTTTATTCTGGGTGGGTTAAGCCACGCGCTTTATAATTATTGGTTTGTCTTTGGACGAATCCCCGCGTGGATTATTGGAGTTATAGCACCGTTTTGGGTGGAATGGGCGATGATTACGCTATGGCCCAATCCGAAGCAATTAAAAGGACTTAAATGGATATCTTTAGGCAAAACCGCCATTTTTTTGGGTGGATTGATGGTATATATTATCGCCAATTTTTATAATCTTTCTGTACCAAAAGGCATGCGATTCCCAACACTGAACGCTGTTTTTGGCCTTGGGGCGGCTTTGTTTGGACTAGCTGTCTATTACCAAAGAATATATACTTCTTGGTTTAAATATTTTTGGATTGGAGCGTTGTTCTATGTAATTGGAGGTCTTGTACAAGCCTTAAAAATTAATATTTCACCCCGGTTTGATCGAAACGATTTGACCCATGTTTTTTTATGCATTGGTCTTTTTTTGAATTACCTGGGAATTCGTAAAACATTAACCTATACAAATAAGGCCTTTGGAATCACGGAGCAACATGATTAATGGGTTGGCTTTACTTTCAGAAGCCTTGCTAAAGAATCTTTTGTAACTTAGTATAAAATTTTACTGCAATGAACCAGCAAATTGAAGCCGCTTTAAACGATCAAATTAACAAGGAAGCATCGTCTTCCCAATATTATTTAGCCATGGCATCGTGGGCTGAAACAAATGGGTTGTCGGGAACCGCCTTTTTCATGTATGCCCATGCGGATGAAGAACGTTTTCATATGTTAAAGTTGGTGAAATTCGTGAATGAGCGCGGGGGGCGTGCAATCATTCCTGCGATTGCTCAACCTCCTTCTGATTTCGACTCAGTTCAGCGAATGTTTGAATTGTTATTGGCACACGAACTAACAGTAACAGCGTCTATAAATGACGTGGTTGATATCTGCCTGAAGGAAAAAGATTATACCACACACAATTTTATGCAGTGGTATGTGTCAGAACAAATGGAAGAAGAAGCACTTGCCCGTTCGATTTTGGATAAACTGAGGTTAATTGGAAATGAACAAGGAGGCATGTATCTGTTTGATAGGGAAATGCTGGAAATAGCGAATTCAACGGAAAATGCTCCAAAAACCAAGGGGTAACAAAGATAGCTGGGCAGTTCTTGCCTTCGTATTATGTTTAAATTCCTGTTTTACTCAAACAAGGTTAAGCTTTGAGCATTACCGAATTGCGGATGGACTTTCTCAGTCAACCGTTACTTGTATCGTGGAAGATGCACAACAGCAATTATGGTTTGGTACCCAAGAAGGAATTAATCGCTTTGATGGGATTTCCTTTGAAAGTTTTACACGTCAAAACGTACCAGCCTTAAATAATACGTACATCTATTCTAGCACTAAAGACATTCGGAATGATTTGTGGTTTGGTACTCGTAATGGCTTAATTAAGTATTCTTTTCGACAAGGAAAATTTGCTTCGTTTCTGTTCTCTGCTCAACATCCGAAGGCGATACAACAACTTCAAAATCTTTCCTCAAATAGGCTTTTGTTGCGCACAAGTAAAAAGGAATTATTTGTATTCAATACGGTATCGGAAAGGCTCCTTCCAATTCAAATGAGCACGCCAATCCGATCAATAGTTCAAGGGGATGGTGTGATTTTTGCGCTGGGAACCAATAATACCATATACAAGATTACCAAAGAAGCTAAGGTTATCCCTTGGTTTTCAGGCAACTCCACCATTCATTCGGTGTATGTTTCTAATAAAACCCTTTTTGTGTTTACGGACAAGAAGGTCTTTACCTTGAATCCCTTATCTTCTTCACCTAACCCTATTCCTTTGAGTTGGAAGTTGAACGGCATTAATCCCGCCTACATCTCTTCCTTGGGTTATCAGTCAGGTATTTATTATTTAACTACGGCACAGCAAGGCTTATTCACGATTGATGCTAGGGAAAAAATAACCCAACACGTAGCGGATTTGTTCCAGACAAATAAACTCAACTCGAATAATTTAAACACGCTTTTTTTATCCGATGAAAACGTGCTTTGGTTAGGGTCTGACCGTGGGATTTCCTGCGCCCACCTTTCTAAGGCAGGATATAAAACCGTTGGAGTATCTACCGCATCCAACAGAGGCCTGCCCTGCGAGAATGTTTGGAGTTTTGCTTCCCAAGGTAAGGAGGTATTCGTGGGAACGGATTTGGGCATTACACGGTTCAATCTAGAAACAGAAACTACCAAAAATTTTTTCAGAGACCCTTCATTGAAAACCGATGTTGCGGTGATGGATATGGTTCCTATGTCCAAAGATAAATATCTGTTAGCGTGCTTTGATGGTGTTTTTGAGTTCAATCCCACGCAAGCCAAAGCTTTCCGGTCAATTCCGATTCAAGACCTAAGATTGGCCACTAAACACGCACATTTTTTCGAGGTATTTAAAACACAAAACACCTGTTTAATTGGGACCTCCGCAGGCCTCTTGCAATATGATTTTGCTACCAAAGGATTTAAAGAAATTCATGTGCCTTTTCAAGACCAAGTGCGAAAAATCACCACCGATTCCGGGGGTAAATTATGGGTCTTATTTGAAACCAAAGGGCTTTATTATGGAGTATTTACGGCACGGGGTCTTATCCTAAAACCATTTAAGTTCAATAAAAAGTTACGAGAATTATCCAAAGACCCATTTACCACCTTTACGGTGTTAAAACGCGGCATTTTTTTACTGGGAACCATGGGAGGTGGATTGGTACAGATTAGTCGCGAAGACGGATCATTTGAATCCATTTCAAAGGCACAAGGCTTACCGAACAATACAATTAACAGCCTAATTTCAGATTCTCAAGGAAATGTTTGGGGCAGCACCAATCGGGGTTTGATTTGCATAAAGCCAAGCGGTGAATTAAATGCGCGTATTGAACGAAGGGGTATTCAGCCAAATGAATACAATATGAATGCGGCTTTTCTTGACAATCAAGGGAACGTCTTTTTTGGAGGGATTTTTGGGTTTGTATATTTCAACCCTAAGGATGTGGCTAATGCCAATTATTCACTCTACCCCATCATTACAAGAATCACGTTCCAAAAAAAATCCAGACGACATCCCGATGGATTTTTGCAGCAAACCGACCTCGTTAAGCGTGCTCATGAGATCGTATTACCATATAATGCACGTGATTTTGAAGTGAAATTTCAACCGAATTTATTGTTCGGCGCCAAGCATGTTTCTTACAAATATGTACTTATTGGAGAGGAAACCGATACTATTTACATCGGCAACACAAACAAACTGGCATTTAATTCCTTAGCGTCCGGCACGTATTACTTGCGCTTATATGCCCGTTATGAGAATGGGCCTTGGACCGACACCCCAGCGCTCCTAACAGTAACTATTAATGCCCCGTTTTGGGCGACTATTCCATTTTGGTTAGGGGTCGCGTTACTGCTAATTGTACTTACGATAATTTACGTTCGCTTTCAAGTAAGTAGGGAGCGAAAACAACGGATTCTTCTCGAATCCTTAGTGTCCTTGCGCACGCAAGAAATTGAAGAAAAAAAGGCTCAGATCGAACGAAAAAACACCCTAATTATTCAAGAAAAAGAAAAAGTATTGGAACAACAAAAGTTGTTGTTTATTGAAAAAGAACGCGCTGAGAAATGGTTAAATAACGCCCTCCCTTCTCAAGCGGTAACAGAGCTAAAGGTTCATGGTAAAGTTCCAGCTAAGGCGTTTGATTCGGTAACTATCCTTTTTACGGATGTAGTTGGGTTTTCTAAAATTTCTGATTCCATTACCCCCTCACGATTGGTTAACCGATTGGATGTGTTGTTTCGAAAATTTGATGAAATCATCAAAGCAAATAATCTGGAGAAAATCAAAACGATTGGAGATGCCTATATGGCCGTTGGAGGTCTGCCGGAGGAGAACTCAACACATGCTATAGATACGTGTATTACGGGCCTACAAATCCAACATTACATGCAGTCGCAAAAATTTGATGCGATTGCAAACCACAAAGAGTATTGGGAAATTCGCTTAGGAATAAATTCTGGCCCAGTGACCGCAGGGATTATTGGGACTTTAAAAATGGCTTATGATGTTTGGGGTTCAGCAGTCAATCAGGCACAACGCATGGAGATGTTGGGTGAGGCTGGAGCCGTTACCATATCGGAACAAACATTCAAGCTCGTTGAACCGTACTTTGAATGCATACATCGCGGAAAAGCACAGATGAAATCTAACCTCATATTGGACATGTATGAAGTTCTTCGGATAAAGCCAGAATTATCTCTGAACAGTGAAGGTCTCAAACCGAATGATCTGTTTTATGAAATCGTGGGATTGCATCATTACAGCTCAATAAAATATTATACCGCAGAGAATGAATTAATTCAGTTACTCGCCCATGAATTACCTCCAGATTTAAGTTATCATTCCTTGGCCCACACGAAAGATGTTGTCAAAGCCGTAGAACGTATTGCACTGCTTGAAGGGGTAAGAGATGAAGGCTTATTCTTGCTAAAATCGGCGGCGCTTTTTCACGATGCAGGGTTTGTAAAACAATATGAACATAATGAACCAATTGGAGCGGCTATGGCTGAGGCAATGCTTCCTAAATATGGGTATAATGAACAACACATTAAAACCATTAAGGAACTTATATACGTTACCCAAATCCCTCACAAACCAGTTAACAAGCTCCAAGAAATTATGTGCGATGCGGACTTAGATTATCTTGGAACAGATACTTTTGAAGAAACTGCCAATAAATTAAAAATTGAATTAATGGCTAAAGGAAAAATCCATTCTGACAGAGAATGGGACCAACTTCAAATTACCTTTTTAAAACAACACAAGTATTTTACACAAACGGCAATTCTGACCAGAGAGAAAAAGAAAAAAGAGCATTTAAAGGAGATTAAACAGCGGTTCGAAGCCAATAACTACGATTAAAGATCTCTTAAGTTCTTGCTCGGCTTTTTGTCAGTTTTCTTTGAAGTTGCTAAACCAATGGAATAAGACAAACTATACATTACTCGTTTTTTAGGAATGCTATTTATCCATTGATCTAAATATACCCCGACCCCAATGCGTTGATTGTGTTTCAATTCAATATCGGCACCACCGTAATAACGAATTCGATTAAATTGATTTCCTTCTGCACTGTTTTCCGGATTGTAAAAGAACTCTGCGCTTAGTTCTGGCGCTAAGGATAAGCCTTTAATGTTATACTGCACGCTTGGTTTTATCCGCCATGCTTGGTCAAATTCAGAATCATATGCTGCACTGATGCGCTCAAAACTATATTGATATCGAACCCTAAGTCCAGCCTCTAAACGCTTTTTCGTATAAGAAAATTGAAGGTTTCCATTAATTCGTTGACTTGTTGAATAGGTTCCGTCTAAAGATTTCGAAAGAATTACGCGGTAATCAACAGAGGGCCTAAACCATGAGCTTACTTTGTAGCGAAAACTCACCTGTGGGAAAAGGGTTCCCAGCCCATCATACCCGTAGCGTTGAGTTAAATCAAACGATGCGCCTAATTTCTTATTCAGGTTATATTTTACCCCAGTTTCCACCCATACCTGCTGTTCAAAAAGCTGAGCGA
>CANHHA010000048.1 GCA_947460825.1 Flavobacteriales bacterium
ACGAATCATAAAGCAACCTTGCAGCAATTGATGAACCGCTTATTTTATGAGTTTGGATTAATACAAAAAGGCTATACCGAGTCAGACCTCTTACAGTTACTCAAAGCCATATCAGGAATTGATTTCTCCAGAATATTTGATCAGTATATTCATGCGGCAAACGGATATGAATCCCTGTTGCAAGAAACCTGTTCTTTTTATGGCATTGAACTGCAACAAGAAGTCCCTGCAGAACTTCACAAAGCGTTATTGGGCATTAAAATCCTTACTAAAAGTGAAAAAACATTCATCACGGATATCGCTCCCGGAAGCCCCGCGGAGGTAGGTGGCCTATCTGAAGGTGATGCAATCGTATCCATAAACGACCATGTCATCACAAATAATATATCCGAGGTTCTCGCTTCCTGTGCGCATGAAGTGCTGAAACTTGTGATACTTCGACGCGGAGAAAACATCGAAAAAACCTTACCCTTGGTGCAACGGACCTTTTACCCTGCGATGAAGTTGATTATGAAAGATACCGTTCAACACCAAATTAAAAAAAATCGTCAACATTTTGGGATTTAGCATAGGGATAAATTCAATGCTTTTTTTGTATTTTTGAGTAAACTAAAATAATCATGAAAACAATCTACCTATTAATCATTTCATTACCTTTTTTAAGTGTGGCTCAATCCTTTGATGCAACCAATGAAGCAGCTATTGGATCCCTGGCTTCTCTGCATCTTTGTGATTCAAACGCAAACATACAAGCCAACATCATGGGAGCAAATGCCACGTGGGATTTCAGTCAAATTGCTGGGATTTTCGGAGTTACAAAAGACGTTCAAATACTCGATGCCACACAAGATCCAAATTACGCATCATTTACTGGTTCCACTAAAATGTATGATATTGGTGGAAACCTACAAACGTTTTATTCATCAACACCAAATGGTCGAATTTCTCAAGGTTTTGTCTTTAATGAAGCTAGCTTGGGTGCTGTGGTTGCAAGTTGGAATGTAAACCAAGAAAATCTTATGGTTTATCCGTTGAGTTTGGCATCTAACCCCCTAATTGATGCCTTTTCAGGAACAGTAACATCAACAGCAACAGGTACCTTACCTGCTACCGGTTCATCTGTCACCATGGTAGATGGTTCAGGGACTTTGTTATTACCTGGGGGTAATTCCTATACCAATGTGATGCGCTTTCATTTAAAAGATTCTGCAGTGGCAAGCGTATTTGGAACCAATGTAGCTTTTGTACGAAATGTCTATGAATATTACGATTTCACAGTAAGTAATATGCCGATTTTTATTACGATGTCGGTTGATGTGAATTCAGCCTTGATAAATAACAGTAGCACCATTATTTTGAGTAAAGACCAACCGAATACATTTGTAGGTGAAACCGAAATAAATTTGTCTTCTATTCACTTATATCCAAACCCTGCAGTAAATGAAATTCAACTGAGCGGTGTTAAAACTGGGGATGATTATGCAATTACAAACCTCGCAGGAATCCGTATGAATTCAGGATCATACAACGGATCCATTGATGTAACAAACTTATCTACTGGAGTTTATTTACTTCAGATTAATGGTCAAACAGTTGAATTCATCAAATAAGTTTCAATCTTTTTTTAGGCGCTTATTTACTGGTTGGCATTTTATTGTAGCGCTACTCTTTTTTGGCTCGAATACTTTCGGACAAGTTTCCCAACAACTCACTCCCGAAATTCAGGCATACTTATTTCACATTGTTCGAAAAAGTCCGATACTTGAAAACAACGTAGGTTCAGCTTTTGAGTATAGCGGACCACTTGTTATACTCCCCGATAATAGCATCAATTACGACTCTATCGACAAAATTCTAACGGTATCGCCAAATTTGTTGATCATACGAACCGATATCTTAGCAAAAAGTCCCAAGGGGATTCTCATTGAAGCCTGCAACAAAACATCAATTTATGAGATTTGCAGACAAATACAAAAATACGCTGAGGGCGACCCTATTTCAGCGCTGCCTTTACTTGACCGCTACCTCACCTTGTTTTTCAATCAGCTACCCAATGAAATGAAACGCGGCAAGCTGTATGAACTGTTATTAGATCCAATTCAAAGTCCTATTCTACTGACCAATTACTCCTTTAATGAGCGGCTATATAATCTCCAAATGAACGGCCACACCAAGGCAACGGATCATAAAATCCTACTGGAGGCTCAAGGCAAGGCAATGGATCAAACCATAGAGGAACGCACACGCAGTTTATTTCAATTATTGGGTGGAACTTCAACCTTATTTGAAAGTATTTTAATGGCTGCGGGCGATGGAAGTTATACCGAAGGAATGCTTCAAGAACGCGATAAAGATGACCAAGGGAGTTTCAATAAAGGCTTACCTCGTGCAATCGGCTTATTCCCCTATGAAATCGAACTGAGCACTGATAAGAAAACACTGCGCACTAAGCGGATCGCAACGCAAGACTTGTTTACCGTTGGAAACCAAAAATTAACGCAATTGCATTTTGATGTGTGGGGCTACAACAGCACCAATCAAACTACGGTAATTATCGAAAAAGGTGGACGACAATATCCCTTGTTTGGTTCGCAAACTACGCGATTTTTAACTCCGGATTCAACATTCTCAACAGGCAATACATTCATGAAGGTATTGAGTGATTTAAACGACGTAACGTATAAAGAACTCAAAGAACAATTGGAAGGGAAAAATGGATTGAATCAACAAGTTAGTCATACCCAGCAACAATTGGGGGAAATCGAAACACTCATCAATCAGAAAGAAGGAGATTTGGGAGAACTGTATAAAGAGGATTATCGAACAAAAAATCGAGCTAAGCGAAAAGAGCTGAAGCAACGCAAGAACGATGACCCAAACCTTGCCTTGAAACCAAAAACTAAAGCCCGAAAAAAAACAAAGAACAAGCGACAAACCGATCTTATTGAGCTATACGCAGGATATGATGAAACGTTGGAAGCGCTGGAAGCGCTTATCGAAGAGCGCGATGAGGTGGCCAAAGAATTTGCACACCGGGATAAAATTTTTCATTGGTACCAGCATTTGCTCGGGGAACAATGGATGAAATTCACCTCAACCAACGGCCTTTACACCTTTGAAGACGGAACAACGTTCGATATATTCACACAAGAATTAACGTTTCTCCCAAGTGATACCTCAGAATTCGTAGAAATCCGCTTGCTCTCTATTCCAGAGGATTATGAAGGCGAAAACTCCGATGAAATAATGATGCATATTTCTATGGTAGACGCTCGGCCTTATTATGATGCCGACTTTGAAGTAAATTTTGAAGATGTATTTAAACCAGACGCCTATGCGTTTGAAGGACAAATTTTTACAGAGAAAGACACTGCATTTTTTAGGAAGTTTTTTGACGCATTTAATAAGAATGCGCTTCCCATCGAGTTAAGCTTGGAAGGCATGGGTATTGGTCTCTGGAAAGACAGCCTGATAATTCGTGACCTGGAGCAAGCAGAATTGAAGGGATATCCGGGCAATACTGTTGAGGAAAAACAGGCGAGCAGGGAGTCTTTGGCCTTTAAATCCTTGCGTCATGCAGCACTTCAAGTAAAAATAAACCGATCCTTGCAAATACATATTGAAAGTGCTACCGACCCTGTAGTATCAAACCTAACCGCTACTCAATTTCCGATAGAGTCCATTCTAAAAACAAACAACGTATCGAAAAATGAATTGCTATCTGTGTTGCGTACTCGTTCCATTCTTATGCAAACCAAAAATGAATTAATTGCTATTTGTCCGAAGTATCTCAGCACACCAAAGGCGAAAAAATTCATTGATCAGTTGGAAGAACGTGTGGCACAAAGTAAATTCTATGTTGGAAGAACGGTCGTTAAATTACCAAAAGCGCGCGAGTAAGATTATTGAAAGTACGTTTCCGGGAAATTCACCAGATATAAGCAGTGTTTTGCACGCGTTACACAGGTATACAACCAGCGCACATATTCCTTTTTATCCATTTGCTCTGGGATAAATCCGTAATCGACAAAAACAGCATCCCACTGTCCACCTTGCGCCTTGTGCGCAGTAATACAATAGGCGTACTTAATTTGTAAGGCGTTAAAATAAGGGTTCTTAAGAATGAGCTGATACCGTTTTCGCTTATTTCGTTCCGAAGCGTAATCCTTTTCAATTTCAAAAAACAACTGCTTCAAGACATCTCTCGGGAAATTGGGTGCATCGGAAAGCAGTGTTTCTTTGAAACAAATCACCGTGCGTTCTTTATTCGGTTCACTTAAAAAGGAAACATCAACATGAATAAAATCAAATCCATAGAGGTGTTCCTCGCGTATGATACGAATGACCTGAAGCATTTCACCATTCGCAATGAGCCCCATTTCAGAATCAGCAGCCCAGAAATAATTATTCTTAACCACCATCAACCATTCCCCTCTAACAACGGTTTCTTCGTATTGAAATAATCGATTTCTGATTTCTTGATTCCATTTACCTGCCCGCTTATTTGAAATCGTTAGCATTACAAAGGATTCGTCTCCAAATTTCCGAGAAGCTTCCAGTGTTTCAAGCAACTCTGAACCATTGAGGGAAATAACTTCCTTACCCATGGACACAAAATACGGGGGATTATACGCTTCCATCGTGCGAAGAAACGTGGCATTGGTTGTTATCGCTGAATCTGCTGCTTGTCTTACGACCTCCGTTAAGGTATGAGCAAACATGCGTAAACTCGGGTATAGGTTGGCTATATAACTTACTTGTAAGGCAGGGGAATCGGTTTGTCCGACCGGCGGTAATTGTCCTGGATCTCCTACTAACATTAGGGAGCAACCCTCACCGGAAAAAACGTATTCCAATAAATCATGCAATAAGCTCCCCTCTTGCTGGTGGGATTCAACACCGACCATTGATGCTTCATCCACAATAAACAGCGTATTTTTATGTAGGTTTTTTGCTTTAATGAGCCCCCCACCATCCACAGAATCCGAGATGAAATAAATCAATTTATGTATGGTCCCTGCGGGAAAGTCCGCATAGCTTGCCATTACTTTTGCGGCCCTACCCGTTGGTGCAATTAATTTTAACTTGCGTTTCTCAGTTCGAAAATGCTTAACGATATAGGAGATCAATGTAGTTTTCCCCGTTCCCGCATATCCGCTTAACACAAAGCAACGGTACAAGGATTCGTCAAAGTCGAATTGGTTAAAGGTGTCAATGGCTGCTTTTTGATCGGTGGTGAACTCCATGCACAAAGTTCACAATTAATGTGTTCGCTTGAACATTCCTATGGCCTAAGTTAAATAAATTGTAGTTTTGTAACGTCTATGAATAAAGCCCTGATTGTATATGAAGATCGTCGCGTTTCGCTTATTACGGAAGATGCGGTATTTCACCTGGGCCTCAGATCCACAGTGGATTCATTAATTCACGAGGAATTAAAAACTTTTATTAAAGAGCAAACACGTTCATCGTTTCTTCACGCTCCAGATTATATTCATGCTGTTGTAGGAATGCATCACCTGACCTTACCCAGTGCCGTTTACCTTGAATCGAATCTCCCGGAATACAGTGCGCGAATGTATGGTCCGCAAGCTCCTTTGCATGAAATTTCTGCCACAACAAGTGCTAACGGTCAGGTAACCTTAATCCATTCACAACCCACCTGGTTAAATGAATTAGTGGCGCAACATTTTAATGGTCAAGCCATTTACAGCATGCATCAGTTGTTATTGAATGCCCTTCAGCGCGATGGGATATTCAGGATTGATCTGCATTGCTTTGAAAATCAAGCCTATCTTGGAATTTACCACCAGCGTAAATTGTGGTATTCGGATTTTTTTGAATTCACATTGGTTGATGACCTGATTTACATGATGATCAATACCCTAAATCAATTCAACGTGTCTACAGAAGGTGCCACCATTCGATTGAGCAGTACGCACTCAAGCATACAGCCCGCTCAGATTGAGGCATACCTCAAACAAATTGAACCACTTAACCTCACATCCATAGAATCCGGGGAATTTCGTGCGTTATTTTCAACCCTATTATGAGAATTATTTCAGGTTATTTAAAAGGCAGATCCTTTGCCGTACCCTCAAGTTTCCCATCGCGACCTACCACAGATTTTGCGAAGGAAGGACTCTTTAATGTGTTGGGAAACCAGATGGATTTTTCAGATTTACGGGTATTGGATTTATTTACAGGAACGGGTAACTTGAGCTTCGAGTTTATTTCCAGAGGAGCAACAGATGTTGTCTGCGTAGATAAAAGTCCTAAAGTAACCGCTTGGCTAAAAAAGAATGCAACGAATCTTGGGATTCAAGAAGGCTTGAGTATACATACACATGATGCGTTAAGCTTCATTCAACGCGCTACGCAACAATTCGACCTGATCATTGCCGATCCACCATATGAGTTAGCAGTTCACAAAGAAATTATTCAAACCGTATTTGAACGAAACTTACTGAAATCGGAAGGCGTTCTAATCGTAGAACACGGGAAATTCACCGTATTGAATGAAGAAACAAATTTTTTAAATACCCGTACCTTTGGAAACGTTAATTTTAGTTTTTTCCAATGAAACATCGCCGTGCTTTTTTTCCAGGTTCTTTTGACCCATTTACCAAGGGACATGAAGCCATTGTACATAAAGGATTACTTCTTTTTGACGAAATTATCATAGGCTTAGGCATACATTCCACGAAAACACCCTATTTCAGTTTAGAATCAAGAAAAACGCACATCTTATCTTTATTCCCTGACCTCCCTGTACGGGTGATCGCGTACAGCGGATTAACCATAAATGCATGTCAACAAGCCGAATGTTCCATTATATTGCGTGGCCTGAGGGATACCAAGGATTTTCAATATGAACGCTCTATTGCGCACATGAATTCATCCATGGCCTTGATTGAAACTGTATTTTTACTCACCGCCCTGAGTAATTCTGCCATAAATGCGACCATTGTTAGAGAAATACATCAAAATCATGGGGATATCACAAAATTCGTAACCAATTCCAACCTCTTAGTTAAGTAACTATGGAACTTCGTTACTTGCTGCTTCTATATCTGAGTATTGTCACATTCATCCATTCGGCGCAGGTGACCATTACAGGGTATGCCCCTCAATTTCAAAATCAACGGTTTCATATTTGGAAATATAGCGATTTCCTGAGTGGATCCTTACAAGAAATACAAGAGACCGTAGTTAACGAAGAAGGGATTTTTACATTCAAACTCCCGATTAACCAGATTGAAAAGTTGGTCGTGGGCAACATGCAATTAACGGGGTATCTTTATGTGCAGCCAAAAAGTCGCTACAACATAGAATTTATTGCAGATCAACCCCAACACAAAAGTTACAACATAAAGGAAGAGGTTGAGCTTACGTTTTTGGATTTAGATAGCAATGATATCAACTACAAAATATTAGGCCTACATGCATGGCTGGACAATAATTTTGCCGATATATTTGTGGAGCGCGATAATAATCCCGGATTATACGCTTCAAAAATCACCTTGTTAAAAAAGATGCTGTACAAGGATATTTTGGCAGACACTGCCGCTTTTTTCTCAAGCTTTATGCGCTACACGATTGCAAACGACATTGATAACCAACGGTTTCTTGGTGCACCTTCCCCCCTAGAGAAGTACCAATTGTATTTAGAAAAGTCTCCGATTCGATATGACAACGACGTATACATGGATTTTTTTAAATCATTTTACGATCAATACCTGTCACAAATTGATTCAAAAGTTTCAGATGAATTGTTTGCTGCTTTTGCCGCTAATTCGCTAAACGCAAGTGATTCGATATTATCGACGTGTCCATACCTTAGTAATCCGGAATTGCGATCACTGGTACGGATCTATATCTTAAAGCAAGCCTTATCGGATGATTTCCTTCCCAAGTCAGTAATTCGGTCTAATCTGCAACAAATCAGCGCAAATGCTGTTTTCCCGTATCACCGACTTATTGCAGCAAATATATGTTCCCAAGTTGAACTTATTCAAGTCGGTAGCACCTTTATTTTCGATACCCTAAAAGGCCCGAATGAAACCATTATCTTATCGAAGGTTAAGGATAAATTTATTTACCTGCATGCCTTTAACCCCTCCAATACGAATGCAATTAATGAATTGGCGGCCTTAAAAAAATTGCATAAGGCCTATGGGAGTAAGGTGGAATTTATTACCATTTATGTGCAAAAAGAAATCCTGAACTCGACAGAAAAATACGCCATGGAATCCATTGAATGGAGCCGTGTTGGATTTACTCTGAACGACCCTATATGGACTAATCTGGGGATCCGGACCTTTCCTTACTACATATTGATTGACCAAGATTTTAACGTGGCTGCGTCTCCGGCGCTTTCCCCTACACCGAATGGAAAATACGAAACGATAGAGAAAACATTTTTCGACTTATCTAAACCATAATTAGGATTCGATTTCTGCGGAAAGACCGTTCTCAAGAAGTGCGGTGCATTTTGGTTCCAAGTCTTCATACGTCCCATGCTTTACAGCACATTTTCCCCCGTAATGAACGATGTAGGCACATTGTTCTGCCGCTTGAGGCTCCAAACCACAAATGGTAACCAAACAATGAATCACATGATCGAAGGTGTTCACATCATCATTGTAAAGAACGATCGCTAACTCTTGGTCTTCTAATACCGCTACCTCTGTCTTTTCACTAACCTTTTCTTTCATTGTTAATTTAAAATTACATTCAATGATAATGCCTCAGCCAATTTCCTAATCGATTCTCGATTAGCTTCTGACACTGGATAAAAATCAATGTATGGACGTGCTTCGTTTGAATAACTCACACGAAATGGTATTTGATTTCGAATTGCAAAGTCGTGCACCATAGGAAAGGTGTTGGAATTGTCCTGAATGGACATCTTTTCCACACGTTCGGGGTTCACTTCGGATAAGGTGAAATCTGAATAATAAATGGCCAATAAGGGTGAAATATCATTCGCGTCAAGGGGAGCCGACCTTATAACATCCGGCGTGTAAACGAATGCCTCCATTCGATTATACGCATTCATTTGTTCCAATAGCAGTGTGTCTACTGATTTTGAAAAGGCATAAAATACGTTCGTGGGATCAATGAGCTCAATTCCACTCAAATCAGTATTCACCGCTATTTTTGTTGGTGAAGCCCGATTTTCTGACTCTTGTTCATATGCCAAGGCAATCTCAATTTCCTTAAAGTTCACTGCAATACCATCGCGATAAGCCACGATATAGGCATCGGTATAGCCAAGTGTTTTTAACGCATCTCGCTGTTGCTTGGCTTCGTTCAATTGTTTGAATTTACCGCTGTTATATTTGTACAACCCTGTTTTTGATTGAATGTAAAATAAGGCAGGAACATTTTTCAACTTTCCATTGTCTTGGTTCTTCAATGCTGCAACTTGAATCGTATAATACACCTCTTTTGGGATATTTACTGTAGACGGAATCGATTCCTCTTTGGAATTCAGAAGCGCGGACGCTTCACTCAACACTTCACCTTGGTTCCGTATCGTACACAAGCCCTTTTTCTCATATTCGAGTGCTTGTTTAATTGGAATCCTTTTTCCGTCGCAATAAGCCACCACAAAGGCATCGGTATATCCCAGGCCTCGTACCTGTCCCCGCGCATCATTGGCTTGCACGGAATTAACAAAAAAACCAGTAAGATAGGCGGTTAATTCATCCGTCAACCGTTCCCCTGAAACAGGCGAGAATTCTCGAAAGAAATAATCAGGAACAGCGTTTCTGAAAACCCCAACTTGTATTCTGAAAATTAGGCCCTCTGGGAGTGTAGATAATATGGGATAACGATTGCCCTGTTTCTTATCGACGTTAAGTGTAAAGTTAAGGGATTGGGCATCTAATGGCGCATACACTAAATTTTGGCTAGGCGCTATTCCTTGACTTGCAAGAACATGATATGCTTCCCGATCTTCAATACGCTCAATCCTTGATAAAATTCGCAACTCTTGTGCTTCGAGCATGTTTAACATGTTAGCAAGTTCGACCATTTCTTCGCTAATGGCTTCTATTGCTCCATCATCAACCGCTCTGAACAAAGCAACCCTCTTTTGTGCCAGTTGCATTTCGATTTCATTGCGTTTGGATGCTAGACTTACAAACTCTTTCCGTAAACTAATGTAGTCATCATAAGACTTGTCTGAACCGAGCTTAGTGCGCTGTTGCGGCGTTAATTCAAGCAAAGGATTCGGAGTAAAGGGCTGTGTTTTCACAGGTAATTCTTTCACAACTAACCCATTGGTAATTATTTCAGCCGCATTGTCGCTGAATTGCGTCTTTATCCGACTATTTTCTGAAAGGTCTGCGATGGATCCCGATAGTGCTTCAGCAAGCATTTTACCCTGCTTTTCACCGATGATTAAAGCATACGTTGAGTCTCCATATGTGGTTTTTAGCGCTAACAAGACTTTGGCGATCCTTAACTGATTCTTCAATAATGACATGGAATTATCCAACTCACCCTGCTCGGGCTGGAGCGATGATAATTCGGTTTGTAATTCCTGAACCTCGTTTATTGCATTTTCTGTTTTTTGTTGTTCCTCCGTTTTTAATCGTTGTACAGGTACCGCAACTGATTCTGCGGGATTCACCGCTACATCGTTCGCCCTCCTTTCGTTGGTGACAGAATTTGTCGTATTCGTAGCTGGTGCGGTAGTATTCGTTTCTGCGGGATTGACAGCAACATCGTTGGCACTCCTTTCGTTGGTGACAGGATTTGTTGTATTCGTGCCTGGCGCGGTTGTAGTTGTTTCTGCGGGATTGGCAGCAACATCGTTCGCCCTCCTTTCGTTGGTGACTGAATTTGTCGTATTCGTAGCTGGTGCGGTAGTATTCGTTTCTGCGGGATTGACAGCAACATCGTTGGCACTCCTTTCGTTGGTGACAGGATTTGTTGTATTCGCTCCTGGCGCGTTTGTATTTGTTCCC
>CANHHA010000049.1 GCA_947460825.1 Flavobacteriales bacterium
ACCCCGTTGCGGGAACAGGGGTAAATGGAGACTTTTACATTAATACAGCTACGAACACCTTGTTTGGACCTAAAGCCAACGGTGCATGGCCAGCAGGCGTTTCCTTGGTTGGACCAACTGGAGCAACAGGCTTGACCGGCGCAGCAGGCCCACAAGGTCCTCAGGGAATACAAGGCTTAACAGGTCCCGCTGGTGCTCAAGGAATTCAAGGTTTACCAGGAACAAATGGAGCTGCGGGTGCAACCGGTCCCGCTGGCCCTCAAGGTGCTACAGGCCAAACTGGGTTGACAGGTCCCGCTGGTCCTCAGGGAATTCAAGGTGTTGCCGGCCCAGCTGGTACGGGAGGTTTGTTACCAAGCGGTTCTGCAGCAGGAAACACCCCGTACTGGGATGGTTCGCAATGGGTTGTAAATGGTACGAATTTATATAACAATGGTACCAACATAGGTGTAGGTACAGTGTCTCCAGATGCTTCATCCATTTCGGATTTAACGTCCACAACCCAAGGGTTTTTGATGCCTCGTATGACAACTATTCAGCGAAATGCAATTGCCAATCCCGCAAACGGTTTGATGGTTTTTAATTTAACCACCGGTTGTCCAAACTACTTTTTCAACAGCCAATGGTTCGAATGGTGTGGAACGGGCGTAACCCCTGTGGCCGCAATCTCAAGTATCAACTGTGCCGGTGCTACCACAACGGGGTCTTTAACTCAAGGCATGCTTTCTAATAACGTTTCCGTATCCATTGGATATCTAGGCGGTAATGGTGGTAGCTATTCAAGTCAATCCATTTCTTCTACCGGTGTAACTGGATTAACGGCCACGCTTTCCCAAGG
The DNA here is from genome assembly GCA_947460825.1 of Flavobacteriales bacterium. Lineage (GTDB taxonomy): Bacteria > Bacteroidota > Bacteroidia > Flavobacteriales_D > Crocinitomicaceae > UBA952. The sequence continues at coordinate 839 of CANHHA010000049.1, forward strand.
AAATATGGCCATCGGCGCTGGAACGTTGAGTTTTACCATAACAGGAACCCCCGCTTCGGCAGGTACTGCAACGTTTGCCATTGCTATTGGGGGACAAAGTTGTAACCTTGCAATTAGTGTTGCCTCGCTGGCAACTCAATACCCTGCCAACAGTACTTTTTGCGCAAATGGTCCTACTGCGATTGTGGATGTAACCAACCCAACCACTGGAAAAACGTGGATGAATCGAAATTTGGGTGCTTCGCAAGTGGCTACTTCCATTACCGATCAGGCAGCCTATGGCGATTTATACCAATGGGGAAGACGCACGGATGGACATCAATGTAGAACTTCTTCCTCAACTGCTACCTTGAGTTCGGTTGATCAACCTGTTCATGGAAGTTTTATTACAGGTAATAATGCTCCTTTCGATTGGCGCAGTCCTCAGAACACGAATTTATGGCAAGGAGTGAACGGAGTGAATAATCCCTGTCCCAATGGCTACCGAATCCCTACCGAAACGGAACTCAATAATGATCGCTTAAGTTGGCCAAGTTCCAACGCAGCAGGAGGTTTTGCCTCTATTATGAAATTCACTATGGGGGGTATTCGTTATTACGATGGTACCTTATTAAATGTTGGCGCTACGGGTAGGTATTGGAGCAGTAACATTAATGGAACCAATACCAGAACCATTGAATACGACAACGGTTATGCAGCCATTCAAGACAATCCAAGGTCATACGGAATGTCGGTTCGATGCATCAAAGAAATCGTAGGCACATTGGGTGCGTTAAACTGCGGGGGTTCCACAACAACAGGAAACCCAATCATTGGTATGCTTCTAAGCAATGTGACTGCAAGTGTACCCTACACCGGCGGTAACGGCGGTTATTATGCTGCGCAAACTACTGCTTCCACCGGTGTAACCGGCTTAACAGCAACACTTTCTCAGGGTGTTTTAATCAATGGCGCAGGATCTTTGAATTTCACCATCTCTGGAACCCCTGCTTCTGCTGGAAATGCCACTTTTGCTATTGCAGTAGGTGGACAATCGTGTTCCTTTACGGTAAGTGTAGCAGCTGCCCAACCCCAATACCCCGCCAACAGCGTATTCTGTGCAGCAGGAGCCACCGCCATTGTGGACGTCACCAACCCCACCACGGGTATTACCTGGATGGACCGTAACCTCGGAGCGAGCCAAGTGGCAACTTCCACTACGGATCAAGCAGCCTATGGCGACTTATTCCAATGGGGCAGACGAGCAGATGGGCACCAGTGTAGAACCTCGCCCACAACCGCTACTTTAAGCAGCATTGACCAACCCGCGCATGGTAATTTTATACTAGAACCCAATAATCTAAACGATTGGCGATCTCCTCAAAACGCAAATTTATGGCAAGGTGTGAATGGGGTAAATAACCCGTGCCCAAGTGGGTATCGCCTACCAACAGAAACAGAAATTAATGCAGAACGCCTTAGTTGGAGCCAAAATAACAGTGTGGGTGCATTTGCCTCCCCGCTCAAATGGACCTTGACGGGCCTCCGGGACGGCAGCAATGGTACGCTCGCCGTTGTCGGCGCGTACGGCGGCTATTGGAGTAGCACGGTGAGTGGGACGGGCTCACGCCACTTGTACTTCAACAGCAGCAGTGCCTACGCGAGCGACGGCACCCGCAACTACGGCTTTACGGTCCGTTGCCTGAAGAACTAGCCCTGACTGCAAAGCACGTCAGGGTTAGGCGAAGGCGATTTATTAACCCGAGATTATCCTGGCTGCGAAGCACGTTAGGGCAACTCGGCTAACTTTTTTTTTCAGAACACTTGGCTGGCGTTCAAAAAATGTGTCGAGTGGAATATATGGATTTTATATTTTAATAAAATATATTTTTATATATTTGTAAAATATAAATAACCAAACACATGGTGCTGAAATCTGAAATCGAAAAATCATTAGCATTACAACGTTTGTTTTTAAACAAAAAACAGGACGGATTTAAGCGTAAGGGCCTAGCCAATTTACCCATAAATACGGGTCATATTTTAATTATAACCGGGGTAAGACGTTGTGGGAAAAGTACCTTACTACAACAAATAAGCAAGGAATTAAGGGAAGAATTCATCTTTTTTAATTTCGAAGATCCTCGAATTTATTGGTTTGAATTAGAAGACTTCACAAAATTAGATGAAATAGTTGGCGATGAAATAAGGCACTATTTTTTTGATGAAATTCAAAATGTAGAAAAATGGGAATTGTTCATCCGCCATTTGCATGATCGCGAAAAGAGAATTGCCATTACTGGCTCCAATGCTTCCTTGTTAAGTAAGGAATTAGGCACAAGATTAACCGGGCGCAATGTTCAGATAGAACTTTTTCCTTTTTCATACAACGAATACCTGTTGTTTCTAAACTTTGAAAATAACCTTGCTTCATTTAATTCCTACATAGAGGACGGAGGATTTCCTGAATATGTAAAAAGCAAACATAAGGAGCAGCTTCAGCAACTGTTTAAGGACATTATTTACCGGGATATTATTGTTCGTCATGGCATCCGACAAGCTAAAACCATAATCGATATTGCCCTTTTTTTAATTGCGAACGTCGGGAAAGAATATTCCTTGAATGGATTAAAGAATACGTTTGGCGTTGGTTCAGCTAATTCTGTCGCGGATTACATTCATTGGTTGGAAGATAGTTATGTTTTATTTTCCGTCCCACGTTTTAGTTGGTCGTTAAAAAGTGTTTCGATCAATCCCAAAAAAGTCTATTGCATCGACACGGGCTTTGCACAGGCTAATTCACTCAGTTTTTCCGAGGACACCGGAAGATTATTGGAAAATTGTGTTTATTTGGCACTTCGAAGAAAATACAAAGAAATCTATTATTTCAAGGACCAAGGAGAATGCGATTTTATCGTTAAAGAATCCCAAACAATCATACATATCATCCAAGTTTGTGCTGAAATCCATTCCGAGAATAAAGCAAGGGAAGTAAACGGCTTACTTGCCGCGTTAAAGTTCTTCTCGATAACAGAAGGGTTGATTTTAACCTTAAATCAGGATGATGTTCTCAGGATAAACGAGGTAAAAATTCGTTTACTTCCCGTGTGGAAGTGGTTGTTACGTGAAGACGAATAATTGCATTTGAACCTTAATGCTAGCCACCTCCTTGGTAGGCAACTCGGCTAGCTTTTTTCGGGAACCCGTGGTTAGCTTGTATGAAGCGTAACGAGCGGAAACAAATGACAAGGGATTGCGTTTGAAAAATTAAAAATAATATTACTTTTATTGTGATATGACCAACCAGCATGAAATAATGCAATTTCTTAAATCGAACAAAACTTTCATTTGTTCGGAGTTCCACATCACACGAATTGGCATTTTTGGGTCCTATGCTAGAAATGAACAAAATGCTGAAAGCGATATTGATATTCTCATTGAATTGGAACATCATACGCAGGGTGTTTTTGATTTGAAATGGGCCTTACGTGAATTTTTGGAGCAGCATTTCAAACGCTCTGTTGACATTTGCAATGTGAAGCACATCAAACCATTTGCTAAAGATTATATCTTAAAAGATGCTATTTATGCCTAAGAGCAACGAATTAGCCTTGTTATCTATGCTCGAAGCCATCGATAAAATCCAACGTTTTACCGCTGATTTAGACTCATGGGAGGCATTTAAGACGATGAAGAATCTTTCGATGCCTGTCTTATGAACTTCGTGGTCATCGGCGAAGCTGTACTTCGCCTGGAACCAAGCTTTATCGAAACAAATATTGCCATTGAATGGCATAAAATTAAAGGTTTTTGTAATCTAATTGCCCACGATTATTTTGGAATAGATACCGAAGAAGTTTGGGATATTGTTACCAATAAAATACCTGATTTAAAAGCGTTTATTCAGGAAAAATTAAACATGACCTAGCCTTAAGGTAATTATAGTTACGTGCTTATTTTTTATTGAGCTTGCCTCGTCCACCTACACCTGAGCGGAGCGGACAACCCTACCTTCGGTAGGTCCACTCGGCTAGCTTTTTTCGGGAAACCGTGGTTAGCTTGTATGTAGTATAACGAGCGGAAACCGCTTAATAGACTAAGGCATCTGGTTTACCTGAGGGTTTTTATTGCGTGAAAGAATGTTATTCGATTTGTAACCAAAGGAGAACAGAATCATGAGGGAATAGCGCTTAGGTCGGTTTGGATAGTTACAAAGGATCTAAAATTCTCTCGATCCACGATCATCACATTGGCGCGGTAGGCATCGATGAAGCGTTGAGGAAATTTAGTGTTTTTTCGTTTCCATTTAAATTCATAGGCGCTTATTTCCCCATTCACCTCTTCTACCAAGTCTATTTCTTGCTGCTGCTTTGTCCTCCAAAAATACATCTTGGCAAAGGTATCTTTGTACAAGTGCTGCTTTCTCCGTTCAGCCATTAAAAAATTTTCCCACAAGGCACCTTTATCGGCTCTTAAATCCAAGGGATTGAAATTTCCCAGCAGCATATTTCGAATGCCATTGTCGTAAAAGTATATTTTCCGGTTTTGTTTGATTTCGTTGCGTACGTTTCGGCTAAAGCTGTTCAATTTGAATATGATATAGCCTTGCATTAAAACATCTATGTATTTCTGAACGGTAATTTTGTTGATTCCAAGCAAATTGGACAATTCATTGTAATTTACTTCACTCCCAACCTGCAATGCTAAAGCCTGCAAAAGTTTTTCCAAAACCTCCGGTTTTCGAATTTCTGAAAAAGATAATAAATCGCGGTATAAGTAACTGTTTACCAGATTCTTTAAGGTCTCACGCTCGTCCCCTTGGTTATTGATTACTTCTGGGTACATTCCGTAAAGTAATCGGTTTTCTATTTGCTGTTCTGACTTAATTACACCGATTTTATGCTCATATTCTTCCCAAGAAATAGGAAACAACTCATACTCCCATTTTCGGCCTGTTAAGGGCTCGTTTAACACATTGCCTAATTCAAATGAGGAAGAACCACTGGCAAAAACTTGAACATTTTTGAATTGATCCGTGATAATTTTAAGGGTCAATCCAATGCCAGGAATTCGTTGGGCTTCATCCAAAAAAATGCACTTATTTTCCCCGATAATGGTTCGGATTTGCTCTGTGGTTGGTTGTTGCAAAAGATTTCGTGTAGAAGGATCGTCCGCGTCAAGAAATAGAAATTTTTGACCTTTCAAGATTTCCTTGATCAATGTAGTTTTGCCCACTTGTCTTGCCCCTACCAAAATAATAGCTTTTCCACGGTACATTTTTTCAATGATTCGCGATTGGATGGTTCTTTCAAACATTTTTTTTTATTTCAAAGGTACTAAAAGACATTGTAATGACCAAAAGTTATGCTTTTTAGTCATCGTAAAGACCAAAAGATATGCTTTTTAGTCATCGTAAAGACCAAAAGTTAGTCTTTTTAGTTTTTACAATGACCTAAAGTTGTGATTTTAGCCAGCTTGCATGAAGCGTATGGAGTGGAAAAAGCTTGCCTCGTCCACCTCCTCCTCCGCATGGGCGGAGCGGACATTCCTCCTTTGTAAAACAAACCATCTATAATATGTAAAGTAAATGTGTTATAATTTGTAAAATAAAAATAGCATAAAATGTAAAACAACACTATATTTGTAACGGAAAACAACGTGTATGTCTTCAAAACTTTCCTATATAGCGCGTATTTCAGACGAAGAATTGAAACGAAAATTAGATGCTTCGGGCGCCTTATTAATTCGTGGAATGAAGGCCTGTGGTAAAACACAATCAGCGAAGCAACTTGCCGCAAGCATGATTTCTTTTGATCGAGACGAGCAGGTTCCATTGCTTATGGAAATAGCTCCAGAGCGATTGTTACTTGGAGATACACCCCGCTTGATTGATGAATGGCAAGAATACCCGAAAATTTGGAATTATGTGAGGCATGAAGTAGATCTACGAAATAAAACGGCTCAATTTATTTTAACGGGTTCCTCAAATCCTGAGGAACGTGTGAAAATGCACTCCGGTGCAGGAAGATTTACCGTCTTAGATATGCGCACCATGAGTTGGCAGGAAATGGGATATTCATCAGGTGAGATCCGCTTGGGTAACTTGTTAAATGGAATGAGTCAACCAACGAGCGACACACCAACAGACCTTGAATGCATTGTAGAGCGAATCATAAAAGGAGGATTTCCTGGCTTACTGAATAAAAGTTTAGCCCAGGCAATGGAAATCAATCGCGCTTACGTTGATTTGTTGGCAGATGTAGACATGAGCCGCGTTTCAGAGGTTAAAAGAAATCCAGAGAAAGTTCGGAGTCTGCTGCGTGCACTTGCACGTAATGTAGCAACAACCGTTGATATCACAGTGCTAGAGAAAGATATAAAACTAAATGAAAACACCGATATTTCTCGTCCTACCATTTACGATTATTTAGAAGCCTTAAATCGGTTGATGGTCATTGAAGATCAACCTGCATGGAATACACACATCCGATCGTCAGCTGCTCTGCGTAAATCCGCTAAACGTCATTTTTCAGATGTTGCGCTTGCAGTAGCTTCATTAGGTATAGGAAAAGAAGCCTTGTTAAATGATTTGAAATTAACCGGTTTTTTGTTTGAATCCCTCGTCGTTCATAATCTGAGAGTTTATGCGCAAGCGAATGACGCTAAAGTTTATCATTATTATGATTCAACGGGTTTGGAAGTAGATGCTATTGTGCAAAAGTACTCTGGCGAATATTGTGCTTTTGAAATCAAATTAGGTATCGGGCAAATTGATGATGCGGCGAACAAATTGTTGAAATTTGCTTCAATTTTAGAAGAATCAAGTAGCACCAAGTTACAATCATTGAATGTGATTACTGGAACTGGGTTAAGCTATGTGCGAAACGATGGAGTAAATGTAATTGCACTCTCTTCACTTGGTTTCTAACATAATGGAATAAACAGTAATTAATATCATAATAGTTGCCATACTGGTAGCGTCAAAAAAAAGTGCGGCGTATTTTGGTTAATAACAGAAAATGCTCAGAATTAAATTACGTTTAGGATGTTTCATGTTGGGGGTTCGCGTTCAGGCCCAATCTATTCAAAGTTCATTCCTTTTATTATCAAATCATAAGGTAAAGTTTGGTTTTTTATAGCGCGTTATCAATACAAAAACGAATATTTATATCTCTTGTATAAGATATATTTAATTATATTTGTACTATAGGTAAGATGTAAATGAAAGATATTTTCAAGAAAATAATCGTTGAACGACAAGAATGGTTGAAAAATATCAGGCTCATCAAAAGGGAAATAACCTTTGAGAATGAAGCAAATTATGCGTTTACCGGTTTGCGACGCGCCGGGAAATCCTATTATTTATATCAGATTATTCAAGAAAAATTCAGCAAGGAAAATTTCGAGCAGTTGTTATTCATCAATTTTGAAGATGAACGCTTGTTGGAGCTTACGCATCATGACTTGCAATATATTCTTGATGCCTATTTTGAACTGTTTGAATTGATGCCTATCATCTTTTTAGACGAAATCCAAAATGTGCCTCATTGGCAAAAGTTTGTTCGTCGTTTGGCAGATGAAGGTCGGAGAATTTTTGTAACGGGAAGCAATGCGGAAATGTTGAGTCATGAAATTGCAAGCACATTGGGAGGTCGTTTTATCAATAAAGAAATCCTTCCTCTTTCGTTTCTCGAATATTTATCCTTCAAAGAAATTAGAGTGACTTCCAAAACCAAATACTCTTCCGAACGCTACAAAATTATAAAGGAATATGAGGAGTATTTGCATTTCGGGGGTTTTCCAGAGCTGCTGCAAATGAATGATAAACGTGAATTTCTCTCAAGTGTTTATCAGAAACTATTTTATGGCGACCTCATCGCAAGATATAAGGTTTCCAATGTTGTTACCCTGAAATTGATGGTGAAGAAACTGGCAGAAAGTGTCAATAACGAAACCTCTATCAATCGCATAAAAAATTTAATCAAATCGACAGGGGTTAGCATTGGTAACAATACCCTATTTGATTATCTGAATTACCTTGAGTCCTCTTTTTTAATCGCTTCTATTACCAATTTCCACAGCAAATTCACCGAAAAAGAAACGAATAAAAAGTATTACTTTCTGGACAACGGGATTTTAGGTTTGTTTCTAATCGACCAACCCACAAAACTACTTGAAAATCAGATTTACATTGAATTAAGAAGAAGAGGGGAGCATCCCTATTTTCTTAAAAGAAAAACCGAAGTTGATTTTTATATTCCTGAAAAGGGAATGTTAATTCAAGTCTCATATAGTATTAAAAATCCCGAAACATTAGAAAGAGAGGTGATTGGATTACGATCTGCCATGAAAGCGTTTGGAATAACTAATTCATGGATTATCACCTACGATGAAACAAAAGAACTTGAAGTCCAAGAAGGTATCATAAACGTTGTTCCTGCTTGGCAATGGTTATTGGCTATTTAAAAATTTGTAGATGATTAAAATGTTAAGCTTACTTTGGTGTTTAGTTTGGGGCATGTTTTTGAATGCCCAAACACTCACTGCCACCTTTCCCTCCATGGCGGGAGAACTCGTGCGTTTTGGAACTTTTCAAGGCATTCAATCGCGTACCCTCGACAGCGTTAGGGTAGGGGCAAACGGTACCTTTTCGTTTTCCTTTAAAACCGATAAACCGGCCATTGGCTATCTAATCACGGCCGAGAATAAACCCTACTTTTTAATCCTCGATAAAAACGAGCGCATTCGTTTGCAAGGCGGTCACCTCAGCTTTTCCGAAAGCGTGCAAATCCTGGAGGGCCAGCAAAACCAAGCCTTCGCCACCTACGCAGTTCAACATCCCCGACGTGAACAAGCGCTCAGTGCGTGGGGTTATTTGGAAAAGATTTACACCTTAGACAGTATGTTTGCCGTCCAAGCTGTTCCCTCACAGGCCATCCAATCAGAAAAGGTTCGCATCAAACAAGAAGATCAATCCTACCTCGAGGCGCTCAATCCGTCGTGGTACGTGCGTTGGTACTTGCCCATACGAAGGTTGGTAAGCGACGTTTCCACCATTGCCCAATACCGTACCGAGGAAATTCCAGCAACGATAACCGCTTTTCGAACACTAGATTACACCGATGAACGCCTCTATCGCAGTGGCTTACTCAAAGACGCGATCGAAAGCCATTTCTGGCTCTTAGAGAATTCCGGTCGCTCCTTGGACTCTGTTTATTTAGAAATGAAGGTGTCCATTGACTCCATGATGTTGCACCTCGTAAAAAACGAATCCCGCTTGAACGAAGTCACGGATTACCTCTTCGATCTGCTTGAGCGTCACTCCTTGTTTCAGGCCTCGGAATACCTCGCCTTGAAAGTCTTGAATGAGAGCAGTTGCACCATCAATTCCGACCTGGCAAAACAGCTCGAAACCTACCGCGCCATGAAAAAAGGGAACATAGCCCCCGACATGGAATTCAAGGGTAACTTGAAAAGTTCTGTTCCGAAACTCAAGAAACTATCGGAACTTAAAAGCTCATATACGTTGGTTGTTTTTGGGGCCAGCTGGTGTGAAACCTGCAAAGAAGAGGTTCCAAAAATCGCCAACCTGTATCCAAAATGGAAAGGCAAAGGGGTAGAGGTAGTCTTTGTTTCGTTGGATGAAACCAAAGAAGCATTTGAACAGTTTGTGCAAGCGTTTCCCTTCACTTCCTACTGCGATTACGGCAAATGGAACAGCCCGATTGCTACTGCATACTACGTGTTCGGAACCCCCACCATGTTTTTATTGGACGCCAAACGGGAAATCTTGCTCCGTCCAAATTCCATCAGTCAAATGGATGCGTGGGTGGATTATTTCTTAAAATAGCATAAATAACTGGGTGCGGAATGAATTCCGCACCCAGGAGAAAACATTGAACTAACCCACCAACTGATTACAGTGCCGGATATCGGATTGGTTCACGAGGCCTTCTAGGATGAATCCTTTCGGATTCCATCGGAATCCCATGATGTTGGTTTAATAGCCCCCAAGACGATGTTCGACCCCGATGGGGGTCGCATATTTCATGAGATTTGATTGGTTTATTAAATATGATTCCGCTGGAATCAT
>CANHHA010000050.1 GCA_947460825.1 Flavobacteriales bacterium
AACGAATACTTGTTCTTGTTGGAAGGTGTATTCATCTACCCTTGCGCCTTGGTCGCAACACTCATTCTGAAAGGCACTAATCTTTGAATTAATGCACTGAGAAAACGTATGTTTATCGCACTGAAAAGCCATTAAAATCAATGCAAGCAGAAAAAACAAACTAAATAGTCTTGGATAATATAGCTTTCTTAACATATAACCGAAATTAATCAATTAATTTTGAAGTCGAAATTTAAAACTGAAAAAAAATGAGTACAGCCCTTGGAAACCACATCTTGGTTGAATTTATGAATTGTGATCCGCATATCATGAACGATGTTGCTGCGATAGAACGCGATATGGTCGATGCTGCAAAAAAAGCGGAAGCTACCGTAATAAATTCAACATTTCACCATTTTTCACCCTATGGTGTTTCTGGAGTAGTGGTTATTCAAGAGAGCCATTTAGCCATTCACACGTGGCCGGAATATGGATATGCCGCAGTGGATGTATTTACGTGTGGAGAGATGAATGCTTGGATTGCTTTTGACTATTTAAAGGAGAGTTTTCAGGCGAAATCGTATTCAGCCATTGAAATGAAGCGGGGTTCTGTGAACTTGTTAACGCGCAACGATTTTGACATTACAACGATGCGCCAAAAGGCGAATGACTGGGTGAATCCAGGATTTTATACCAGAAATGTTTGGTTTACAGATAAAGATGAGAATCAAGCGTTATCATTAAGATTTACAGGCGATGTATTTTACGACCACCAATCTCCGTTCCAAAGAGTCCGCATTTTGGAATCTTACAAGTATGGCAAAATGTTAGCCTTAGACGATATGGTTATGACTACTGAAAACGATGAATTTCATTACCATGAAATGATTTCACATCCGGCCTTATTTATGCATCCGAATCCCAAAAACGTCTTAGTGATTGGCGGTGGAGATGGCGGGACAATTCGTGAAGTACTACGTCACCCAGGGGTTGAAACGGTTACCATGGTTGAAATTGACGGGGCGGTAATCGATGCGTGTAAAGAACATTTACCGAACATTGCAGCATCCTTTGATGATCCAAAACTCACCTTATTAGTGGACGACGGCATTGCGTTCGCTCAACATGCAGCACCAGGAACGTATGATGTGATTCTTGTGGATGGCTCAGATCCGGTTGGTCCCGCAGAAGGTTTATTCTCTGTCTCTTTTTATACGAATTGTTACAATGCATTGAAAGCAGATGGAATATTAGTGGCTCAAGGTGAATCACCAAAATTCAATGAAAAAGCCTTTAGAGAATTGAATCATACCTTACAGGATATTTTTGGTGGAGACAAGGCTCCAGTATCCTTGTTTTTTGTTCCCACCTACCCTACGGGGATGTGGAGTTTCCAATACGGACTAAAAGGTAATATTCAGGGGCCAATTCATCAAAAAGATGATGAAATCGAGGACTTTGTTCGTACACAAGGACTACGATATTACAATTCGGCCTTGCACAATGCGAGTTTTGCCTTGCCAAACTTTGTAAAAGAACTCATAAAAAAATAACCCGCGTAATTTACGCAACTTAAACACAGATAACAATGCAAATAGCAGCAAACACCGTGGTTTCGTTAATGTATAAACTTACAAACCATACCACCGGAGAACAAATTGAAATCACCGACGAAACCAATCCGTTAGTATTTCTTTATGGAGTTGGCTCGTTGATTCCAGATTTCGAGGCAAACCTGAGTGGGAAAACTACGGGCGATGCCTTTGATTTTTCGATTGAAGCGGCCAATGCTTACGGCGTGCCTTCAGAAGAAGAAATCGTAATGATTCCTAGCAATGTATTTCACGATGAACATGGACATTTCGATACGGAAATGTTTCAAGTTGGGGCATTAATTCCAATGAGCGACGGACAAGGTCATCAAATGCGCGGAAGAATCCTTGAAATCACAGATGATGTAGTAAAAATGGATTTCAATCATCCCTTAGCGGGAACGGATTTACACTTTGAAGGGTCAATACTTGAGATTCGTGAAGCTACTGCCGATGAGATCTCACATGGCCATGCGCATGGTCCACACGGACATCAGCACTAAAACCAAATTATTTGATTGTCAATTAGTTATTTAGCTAATTTTGTGGTTATTGCAAAAAGAAAATGCTATGGCAACAGTATTTGAGACACGATTAATTGGCAACATTGGTAAGGATGCGATTGTTAAACCCATGGAGCGCGGAATCTTTGCGATTAACTTTCCTGTGGCGCATAATAAAAACTGGCGGGATAAAAAGACTGGAGCTTCTAAAACAAAAACCACGTGGGTGAATTGCACCATTTGGAAGCGCGAAGGAGGCAACATGCGCATTGTAGATTTTCTAACTCGAGGTACGATGGTTGAATTGGTGGGCACTCCATACGCCAAGGGATACATCACAGAAGACGGAAGTGTTCGTACTGAAATCAGACTTAATGTCTCCGATACCAACATTTTACGACCGGCACAACGCGTGGAAGGTGATTTAGACGACTTGATTGATAGCGACGATTTTTCAGTAGAGAATGAGGGTGGATTTGACGATTTCAATATTTCAGACGAAGATTTTTAAAATTTTCTAATTATTGGGATTGCAAAAGTTAGAAAAGTTTTTATCTTTGCATCCACAAAATTCCTCCTTAGTCATGACGAAGCAACGCTTGTCATGATAAGGTAGCAACATAAATAGGACATTCCTCCTTAGTCATGACGAAGCAATGCTTGTCATGATGCCGACCGGAAGCGTCGGCACTCAGTTGAAGAACTGATTAAGGTAGCAACATAAATAGGACATTCCTCCTTAGCTCAGTTGGTTAGAGCATCTGACTGTTAATCAGAGGGTCTCAGGTTCAAGTCCTGAAGGGGGAGCAAAAGCCGGTCAGTAATGATCGGCTTTTTTTATTTCCGTACCCTTCGATACGCCCTTCGGGCTACTCAGGGTGCGGAAAAAAAGAAGATGAAATTTAACGCCCCTGATTCCGAAGGAATCAAACATGTTACCTCAAACCCTGACCACCAATACTTCGACCCCAGCGGGGTCGGACTAACACAAAAAGATGTTCGGCCCCGCTGGGGTCACTTGATTATTACATCACTCAAGCAATAATGTGCGATTCCAATGGAATCGCATTAGTAAATATTTATGCTACGTTCTAAGTACCCTGAGTAGCTAGTGATGAGCCTAACGCTATTCGACTAGAACGCTACATTATTTAGAATTAATGCCAATAAAACTAGAATTTGGAAGCTTTCAGAAATGGATGCCGCCCACGTTTCAGCGTGGAGCAAAGGTGGAGCAACCACGATTGATAATTTTGAAATGCTCTGTAAAACCCACAACAGGGCGAAAGGAAATAAATAGGAATTATTTGGACGTATTAATTATGTTATCTTCTTTATTAAGAAGGTTACAAGGAGTAACTTCAAAGGCGACTGCAAGAGAAAAGAAAATCTTTAAACTCATATTAAGCTCCCCACGTTCAATCATTTGAACGCTTCTAACATCAATATCGCATAAAGCCGCCAAATTAATTTGCGTGAGTTTTTTTTCCGTGCGAATCCTTTTGATTTTCGTGCCTAAATCCGTTAGTTCTTGTTTGTAATTTGGTATCACCGCGTAAAAGTCGCAGATGCTTAGAATTTACACACGAAATATATTTCGTGTTAAGTTTTTATTGATTACTTTTGCTTGAACTAAAAATATATACCTATGAAAAATTTAATTATTATATGCGCATTGGTTTTGCTAACATCAAGTTGCGCAACCATTTTTAATGGTACAAAAGACACAATAACATTTAAAACCGTTCCATCTGGAGCAGATGTTAAAGTCGTAAATAAAAAAGGGATTGAACAATCGGTTGGCATAACTCCGTGTACGGTTCCTGTGAGTAAAAAAACCACGGAAGTAAAATTTACGTTAGAAAATTACTACTCTGAAAATTATGCAATTAGACAACAGGCAAAAATCAATGCTTGGTATTATGTTGACTTGGTTGGAACGGCATTAGGATTAGTTGGACTTCCTTCAACTATTGTTGATTTAAGCACAGGTGCAGTTTATGACCTTCCAAATAACGTAAGTGTTGAATTGAAAAAGAAACAGTAGTTCAGAAAATATTAAAGTTTATTCATTAAAAGGGCTCTAATAAAGCCCTTTTTGCGTTAATGGCAATTTTGTAATGCTTTTAACCTTCTGAACGGTAGAGAAACTGCACCCCACAATTTTTACGATTTCATTATGGGTATAGCCCGAAGATAAATATTCAGCGATTTTAAGGGTTTTCCGAACCCTAATTGGAATCGTCTTATCCAACATAATTCAAACTCAAAGGAAAAATATACAGGAAGGGCTAATGATTGGATATTAAAATCAACCTTCGAAGCACAAAATGTTAGAGTCACGTATTTACGGGACCAGCTGATAAAACTTTACGGATAAAATTTAGTTAATTGCATAGATCAATAAGAGGCATTAGTTATAGACTATCAAAAAACTAAATTCGAATTACGTTATCCATCAAGCATTTTTGAGGAGTTATTTTCAACCGTTCAATAAATTTTAGGAAGAAGAAACGAAACGCGAATTTCAAATGGGACAAAGATTATATTTTTATGTGTTATAATAAATATATATTTGTATTTAGGTCATTGAAAAAAATTGAAATCGTTATTTTAAATCAAACACTTTTTTTTGTTTATTTTTAAATAGAGATTACAAAAAATAAAATTTAACTTAATTAAAAAGACAACATGGGATTTATTAAAGCATTTGCTGGGGCATTAGGGGGTACATTCGCAGATCAATGGAAGGATTTTTACATTCCAAATTCGAATATTTCTGGAACAGTTGCCCTTACCGAAGCTGTACCTCAAGGTCAAAATGCTCAAAGGGGTTCAAATACCAAAGGTTCAACCAATATTATTTCAAACGGCAGCAAGATAATTGTACCCGAGGGAATGGCTTTATTAACCTTTCAGGATGGCGCCTTAACGGGATTTATTGCTGAACCCGGAGGCTTTGAATATCGTTCTGATGACATCAATTCAAAATCTTTTTTTGGGGGAGACGAAGTAATGGCTTCAATAACTAGCTCAACTTGGGAAAGATTTAAATTCGGCGGTCAACCTGGCAGTCAACAATTAGCTTACTACGTTAATTTAAAAGAAATTCCGAACAATAGATTTGGGACTCAGTCTGAAATTTATTGGGATGATGCATACCTCGGTGCACAAGTTGGTGCATTAACGCGAGGAACCTACACGTTAAAAATCGTGGATCCCATCTTATTTGTAAAGAATTTCGTGCCTACTCAATATGTACAGCCCAATGGACCAAGTTTCGATTTTGCTGATTTAAACAATGATGCTGGTGTCCAATTATTTAATGAAGTAGTTAGTAGTTTATCTCAAGCATTCTCCTTGTACACTAATGACCCAAGTAAAGGAAACCGTATTACAAAAATTCAAGCCGATCAAATTGGATTTGCTCAATCACTTTCTCAGGCCGTTGAAGATGGCTATCGTTGGAGAGTTGATCGGGGGCTAGAAATTATTAAAGTTGCAATTGTCGCAATTGAATACGATGAAGACACCAAAAATTTATTGAGCGATGTTAAAAAAGCGGATGCTCTTTCAGGATCTAGAGGAAATTCCTTCATGCAACAATCCTTTGCGCGTGGAATGGAATCTGCAGGAGAAAATGGAGGCGGTGGTTCTGGCATTGCTTTTATGGGAATGGGTATGGATGCAGCAGGAAATATGATGAGGGCAACTCAACAACAACAAGTTCAAAATACTCCTGCGAATCAAACTCCACCACCAGTTCCAAATCAACAAATGTTCCATGCCATAGTTGATGGAATTCAGCAAGGACCAATGCCGATTTCTCAAATTCAAGTATTAATACAAAGCTCCAAGATTACACCTCAAACAATGGTGTGGTCTCCTGGTATGCCCTCTTGGGTTGCCGCCAATTCAATTGTTGAGTTTCAACAGTTTTTTGGGGCAATTCCGCCACCTCCCCCAACAATGTAACTTATAAGAACTCGTGGAAAATACCGATATAGATAAAATTGCAGGACAAAATAAATGCGCTAAGTGCGGTGCTACTGACATTTCCCCGAATATAGAAAACGGGTTATTGCGTTGTAATTATTGCCGCCATGAATTTGATGGCAAAGTACATTTAGACGAAGATATCAATCAGCTTGATGGAATTAAAATAAGTTCAGGGGCCTCTCAGATTCAGAGTGAAAGTCAGGATGAACTAACCTTGAAATGTGATAGTTGCGCCGCTGAAGTAGTAATCAATACTAACGAAGTCAAACAAGCAAGGTGTCACTGGTGTAGAAATACCCTTTCAATTCAACACCAAATACCTAATGGAGCAATTCCTGATGTTGTATTGCCCTTTAAGCTACCCAAAGAAACAGCAAAAGATATTATTCAAAAATTTGTAAAGGAAAGGCAATTTTACGCTCATCCAAGGTTTAAAAAGGAATTTGAAATTGAAAACATTTTCGGTATTTATTTACCTTATGTAATCATTGATGTAAACGCACATTCAACATTTATTGGTCAGGGCGAAGTATTAATCCGAAAATA
Organism: Flavobacteriales bacterium; assembly: GCA_947460825.1. GTDB lineage: Bacteria > Bacteroidota > Bacteroidia > Flavobacteriales_D > Crocinitomicaceae > UBA952. The sequence goes on from CANHHA010000050.1 coordinate 6,620, forward strand.
CACGGTTGGTTCAGGAGATGACGAAGAAACTATGTATGATGCTGAATTATATGACATCGAAAGAGAGGCTGACATCATAATAGACGATTTAATCATGGAATCGAATACGGATAAACGTCAAAACAAAAACAGTAATAAAACAAATAATATCATTAATTCCATTTTGCCTTTTGATACTGAAAATTGCGTTAAATGGGATGCAAATTATTTACAAGGATTTTCCTCGGAAAGAAGAGATGCAGAAGTTGAAACATTAAAATCAAATTTTGAAGCTCAAGTTAAGGACATCACTAGACATAAAATGAATGAAACCCTTACAAAATACAATAGAGGTGTAAGATGGAAAAGTGAAAACACTACGATAAAAGGTGAATCCTGGAAAACGGCCTATTTGCCCATTTGGCTCTATAGCTATCATGAAAAATCAAAAAATGAATTACATTATATTGCAGTTAATGCAAGAACAAAAGAACGAATGGGAAGTATTCCAATTTATTATTCTAAACTAATACTAATCTCAGCAATCATTGAATTTTTTAGTTTTATCCTTTGGGTTGTCATTCAACCATTTGTCGATTCTAAAAATGATTTCAGCTGGCTATTAATGTTGGCTGGTTTTATTCATTATTTTATAGTAAAAAATAGATATCGAAATAAAAACGCTAGACATTTCCATGAAAAAGAAACAAGCGTAGAAATGAATAATTTGCGCGTTGTAGACACTTATAATAAAAAAGAAACAGGGTTATCCAATAGTAGAATTTCCGGTGAAAATGGAAATGCTGTTAAAGGGAATTTATTTAAGTGAATCAAGGTAATCGATATGAGCAACAAAAAACCAGTTAAACATTGTTTTGACTGGTTTTTTTTGTTTTTACAGGGTTTATCTAAAACGTTGTAATCACCCAATAAAATGCCTTTTTCGGATAGTTACTTGCAAATTTCCAGGACTTAAACACCTTGAAATGGCAACAATTAAACTGAATTTAGATTTACGCAGGCAAACTAAAGAGGGCACCTACCCTTTCGTACTTTTGGTAGTTTATAACACTCCAAACCTATCTACATTAAAACTGGGCTCTCTCTCACCCAAGATGAATTTGACTTTAATTTTTAACGATCTTTTTCACGATAGTTTTATTGTCAATAGTAAGGTGTAAAAAATAATGACCCTTGGATTGATTATTCAAATCGATAGTTTTACTATTTATGACATAATTGGAATTAATTTTCTTACCGTAAATATCAAAAATTGTTAGATCGTCAATTCGTTTTTCTGTTTTTATGTAGAAAATATCTTCCGTTGGATTAGGATAGATGTCTATCTCCATGTCTGTGATTCCTGTAATAGATGCATTATCTACCACAGATGTAACAACCGTATTTGTTATAATTGCAGGGTTAAAATCAAAGAAAATGTATCCCGTATTTTCTATATTCACCCCCTCTGTTAGACCACTAATCGGTTTAATTCTAAATGTAACATGCCCTTTTGAATCCGGTTCTGAGGTAGTAGAATCTACAAGCATAATATTGGGAAAGTAAACGGTCAATTTATTGTTATACGTTTTATAATGCATATCATGTGAATAGTCAAGCAATTCAAATGTTGAAACATCAAGAAAAGGAGCCAACGTATCTTCAAGTCTTATATTGAATGCCGGAGCATTACCTGTATTTTGAAAGTTAATCGTGTATGTAATATAGTCTGTGAAACCGGGAGGAATTATACCAGGGTAAACTATTTTGTTATTAGGATCATAAGAATTCACAACCGGTATGCACGTTGAGAAATTATTATTTGCTATACTATTGTCACCTGCTGTTGGGGTAACAACGGCACTAACACAAATAGAATTACCTGCAATAGCCGTGGTATCTGTTAAAAAATCTAACCTGAAATCTAGATTAGGATTAACGGTTCCAAAATCACCAATGCTGTAGGAATATTGATTACCTAATATTGTGGGTGTAAGGCTTCCGGGTGTAACTCCTTGAAAAGTAACAGGACCATTAACAGTAACGATTAAATTTCCAGAAACTCCGTTAGAACAATTTAAATTGTAAAAATTAGTCATATCCCCAGCTTTGATTACTAGCGTATGCGGTTGACCGGGAAAAACTATTCCATTTGTATATATAGATTTAGTACCAATATCAAACCCCGGCTTACATTCCAAATTGAAATTTACATCTAAAGCAAGTGGATTCCCTGCGTTTAGAACTACTGTTGAATCTATACCTGGATTAAGACAGCCGACCATATAAGGTTTCGAAACTGTATCAGCAACAACATCATACTGACCACTAACTAGATCAAAAAAGTATCTTCCATTGGTGTACGTGGAAGCGCTACTTAAGGTGTTTCCTGAGTTATCAAAAACAATAATTGGAACATTCTTCATGGAAACATCAGAAGCTTCATACGTACAATTATTATTCAAATCAGAGTAGGCATGCCCTTCAATACCCTCTGCTCCCAAACATCCATATGGGTTGTTTACAATATCATTGTTTTCACAAAGCGGGTAAGATTGGAACACGGGAGACATTGATGGTAGTATATTTGGTAAACACGTGAAATTGTTATTGTCAATATTTATTGGATTTATCATTGTTGGTAAAAAAGGCAAACAAAACAAGGAATTATTACTTAAATTAAGATTATAAACTACGGGGGGTAAACTTGGTATCGAAGTTAAATTGTTGTTTGATAAATCTATCATCCAAGCGGAATTCGGGATATTAGGGATACTGGTTAAATTATTATTGTGAAGATGTAAAATAGAAACAGAATTGGGTATGAAATTAATTTGATTGAGGTTGGCATCATTTGCATACAGTTGCGTCAGTGAATTTGGTAAATTTTGTATTGAAGTTAAGTTCGGACAATAGTTCACATAGATCTTGTCTAAGTTTGGCGGAAATGAATTTAAACTCGTGAAATTATTATGATCTGCCCAAAGTTCTAACAGCGAACTTGGAAGTGAAGGCAATGAAGTTAAACTTAAGTATGAAATACCAATTTTTTCTAAGCCTGCCGGTAGTATTGGGAAATTTAAATTCCAATTAGAGCCAATTGATAAATCAAGTAATCCCGCGGGTAAAGCCGGTAAATTTACGGCATTGCATTGCTGCACATGATAAGTCTGTACACTTGCAGGTAGAGAAGTTTCAATGGGTAATTGAGGGGTTGAACTTCTGATGTAGTAATTGAGATTTTGGGGCAGCGCAGGTAAGCTAGATAAGTTTGAATTTCCTTGAATTTGAATAGAAGTAAGTGACGAAGGTAGGTTTGTAACAGACGTTAGATTACAATATGCTGCATTTAATGTTGTTAAATTTTGAGGTAAATAAGGCAAAGAGGTAACAGGATTGTAATTAATAGACAAACTTTGCAGGTTATCAAAAAATTGAACCCCATATACATTTGATACATTATAGTTTTGGGGAATGGTTAAGCTTGTTGCTGTTATGATTTGAAGGCAGGTAGTATCCATCAAGTTTCCATTCATGCATGAAGGAAATGTATATTGTAAAAAATTCACAAAACCCTGGTTAGGAATTGTGACATATTGTGCTTGAGAAATTGTTGGAGAAAGAAAAAGTAAGGCGATGATAAAGCGTTTAACTCTTTTCATAATATTTATTTGCAGCTGGTTACTAAAAATGGATGTTAATTTGACAATAAATATACGACTTAATATAATCAGCGTTGCTTTTGATTTCAAGCGGGGTCGGACGAAAAACAAAAGATATTCGACCCCGCTGGGGTCGCTTGATTATTACATCACTCAAGCAATAATCTGCGATTCCGATGGAATCGAATTAACAAGCCTTTTGGTACGTTCTGAGCACCCTTCGATACGCCATTCGGGCTACTCAGGGTGCGGTAAAAAAGTAGATGAAATTTAATACCCCTGATTCCGGAGGAATCAAACATGTTACCTTAATCCCTGACCATCAATAATTCGACCCCAGCGGGGTCGCACTAAACACAAAAAGATATTCGACCCCGCTGGGGTCGCTTAATTACCACATCACTGGAGCAATCATGTGCGATTCCGATGGAATCGAATTAACAAGCCTTTTAGTACGTTCTGAGCACCCTTCGATACGCCATTCGGGCTACTCAGGGTGCGGTAAAAAAGTAGATGAAATTTAACTCCCCTGATTCCGGAGGAATCAAACATGTTACCTTAAACCCTGACCATCAATAATTCGACCCCAGCGGGGTCGCACTAAACACAA
>CANHHA010000051.1 GCA_947460825.1 Flavobacteriales bacterium
GCCAAGAAAAATCTAGTCGTGTTAAATGAACTTCAAGCCGACAAGAAACTTGAAAAAACCATGCTTGAAGAAGGTGGAATTGCCTTGCTAAGAGCACATCGGGGGCTTCCAAAAAATAAATCGTTGATCAAATTTTTGTCGGAACCGGGGGTTAAAGTGCATTTGCAAAAAACAGAAAACACCTATTTGCAGGAACAAGGCAAGCACATGAAAAAAATTGATGCGGAGTTGTTCTTTGTAATCGATGAAAAAAACAACACGATTGAGTTAACAACTAAAGGAATTGACTTGATTTCAGGCAGCGATGATAAAGACTTTTTCATTATGCCTGATATTGGTGCAGAAATCGCAAAGCTTCAAAAGGAAGAGCTTAATAACGAGCAATTTCTTGAAAAGAAAGATACCTTAGTCAGAGATTATTCCATTAAATCGGAACGAATTCACTCGGTGAATCAATTGCTCAAAGCATACACGCTATTTGAAAAAGAAGTCGAATACGTGATTTTAGATAGCAAAGTTAAAATTGTAGATGAATCAACTGGACGAATCTTAGAAGGCCGTCGGTATTCAGATGGTTTACACCAAGCCATTGAAGCAAAAGAAAACGTTCAGATTGAGGCGGCCACACAAACGTATGCCACTATTACCCTTCAGAATTACTTCCGAATGTACCATAAATTGGCGGGGATGACGGGTACGGCTGAAACTGAGGCCAAAGAATTCTACGACATTTACAAATTAGATGTGGTTGCGATACCTACGAATCGAAAAGCGGTTCGAAAGGATCTAGACGATTTGGTATTTAAAACGGCTCGAGAGAAATTTACCGCGGTTATTGAAGAGGTAGAACGACTGGTAGCGGAAGGTCGCCCTGTGCTTGTGGGTACAACAACGGTTGAGATTTCTGAGTTACTCAGTAAAATGTTACAATTCAATAAAGTTAAGCATCAAGTACTCAATGCCAAGTACCACCAAAAAGAAGCGGAGATTGTTGCCGCTGCAGGCCAAGCAGGAGCGGTTACGATTGCAACGAATATGGCCGGAAGGGGTACGGATATTAAATTAGGCGAAGGAGTTAAAGAGGCGGGTGGACTAGCAATCCTCGGTACCGAACGCCACGATTCGCGACGGGTGGACAGACAGCTGCGCGGACGTTCAGGTCGACAAGGAGATCCAGGGTCGTCGCAATTTTTTGTTTCCCTAGAGGATGATTTAATGCGAAAGTTTGGCTCAGAGCGCATCGCCAAGATTATGGACCGCATGGGATTGAAGGAAGGCGAAGTGATTAGTCATGGGATGGTCTCCAAATCCATAGAACGTGCACAGAAAAAAGTTGAGGAAAATAATTTTGGTATTCGAAAGCGTTTACTGGAATATGACGACGTCATGAACGCTCAGCGAAAACTCATTTACAAGCTTCGTAAAAATGCGCTTTTTGGTGATCGACTAGATATTGATGTAGATAACATGTTCTTTGATTTGTGCGAACAAACCGTTCAACAAAATATACATGCAGATTTCACAGATTTTGAAGTGGAGTTAATTCGAATCCTAGGCATTTCGTCTCCCGTTACGGAAGAGGAATTTAAGCGCTCGGATTCCAATACGTTGGTTAACTTGGTATATCAAAGCATGTTATCTCAGTATAAGCGCAAATGCGAAAAATTCGCATCCAAGGCATTTCCTCAGGTTAAGCATGTATATGAAACCATGTCGGATCGATACAAGAACATCGTTTTCCCGTTAACGGATAGCCGAAGAGAAGTGCAGCTGGTGGTAAATTTACAAGAAGCATATACCTCCCAATGCGCTAACATTTCAAAACAATTTGAGAAACACGTAATCCTTGGTATTATAGACAACGAATGGAAAGAGCATTTACGTGAAATGGATGACTTACGATCGGCCGTGAACAATGCCACCTACGAGCAAAAGGATCCTTTAGTTATTTACAAACTAGAATCTTACGATTTATTCAAGAACATGATCAATCGAGTGAATGTTTCCTCGGTGGAACTGCTCATGAATTTAGACATCCCATTTGAACAGGAGGCACAAAGCACGAATAAGGAAATTACTCAAAATCCTTACGCAAAATCACAAACCAATGTCAGTACTTCCGGTCAGGCTCCAAAATTTGAAGGTAGTCAAGGTTATCAAGAAGCGATTCAGAATTCAATGACAGAACCTGTGAAACGAGAACCTATTGTTGTGGATGCGAAAATCAATCGAAACGAACCTTGTCCTTGCGGAAGTGGTAAAAAATACAAGCAATGCCATGGAAAATAGGCCTGATTGGTACGGGCAATGTAGCCAGTTTTTGGGCGCATAATCTTAAGGGAATTGACAGCGTTGAACTATTAGTGCAAGGAAGTTCACCGGAAAAAACTCGGAGCTTTATTAGCACTCATGGTCTAATTGCACTTGACTCTCAAGAGGTTGATTTTTTTTTAATTTGCGTTCAAGATAGAAACATCGCTGCAGTAGTCACTGGCTTACCTGAACACATCCCTACCTTTGTTTGCGCTGGATTGTTTAGTATTCAAGCGTATCTAACTCGACAAATCGGGATAATTTACCCGCTGCAGACCATTCAAGCACATGCCCTGCCTTCGTTTTCAACGGTTCCATTTTTAGCGGAATTTTCTACCAATGCGCGGGACATTGGCCTGGGATTTCTTTATGAAATGGGGCTGAAGTATTCAGAAGAAACAGAAGAAGCACGGTTTTCGGCACATCTTGCCGCGGTCTTTATTAATAATTTTGGATACTTCCTCATGAAACAAGGATTAAGCTTGGCTCACAAACATCATATACCTTCAGCCCTATTTAAACCCCTAATTGATCAGACAATAACTAACTTATTGGTTAATAAAGATTTGCAAACAGGTCCAGCACGAAGAAATGATCTAGAAACCCTTCGCGCTCATGAATCAATGCTTACGCATCAATCGTTAGAAATATACAAAGCCTTGAGTGCATTCATACAACATACCAATTCCCATGAATTATAAAATCAAACTCAACACCATTGATACCTTTATTTTTGATGTAGATGGCGTCCTTACCAACGGCAATGTTTTAATCAATGGATTGGATTATCAACGCAGCATTTATGTAAAGGACAGTTATGCGATTCAATATGCATCAAAATTGGGATACCACATTTTCTTAATAACAGGGGGGGAATCTGAATTCATAAAAAAAACATACGTGAGGTTGGGCGTAACCGAAGTCCGTTTGGAAAGCAGTAACAAGCTACAGGTATTTGAGGAGATTAAGAATAAATATGAGCTTAATAGCGCACATTGTTTGTATATGGGGGACGACATTCCGGACATTCCTTTGTTAAAGATTGTGGGAGTGGCTGCGGCACCACAAGATGCATCCGTTGATGTAAAAGAAGTTGTGACCTACGTTTCCCCATATCAAGGGGGGGCAGGATGCGTCCGCGATGTGATTGAACAAACACTTAGAGCTCAAGGAAAGTGGCTTGGTCCAGACGCGTTTACCTGGTAGTTATTACATATTCAGCTCCTTAGCCCAAAAAGCGTTTAATAGCATGACCAACCGGCGTGAAGTGTTATTTAGGTAACGCTTTGTTCGATACCCACCAATCCACTTTATTCCTGAAATTGCATTGGTTAAAAACACTTCATCGGCAGACAGTAAATTATGTGGAAGAATTGGACATTCATACACCCTAATGCCATTTTGAATGGCTAGATTTATAACCTGCATTCGCATGGTTCCCGCGATACATCCTTCTTGCAGTCCGGGAGTATATAGCACACCATTACTGACAATGAACAAATTACAACTGGTGGTTTCAATCAGATTCCCCTTTTCATTCTGCAGCACGAAATCATCTAAACCCAACTCCTCTGCTGCGATTGCAGCAAGTACCTTGGTGAGCCCATTTTTTGTTTTAAAGGGAGAAAGAACATTGGCATGCAGCTTTATGTCTTTGTAAATGTCAATCTCAAGCCCCTTGTAGTTTAATAAAAAATCCTGTTCATCAATAGGCCAAACCTCTATAAAATAAGTGGCCTCATTGGAAGCGGGTTTGTAGGTGCCCCCGGCAATCCGGTCAATACTAATGCGGCATTTCCCCCCTGCCCTAATCTCACTTTTGTCCAATAACTCAACCAATTTCTCATGAAACACATCTTGGGTGAGATAGGAAGGTATTCTTATTTTAAGCAATTCAGCTCCTTTGAAAAGTCGTTGAATGTGGGCATTTAGATTAATAGGCCGACCATGCATAATGCGGACGCTTTCAAAAACACCATCTCCGTATAAAAACGCTCTGCTACCCGCTTCGATGGCAGGCTCTGAAGCAAAAAGTATCTTACCGTTGTTGTTTACAAATAACATTAGCTCAGAAAAATATGAATGAAATCAATCGCCTTATTTGGCGCTAACAATAATACAAAAAGAATTCCAAACAATGCTCCGCTGATGTGTCCATCATTGGCGATTCCAGTATTCCCTCGTTTCATAGCTAAGTATTCAAAAAGTAAATACAAGGGTCCGAAAATATAGGCTGGAATTGGGATCGGTATAAATAATAGTCCTAAGGGCAATTCAGGTTCCCATAAAATCATTGCAAAAACTACCGCGGATACCGCACCTGATGCCCCCAACGAACGATATCCTGAATTATATCGATGACGAACATATGGAATCATTGTAGCGGCGAGCCCACCTACCAAATACAAGGTCACATACATGACAATACCTTTAGAATCACCAAAGGATAGTGACCATGTTTGCTCTAGTCTCCCCCCCAGCATGAATAGGGAGAACATGTTAAATAATAAATGTTGATAATCTGCATGAAACCATGAATGGGTTATTAACCCCCAAAGGTGATTTCCTTTAGAAATTTCAAAGGGATTAAATAAAAATCCTTCGCGCCAATATGGCCGTTTAATCCCTTCATAACTCACCAAAGCGGTTAGACCGATAATAAGGAGTGTAGCAGAAATAATCATGAGAATTTAACACCTTTAATTCGCTCAAAATTAGGTATATTTGCATTAGAGCATGCGATTTAATCTCGTTTATTTAATTTTCTTCAGTCTTGTGGTATCCTGCAGCAGGGACCCTGAACTGAATTTTGATTTTCTAAACGACCCCTGGTTGTCTATTTCAACTAAATTAGAACGTTATCTATCCAGCGATAGCCTTCTCCGCTGCACATTCAATCAGCAAGAAATCAATCAACTCAAATCATTTTACGAGAACAACGACTTTAATCCGAGCATTGCCTTGAGTGATAGTACTTTTTCAAAAAGGGGCATTACACTTGTTGCTATTGCCAAAAACCCTTTGGCATATGGAGTGCCTGAAGAGCTTTGCTTACCCATCAGCGATAGCATGCATCCGTTGGAAACAGAATTAAGAAGCATCATCAATCTTTCTAGAATTTGCGCCGTTGCTAAGGATGGTTTCTTTAATTATGATTCCAAAATACTCAAGCCAAAATCCCTTAGTAAAATTTCTGTTCTGAATCAATTAAGTGCCATAAATAACGCTGCAAAACAGCATAAGTATATATTTAACCTTGGACCAAAATCAGACACAAACTATGTTAAATTAGCCGAGGAAATCTATGCATACGCGACACGATATTCCATCGACACCAAGAATTATTCTCCGAAGAAGGATTCCTTAATCAAAAATAATCCGACCAAGTTTGCTATTCAAAGTTTAACCCAGAAAGGCTATTTAATGGGTCACTATAGTACCAAGGATTTTGAAGAGGCATTACTTAGCTTCAAAACGCACAACGGATTAGACAGTACGCTTGACATTAACGATTACACCATTGAGGCGCTTGCGGAATCTAATAAACACCGATTAACACGTGCTGCGATAAGCCTCGATAAAGTAAGACAACATGCCGCTTATGGTCCAAGATACGTCCGTATTAATATTCCAGAATATCAATTGTATTTCTTCGCAAATGACAGTCTTAAGGCAATTCATCGCGTGGTAGTTGGTAAACGAAACACACAAACACCTGAACTCGTATCCGAAATCAGGACCATAATTATTTACCCGTATTGGAAGGTGCCCGCCAGCATCATAAAAAAAGAAATCATGCCCGATGTCTATAAAAATCAGGCGTATTTAGCCAGACATCACTATAAGCTCTGTCGATACAACGATACCGCACGAATTGATCCGAAGACCATTAATTGGGGTAATCGACCAAGCGGGTTTAACGTCATTCAAATGCCAGGTCCATGGAATAGCTTGGGCGTTATAAAATTTGAATTCTTAAATAATCATAGCGTTTACGTACATGATACCCCTCAAAAATCATTTTTCGACCGGAAGGTTAGAAGTTATTCGCACGGATGCATGCGCTGTCAAAATCCTATTGATTTGGGAAAGCTGATGCTTGATTACGACCAAGAGGGTCGCCGAAAACGGTCTATGCCTGCAGACACCTTGGACTCACTCATACGAATTGGCGACCACACCGCAATAGCACTGAAAAATCGGATTCCAATATATGTAGAGTATCAAACAGTGACGATGCAATACAAGAGACTCACGTTTCATATTGATATTTATTTTCGTGACGAAGAACTGATTGGTGTTCTTACAACAACGCGCAAAAAATCCCTTAAGAATATATCCAAATGATTGTATCACCCTCCTTATTGTCGTGTGATTTCGCTAATGTACAACGCGATGTAGAAATGCTAAACGCTTCAGTAGCTGAATGGATTCATATCGATGTCATGGATGGTGTTTTTGTTCCAAATATTTCGTTTGGGTTCCCAATTTTAAGTGCCGTTCGAAAGCATACCGATAAGGTGCTTGATGTTCATTTAATGATTCAAAATCCTGACGCCTATATATCTGAATTTAAAAAAGCAGGCGCTGACCTATTAACCGTTCATTACGAAGCCTGCACGCACCTACATCGCACCATTCAAGCCATCAAAGAGTTAGGCATGATGGCAGGTGTTGCCTTAAATCCGCACACCCCGGTTTCAGCGATAAAAAATATTGCCTCTGACCTCGATTTAGTGTTAATTATGTCTGTGAATCCAGGGTTTGGAGGTCAGCAATTCATTCCGAGTGCGGTGGATAAAGTTCGTGAATTGAATGAATTCAAAACAGCACATGCCTTAGGATTCATCATCGAAGTAGATGGCGGAGTTAACGGTCAGAATGCCCCGCTGCTTCGAGAAGCTGGTGCAAATGCGCTTGTTGCTGGTAGTTATGTGTTCAATGCCCCGGATCCCGTTTCTTGCATTCATGAGTTGAGTATGGTCTAGACTCAGTAACTAAACTCCGTAATCCACGTTATTATTACATGCGTAAATTTTTCTTTATAATTTTTCTTTCTCTTGTTCATGCTGCCGATGCGCAAAATTTAGCTGAATTAGAGCTTAAATTGAGTGAGAAATTACAGCAATTGCGCAATGCAAAAACCAATGGTGAAATCAACAAAATAAATACTCAATTCACAAAAGAAATGAGTGAATTTGTGCGTAAAGAAGGGGCCTTTGAATTTGAATTCACACAGCTCCCAACGGTGGCCGATCTAAAAAGCGAAGACGGATTAGTACGGATTGTTCATTGGAATCTTGAATACACTGATTTTACATATAGCTATGCGGGGTTTATTCTCAGAAAAGACCCGGATAATGAAACTACCAGTGTTTATAATTTGGTGGATGTTACTGATCCCTATACCCTCATTCCAGAACAGGTTATTGATTCCAAAAATTGGTATGGCGCACTGTATTATAGAATTATTCCGGTAGAATATAACAACGAGATGCAATACGTCCTTTTTGGTTGGGATGGCGCCACAACGAGCAGTAATTTTAAGCTTATTGATGTGCTTGTGTTTAAAGGAAATGCTGCAAAATTTGGCGGTTCCTTATTTGTTGCCAAGAACAAAGTACAAAAGCGGGTAGTATTTGAGTATTCCGATAAAAGTAGCATGTCCATAAAAATGGATGAGAAACGCAACCGAATTGTTTTCGATCACTTATCCCCGGAAACGCCCGCATTAACTGGTATTTACTCGTATTATGTTCCCGACTTTTCCTATGATGCATATGTTTGGGAAGAAGATCGCTTTATTTTGAATGAAGACGTAATTGCAGTGAATGAGGAGGCTGAAAAAGAATCAGTTATTTATGTCATGGATTCCAAGACAGGAAAAGTGAAAAAAGAAACATACAAATTAAAGTGGATTAATCCGGAAGACAAGCAGCATCAAGGAGACATTAGCCACGTGGCTCGAACCCCTGAATCAGAGAATCAAACGCCTGAAATCAACCCTTCGAATGAGAACACTGTTCCTAAAAAGAGATGGTGGGACCGAAGAAATCCTGATAATTTAAGTGTTACTACCGGAAAGTACCGAAAAAATAGAAGAAGACCCCCTGAACCATGATGAAACTCGGCGAATTTAACGCACTATATATCAATCGATTTACCCCACAAGGAGCCTACCTTGTTGAACATTTTAAACTTGAAATCGATGAGGATTCTACCGTTGAAGAAGTACTACTTCCAACCAAATATCTCGCAAATGGCGCTAAAGAAGGCGATCCAGTATCGGTATTCCTCATGAAAGATTCCGAAAATAGACGCGTCGCCTTGACGGATCAGCCGCTGTTAACACTCGATACCTGCGCTATATTGCGAATCGTGGAAATCAATCCTTACGGGGCATTTGCCGATTGGGGCTTAGATAAAAACCTTATGATTCCTTTTGCTGAACAGCGACAAGGTGTAGAGATTGGTGATACTTACCCGATTTTCCTAAAGTACGACGAATTAACGGATCGTCTTTTTGGTTCAATGAAGATTCGTAAACACCTCCTTGAAGCACCCGAAAGCATTTGCAATGAGCGCGTTACCTTTATGGTTACTGAACATCATGAATTGGGATGGCGAGGTATCGTAAATCAATGTTACAGCGGCATGCTCTACCGAAGCGACTGCAGAATCCCTGTAAAAATGGGTCAACACATTACCTGCTATGCCAAGCTTGTTAGGCCCGATGGAAAAATTGATTTACAAATGAGTGCGGGTACGGTGGATAAATACGATGAGGCAGTTTCCATGATTTGGGAGTATCTATCGGAACATAAGTTCCTCTTTCTTACCGATAAATCTGAAGCCGCAGACATCTACAATCAATTTCAATTGAGCAAAAAAACATTCAAGCAAGCCGTGGGTAAACTCTATAAGGACCGAAAAATCAAGTTATTCGAAGATAAAATCGCCCGGATTGATGAGTAAATCCAGCGTGGAGCTCTATTTGCACATCTTTGATGTACTTCCCTCGGACCCCTTACCCACCCTATTCGATTTCCCCCATCAATATGTTCCGAATACATTGGCGCAAGCCGCAGCGGAGCAGTTACAAGAATTAATACCTCACACCTTTTCCCACGACTTCAATACCCTTGGAAAAATGTTTGGTGTCTTGGTTGTTGACACCCCGATTGGTATCCGATTCCTGGCTGGATTTTCCGGTAAAATCGACGAATCGACTCAGTTCCCTGGGTTTGTTCCGCCTATCTACGATACATTGAACCAAGAAGCCTTTTTTAAACAAGGAGAGCGCGCACTAAATAAATTAACTTGTCTCATCAATGACCTTATTGATGGCGAACCGTTGAGTGAAATCCTAACAGAGAAATCTCAATACGAATTCGATGCGCAAACGCAAATCGCAGCGCTAAAGCAATCAATAAAAATAAAAAAGAGTCTTCGAGATGCCCGACGAAAGACACTTAACTTATCGGCAGAGGTTGAAGGTCAGTTGGCGAATGAAAGTAAACAAGAACAGCTCATCCTAAAAACCTTAAAAAAGGAAATACAAATCAGATTAGAAGAAATAAACGCGAAGATTTCTGTGATACAGGATGAAATCGCGGCCTTAAAATTGAAACGCACGAATCAATCCATTTCCCTGCAACAAGAATTATTCAAGGCATATCGCTTGCAGAACTTCGCTGGCGAAACATCAACTGTACACGACGTATTTACAGCGTTCAACGGCGAAATTCCGCCCTCTGGAACCGGTGAATGTGCCTTACCAAAACTGTTGCATTTTGCCGCCTTGAATCACTTGAAGCCGATCTGTTTTGCCGAATTCTGGTGGGGTCTGTCTCCAATAGGCGAAATTCGAAAGCATGGACATTTTTACCCGGCGTGTAGAGCGAAGTGCGAACCTATCCTAGGTTTTATGCTTCAAGGCATTACAACGGCAACAAATCCAGTCCTAAGCACCTTAATTACCGCGCCTTTAAAAATCCTTTATGAAGATGATTATTTAATTGTCATCAATAAACCCAGCGGCTTACTTTCGGTACCTGGTAGAAGCGACTTAGATTCAGCAGAAGACCGATTAGCCCTGAGGGGAGGAAAGGGAACATACATCAAAGCGATTCATCGACTAGACATGGGAACCTCGGGTATAATGATGTTCGCAAAATCCCCTGAAATATTGACTGCTATGCAAATGCAATTTTCAAAAAACCGAGTAACAAAAACATACGAAGCCTTATTGGATGGGATTCCTAAAGAACTCGAAGGAACAATCACCCTACCCCTACGCCTCAATTTAGCGCATCGTCCACACCAAATGGTATGCTTTGAGCACGGAAAGAAAACACATACGGAATATAATGTCCTTGAATTTAAAAACAAAATCACACGCATTGAATTCTATCCCAAAACAGGTCGTACACACCAACTTAGAATGCATGCAGCACATCCATTAGGGCTGAATTGCGCAATTCTCGGAGATGAATTATATGGCATTTCAAAAGATAGATTATACCTCCATGCGAAATCCATTCAATGTTGGCATCC
>CANHHA010000052.1 GCA_947460825.1 Flavobacteriales bacterium
AAAAAAGTTTCGTACCACGTAACAAATTTACGTCATTAGGACCTAATTTTAACCAACAAAACTAAATTTTTAACATTGAATACTAATCGACCAAAAAGCCGACCTCTACTCGTACTTAACGCATCTGCGGGAAGTGGGAAAACCTATCGCCTCGTCTTGCAATATCTTACTTTACTCTTTGAAGCACCGGGAAGTGGTAAATACCGGCATTTGGTAGCGATGACGTTTACCAACAAGGCGGCCTTTGAGATGAAGGAGCGGATTTTACAGGCGCTACACGGTATTTCCACATATCAAGAAGGAGATGATCGGACCTTAACACTAATCAAGACCTTAAGTGAAATGTTAGGACAGCCGGTCTCCGTATTTCCAGATCGGGCCAGGGCCATTCTTTCTGAAATTCTTCATGGATATGAAGATTTTTTGATTTCGACGATTGATAAATTCAACCTTCGTTTAATCCGATCCTTCAACCGAGACCTCAATTTACCTCAAGAATTTGAGGTCATTTTGAACGAAACAGAAATTCTTGAAAAGGTCATTGATTCAATCCTTGCCAAAGTCGGAACACCGGGTAACGAAGCATTAACCGGGTTAATCTCGAATTACACGAAAAAGAATTTAGAAGAGGAAACCCATTGGAATTTTCGCAATCAGCTTATTGAGTTTTGTGGGATACTATCCAAAGAACGGTATATAGATTTAGTGGAATCCCTACTGGAGCAAGACTATCAAGAAGCGGACTTACGAGAAGCAGCAAGACAGCAAGAAGCGCTTTTAAATGAACTTATCCGGCAAGGCCTTCGGATTTCTAGCCTCTTTGAAGCATCCGGCTTAGCCGATGCACAATTGCCGCAAAAAAGTAGAACATCAAATCCCATCCGTCGCTTAGGTGACTTGGTTCAGTGGCCAGAGAAAGGCATACTGACCGACACGGTGATCAATTTGTTGGATGAAGGGAAATATGAAGGTGTTTTTTCAGCCGAATTGATTCTTGCCCTTAATGATTTATTGGAATTTTATACCGACCAAACGGAAGCCTTTGTTAAACTAAAATTCTACCGTGAAACCTTTTATAACCTCGCCTTGCTTCAATACGTGGCCAAGGAAATGGACGTCATTAGAGAAAGTGAACATTTCATACGAATTTCTGAATTTAATCGCTTGATTAGTGGATTAGTGCAGCATCAGTATGCACCCTACATCTACGAACGCCTTGGTAATAAGCTGCATCATTTCTTGTTGGATGAGTTTCAAGACACCTCTCGGATGCAGTGGTTAAATATGATTCCACTGATTGAAGAATCAATTTCGAAAAATCAAAAAAATCTTATTGTTGGCGATGCGAAGCAATCCATATATCGGTTCAATAACGGACTTGCAGAGCAATTTGTAGCGCTACCAAGTATTTATAATCCGGAAAACGATCCACGGGTAGCGCGACAATCCGAATATTTTGAGCAAATGGGTAGCCTTGAAGTGTTAGAAGACAACCACCGTTCTGGAAAGTCCATTGTTGCGTTTAACAATCAACTTTTCGAAGCGAGTAAATCGTTGATTCCGCTGGGATCTGAGGGTTTTTATAATTCGGTACACCAACATGCAGTTAAACAATTCGAAGGGTATGTGGAGGTGAAAAGTATGGATGCCAAAAACTCAAGCATTGAGGCCTTTGAAGAAATTATTCGAATCATTGAGCAATGCGTATCGGATGGCTTCAAGCCTGGAGATATCTGCATATTGAGTGAGAAAAACGACCAAGGAAATCGGATTGCGCAGTATTTAACGGAGCATCGATACAAAGTGGTCTCTGCTGATTCTTTATTGATTCATTCAGATGCTAGAATTCGCCTTGTGGTGTCTTATTTAAAGATCCGAAACAAAACTTCGAATCACCGTGAATTCATGAAGTTTGCCGACCTCTTTTTGCGATTTACAATACAAGATCCCGAATTGGCGTACTTGGCGCTGTTTGAGGTAGATGCAAGCGGGCGAAGGTCATTCAGCATTGCTCGATTCATTAATACCTACTTTCATGAAGAGTCTCTGTTTTTTGTGAACTACACGAATCTATACGACCTCATCCAAAAGTTCTATGACCTCATGGGATGGCATGAAACGGCGGATGTTTATTTACATCACTTTGCAGACATTTGTTTTAATTTTCAGATTGGTAGAAAGGTGGATTTAAATAGTTTCGTAGAGTACTATGAAAAAAACCAACATAAGTTGGCGATTCAATTCCCAAAAACCAACGATGCGATTCAAATCATGACGATTCACAAATCGAAAGGACTACAATTCCCTGTGGTTATTTTACCCAATGTGAATTTCTCAATCAGTGACACGATGTCTTATTATTTAATTCCAGGGTCCGATCAAGTATATTATAGAAAACTGAGCAAGAATAGCCCCCTTCAAGAGATTCGAGATTTCTCTGAAAAGGAATCCAATCAGTTTTTTATGGATAAGTTGAACTTGTTGTATGTTGCCATGACGAGGCCGATTAACCGGCTGTATGTATTTAACCTGTATGAGTCTAATAAAATGGGTAAGCCCTTGCATGACCTACTGTCAAGTACCTATCCGGAGCATTTAACGGATGGGGTGTTGTCCCTTACCTTGGGCCAAGAAGAACCAGCAACTGGGGGAGTTGAAACGGATACTTTTTATCATCCGGAAGAATTTGGAGATCGATTATGGTATCCGGAGCTCGTAGTTCGCCAGGGGTTTGACAGCGATCAAACGTTACTTGGAAAGGCTTTTCACCGCATCATGGCCACTTGTTCAACCGTGCAAGAGGTGCCGGAGTTTATTCAAATCCTTGAAGATCAATCCGAAGTTTTATCAGAACACCGGGATGTATTGTACGAAATGGCGAAGCGCATTTTTTCTGATAACATCTATCTTACATGGATAGAAAACGCAATCACCATATACAGTGAATCTTGGATCATGACCCCTGAGGGAACCTTGGTAAGACCCGACAAAATCATGGTACAACCTGACAAAATCATTGTCATTGACTTTAAAACAGGGAAACATCAAGCCACGCATAAGCTTCAATTAACCGAGTATATGAACACCTTACGTCAAATGATGCCGAAACCTGTAGAAGGATATTTATATTATTGTCAATCTGGGGAATGGATTGCCTCCTGATGAGCCATTGCCGCTTTAATGAAGGTATAGACGATTGGATGCGGTAAATCCCGAGTAGAGGAAACCTGGGGGTAATAAGAAATCACCATAAAAAAGAAATGTGATTTTAAACTCAAGGCTTCCGGATCGTCAAATTGGTTGACTGCTTCAATTTCCACGTGATTTGCCACTAAATCCAGTACAAAATTTGGATAAAGGCTATAGCGAACTGCAGAGAGTTCATTGGTGGTAAAGTGGTCGTAGAGCTTTTTAAATGCCTTGGATTTTGGCACCACGTTAATGGACTCAAAATATGCACCACTCACTAAATTATCCGAAATTAATTTATCCCCTCGGGAATTCATGCCATTTTTAGCAATTAAAAATTCCAGAAATATTCGGTAGGCTTCCCCTGTGGCTAGTACGGGTTTATTCAATTGCGCTAGCCGAGAATAAATACCATTTAAAAAGAATGGATTTAAATATGGTCCGGGGGCAATCCAAAATGCATCATAGGTTTCAAAAAAAGCAACCTTTTGCTGAGCAACCTCTTGAATTCTAATCCAATAGTAAGACATCTCAATATCGAGAAAGTTTGCCGCATGATCTAATGCTAAATTGGTTGCATGGTGTGCATTAAAGGTAAAGTTGTAATCCCCAATTATTGCTATTTTCAACCGATTCATACTGTTAAAAAAAATGCCGCAAATGCGGCATTCAATTATCGTTTAAACCATCCTCGATACTTTCCGTTTTGTATCGGGAGGGAGTCTATCAAACTTGTTTGAGGATTTAAACTGTACACGTAGCACGAGAAATTACATTCAAAAAACGAATAATCTCCGGTACCATCGGATTGCTGTTTGATGTTAGTAAACGCTACAGCCTGAGGAACAGGATTGTTTTGCTTTGATAACCAAATACGTGAGGTATTATCTGTATAGGCCACTTCAAACCCTGCGATTGCACCGTTCGAATATGATGGCGCAGCAACTGACGCGTTGGTATTAAAATCATTAAACATGGTTAAGCTTGGCTCTGTATTGGCTGCTAAATCCCAGTTTAACGCACCGAGTTTGATTCGAATACTCACTGGATTTGACGGCGAGGCCATTTCAAACATATAAACTCTTCGAGATGGCAAGGGTGAAGGTTGAACAAATGACTCAGAAGAGGTGTTTCCTAGATAACTGTTGACATTTTGTGTGAACTCCACTTGGGTACCATTGACATAGCCAGTAAAACTTCCGTCTAAGTTTACTGTATTAATTGGCGGCGGAACTACTTCATGCTCTATGCAAGAACTTACACTGAATAGTACGATCAATAAAGAAAGTGATATAGAAAAAATTTTCATCATTTAAATTTTGGTATCAAATGTAACGAATAACGTGAAATAAAACAAAAAGATGCGTTATCCTTAAAAAAAGGTTTACATTCCCACGAATAGAGGCTCGTTTAACTCAAAGTACTCGTACTTTTCAAGGATGTTTTTTTACCTTTGAGCACGTTTTGGCTCCGTAGCCATGACGAGGCGATGCCTGTCATGGTGCTGATATTACTCGTCAGCATTCAATGGGGCATTTTTTTATTGGCTCCGTAGTTCAATGGATAGAATAGAAGTTTCCTAAACTTTAGATATGGGTTCGATTCCCGTCGGAGCTGCAATAACAACTAATCAGCAGTTTATTATTCTTTAATGAGTAATTGCCGAACACTTCCTGAAGCAAGGGTACAATTCACCATGTAAATCCCCGTACTGAAGGCACTTAAATCCAAGGTCATCGAGGTGCCTTGCACCTTAACTTCATAAAGTAATTTTCCAGAACAATCCAACAACTGAATTCTGGAACCCGCGCTTATTCCTATAATCATTACCTCACCATTCGTAGGATTGGGATAGATCAACACATTACTTAGATTTTGATTCAACAGGTTCGCGCAGTCATCCACCTGAATGCTTAGCGTATCCGTACCAACACATCCGTTTGGATCTGTAATTGAAGCGGTTATGACAAAACTACCCACACCCGCAACCGTTGGATCAAATGCGCCATTGCTCAAGCCAGTTCCTGTAAGTTGAGCATTCGCAGGATTAACGATAACATCTACTACCCCATCCGTTAAACAAACTGCATTGTCAGAAGCACTAAGCGATACGGCTGGAGTGGTAAAAACTACGATTGTATCGGTAAATGAAGCGGATCCCGCCGCATTCGATGCGGTAAGAGAAATTATGTACGTCCCTGCATTCGCATAAGCGTGCGTTGGATTTTCTACCGCTGCGCTTGACCCATCCCCAAAATCCCAAGACCAAGCTGAAGGGTTATTGGATGATGCATCTGAAAACACTACTGTTGCGCCCGTGCAGGTAGAATTTGCAGAAGTGTTAAACGAAGCAACGGGTGCAACGGGTGGTGCATTTAAATTATAGAGGATTTCAAAATCGTCGAAATAGTACCCGTCCGCTACGGTTCCGCCGTCAGAACCCAGTTTAAACCTGAATTTAATGACTTGACCTAAGTAATCACTCAGGTTGATTTCTTCCAATACCCACGCACTTTGTACCCCTTCATATACGGGTTGATTATTGGGCTGAACACTACCGCTGGCATTGGTCCCGGATACGGTATAATTGCCACATTGTGGAATCCACGTGGTACCGTTATCTATAGAAACTAGAAATTGAACATAATCATAATCCGCTTCAAGATTCCACTTTGCATAAAACCGAACCATTGCACTGGAAGCATTGGTTAAATCTACGGCTGGCACATAGGTATACGTTTTACTGGTATTGTTCCCATAATTACCTGTGGGCGAATCGGTAAACGAGCGCGTTGGTGAAACAAAAGTAGCGGTTGTGGTGCTCCAATTTCCGGTCCAATTGGCTGTGGAAGTAGCATTTTCAATCACTTGAGACGTCAAGGCCCCAAACGTTTTAAATATAGTATCTCGCTTAATCCAAAGACCGTTATTGGTTTCAAGGACATAAATTATTTGATCTCCAAATTGAATGCTTGGATTTAATGAATAACTAATTGCTCCCGTTGAAGTTTGTTGCTGCGCCAGGGTGTAAGTCACTGAATTTCCAACATTCACTATGTTCTGAATCGGTGTAATAGACACCGTAACGGGTCCTGATTCTCTCCCTAAGCGTTTAATACTGTGGTTAAAATTTCCATTGATGTTCGCAATCATGTTTGGATCCGTATCCGCTGTGATGGCATAAACTCGAGCCAAATGCGCTAACACTAAATTTGGAAATAGCATTTCTGCGCTGGTTGGTATGATTTGATTGGATGGCTGCCAAAATGCGGTACCTACCTCTGGAGTATGCACAAACATGGTGTCTTTTTGTCCAACACCAATATCCACTTTGTACATGTAATCATCTGAATCTCCGGATGCAGGATACAAGGCACTACTCTTAATTGCTGAATACCCGTTATATTGAACCTGATGGTTAGATTCATCTTGAAACCAGTTGTGGTGCGGAGCAAACTCTGCTGTGGTAGTTCCAATCGGAAAGAGAATATCTTCGGCATAGGTATGCGCATTAAATGCGGTTATAAAATGATTGTTTTGTACCAACCAGCGCATGGCTTGTGTTTCTGGTTCAGAAAAGGCTGAGGGGCCACAGTAGGTATCGTTACTTGTATTATTGCTCGTTCCGGTGGTTCCCCATCCATAGGAATAATTACGATTGAGGTCCACTCCATAGACCCCACCGCCATTGTTTCGACGATTTTTTCGCCACATGCCACCACCGTTTGGATTGGTGGTTTCATTGTATACGTAACCATCCGGATTTATACACGGCACAAAATACAATTGTAAGTGATTCACTAGGTATGTAACCTCATCATTGGTTCCGTAGTTTTCCAATAAATACCACATGTAAAAAATAGTCTCCATTAAAGCCATCGGTTCACGGGCGTGATGAATTGCTGTGTATAGTACTTTAGGTTCACCCTCATCTACCGTTGGATTGTCAGAAATTCTCACATAGTACAACGGTCTATTTTGATGCGTTAAAAAATTGGAAATTGGCGCTTTAACCGAAATTAACGTCGGATAGGTAGCGGCCATTTCATCTAATTCCGCCAACATCTCACTGTATTTTAAATACCCTCCCATGGTACCAAGGTTGAAATGACTGGGTGTTACGGGATTAATATAGGGATTCGTAACACTGGCACCCGCACCCGCACAGCTGGCATTGTGGTTGCTTGTGTTTGTTGCAGGTTCCGCTAAAATTTGCTCGTAATAGGAAACAACATCCGGAATTAAAATTTCAATATTGAAATTATTCGCTTGCATAATTTCTATTTCCGCATGTGAAAAATCAGAAATAAAGTATAATCCTTCTTTATGAACCCCGTGATCAATGGTGACCCCTTGACTCGAAAGAAATTGTAAGCCTTGTTCGTCTGAATTGATTTTGACGCGTGAATAATCGCCAAGTTGCTGTGAGAGGCAAACGGATATATTAACAAGTAATAGCGCTAAAACAGCGATGAATTGTTTCATTTAAGAAAATTTGAAGGTAAAAATACACTTTATCTCCATTAAAAAAAAGCCATAAAGCAACCATAAAATAGCCTTTGTAGTATTATAATTTAACCGCGCTTGCGTAACTTAGCCACAATGAGATTTTTCCTACTTCTTGGGATTCAATGTTTTGTACTTAGTCTTTTTGGTCAAGCCATATGGATGACACCAAATAAAGGACAATGGGTAGATTCCATTGATTTTACCATACCCGTGAATCAAGGGCGTATTCATGTGGGCCAAGAGGGCATGAACTTTTATTTGTATGAACTTCCCTCCCATGAAGAGCAAGAAACGAATCCAACGCTAAAAACGCATTCGATTCATCAGCGGTTCCTTGGTGTTAAAAATCACGGCCTTCATTATACAGGGAAGCAATCGTCTCATTATTCAAATTACTTTATCGGTTCAGATCAATCCAAATGGGTAAGTGAAGTTCACGATGTAAATCAAGCCGAATACGCATCATTTTACGAAGGGATAGACCTGTTTTATTCCACGCAAACCGAAAAACTTGAATATGGATTCAAACTTCAAGCGCATGCTAATCCGTCAGATATCCAATTTATCATTGAAGGGGCATCTCACGTTTCAATAAATAAAAAAAACGAACTGGTCATTGCACACCGCTTTGGCGAAATCATTGAAAGTGCACCTAAAGCGTGGACCTACTTAAACGGTGTGAAAAAACCAGTAGCCATTTCATATAAACTCGATGGGAATGTGTGTGGATTTGATATTGCTGGCCTAAATTCTTCCTATGATTCCTTGCTAATAGATCCTAGCCTTACTTTTTCATCTTTTTCAGGATCAAGTACGGATAACTGGGGATTTACAGCCACCCCAGATGCCGCAGGTAATCTGTATGGAGCGGGAATTGTCTTCGGATACGGTTATCCAACCACTCCCGGAGCATATGACATTACTTATAATAATGGGGCGGGAGGAATGCCTTTTGATATCGGAATCACAAAATTTAATCCTGCAGGCACGAACCTACTCTACTCCATCTATTTTGGCGGGGCGGGAAATGAAACGCCTCACAGCATCGTTAGCGGTCCGACCGGTGAACTCTATGTATATGGGGTAACGTGTTCTTCAAATTTCCCAACGACCGCTGGAGCATATGATGCTACGTACAATGGCGGTCCAACCGTAACAGAAAACTCACTCACCTTTGACGGTAGTGATATTTTTATTTCTCGGTTCAGTACCAACGGTGCCAGTTTAATCGCCTCCACCTACCTTGGAGGGAGTAATTCAGATGGTTTAAATCTTAACAACTTACACTATAACTACGGAGATCAATTCCGTGGGGAAATAATTCTTGACGCCAGCGGCAATGTTTACATTTCTAGTACCACCGCATCCAATAATTTTCCGACCACGGGCGGTGCATTTTCTACTGTGCTTAACGGATTGCAAGATGCTGTGGTTTGTAAACTCTCGAATAATCTGAACACCTTGCTTTGGAGTACTTATTTTGGTGGAATCGGAGCAGACAGCGGGAACTCTATTGAAATCAGTCCAAACGGAAGTGTTTATTTAGCTGGTGGATCTACTTCGCCGAATTTTCCCGGTGTATCGTCTGGAAATGACCTATCAAATAACGGTGGACTTTCAGACGGTTATGTGGCGCGATTTAATCCAGGAAATGGAAGTGTAGTTTCAGCCACGTTTATGGGCGCCAATGAATACGACCAAACCTATTTCGTGCGCTGCGATCCTTCAAACCAAGTCTATGTTTATGGTCAAACTGAATCCAATTGGCAAATTTCACCGGGGTGTATTGGCACACCAAATTCTGGACAATTTCTTCGAAAATACGATACTGGATTAGGAGCAATACAATGGTCGACGGTATTTGGCGCAGGATCTGGGCATGTTGAAATTTCACCAACAGCCTTTCTTGTTTCAGATTGTTATGAAATTTATGTTTCGGGCTGGGGAGGTCAATTGAATGCCAACAGCGCAGTTTCTCAGGCACTGTTCTCCTCTACGAATGGATTTGTAACTACCCCCAACGCTTATCAAAGCACCACCAACGGCTCAAATTTTTATCTGGCAGTTTTTGCTGCAGACGCAGCGGTATTAAATTACGGGACTTATATGGGTGGTCTCACCAGCAGCTCAAACCATGTAGATGGTGGAACAAGTCGTTTTGATAAAAAAGGGCGGATTTACCATGCAGTATGCGGAGCGTGTGGCGGCAATAATTTTGGATTCACCTCTACGCCGGGTAGTTGGTCGCCCCAAAACCCAAGCCCCAATTGTAACATGGCGGTATTTAAATTCGATTTAAGTACGCTTGATGCGGTATTGGCTCAACCTTCACCGCTTATTTGCATCCCACAACCCGTAGTGTTCAACAACAACAGTGTGAATGGGAATACCTATTCTTGGAATTTTGGAGACAATTCCACCTCAAATCAATATCAACCAAGCCATCAATACAATGCCGCAGGCGTATATACCGTCACCTTGATTGTGTCTGACTCTGCCAATTGTTATGAACCGGATACTGCTGTCATTCAAGTGAATATTGGGGATTTTCAAGGAGGGGTCACCATTCCTTCGCAAGCGGTATGTCCAGGGGCACCGTTTCAACTGGATGCATTTGGTGGATCTACCTACGCTTGGACTCCGGCCAATGTATTAAGCAATCCATCCATTCCAAATCCAGTGGCGACCATATCCACTAATACTATCTTTACGGTAATCATAAGTGACAGCTGCGGTTCGGATACCCTGCAAGTGCCTCTGAATGTGGTCCCCCTGAACCTCAGTCTTTCTAATGATACTTCCATTTGTATTGGTGGGCAAGTTCCCTTATCGGCAAGTGGCGTAGGTACCATTGCATGGTCACCCAATCAGTTCTTAAACAACAACAGTGGACCAAATGTGCTCGCCACTCCTGATTCGAGCATTACCTATGTTGCAACACTCAC
>CANHHA010000053.1 GCA_947460825.1 Flavobacteriales bacterium
GGACAATACCATCAAATTAGTAGAAAACACTTACAAAGTTATATGGATGAAATCGCATTTAAATCAAATTATGGAGACATAAATTCTTTCGACCTATTACTGAGACTGGGATGTGCGTTATAATAGGCAATCGCCCTTCAAAGGGGGAAGAATAAATTCTTAGTTACATAAGTCCTAAAATCCTTCAGTCATTTTTCACTACTTTTAAGCTATGAAATGGATATCAATTATCAGTCTGGTGCTATTGGTCAGTTGTTCAAAAAGCACCTCATGTACTTCAGCAATTCAAGGGAAATTAAAGAATCTCACCGGACTTGATGGGTGTGGATGGGTGATTGAAGCGAACGGAAAAACCTTTGAACCCGTCAATTTAGGTGAGTTTGATAGCAGTTTACTAGCGGAAAATCAAAAGATTTATTTCAGTTATAGTCCATTTCCGGGAGGATCAATTTGCATGGTGGGTGAAACCATTCAATTAACCTGCGTTAAAAAGAAGTAACTTAAATTAAATACACCTATGAAACCACTTCTGTATGGCATTTTAATGATCGTTTCCGTAGCGTCTTGCCAAACCAAGGAATCCTCGGAACCTTCAAAAATTAATGAAAAAACAACGGTAAAAGAGCCAATATCTTGGATTATTTCAACAGGAAAAACCATAGAAACACGCTTCAATACACCGGAAGGTTTTACGCGAATCAACTCAGAAGGCAGTTCTTTTGAATTGTATTTAAGAAATCTACCGCTCAAAGCGGATGGAAGTGAGGTTAAGACATTCAGTGGCGAAATCAAACCAAATTACCAAACCTATCTGGCAGTAGTAGATCTTCCTATTGGAAAAAAAGACTTGCATCAATGCGCCGATGCCATTATGCGCCTTCGGGCAGATTACCTCTTTAGTCAAGCTCGATTCAAGGAGATTTCATTTCGACAAGCAAGCGGTAAAACCATCTCCTACACGACGTGGCTAGCCGGAAGAACCCCTAACCAAACCAATCTTTGGACGTATTTAGAAACAGTGTTTAATACGGCTAACACGACTTCCTTAAATCAACAGCTAACCACTAAACCCGTTGAATCACTTGAAATTGGTGACGTATTTATTACAGGACCTCCACGAGGACAATCTTACGGCCATGCCATCATTGTAGTGGATAAGTGCATCGATAAAGCAGGTAAAGTTAAATTCATGTTGGCCCAAAGCTACATGCCCGCTCAAGAAATTCAAATCCTAGATAATCCTGCAACTCCAGGTTGTCCATGGTACGACCTTGATTTTGGCCAAAACTTAGATACTCCTGAATGGGATTTCACGTCCAATCAATTAAAATCGTTCGAATGAAAAAAATGATCTTTGTTTTAAGTGTTTCTGCCCTATTCATTCTGAGTTCCTGTAAAAAAGGTGGATGCATTGAACACGATAAATGGGCCTGTGAGGTGATGGACATCAACCCGAACTATTACGATCCGGTTTGTGATTGCGAAGGAAATACTTACCAAAATGAAGCGGTAATTCAATGCATTGAAGGCAAAACAAAATATAAAAAAGGAAAATGCAAATAGTGTAATCCTCGCGCTAGATTCCGTACCTTTGCAGCAATGAAGATTTCTGCTTCGATATACAGTGATTCACGCAACGAATTAGCACAAACCATTAGCGCCTTAGATGCGCACCAAGTGGATCTTTTTCACGTAGATTGTAACGATGATCTCAGTGTATTTGACGATATCGTGGCGCTCCGAAAAATCAGTAATATCCCGGTCGATTTACACATCATTACTCCTACCCCATCTAAATATTACCAGCGCTTACTCGAAGTTCCTGTGGAATACGTCACCTTTCAATTGGAGCCCTTGGTGGAACCTATAATTTGGCCAAGTGAGTTAACCGCAGCCAAAGGCGTAGCCATCACTACGCCAACTTCAGTAGATGCATTCGATCCACACACTTCGTGCGATTTCATTCTGATCATGGCCACGGTGCCCGGTCAATCCGGCGGTGTGTTCGATAAAGAGAATTTCAAAAAAATTAGAACCTTTAGAAAACGATATCCCAACAAATCCATTCATGTGGATGGTGGCGTTAACGGAGAAGTTTCCTTTATCCTAAGAAACATGGGGGTAAGTACCGCTGTTTCCGGTTCGTATTTATTCAAAGGCCCCAGCATTGGTCATGCCTTAATGAATTTAACCGCCCGTAATCAAGCCTCTACCTATCAAATCGCAGATTTCATGATTCCCTTAGAGGAATGTCCTTTGGTTCAGATAGCTACCTGTTCTACGGAATCCATTCTTGAGGTTATCGAATCTGGTAGCTTAGGGTTTTGTTTGGTCATCGATGAACAAGGCGTCTTAGTGGGCATTGTATCAAGTGCCGACATTCGAAAAGCACTGTTGAATCAGTTAAAAAACAATCAAGCCATTACACCGGCATCGCTTGTTAATCGAAATCCGTTAACCATATCTGCTAAGCAATCGGTTATCGATTTATTACAGGTGCTAAAACGCACAAGTTTCCCCGTGATGTACCTACCGGTAGTGAATGAACAACACCAAGCCGTAGGCATCATTAATTTTGTTAACCTGATAAAAGGTGAATTATGATTATAAAACTAAAATCAACCCTAAGCGGAGCGCAAGCCGAACAACTTGCAGCAGCTCACAAAGCCTTTCATATTTTCGATGGCGCACATACCCTAATTACCGGTTCCTCCATGAAAGAGGTTCCTGCGGGATTGGTTGAACATGCCGACGCATCATGGGTTTTCCCAAATGATATGCAGTTAGCGAGCAGAGGGTACAACCCAGAAACGCGCACCATCAATTTCGGTGCTACTACGATTGGAGGCCAAAGCAAGCATACCGTGCTTATTGGTGGTCCGTGTTCAGTAGAATCGGAAGAGCAAATTGAAAGTGCGGCACAGTTATTAAAATCCCTTGGGTTAAATACCCTTCGGGGAGGTGCTTATAAGCCTCGGACAAGTCCCTATTCATTTCAAGGTATGGGATTAGATGGACTAAAACTGTTAGCAAAAATGCGCGAAAGACATGGACTAACCGTGATCACAGAAGCGCGAGATGCCACACACATTGATGAAATTATTGAACATACCGACATCATTCAGGTTGGTGCGAAAGCCATGTATGACCAAGGGATCTTAAGGGCATGTGCTAAAATAAATAAGCCGGTGTTGATTAAACGCGGGTTTGGAACCACGCTACAAGAATTAGTTCAAGCGGCTGAGTTCGTATTGTCTGGTGGAAATCAAGATGTTATGGTTTGTGAACGCGGCATTAGAACCTTTGAAACGGGAACACGCTTTACCTTAGATTTATGTGGCGTGGCGTGGTTGAAAGAACACACCAATCTTCCGGTGATTCTAGACCCTTCTCACGCGATGGGATATGCATACGGCGTAGCTCCCTTAGCAAAAGCATGCGTTGCCATGGGAATTGATGGACTACTGATTGAAACGCATCCAAATCCTAAGGTTGCCAAATCTGATGCCTCGCAGCAATTGACCTATGAGGCATTTACACAATTGTATCATGAATTAAAACCTGTAGCTGCGGCGGTTGGGTATAAAATCGTATGATGTATCTAGAACAAAATATTAAAGGATTGTGCGCCAAACATGGAATGCACTACAATGATTTCTTGGCGGATTTAGAAGTAGATGAAGTTAAAGAATTGACGTTATACGACTTGGAAGCGATTGCTGATGAATATACCCTTGATCTTATGTCGCTTTTATTCAAACCCTTATTTCATGCAGATCATATTGCAAAGAAAATAAAGGATATCAAGCTTTTGATCTTAGATGTGGATGGGGTAATGACCGATGGTGGCATGTACTGGACGGAATCCGGGGACCAAATCAAAAAGTTCAATACTAAAGATGGCTTAGGAATCCTAGGACTCACAAAAAAAGGATTTAAGGTTGGGATTATTTCCTCTGGATTTACAAAAATTATGGTGCAGAAACGCGCCGAATTATTAGGCATAAGTCATTGCTATGTTGGGCAAGAACCGAAATTAGACATCCTTAAAACATGGTGTACCGAACTCGGATTAGCGTTGCATCAAGTGGCTATCATTGGGGATGACATCAATGACCTTGAGCTTATGAAAAACATCGGATTAGCAGCGTGTCCTTCGGATGCCGTAAACGAAGTTAAATCCGTTTGCTCCATAATATTATCCACTAAAGGTGGAGAAGGCTGTATTAGAGAATTTATTGACGCTTACTTGCAAAAATAACACCCATGGAACCAATTCGTATTGGCGTAATTAAAGAAGGGAAAGTTCCCCCAGATTTCAGAACACCCTTGACACCTCATCAATGTAAGGTTCTCAAAACGATGTACGCTCAGGCCGAAGTAGTGGTACAATCCAGCCCGATTCGCACGTTTACTGATCAAGAATACCGAGATCAAGGCATTGATGTCGTAGATGACTTGTTTGACTGCGATATAATTCTTGGCGTAAAGGAAGTTCCTATCTCTGCCTTGATTCCAGGCAAAACGTTTATGTTCTTTTCCCATACGATCAAGAAACAACCATACAACCGCGAATTACTGAGATCTTTATTGGACCAAAAAATTCGATTAATCGATTACGAGGTGATCAAGGATAAATACCGAACGCGTTTAATTGGATTTGGTCGCTATGCGGGGATTGTTGGCTGCTATAATGGATTTCTGACCTATGGATTAAAACATGGAACGTATTCTTTAAAACCAGCGCATGAATGCCATGATCGTAAAGAAGTGGAACAAGAATTGAAAAAAGTGGTACTTCCAACCAATTTCAGGTGTTTGGTAACTGGTTTTGGTCGTGTTGGACATGGTGCCAAAGAAATCATTGATTTATTACCTATTAAGGAAGTAAGTCCCGAAGAATACCTAACGCAAACATTCAATGAACCCGTTTATTGTCAACTAGAAGCGGCAGATTATTACCGCAATCAAACGGGTAGTTTTGATAAAGCTGAATTTTATGCAAATCCCGGAGAATATTCGTCTATTTTAACAAAATATGCGGTGAGTTCCGATATGTATGTCCCCTGTCATTATTGGGACAACAAAGCACCGGCTTTACTTACTCAGCAGGATTTTATCCAGCATACGCGATTAAAGGTAGTTGCAGACATCTCTTGTGACATCGCCGGTCCAATCGCATGTACGATACGTCCCTCAAAGATCGGCAATGCCATTTATGGATGGAATCCAAACACCAACGAAGAATGCAATTTCATGGAAAACGATGCCGTTGCAGTCATGGCGGTAGACAATTTACCGTGTGAATTACCCAAGGATGCCTCTGAAGACTTTGGAAGTGAATTATTAAAGCACGTAATTCCAAGGTTGTTGGGTGAAGACCCAGATCAAATTATTTACAGCGCATCAGAAACAACCTTCGAGGGTACGCTGAATGAGCCGTTTTTATATTTAAGCGATTACCTAGCAGGAAGATAATATATAGCAGGTAGGAATACCCTATTTCTATCTATCACCCGTGTTGCATGAAATTTTTTGATGGGTTACGAATTATCTCGCCCCTTCGGTGGAATGGTATTGCGCCCTTTCAGGGCTAGGGGATTGCGCCCTTTCAGGGCTAACGGATTGCGCCCCTTCAGGGCTAACGGATTGCGCCCTTTCAGGGCTAATGGATTGCGCCCCTTCAGGGCTAACGGATTACGCCCCTTCGGGGCTAACGGATTGCGCCCCTTCGGGGCTAGGGGATTACGCCCTTTCAGGGCTAATGGATTGCGCCCCTTCGGGGCTAGGTTGCAAATATTTATACTATTTATAATTTGTAAGCGTTTTGGGTTAGCCCTGAAGGGGCGCAATACCTTAATCAAATGGGACAATCACTCGTAAAAAATTACCTGCACATCGTATTCAGCACGAAGTACCGGCAGCCTTTAATACAAGAATCAATAGAAGAGGAACTCTACAGCTATCTCGGTGGCATCTGCAATAACCTTGAATGCCATGTAATCAAGGTAGGAGGTTACACCGACCACATTCATATCCTATGCATGCTATCCAAAAAGGTGGCTTTGATGAAATTGCTGGAAGAACTGAAATCCCATTCTTCTAAATGGATTAAATCCAAAGGTGCGGCCTATGCCAATTTCTCATGGCAAAACGGCTACGGCGCGTTTTCCGTGAATCCTGCGGAGGTTGAGCGGGTTATCCAATATATCGCAAACCAAAAGGAACACCACCGTAAAAAAGCATTTAAAACCGAATACAAAAATTTTCTAGAAAAATACGAGGTAGCCTACGATGAGCGGTATGTTTGGGAATAGGAGCGGAAGTACACATAATTGAAGATTAATTTTGCGGTATTCTTAGAATAATTATGGAAAGTGGGTGCAATAAGATCGATATTGGGATATCGATGGTCACGACTAAAGCCAGGTAACACAATAACAACAAGATGTTCGACCCCGCTGGGGTCGCTTGATTGCTACATGACTGAAACAATCATTTACGATTCCGATGGAATCGGATTAGCCAACCTAGCCATTATCGGGATTGAAAGGAAATAAAAAACACAGTTCATTGGAGGAATCAACTAGTCATCCATATAACTAATTACCACTTAAACTCATTTAAATAGGTATTTCTTCTGGGGGCGGGTTTAAACCAAGACCTAGAGAACGTTGCAATCATTTTCCTTTAAGAAGCTCCAAGGCCCCTTTTTTATCCTGTTCTTTTATAAGAAAAAACCAAAACACGGCAGCCAAAAGAAAAGCTCCCGGGAGAATTAACATGCCAATGCGTAAATTCCCACCAAATTGGTCTGAAACACGGCCTACCAACTCAGGCGACCACAAATCCCCGAACGCATGAATCATAAATATACAAATGGCCATGGCAGAAGCGCGCATGTTGGGTGCAACACTTTCCACAATAACGGTATTGATCGGTCCGGTTGATTGAAACAAAAAGATCAGGGATAGCGCAATACATACCATGCTGAGCAAGGTGTTTTCCGTTAAAAAAGAAATGAAGGAAAAGGGAACCGCACAGAGGACGGAGATTACTAAAAGCTTAGCATATCCCGAGGGGCTTCTTTCCCGCCACTTATTGGCAAAATACCCCCCGATAAGCGTCCCTAAGATCCCTCCTACTACTAAGGTGGGCCCCAGAAAAAGCGACGCATCCGCGACGTCCAATCCATGTACTCGATGTAAAAATGCA
Organism: Flavobacteriales bacterium; assembly: GCA_947460825.1. Taxonomy (GTDB): domain Bacteria; phylum Bacteroidota; class Bacteroidia; order Flavobacteriales_D; family Crocinitomicaceae; genus UBA952. Next base: position 7,216 of record CANHHA010000053.1, read on the forward strand.
GGACCCCAAAAGGAGAATGCACCCATCGCAAAGGTGTAAAAGATGTATCCAAGGTTCACAAAAAGATACTCTCGATTTGAGAACAAGGACCACAGTCGCTTGACGGTGATTTTCTCCGTAGAGACGGCACCTTCTTCGCTTTGTCCACGTTCCGGTTCGGGAATAAAAAACAACAAGGCCGCTAAGAGAAATCCTGGAATCCCAGTAATAAAGAATGCACTGCGCCAACCAAGGCTAGCAGCAATCACACCGCCTAAGGCAAAACCAAGCGCTGCACCTAATGGAATGGCAAGAGAAAATATGGTAATCGCTTTGTTTCGTCGCTTTGATTCAAATGCATCCGAAATGACCGCAGGCCCAATGGCCCCGAAGCTTGCCTCGCCTAATCCAACCATCACCCGGCAAAAAATCATGAACGAAAACCCCTGGGCAATTCCTGTTAAGCACGTACCCAAACTCCAACCTATGACTCCAATGGCCATTAGTTTTTTTCGCGACAAGCGGTCTCCTAGATACCCAAAAATTGGTGAAGTAAGAAAATACCCCAACATGAATGCAGTCGCCATCCTCCCCATGTCGCCATCGTTTTTGATGTTCAACTCAGCTTTGATAGGTTCTAAAACTGCCGAAAGTACATATCGGTCTAAAAAATTAAACAAATTAATCACGGTAAGTAGGAGTAACATGCGGTTTGCTCCAGGCATTGTTTTGCCCGTGTTTGTAGAAATCTCTGATGCATTCATAGTTACAAACATAACTAAATTGGTGGTACTCCCTGTAATTCATAAAATCTTCACATACATTTCACATTGATTTGAATAAATGCAACACTTTTACTTTATTTTTGCCTCGCTATGGAAATAAAATCAATGATTGAGGCGGCTTGGGAAAACCGTGCCTTATTAAATGAAAAGACTACACGCGATGCGATTGAGTCCATTATTGAATCCCTCGACAAGGGTCAAATACGGGTTGCGAATCAAACCGATGATGGTACATGGGTGGTAAACGAATGGATTAAAAAAGCGGTAGTCATGTACTTCCCCATCCGGAAAATGGAAACCATGGAAGTGGGTCCCTTTGAATTCCATGATAAAATGCGGCTTAAAACTGATTATGCAGCGTTAGGGATTCGCGTAGTTCCTGGCGCAAGTGCGAGGTATGGTGCTTTTCTAGCTGAAGGTGTTATTATGATGCCTTCTTATGTAAATATAGGTGCCTACGTGGATTCAGGTACTATGGTGGATACTTGGGCGACCGTTGGGAGTTGTGCACAAATTGGTAAAAACGTACACTTAAGCGGTGGGGTTGGAATTGGTGGGGTATTAGAACCCTTACAAGCGTCACCCGTAATCATTGAGGACGATGCATTTATTGGTTCGCGTTGTATTGTTGTTGAAGGAGTTCGCGTGGGTAAAGCAGCGGTGTTGGGTGCAAACGTCGTCCTCACAAAAAGCACTAAAATCATTGATGTAACGGGGCCTGAACCTGTAGAAATGCGCGGATATGTGCCTGCTCGAAGTGTGGTGATTCCTGGATCTTATGCTAAAACCTTTGCCGCCGGAGAATATCAAGTACCTTGCGCCTTAATCATTGGTCAACGGTCTGCTTCAACGGATTTAAAAACCTCATTAAACGATGTACTCCGCGAACACAACATCGCTGTATAAAATTTGTACCTTTGCTTTTTAGAAGCATTATGGATTTCCCCCCCCTTTCTACCATCAGTCCAATTGATGGCCGATATCATTCAAAAACAGTTGGCTTACAACCCTATTTCTCTGAGTTTGGTTTAATACGTTACCGCGTTTTAATTGAAGTTGAATACTTCATCGCCCTAATGCAGACGGGGATTATTCAAAATGTAGAAATGGTTAGTGCAGAAACCTTACGCAGTTGGTACCTAAACTTTTCACCCTCAGATGCCGAAGGCATAAAAACAATCGAACGAACCACCAATCACGATGTAAAAGCTGTTGAATATTTCCTGAAAGATAAATTTGAGCAGCATGATTGGAGTTTTTGCTCAGAGTTCATTCATTTTGGATTAACTTCACAAGACATAAATAATACTGCGATTCCGTTATCACTAAAGGACGGTATTGCACATGAACTTTTTCCAGTATACGAAGAAGTTCTTGCTAAGTTAAGATCCTTAGCTAGCATTTGGAAAGACATTCCCTTACTTGCCAGAACACACGGACAACCCGCATCTCCAACCCGCCTGGGTAAAGAGATTCAAGTATTTGCGGAACGTTTGGAAATTCAATTAAACGTTGCCAAACGAATCCCTTACGCATCTAAATTTGGAGGGGCAACTGGAAATTTCAATGCCCACCATGTGGCATACCCAAACATCGACTGGGTAGCGTTTTCCAATCACTTTTTAGGATCACTCGGACTAGCACGAAGTCAAACTACCACGCAAATTGAACACTACGATTCCATGGCCGCTTTGTTTGACGCCATCAAACGAATGAATACCATTCTCATCGATTTGAACCGAGACGTTTGGACCTATATTTCGATGGACTATTTTAAACAAAAACTGAAAGAAGGTGAAATTGGCTCCAGCGCCATGCCCCACAAAGTTAATCCAATCGATTTTGAAAATGCAGAAGGTAACCTTGGAATTGCCAACGCGATTTTTGAACATTTTTCCGCAAAACTCCCCATATCACGCCTACAGAGAGACCTAACGGATTCAACGGTGTTACGCAATATAGGTACGCCGATTGCGCATACGGTAATTGCATTAAAAGCAAC
>CANHHA010000054.1 GCA_947460825.1 Flavobacteriales bacterium
GGTTCCATAAATAAGGAGCATCGAATTCCCAAGCTTTTAATTTCATCAATCCATCGAGCGAGGGCTGTTTCATTCGCTTTTACATCCCATCCCGCGTTAGAAGTTAGTACCGTTGGACCATCAGGCACTAGGGTTGCTTGTGCTGGCTTGGTTTTTTTTAGTATCTCGAAATATCGTGCATCGGGGTAGCCCTCAATGTTAAATTCAGTGGTAATGACCTCAGAAATTTCTAAGGTGTCTTTGTATGTAATGTGACGCTCGTCTGGTCGTGGGTGAACCGTGATGCCATCCGCGCCAAAGGTCTGACAATCAATAGCAAATTGAACTACATTAGGGGTTTGACCCCCGCGAGCATTGCGGATGGTTGCAATTTTATTAATGTTTACGCTGAGTTTCGTCACCTGATTTTTGGTCAAAATTACAAACTCTATACGGAATTCCATACCTTAGCATCCGGTTATGCGCGCGTTAGAAATCCTTTCTGAAGAAATTCCTCCCTTATTGCATACAGATTCGGGTGAAAAAGTTATGCTTTGGATGGATGAATTCAAGGTTAGCCACCTGCCTGTATTGAAAAATGGCAATTTTGTTGGCGTGGTATCTGAATCTGCGGTTCTTGATCACTTAAATCTGGAATCGGACTTGGATCATTTATTTGACCATTTACCGCGTCCATTTGTAAATCAAAATGCACACGTATACGATATACTCCTAAAAATGTCTTCCGAGAAACTTTCAGTTCTTCCGGTATTGAACGATAATGATGAGTATCTTGGATGTATTTCTGTCTATGGAATTATGTCTGTTCTGTCCAATTTTGGAAGCCTGAAGGAGCATGGAGGCATCTTGGTGCTTGAGATGAATCAAGTAGATTACAGCCTTGCCCAAATTGCTCAAATTGTGGAGAGCAATAACGCTAAAATTTTAAGCTCCTATATTACTTCGAACGAAGAATCTACCCATACGGAAGTAACCTTAAAAATTAATACGTCGAATTTGACATCCATCATTCGAACTTTTGAGCGCTATGATTATCAGGTGAAGGCGGCCTACCAGGATAAAGATGCCGAAGAGGACTTGCGTCAGCGATTCGATGCCCTTATGAACTTTATGAAATTCTAATGAAGCACGTAGCAATTTACGGGATGAAATTCACAAGACAAAGTCTTGACTATGTATATCAAGTACATGCTGAGTGTCAAAAACGTGGTTGGAACGTGGTCATGGAGCAGGATATGCTCGATCACCTAACATCAAAATATGATTTTTCATTGCCGTGTACAACCTATGTGAACGATCAAGATTTTAAAAAAGGCATCGACTATATGATTTGTCTTGGGGGTGATGGCTCATTCCTCCGAGCGGTACGTTTTGTGCGCGATTCTGGTGTTCCGATTCTTGGGATTAATACGGGTAGGTTAGGGTTCTTGTCAAACATCTCAAAAGAGGCCATTGGCGAAACGTTTCAACTGTTGGAGGACAAGAAGTACGAATTTCAGAAAAGATCCTTGATTCGGGTAAGAACCCAAGATGAGTTGTTTGGCTTAGAGAACTTCGCCTTAAATGAATTGACAATTTCGAAAAAAGATACTTCTTCCATGATTACTGTGCATGCAAAATTGGATGGTAAATACCTGAATTCTTATTGGGCTGATGGTTTGATTGTTTCCACTCCAACGGGATCAACAGGGTACAACCTAAGTTGCGGAGGTCCGATTATCACACCAGGATGTCAAGTACACATCATAACTCCAATCGCTGCACATAATTTAAATGTACGCCCAGTGGTAGTTCCAGATCATATGTCGATTGATTTAATCCTAGAGAGCCGCGATCGAACATGCTTAGTAAGTTTAGATGGTGTCACAAAAAATATTAAACAAGGGGAAGAAATCCACGTAACTAAGGCAGAGTTTCTAATTAATGTGATTAAATTTGAACATACGAACTTCTTAGATACTATTCGCAATAAAATGTACTGGGGAGTTGATAATAGAAATTAACATATGAAAAAAATAATCATGTTAACAGGCGCTGTCCTGTTCGGGTTTACTGCCCTTGCTCAAAAGAAAGCAAAGAAAGTAGTTTTGAAAAACCAAATAGATTCCGTTTCCTACTTGATGGGAGTTAACATCGGAAACAGCCTAGGCAAAGAAATGAGCGAGGCTAATTTCGAATTGATTATTCAAGGATTTAGAGATGCAGTCGCTAAAGGACGCTTAGTATGCCAAGACAGTACCGACATGGTGTTGTCGATGTATTTCCAAGAAAAAGCGATGAAGAAACAAGCAGAGGAAGACAAGAAAAGCGAAGTGTACAAAGTGGCTGGCGATAAGTTTCTTGCAGATAATGGAAAAAAACAAGGCGTTTTTACCACCGCAAGTGGCTTGCAATATCAAGTAATGAAAGAAGGAGATGGAGTTCATCCATCCGCGGAATCTACCGTAAAGGTGCATTATCACGGTACTACGATTGAAGGCATAGTATTTGATAGTTCGGTGGAACGAGGCGAACCGATTGAGTTTCCCTTGAATCAGGTAATTCCGGGATGGACAGAAGGAGTTCAGTTAATGTCGAAAGGAGCGAAATATAAGTTTTTCATTCCTCAAGAACTAGCCTACGGGTCTTCTTCTCCAACACCCGTAATTGCTCCGTATTCTTGTTTAGTTTTTGAAGTTGAATTATTAAGTTTTGAATAATATGAAGCGTATATTTTTATTAGCATCCTTAGCCTTGACCTTATTGGTTCAAGCACAAACTCCAAAATTGGCTGATGGTCTTTATGTAAAGTTTAATACATCAAAAGGTGACATTATCTGTCAATTGTACTATCAGAAAGCCCCTATGACCGTTGGTAATTTTGTTGGATTAGCCGAAGGGAAGTTAAGCGTTGATACCACCAAGGTAACGAAGCCTTTTTTTAATGGCTTAAAGTTTCATCGGGTGATCGCTGATTTTATGATACAGGGAGGTGACCCAGCAGGAAATGGCTCGGGCGGTCCAGGTTATAAATTCTTCGATGAAATTGATACCTCATTAAAACATTTTACCCCGGGAATGCTTTCCATGGCTAATTCCGGACCAAACACCAACGGAAGTCAGTTTTTCATCACCCACAAAGCGACACCATGGTTAGACGGAAAACATACCGTGTTCGGTAAAGTGGTTCAAGGTCAGGATGTGGTTAATGCGATTGTGCAAAATGATGTGATGAATGAGGTAACAATCATTCGCGTTGGTAAGGCTGCACAGGTATTTAATGGTCAAGCTGCGTTCGACGGAAAATATTTGAAATTAATAGAAGCGGAAAAAGCAAAACAAGCAACATTTGCTAAAATTGCTGCAATGAGTGATGCAGATTTCAACGCAGATTTCAAAAAACGCGTTTCTGCCCAAGATAAAAGCGCCGGGTTAACACAAACAGCCAGTGGGTTAATTTATGTGATTCAAAATCCAGGTGAAGCGTATAAAGGAGAAATGGGCTCAAAAATGTCCCTGCATTATAAAGGTACCTTCTTTGCTACCGGAGAGAAATTTGACGCATCTTACGACCGAAATGTACCTATGGATTTCAATTATCAAGTTCAACGGATGATTCCAGGGTTTGAAGAAGGGTTAGCACTTATTGGTAAAGGAGGAAAAGCCAAATTATATATCCCATATCGCATAGCCTATGGTGCTCAAGGAAATCCAAGAATTCCTGCATACGCTGACCTCGTGTTTGAAATTGAAATGGTTAATTTAGAGGCACCACAAAAAACACCAGTGATCCAAGAGCATAATGATCATGATGGACATGACCATAAGCATTAAATAAGTAAAGTAACGTTTAAATGAATAAGCATCCTTCGGTTGAAGGGTGCTTTTTTGTTGATAAGCGTTGGTTAAAATGTGGGTATTTAAATGTACTAACGTGTGTAAACATAGTACAAAATATTCGCACCCATCTTCAAGGCCTGTTGACGTTTGTCGTCCGGATCGTTGTGGACGCGTTGGTCTTCCCAACCATCACTCAAATCTGTTTCATACGTATATAGAAGCACTAAACGTTCTTCATGAAAGATTCCAAAAGCCTGTGGGCGTTTCCCGTCGTGTTCATGAATTTTGGGTAATCCGTTCAGTTTGAATTTTACAGAGAAAATTTCATGGGTTGACGGTATTTCCTGTAAATCATGCTCCGGGAAAATCTTTTTAATTTCGGTTCGAACGTATTCATCCATGCCGTAATTGTCGTCAATATGCAAAAAACCGCCTCCAAGCAGATAGGTTCTTAGATTAGAAACTTCAGCGCGTGAAAAGACCACATTTCCATGTCCAGTCATGTGCACAAACGGATACAAGAAAATATCTTTGCTACCGGCATCCACGTAGGGGACTTCCTTTGCGATCTGGGTTCCGATGTTCTGATTGCAGAATTGAACAAGATTTGGGAGGGCAGTAGGGTTTGCGTAATAATCTCCCCCTCCATTGTATTTTAATACGGCTAACTTATAGCTGCTTTGTGTTTGCCCAAGCAATACCCAACTTATTAGAATCAAGGAAAATGTAATGGCTGTCTTCATGGGTACAACAAAAATAGGATTTTCTTCACAGGGTAATGCAGCTATTAACATTTTTAGTGGAATTGTGTAAAAATTACCTGATGTGAAATGATTCTTCGTGCTAGTTTTTAAGCTAATTTTGTCCACAATTTATACGGTCGTAAGATTAAATTGTAAACATGCCAAAAGACACCTCCATTTCATCTGTTTTAATTATCGGTTCTGGTCCAATTGTGATTGGACAGGCTTGTGAATTTGATTACTCCGGCTCTCAAGCCGCTCGTTCGCTGCGCGAGGAGGGGATTGAAGTAACCTTGATAAATTCAAACCCAGCTACCATAATGACCGATAAAGTGGTAGCAGATAATGTGTATTTATTGCCGTTGGAAACCGATAGTATTCTTGATATCCTTTCCAAACATCACATCGATGCCGTCTTGCCGACCATGGGAGGACAAACAGCCTTGAATCTGTGCATTGAGTGCGACGAACTTGGGATTTGGAAGGAACATGGCGTACGAATAATTGGTGTAGACATTAAAGCCATTGAAATCACAGAGAACAGAGAGGCATTTCGAAATTTAATGTACGAAATTGGGGTGCCTATGGCGCCACAGAAGACGGCTAAATCCTTTCTTGAAGGAAAAGAGATTGCACAAGAATTTGGATTTCCCCTGTGCATCCGTCCGAGTTATACCTTAGGTGGTTCTGGGGCTTCAATCTTGTATAAGCCAGATCAATTTGATAACCTGTTGGAGCGTGGACTACAATTATCTCCAATACATGAGGTAATGATTGATAAGGCGCTTATTGGTTGGAAGGAATACGAATTAGAGTTGTTACGTGATGCCAACGATAATGTGGTGATTATTTGTTCCATCGAGAATTTTGATCCCATGGGGATTCATACCGGCGACTCGATCACGGTGGCGCCTGCGATGACCCTTTCCGATACTACGTTTCAGAAAATGCGAAACATGGCCATTAATATGATGCGTTCCATCGGTAATTTTGCTGGAGGATGCAACGTACAATTTGCCGTTTCCCCGGATGATCATGAGGATATCATTGCGATTGAAATCAATCCTCGAGTATCCCGATCTTCGGCTTTAGCCTCCAAGGCAACGGGGTATCCCATTGCGAAAATCGCTTCGAAATTAGCCATTGGATATCATTTGGATGAACTTCAAAATCAAATCACTAAGACCACTTCAGCCTTATTTGAACCAACCTTAGACTATGTAATTGTAAAAATTCCGCGATGGAATTTCAATAAATTTCCAGGTACAAACCGAGAATTAGGCTTACAAATGAAGTCGGTAGGTGAGGTAATGGCTATCGGACGATCGTTCCAAGAGGCGCTGCAAAAGGCCTGCCAATCCCTTGAGATTAATAGAAATGGCTTAGGGGCGGATGGCAAGGAATTAACGAATCAAAATGAAATTTTAAATAGCCTAGAAAAACCGAGTTGGAATCGCTTATTTCACATTTACGATGCCATCAAATTAGGTATTCCGTTTAAAACCATTGTAGAGAAAACTAAAATTGACATATGGTTTTTAAGACAAATTGAAGACATGATCAAGCTTGAGCGTAGAATGGAGCAATATTCCATTGAAAATATTTCACGGGACTTGCTGTTTGAAGCCAAGCAAAAAGGCTATGCGGATCGACAAGTTGCACATCTATTGCGGTGCTTGGAATCTGAAGTATATGCCAAGCGTGCGGAATTAGGAATTCAACGCGTGTACAAAATCGTGGACACCTGCGCTGCAGAATTTGAAGCTCAAACCCCATACTATTATTCCACCTTTGAGTTTGAAAATGAAAGTATCGTTAGCGATCGCAAAAAAGTGGTGGTTTTAGGCTCTGGTCCTAACCGCATCGGCCAAGGAATAGAATTCGATTACTCCTGCGTTCATGGGGTATTGGCAGCTCGTGAGTGCGGATATGAAACGATCATGATTAACTGCAATCCAGAAACGGTTTCCACGGATTTTGATACGGCGGATAAATTGTATTTTGAACCGGTATTTTGGGAACATATTTACGACATCATCCAGCATGAAAAACCCGAGGGGGTAATCGTGCAGTTAGGGGGACAAACAGCCCTTAAATTAGCAGAGAAATTGCATCGTTATGGGATTAAAATTTTGGGAACAAGCTTTGATGCCTTGGATTTAGCAGAGGATAGGGGACGTTTCTCCAAATTGCTGGAACAGCATAATATCCCGTTCCCTCAATATGGAGTGGTAGAAAGTGCGGAACAGGCACTTGAGTTGGCTGATGAATTAGGATTTCCTTTGTTAGTTCGTCCGAGCTACGTACTTGGTGGCCAGAAAATGAAAATCGTCATTAATAAAGATGAGCTTGAACATCATGTCGTAGAAATAATCAATGAGATGGGAAGCAATCAAATTTTGTTAGATCATTTCTTGGGAGGTGCGATTGAAGCAGAAGCAGATGCAATATGCGACGGCGAGGACGTATACATTATTGGTATCATGCAGCACATTGAGCCCGCAGGGATACACTCCGGAGATTCCTATGCGGTATTACCTCCGTATAATTTAGGTGATTTTGTGATGACACAAATTGAAGACATCACCAAGAAGATAGCGGTTGAACTTCGCACGGTAGGTTTAATTAATATACAATTTGCCATCAAAGACGATAAGGTGTATGTGATTGAAGCTAATCCACGTGCTTCTAGAACAGTTCCGTTTATTGCGAAAGCATATGATGAGCCCTATGTGAACTATGCAACGAAAGTTATGCTCGGAGAGAAGAAAGTTAAAGACTTTAATTTCAATCCGCGAAAAGAAGGTTATGCAATTAAAATTCCGGTATTCTCTTATGAGAAATTTCCAGATATAAAAAAGGAACTTGGACCAGAAATGAAATCTACTGGGGAAGCGATTCGGTTTATTAAAGACCTGAAGGATCCGTTCTTTACCAAGGTGTATTCCATGCGGAATATGCACCTTTCCAGATAAGATGGGTGTTGTAAAGAAAGATGCTTTACGAACAACGCTAATCTCTTACATAGGATTGGTTCTTGGGTATGTCAACAAGGCTTTCCTCTTTATTATATTTTTATCTACGATTGAAATAGGTCTGGTTAATTTGCTGACCACCACCGGATTGCTCTTCGCTCAATTAAGCAACCTAGGAAGCATCTATGTAACATGGCGCTTCTTTCCATTTTTTCGAAATGAAGCCAAAAAAAACTACGGGTTTTTGTTGTTCAATGTCTTATTGGTTTGTCTTGGAATTTTAATTTTCACCACCTTATATTGGGTGTTCAAAGCAGAAATCGGTGCGTATTTTCATGAGAAATCGCCGTTATTTAATCGCTATGCATGGTGGGTAATCCCCGTGGGTATTGGTAACGTGTTCTTCATGCTCTTCGAAAATCACATGCGGGGACTGTTTAAAAACATATTACCGGTTTTTTTACAAGACATTGGCCTTAGAGTAGTTACTACGCTGTTGTTGGCGGTATACGCATTAAAACTTATTTCATTCGAATATTTTTTAACGGCACTCATGGTAAGTAATTTACTCCCAGCCTTGGTTTTAGCGGGGTATTTAATTTATCATAAAGAGCTGCATTATTCCCTGAAACACATCACCATTCCGAAACGATTCCGCAGAATCCTACTTTCATTCAGTGCCTTCTCGTATGTGAATACCTTAGCAACGATGGCAGTGGTTACGATGGATGCGGTTATGATCGGCGGAATGATTGGTTTAGCGGCAACAGGAATATATACCACGATGGTTCAAGTAACCAGTGCA
>CANHHA010000055.1 GCA_947460825.1 Flavobacteriales bacterium
AGTTCATTCCCAATCTTTTGGATTATTGCGTTCATGATTACCTGGTGTCCGTTTGAATTTAAGTGATGAAAATCGCTCAGTAGGTCGTTTAAGGTAAGTTCCTTTATATCGATGATTCGTTCTGCTGGGAAAAGCTGGTTGAATCGTGCAATGTTTTTTGATACTCCCGGTAACCGTTGATCATAAGCAGGTGAAGCAGGAAGGATTGGGATGTACCACACAGGACAAGTATAGGAAGTATCAAATTTATCTACAAACGGCTTAAAGGTGTTCGGTTTAGTATATGTTATGTTGCGAATACCACGAATAAAATTCGTGTTTAATGCGTTGAGTATCAGCTTGCCTAATATGGGGGTAGCTTGAAGCAGTTTTACTTCCCATTGCCGCGCGAAGCGTGGTGCACAATCAACGATTCCACTTTGTATAATAACCAAATCGAAATATCCCGCATTCCCGAAATAAAAGGATTGCTTAAACAAGGTTTTTATGGTCGCACCTCCAATGGCGGACAAACACACTTCATGACCTAGTTTCCGCAGGCGTTCTGGCCATGTATCCGTATGGTGGCATATTTCAGGTGTTGATCTCGGTAAACTTAAGGAATCGGTGAAAATTAAAATCCTCATAATTTAATTCGCGTGTGGGTATTAAGCAAATCAATCAACGCTTGGTCGGTTTTGTATTTTAAGGTCAGGTGTGAATTTATTGCAGCAATTTCTGGATGATGATCTAAGAAGGTTATTACATCCCGTAAGGTATATTCGGAGCCTGCTAAGGGGAGCACCTCCTCGTGAATTTCATTAAACAAGGCTAAATCTTCTTCATAATCCAAGGTGAGTCTGTAGGGCCGAACAAAGATAGCAGGTAGATCAATTTTCTGTATCCGCACATGGTCTGGATTGTTTTGAAAATACCAGGTCATGTATTCTGAGTATTCGGCATTGGGAAAATAGGCCTTTATACGTTTTAAACAAGCAACATTAAAAATTTCTAAGTTAACGCCCACAGCTGCATCGGTGCCAACCGTGTACTCAGCGCCTGATTTAAAATGTGCATCCAATAAAAACGAACAAATTTCATCATCAACAAAGGGCATATCGGCCGTTATTCTTACCACCACATCTAAATCGTATGCTTCACAAACATCAATGTAGCGTTGCATAACATCTTCAGGGTGTCCCTGATAAAACCCAACCTTGGAATCAAAGGTATGTTTCGCGAGGATTTGGTCCTGTTCTTCCGTGGATGAAGCAAGGATGACCTTGTGGATGCCTTTAAATTTTAACGCATTGCGCAGGCAAAATTCCACGGAAGGTAAATCTCCAATGGGCAGCAGTGCTTTTTCTTTTAGGCGGGAAGATTTCATTCGGCACGCTACGATAACCCCAACCTTCGCTGGCTTAAAATCTTCGGCACGTAGGGTATCGTTTAGGTCTTTCTGTTTACTTAATACCATGCCTTGCGCTTGCAAGGCCTTGATTTCATCTAAGGTAAGCCCTTCCTTACCGCTTCTTCGAAAAAACAAATCTTGAGTCGAATGAATACATTCTCCGGCATACATGGTTCGTCGAAGTACAGGTATCATCACAGTCTTTTTCAGGTAGTCGCGCTCCCTCGGATTGATGAAATCAGCTCGCATTGCTGCGGAATAAGCTGATAGGGTTGCTGTAAATGTATTGAACGTTTCAGGCGTTTGAGAGGAAAAATGGTCGTATTTCGTTTCACGGTCACTGAGCATGACGTGTTTTTCAATGACATCAGCTCCTTGTAACCATGCCATGATTGGTAAATAAATGGAATCCATCGATTTTCCATCAATATGGTCTGCAAATACAATTGGTAACCAGAATGTTTCTTTGATGTGTTTGATTTTAGATAAACCGCTGTCGCTTAATTCAGTAGGGTAGGCTTGAAATCCGATTTCTAAGAGCAATTCTTTAGGGTTAAGCTTCTGGCTGATGTATTCAATTCGCTGCTTGATCACATCCATTTCTTGGGCAGCAATATTCAAAATAATCCGACAATTTGAGAGATTAAGGCTGCTAAGCGCTGAAATCACCTCTTCATTGTATAAAACAGAGGATTGGAATTTAACTCCATGAATAAGCGTTAGGTTATCAGCAATGATTTTAACGCCGTAAAGATCAAAAATATCAATCCAAATGTCTTTGGTTTTACTCGATTCAAGTAGCGTTTCACGCCATTGTTCAGGAGTAAAATATAATGTTTGATAAACACTGTACCATTCAAAATCAGGTGTAGCCAAGGTATCCGGAGATAAGGGTTGGAACTTGATGCCAAAATTCTCCCGATACGCTGAATACTGTCTTATTAATTCAGTTAAATACGTGAAATCACCGCCGTGTGTATTGGCGAGTTCAATAAGTATATATGGCTTTTCTTTCATTCAAATACGAAATTAGCAAAATTAGCTACGCTGCCGCCTTGGGAAAACGCTAGATTTTGTTTTTTTCCTTTTTTGATGAGGGGTAGGAATAGATCAATAATCGATTCAAATGGAATGGATGTACTTGCTTTGTCAACGTACAATACAACATTTACTCTATATCATAAGGGGTTAGTCTTCGGATATCACAATTAAAAAATCACCGCTACTAAAGGAAACCAACTCATCCTTTCTTGGATTCAATTGCACCCCGAAATTTCGATGTTCATTTTCTTTATCTGAAATAAGCCGATACCCTATGGCCGTTTGATTTGATTGTGCTGCTCGTTCCAAAAGGGTGTAAAAATTGGTAGGTTTATCCAGTTGAATATAATCCTCCATAGGTTTCAAATATATCTCAGACCCAGCAGCATTTAACAAATCATCAAAAATTGCTTTTAATTTATGATTCTCAGCGATTTGTGCGATCAGTAAACTAATAATGTTGTCACCCACAATGAAATCATCTGCTTTTGCTATCACCGCGATTTCACGGTTCCGAATATCCCTCATTTCAGAAACAATTTTAAGCTGCGTAGATTGCTTTTCCGCAATACTTCTAAGGTGAAGTAAACAAATTAGCGTTTTTGAATCGCTTTGCTGAACATCAATGTCATGATTGGATAAAATGATAATATTGTCAAATGACTCCGGTTGAAGGGATTCAAGCGTTTTTCTGTGTTGAATGTCACCCTCCATTAACCTAAGTGTCTGATTATTCAGTTCAAATGTAGGGAGAGCCTGTATCTGCTCGGTAAGGATACAAAGTTCGCTCCCCGGTTGCACATAGTTTTCAAGCTCATTTACCATGGTTATTGCGGTTTCATTCCAGCCTAAAATAAGTGTGCGCTCTTTACTGCTATTGGATTTTCTGTCGAAATTGAATATCGATGAATCAATACCAGGTGAAGATTTTCCATCAGGGATAAATGTATCATCATCGGACGTGATTCCAATTAATTCATCCTGTGCCTGAATCACGTAATCCATAGAAGGATTTATTTGGATTTTACCTGAAGAATATACACCAATAATGACTGAACTGTTAAACATAAACAAAACCTCTTTGTATGTTTTTCCGCTGTAGCTTTTTGCATCAATCATGTAAATCTCATCCCCCTCAAAACGAAGTAGGGTAGAGTAGACCACTGATAATCCCGATTGCCTGCAGGTTTGTGTGGTAATGTGAGCCACTAATTCCGAACTGTCTACTAAAATAACATCATCTCCTTGCCCAACAAGTTGAGCTGCTTCCAGATTGTTTCGGTTCTTTATTTCTGTAACGATACTATAGGTATCTTTTTTACGATTCGATCGGTTTGTCAACGACAACATGCTTTTAATTACATGCATGTCTGCATCGGCCTCGTCTGGACTCAACAAGATAATTGATCGGGCTTCATCTGGATTTCCAACTAAGGTATCGCCAACAACCAAGGGGTTTCCGCTTCGGACAATAATCCGTGTGGATTTCAATTCTTGTATTTTTGATTTGATCTCATCCTCCATTTCCACTTTGTCGCGGTCAGCTACAATTACGATTCGTTGATTTCGTTGATTCGCATTTGCTTCAATAATTTCTTCGATGATGGAAAATATTTTATTAGACCAACCAATGATTAAGGTGTGATTCTTTTCGTTAACGAAAGATTTTCCTTTCTTCAATTCTTCAAGTTTTTCATCAATTCCAGATGAAATAATACCGATTAGCATAGAAATCACAAAAATCCCGACTAGGGTTGCGCCAAAGCGCAATACTCGAAAGGACCATCCCACATCTCCCCCCATCGTTCCTGAGTCTAAGGTTGCCATTAAACTTTGCCAAATTGCTTCAAGTAAATTCAATGGGTTTCCTTCCGGATCATCTGATATGCCGAAAAAAACAATGAGTAAACCAATAATGAAAATTGAAATAAATGAAATGATTCCTAGCCATTTAATTACAGCAATCGGACCCGAAGAAATGGTGTTTTCAAAGTAGTAACGCAGGTTGTTTTTCCAATTCATCTCAAGCTAATGTTTATGTAAATTTAATTATTAAAAGTTATATATGCATTCAGTGAAGTGGCAATGCACAACCAAATTATATATGGAAGTATTAGTCCTGTTGATCCACGAACGGATGTATGGTTTATGATTGCAGTACCTATAATCACCGCGCTTAATAAAAGAAGGTTGATTAACCCAAGAATGTCTTGGTGATGATAAAAGAAAATGGGATTCCAGCTCACGTTAAGTATCCATTGCAACCCAAACAATACAAGGTTTTTCTTTTGTCGTGATTTTTCTTTCCAAACGATCGCTAGGTAAAAGGCATAGCAGATCATCAAAAAAGTCCATGCCGCTCCGAACACCCAACCTGGAGGAGTCCAGGGCGCCTTGTTTATGGTTTGGTACCATTCAGAGGAAACACCATCAGCCGTATATAATCCGCCTAGGGCAAGAGCAATAAAATTTAAACATAGAAAAACAAGAAAGGATCCGATATTTTTTAATGTCATGAGGTGTTAAAAGAGTTTTTTTAATAACCAATACCAAAATACGCCGAGAATGATTAATCCCATGGCTGCACCAATAATACCAATAACCTTTATAAGCTTTACGCTATATCGATCTAAGGATTTTTGCAGTGCATCTTCATGCGTATCTTTTTTGTCCATGTAAGTGAATAATTACTTTGTTAATCTGCATAATTTTTATTTACGGTTCTTGAAATACGCACTTGCCTGTGTGTTAAAAATCTCCTACGTACGTTTTGATTTTCTCCCTTAAACTATCAATGGTTTCCCAATCCGTATTGTCTTTTGAATTATAAGAAAACCCTTCCGTAACCTTTTGTGCTGCGTTTGAAGCGATGTAATCGTTAAGGCTCCAAATGGGAGCTTGTGGTATAATGGTATAGTATTTCCCTAAATCATAGGTGAAGAATGAATCCGATGAACTGATCATTTCTTCATGGATTTTTTCTCCCGGACGTATCCCGATGATTGGCTTTTCACAGGTCGGTCCTATGGCCTCAGCGACATCCGTGATTCGGTATGAAGGTATTTTAGGTACAAAGATTTCTCCACCCCAAGCGTGCTCGAGTGCGTGCATGACCATATCCACTCCTTCTTGCAATGAGATGTTAAATCGTGTCATTTCAGCAACGGTTATCGGTAAGACACCATTCAGTTGTTTTCGCTTTATGAAGAATGGAATAACGGATCCATTTGATCCCATGACATTTCCATAACGTACTACTGAAAATTTAATGTCTCGTTTTCCACGAATGTTATTCGCTGCCACGAACAGTTTGTCTGAGGTTAATTTAGTCGCCCCGTACAAATTTATCGGTGCACATGCTTTATCTGTTGATAGGGCCACCACATCTTTTACCTGTGATTTTAAGGCCGCTTTAATGACGTTCTCTGCACCGCCTACGTTTGTTTTTACGCATTCATCCGGATTGTACTCCGCAATATGAACATGCTTCATTGCCGCGGCATGAATAACGCTATCAATGTCTTCAAATGCACGTTCCAAGCGCTCACCATCACGTACATCACCAATGAAGTATCTAATTTGAGGATATTTGGATAATGGGAATTCTTGTTCCATTTCAAACTGCTTTTGTTCATCTCTGGAATAGATAACAAGGCGTTTAACTTCAGGGTAGGTAGTTAGGATATGTCTTGTTAAGGCCTTACCAAGAGAACCGGTTCCGCCGGTGATTAATATGGATCTGTCTTTCATTGAAGTAAAGTTACATTAATTTTTATCGCTTTCGTTGAGCATCTGTGCTAAGGTTTTTCGATCAAAGGCATCAATCATGCTTATACTGCTCGCATTAATTATGGAAACATGCGTTGCCTTGGCATATGCCTTAATCTGCCAATAGCCTTTAAAGGATAAGTAAAACTTGTGAATGATTTCATGCAGTTTTCGGGGACGATCTATTCGGTCTTCCACCTTCATTGGTTGTGTGCCGTCGGTTGCGTAATAGTGCACATGACGTAAGAGGGCTTCATTGTTTTCATTAACAGAAAGGTCAGCGAGCCAGGAATGATCCGCACCTACCATACCAATGGTTTTATATCCCAACCGAATTCCAACCATTATTCCAGGAATTAGCACATTGTGCGGCCGTGGCATTCCCCAGCCTAGATTGTACCAGCGGTGCGACCAAAAGTTAAGGCCCTCCACAGGTGTTTGATTGAAATAGTTGGCTGTTAAGTTTGGGTTCGATGTTATGAGCATCTGAAATTCAATGCTTTTCTTTGCACGGAACGGAACTAATAAGGTCATGTCCCACCTGGTTTTTTCTTTCAAGGCTTCAAATAAATCGTGCTTCGCTTGAATATAAAATGGAGATAATTCGGAATCGTTTTGAAAATAGGTGACTGCGTTTAATATGTATAATTTGGGTTGAAGCGCGCTGAATTGTTCACTGCAAGCTGCCGCATTCACCGCCATTAAATCAAATCCTTGAAGCGTAGCTGCTGGATTGTTTTTTAGCGTATCGTTGAGGGATGGTCCATTGCCTAAGATCAGCAAAGGTTTTGTTTGTGATTCTTGTTGAACAATTCCGATAAAATTACTTTGTAAGAGAATTCTGAGAGCACTCAGTTTGGTTTGAATCAAACCAACAATGAAAGATTGTATGCACAATAGAATACTCATGACTTGTCATACTTAAAAAGGAGGCCTCGGGTTACCCAAAAGCGAAAGAAAAGTATCATATTTCCTTTGGCAAATTTGAATTGTAGCGCGTATAGAAACCAAAGTACCATACTTCCACACCATTTTATGCCTTCTATGAAAATGCGTTTAGTGTAGCTCATCAATCCTTCGTTTTTACTGCGTAAACGTTCGCTTACCCCAGTCCCTAACGCTTGTTTTTTAATGAATGTAAAGGTGGTTCGTTCCCTTGGAACACAATGATGCACGATGGCTCGGGGTTCATAGAGTACAGGGATTTCAGCCTCATAAATACGATTGAATTGGTCTTTTTCCTCTCCACCAAATAAGTTGTTGCCTATTCGACCTAAGGTCACATTAAATACGCCTGCTTTTTCAAACACTAAGTTTCTAAATGCCATGTTTGACCCTCGCGGATAGTCTGTACGATTGAAGTAAAAAGAAGCTTCACCTTTGTTGAAATATCCAAGCAAAGAATTTAAGTAAAGGTTTTCCCAACT
>CANHHA010000056.1 GCA_947460825.1 Flavobacteriales bacterium
GAAATTTATTACCCAGAAGGTTGGGTGTGTACCATTGACGGCAAGGAAGTTCCCTATACGCGCGTCAATTATGTGCTGCGAGGACTTGAGATTCCTGCCGGAACACATCAAATCGTTTGGAAGTTTCAGCCTTCTTCGTTTATTGCGGGCACAAGCTATTCTATGATCGGATCGCTCATTTTGATTTTGGCTTTTCTTGGGGTAGGAGGCCTACAGCTAAAAAAGAAAGAAGAAAAGCAAGAAGCCTAAAAGGGTTCTTCAATTTCTCTTTTTATGGCAAGCCATTTTCTGAAGTCACTGAGTGAATAATCAAGTTCTTCAAATTCTTTTTCAAACCACTTACAAGCGTAATAAGCTTGCTCAACATCGGACCGATCTTTAAGGAATACCTCAAGTTTACCTATGATTCTCGCTAATTGCGAAATGTTAAAGATGTGTTCCTTGTGTAGGGACAAGCGTTCCGATTTATCGGTATAGCAGTAGGTTTCGAAGATGAATTCATCAAAGCGTCTCCATTTATCGTGTTTGCTGAAAATATACATGTAGTCCATTTTTTATAAATTTTAAAGGGTTATTAAGGCATTAGGGTTTCATCGAGATTCGCGGTATTCAAAACACGCTGCGAGCGTAAGGCCTGAAGGTGGGAACTGTGTGCGATTTCTATGGGATTCATTAACGAGGAATTAATTGTTAGACATGACTTGATCTCCCGCGTGGGGTATCGTCATCCATGTCGAGAAATCAATGTTGTAAAAGTTGAAATAGGTACCAGGAGCTTCTTTTTCAATGATGTCAATTTTACGGGTGTTTTTAGGGAGCGCTGGGAAGAGCAATGTGTAGCGTAAATACTCACCACATCGGGTAAAATAGTGTTTTGTGGGGGCAATCGGAATGTGAATGGCCTGAATTAATCTGTACTTCGTTTCAGATGCTACCGGGCGTATAAAACTATTGCTTTCCATCTGTACCCATCCACCGTGGATGTAATAGGAGGGGGCTTTGTATACAAAATCTATACGGGTATATTCATCCGTACATTCAATGCACTTAATCGCATGCGAAGCCTTGTAATTGGTGCCAACAGGATTGTATAACACAATACCTTCTTGTTGCTTTTCTTGAATGGTTTTTTCTCTTGTTTTTTCAATTTCTGTTTCCATAGGTTAAATTTTGAACAAAGATGCATCGAGAAAACATTTGTTACAATAATACTCCGTATGGTATGTACGGGGTGTAAAAAAATACTTATTTTTGTAAAAAAAAGATATGCCAATCGGAAAAAACGCCATGTTGAGGTGCTTGATTATAGATCAAGTGATTTCGGAGCGCCACTATTATAAGCCAACTATGAAGCGCATTATTGAGGTGTGCAAGGAGCAAGGGATCGACGTATCTTCTGAAACGATTCAGAAAGACATCAATATGATGAAAAATGCTCGGCCCAAGGGTTTTGGTGCCCCAATCAAATTTGATTTTCAGCAACAAGAATACTTTTACACAGACGCTAATTTCACGATTAATGGGGTTAAATTAACCCGGGAAGATGCCTCAGTACTCAAGGAGTCCTTGGTCTTAATTAAATGCATGCTTCGAACAGAATTGGGGGATAAGTTACGGCATGCCATGGAAAAGGTGTTGTCCACGTCTATCGAGGAGGTAGATTTTAATGAGCGGTATCCCATTTTGAAAACGATGGAACCTCCGCGCTCTAGAGGCTATGAGTTTATGGATTTATTACTGGATTGCTGTAAAGTTGGAATTCCGATTTCTTTTGTGCATTATTCGTACAAGAACGAAGTATTCAAGCCAGTGGTGCTTCATCCTTACGTGGTTCGAGAATTTGAAAATCGATGGTACGTGTTTGGATATAGCGAAAAACATGATGCCTATCGTTCTTTTGGCTTAGATCGAATTTATGAACCAGTTAAATTGGACCTCCATTATAAAAAAGGAAATACGAAGCAAATTCTGCGTTTTTTGAACGACATGTATGGGGTGTTCCCATTAACGAACGAAGAGCCGACGACCGTGGTATTAAGAGCAGATCGGTTAACTACAAAATTTCTTTCTGCGTATCCGATTCATGATTCCCAAGTGGTTGAAAAATATGATTCAGGAACATCGAAAATCACCTTGACCCTTATTCCAACCATGGAGTTAATCCAATTGGTAAGGTCTTATGGACAAGGTTTAATGATAGTTGAACCTACATGGTTAGTGGAATTAATAAGAAATAAAAGGAACGATGAATTTAGAAGATAAAACACTCATTTGGCATGTAGATGCACATCGATTAAATCTGCAATTACTTCGAGTGATGTTAAATGAACGGACAACACGCCTGGATTTTGGATACCAAACCACGGATTATTACATCCGAGGGGGGTGGATTAATATTTACCCAGAAACGCATCTTGTTACTAGTGCTTCATCGCGAAAAATGCGCATGCAGGATCAACAAGGAATTGTTACTGCACCCGATAGATTCCATTTTAAATCTCGGGCGGATTGGCATTTTTTCTCGTTGTTTTTTGCGCCTTTACCAATTCAAGACCAAACTATTTCATTGGTAGAGTCTGAAGATCCAGATTTTACGAATTTCAATATTGGGAATATTGAATTGAAATTAGATGCTGCATTTCTCTTGCGGTTATAGGTACTTCATCTAAAAACTCACGCCCCAACTCACGTAGATGGCTTCTGGAATGCCAACTCCTGTCCTGAATACATAATGACTGTTAGGTTTTTGTCGGCGCATACCAATAGAGGCGGCTGGCAACACCCCAACGATGTCTCCATTCAAGTAGCCAACAGCGCCCAAGGTGGCCTCTAAGTGGTATTTCTTATGCCCAGTAAGTATTCCATAGCGCGAAAAGACAAAGGCACTTTCACCTTCCCAATACCCAACAGCGCCAACCCCAACATCTACAAATTTGGTGAGTTTGGGTAAAAATCGTTCGCCTTGGAACATCCGCTCGTAAAAAATACCCGCAGGTACATATAGCGCTAGAATTCCACCCGGTCCAATACTCAAATTAATGGAATTATTCAGCATTTTGGGTTTGATGCTATCACCTGGTGCGGCTTGTCCATAAGAATATACACTCCAAAGGAAACTACACATGATTGCCATACGAAGGAACCGTGTTTTTAACTTCAAATTCATATCTAGCAAGATTTATTCTATTTAGGCTAAATTAGTTATTTTTCAAAATTGGAATTTGAATGCCAATAAGTTTTTGAATGTCTCGAATATAGGCCCGTTCCTCTTGGTCGCAAAAAGATATTGCTCTTCCGCTAGCGCCTGCTCTTCCGGTTCGACCAATGCGGTGAACATAGGTTTCTGGAATATTAGGTATGTCGTAATTGATCACTAATTCTAATTCGTCGATGTCAATTCCACGCGCTGCAATATCGGTTGCAACCAATACCCGTAGCTTATTGTTCTTAAATCCGTTTAAGGCATTTTGTCGTGCATTTTGTGATTTGTTTCCGTGAATTGCTGCGGCTGTGATTTGTGCTTTCGCTAGTATTTTTACAATACGATCAGCCCCGTGCTTTGTTCGTGTAAACACTAAAATCGAAGGGGTGCTGTCTTCGTCCATTAGCTGAAGTAATAAATCCTTTTTATCTGCGGTATTCACGTAGTATAATCCCTGTTGTATGGTTTCTGCCGTAGAAGATACCGGAGTAACAATTACCTGTTCAGGGTCCGTAAGAATGGTGCTGGCTAAAATTTTAATTTCTTTTGGCATAGTGGCCGAGAAAAATAAGGTTTGCCGCTTAGCTGGGATGAGTTTAATTACGCGTTTCACATCGTGTATAAATCCCATATCGAGCATCCGATCTGCTTCATCCAGGACGAAAATCTCAAGATGCCTCAAATCAACAAAGCCCTGTTGCACCAAATCCAATAAACGTCCCGGTGTAGCCACTAAGATATCAATTCCGTTTTTGAGCTGATTTACCTGTCCGTGTTGACTGACACCACCAAAAATTACTGCATGACGGTGATCTAATTCTTTTCCATAGGCCTTAATGTTATCTTCGATTTGAATCGCAAGTTCACGTGTTGGCGTAAGGATTAGGGTGCGTATGCGTCGCCTGCCTTCAGGTCGCTGGTTAAGAGTGAGTTGTTGTAATATTGGTATTGCGAATGCTGCAGTTTTTCCCGTTCCAGTTTGTGCACAGCCCATCATGTCGGTTCCAGAAAGTATAATTGGAATGGCTTTTTCTTGAATTGGTGTGGGCGTGGTATACCCCACGTGGTTTAGCGCATTTAAAATCGGCGCAATCAGATTGAGTTCTAAAAATGTCATAATGTAATTTGGGCTATTAAGCCGAATGTATGGAACTATTGTTCCGTGTGTTAAATTTAAAATAAGGCGATGAGTTGGAACTATTCAAAATCATCTGGGGTAATGCGCGCTCCTAAACTTAGGTCGCGTTTAACAGTTTTTCCAATGAGATCACCTAAATGCATGGGATGCAGGCTATATCCTGGACGAACCGATTTAATCATTCCATCTGAAATTATACTTCCTTTGGAAATGAATTGGGTAGGGTAGAGTGAACGTGAAAAAACACGACCAGCCGCTTGTTTTGGGGTTAACGCATAGCTTGAATTTCCTAGCGCTTGTTCGGTTAACCGCACTTCATGAACTAATTGAGTAAATTCAGTTTCATCCAAGGAAAATGCAGCATCGGGTCCTCCAATTTCATGTGATAAAATAAAGTGTTTTTCGATTACACGTGCCCCCAAGGTGGTTGCAATCACAGGTACTAAATGACCCATCGTATGATCTGATAAACCAATATTCACGGGAAAATCCTTCTTAAATTCAACCATGAGGCTTAGGTTGGCTTCTTCTATTGGAGCGGGATACGAAGAAGTGCACTTTAATAGGGTAAGGTCCTTGTTTCCTTGCCGTAAACAGGCATCCACAGCACGTTCAATATCAATCTTTTCCGCAATTCCTGTGGACAAAATCATGGGTTTCCCTTTCGATGCTACGTATTCAATTAAGGGGATGTCGGTTATTTCAAAGGAGGCAATTTTGTACAAAGGACATCCCAAACCTTCTAAAAAATCTACTGCTGACGGGTCAAATGGAGAAGAAAAACAAACTAATCCCTCATCTGCTGCGGCCTTGAATATACGCTCATGCCATTCCCAAGGAGTAAAAGCTTCCAAGTAAAGATCATGTAAATATCTTCCATCCCAAAGGGTACCACCTTCAATTTTAAAATCAGGTTGGTCGCATTTTAAGGTAATGGTGTCTGCGGTATAGGTCTGTAGTTTTATGGCATCTGCTCCCGCTCGTTTTGCTGCTTTAACAGTTTCTATAGCCACTTCAAGACTGCCGTTGTGATTGGCGGATAACTCGGCAATAATAAAAACTCGGTCTGAAGGAAGCTGGAACATTAGAGGGTCTTTTTGTATCGAATTCGATCGCTAAACACTTCAGCATCGTATCCTAATTTTACAAAGATAGCACATGAAGATGAATTTTCGGGTATAACTTCGCCAATAAGGCCGCTAAGGCCACTTTGTTCAGCTGCCGCTTCACCGAGTACTAACATCGCAATTCCCCAACCTTTTCCACGAAATTCTGGAAAAATACAATAGCTTTTTTTCTGGTTCAAGCCATTGAATTAAATAGATTAAAAAGGTACTTAGTAATGTGTTTAGCTTGAGTTTAAAGTATCCGTTTTACATGTTTGAAAATTGATAGCATGTGGTCAAACTTTTTATGCAGTATTTATTTTGTCAATTATTCTTTGCTCTGAAAGCTGTTTTTCGGATCATTTAAAATTAAAAAATCCGAAGATGGGTATTCAATTTGAAGTATATCTTCGTTCATTTTCCTTAATTTGCTTAATTTCGGTTTCCAAAAAGAATTTCGGATTAAAACAACTAACCAAAATTCTATCTTCATTTTTATTGTCGACAAGATAAAATCCCTTAAGGCGACCTTCAATGATCCATCCTGCTTTTGTGTAAGCTTTTATTGAGGCAATATTGGACGCATACATGCCACCATAAAGTTTACGGATATTGAATTTCTCGAATGCTATTTTATTCCCTAATTTAATTGCTTCGACTGAGATACCTTTTCCTAAATAATTTCTATCTCCTATTAAAGCCACAAGATCTGATATTTTATGATTTAAATTAATTGGTCCAATTTTGATAGTTCCAATAAGATTATTCAACTCATTAGTATAAATCCCAAAGGTGAATAGATTGCCAGTCTTTTTACCTTCTTCTATGGATGACACCAATTTTTCTCTCGTGATTTTATTTCGCGAATTCGTATAATATTTCATCAATTCATCATCATTAAACCATTCCATTACAGTTTGATCTAGATCTTTCAAATTAATTTCTTTTAAATAAATCCTATCTCCTTTGTGTATTTCCATAATTATTTTTTTTGGCATGAATTACAACATCAATCAATTTGTCATTAAACAAGTAATGATTTTTAAGTCGTGCTTCTTCAATATATTTTGAAATTTCCAAAGCTTTATATAAATGAGGTCTCAAGTCAAAAGCATAAGTAACTAATCTATGAAACTTCAAATCTGTAAAGGCTACTTTTTCAAGTAAATGTAAAAAAATAACCCAGTTTTTTTCAAAATCTAAAGCTTCCAATTCTGTGGCCATAATAAAGGATACCTCCGCTTCCTTGCTTTGCCAATTAATATGAACTAATCCTCCATATCCAATACATTTTTCGTTATGTACAAAAGAAAATAATATTTGGGCTGGTAGTCTTTCATTGAAGGAGGGAAGAATGATACGTTGAAAGTACAATTCTTGGTCCTTTTCAGTGAGTAATTTATCTTGACGCAAATGATACATTTGATCATTTCGCCATTTCATAATATCCAAACGGTCTTCGTAGCGTATGGGAATAATTGCGTATTCATCCTTTCTAAATTCTTGTTTTTGTAAACATTTATAGCGCTCCATATCAATTCAATTTTTGAACCAGGTATTTCATTACTTTGGTAATGCCTTTTTGATGTAAATCATAATAATCAGGCATCATTCCACTCGTGTTGTATGGGTAAATTAAGATAGTTCATTCCCAATCTTTTGGATTATTGCGTTCATGATTACCTGGTGTCCGTTTGAATTTAAGTGATGAAAATCGCTCAGTAGGTCGTTTAAGGTAAGTTCCTTTATATCGATGATTCGTTCTGCTGGGAAAAGCTGGTTGAATCGTGC
>CANHHA010000057.1 GCA_947460825.1 Flavobacteriales bacterium
CTAATGCGGTAATCGATCATACCTTTTAGTATAATTCGTCTTGCAGCTGTGCGATTTTAGCATCAGCAATGTAATCATCGTAGGTCATCATCTTATCAATCATACCATTAGGTGTGAGTTCAATAATTCGATTGGCTACGGTATTTACAAGGGCTTGGTCATGCGAAGTAAACAGCATCGATCCCCTGAAATCGATCATGGCATTATTTAACGCCGTAATTGACTCTAGGTCTAAGTGGTTCGTAGGTTCATCCATTATTAAGAAGTTTGCCTTAGCTAACATCATTTTAGAGAGCATACAACGCACTTTTTCTCCACCAGAAAGTACATTGGCTGTTTTCATTGCCTCCTCACCAGTAAACAACATGCGGCCTAAGAAGGTTCTTAAATAAACTTCTTCGCGTTCTTCATCTCCTTGCGCATATTGACGAAGCCAATCAATTAAACTGACTTTATTTGCAAAGAAATGGTGATTGTCGTTGGGTAAATAGGCCGTGCTTATTGTCGTTCCGAAGCTAAATGAACCGCTATCGGCAACTGATTCTTGATTAATTATCTCAAAGAATTGGGTTAAGGCCACAGAATCTCTCGAAACGATTGCGATTTTATCTCCTTTGTTTGCTGTAAATGTAATTCCTTGAAACAGGAATTTTCCTTCATGCTTTTTACCAAGATTCTCAATGGAAAGGATTTGATTTCCTGCATCACGGTCCTGATGAAAGGTGATTCCAGGATACCTTCTAGAGGAAGGTTTGATTTCTTCTAAATCCAAATTGTCCAACATTTTACGTCGGCTAGTGGCCTGCTTGGATTTCGCAGCATTCGCAGAGAATCTTGAAATAAACTCCATGAGCTCTTTCTTCTTTTCTTCTGCTTTTTTGTTCTTATCTGACCGTTGTTTGGTTGCAAGCTGTGAGCTCTCGTACCAAAAGGTGTAATTCCCCGTGTATAAATTTATTTTTGAATAATCGATGTCACATATGTGGGTACAGACGGTGTCTAAGAAGTGACGGTCGTGCGATACTACGATGACCGTATTTCGGAAATCTAATAAGAAATCTTCGAGCCATGAGATCGTTTTTAGGTCAAGGTCGTTGGTTGGCTCATCGAGGATTAACACATCAGGGTTCCCGAACAGCGCTTGAGCCAGGAGGATTCGAACTTTCAACTCGTTTGAAATCTCTTGCATCAACTGATCGTGTTTACTTTCGTCAATTCCCAGATTACTCAATAAAGTAGCTGCATCGGTTTCTGCATTCCAACCTTCTAAATCCGAGAATTCTCCCTCTAATTCCGCGGTCCTCATACCATCCGCCTCCGAAAAATCTTCTTTAGCATAGAGGGCATCTTTCTCTTGCATGATTTCATACAAGCGCTTGTGTCCCATGATTACGGTTTGTAACACAGGATATTGATCAAATTCAAAGTGATTTTGTCGTAAAAAAGCGATGCGTTTTCCGGGTTCTAATTCAACTCTGCCGGTGGTGGGATCTTGTTCTCCAATAAGAATTTTTAGAAAGGTGGATTTTCCTGCGCCATTTGCACCTATGACGCCATAGCAATTTCCTTGAACAAATTTGGCTTTTACTTCGTCAAATAAAACACGTTTACCAAACTGCAGGGATAGATTCTGTACAGATAACATTTCTTAGATTTTGCGCAAAGATAAGGACTTTGAGCGAGTTCCTTATTTTTTGCAGCTATAAACGAAGGCCGGGGGAATATTTAGCGGGGTAAATGCTAAGTTCATGTGGTTGAAATGACGCTGTATGGCTTTCTTCGATTGCAAGGAATATTGGAATTGGACAAAATGCCCCCCTGTTGATAAACATTGATGGGCCGCAGTCAGTATGTTTTCCCTTAAGGTTTCATCGAAAATCGCCAGTGGAAGGGAAGAAATAATGCAATCTGCGTTTTGAATGCCTCTTTCGGATAGGATGTTGGATAAATCTGTGGCTGAGCCTTGAATGATTTCCGTATTTGGACGAGTAAATTTCTGTATCAAATCGCGGCAAAAGATTTCGTTCAGTTCAATGATGATCAAGCGCGCATTAGGCTGCATTTTTTTCTGAATATAGCCTGTGAAAGCTCCCGTACCCGGCCCAAATTCCACAATGGTTTCGCAACGATCGAATGGGATTTGTTTAAGCATTTTAGCCGCTAAAAAGCGTGAACTTGGAGCCACGGCACCCACTTTATTTCCCTTCTTGAGGAATTGAGCGATGAACGACTTAGCGGACATGGTCGGGCTCATTTAACATAACAATCCCTTTATTTACAATACCAATGGCGCGTCCGATTAGGGTTTCACCAACAAAGGGGTTGCAAGCCTGCTCTCGTGAACTGCTATCCACTTCCCATGCTAAGCCTGGAACGTAACAGGTTAAATCCGCTATGGCCCCAAGTTGTATGGGATTAGAGGCAATCCCAAATAAGGATCGGTTTTTTACAGAAAGTTGCTCCACCAAGGCATCGCTCGATAATCCAGTGTGTTTTAACATGGCTGCATATGCTGTTTGTAATTGGGGTGCGCCGAAATTCGCTTCATCAAAGGCTACTTGTTTGTCATCCAACACAAAGGGGCGATGGTCCGTAACCACACCATCTATGATTCCTTGAGTTAACGCATGAATCAACGCGAGTCGATCTGCTTCGGATCGAAGTACAGGAAGCACTTTGTAGCGCGTGTCGAAATCCAGAATTTCTTGTTCTGTAAAGCACAAATTCATAAGATGCACATCGCACGTAATGGGTAAGCCTGCATTTTTCGCGGCCTGAATCGGAGCAAGGGATTCTTTAGAGGAAATTCCAGAAAGATGTACGGCACTTTGAGTATATGCGGCAATTTCAATAGCGTTTATCACTTGTATTCGTTCATCCAATGCTGGATCGCCCTTAAGGCCCGTGCGCGTAGAACCAACTCCTTCATTCACTTGGGCATCCAGTGAAAAATTATTAGATCTTGGCGTTACCTGAATTCTACCACCAAAATCGCGCGAATAGAGTAGGGCTCGAGTTAGAATTCCTTCATTGATTGGATGTTGGTCATCTGAGAACCAACGCGCTCCCGACTGGTACATTTCAAACATATCAGAAAGTTCTTTTCCGCTTTGCTTTTTTGAGATTGCTCCAATAGGATGCATTTCTACACAGTGACCACTGGACATTCGTCGTTTGTATTCAATCGCCGATTTGTTATCTGTGCTAGGAGTATCGGAGGGTAAGACGCCAAGGTGTGTAAACCCACCAAGTGCTGCATCATCAAGTCCTTGAGATAATCCCCCGCGTTCCTCGAACCCTGGGTCGTATAAAGCCGCTTTGAAATCAACCCAGCCTTGTGATACGTGGAGCGACGGTATATTGATCACCATAGCCTCGGAATCTGTAATTGAGGTGGCGATGTTTTCAATTTTACCGTTGGAAATGAGAATGTCTTTACTCGTGTTGTTGTGTGGTGATTCAACATCCGTAATTCGTGCCGATTTTAACAGAATCTTCATGATTTCCAGAATTTTAATATGGCCATCTCAACCAGTAAGAAAAGAAGGGCTAATAAAACAAAAGTACGCCAAAAGGAGCTAGGTTTTTCCATAGAGAACTCAAAACTTGAATTCCCATCCCGCATGCGTTGAATAGAAACATTAGAAAACCCTGCCTGCTCAAACTGAAATTTAAGCGCATCTTGACTTTGTAGGGCAGTGTTAGATTCACTTCGATTTAAATTGAAAGCAAGTTTTCCTAGGATTTGGGATGATTTTACAGTATAAAATCCTTCTGTAATGCGTTCATTTAGTTCCGGTTGATTCAGCTGTAAGCGCACCATTCCATCTGAGATTATTTGCTTTGGAATGAAAGTTTCTGAGGTGGAATTTAATGTTATCGGCTCATCTTGATTCGCATTGCTCGGGATTTCAAGCACCCCTGCAGATCCAATCGTGAAGTAGGATGGGAGGGAGCGCAAGCTTAGTTCAGCACTCCGCAATAAAAGGGACGGGAAAAGGGCATTGGCTGTAAACCCACCGTTTGCTTTGCTAAGGTCCGTATTTAATAGATAAAACATACCTTTTTGTTTTACAGCGAGCATCAAGGGCAATTGGTTTCTCAATTTCAGCAGTACTTCGGCGTTCGCTTGACGATAATCCCTGAGCGAGTAAACACTTTTCAATAAAGGTAAATTCAAGGATTTTTGTTGTTTATCAAACATACCATTAAAGAACTTGCTTGCATAGGAGATCTCGGAAAGTTGATTTCCTGTGGTGACTTTTCCATTATATCCCGATAGGCCAACTGTTTTTAACAGCTGCGTGTAATCTGTTAATTTAATATCGCTTCCAGGAATACAAAAAACGCTTCCGCCTTGCGCTAAAAAGGAGGAAATGTCTGAGATTATGCCAGAAGGAAGTTCATTTATTCCGTTCAGAATTAATAAATCGGCTTGATTTAAAAGTCGTTTATTGAACGAAAATTCGGTACAGGTTTCAACCGTATAAAAGGGTTCCGTTAAAAATACTTTTTCTGTGCTTGATTCTCCAAACTCCCCATTAATTATTACCACATGGCCTTCTTTGGATAATTCATTGGTGAAATAAAAGTCATCATCGAATGTGATGTTCCGGTCAGCCACGCTTACTTTTCCTTCGATATATCCTGGATTGGTAGGGGTGAAGAACATGTGGCTCGTAGCGCTACTTCCTGCATTAATCGTGAGGTTGGTCATGCGGGTTTTTCCATCAAAAAGCACTGTGACTGGAACATCCGACACGTCATTTCTACCCACGTTCTTCACGCGAAAATTCACCTTGCACGATTGTCCGGGTTTGTGAACGGGGTTATCCATCCATACAGAATCCACGAATAAATTATCGGAATTTTGAGGCAGACATTGGATTATATACGCCTGTTCATTCCAAGGGGTTTGTTCATGTTTATAGTTGGAAAGACTACCGGTGCTTTTTTGAAAATCAGAAATATAAACGCTGTTAACTTTGGAAATACCGGCAATTTCTCGGTGATATCGATTCAGGTACTCACGCTGCCATTGCAATACCTGTTCCATTGCGCGGGGTGCTTTGTTGAGTATTATTTTATCGATTACTTCCATTGCAGTGGCTTTGGAGTGTAATTCCCGTTCTATACCCAAAAAGCCATTAGTGACAATAAAAAAGCGCGTATTTCCCGAACTTTTAGTGATGATATTTTTAGCGATTTCACGAGCCTCCGAAAGCAATTCTCCTTCGGTTCCTTTGGCGCTCATGGAAAGTGAATTATCCAAATAAATTGCCGTAACAGGAATTCCGTTTTTTGTCAATGCCGCTTGTTTAAAGAACGGCTGTGCAAAAGCAAAGATGAGTGCTGCAAATGCAAGAAGCCGAGCACAAAGAATAAGTAAGCGTTTAAGTTTTTTAACCGATTTCTTTTCTTGTTCTTGTTCCTTTAGATATTTCAGGGAAGGGAAATAAAAGCGTTTAAAGCGCCTGAAATGAAAAAGATGCAGAATAATGGGGATGGCAAGCAGGCTTAAAAACCATAAATACCCTGGATGCACAAATGACATAGTTCAAAAATACAAATTTAATACGACTCAACGGACAAGGAGGTGATAAAAAAAGCCCCGCATGAGCGAGGCTTTACCTTATTTAATGGCTTCCCATCGTTTCTTGAGTTCTGCTGATTTTTCTTCATTTTCAAGCATGTAATAAACCTTCCAACCGATTTCCAAGGCGGTTTTATCACTTGGGTTCTTTTCTAAATAGGGCTCTAAATACGTTGGAATACGATTCATAATGTCCAAAGCCTCTTTTTGCATTTTTGCAACATTTGGATCTTTGGGATTTAAGTCCGAGGATGCATTTGACATATCTCTTGACCAGTTGAACATGAACGTACAATACTGATATACTGCATCTGCATAGAATTGATCGATTTTCAAGGCCTTTAAAAAAGCTTGTTCGGCTTTTTCAGATTGCTTTAACTCCATCAATGAGGTTCCAAGAACAACGAAAAGTGATTTGTTGGTCGTATCTAGGGATGTAGCTTCGTTCAAATATTTCTCTGTAGTTACGATATCGTTCTTCTGAAGATTAATATTGATTAGGGAAATTAAAATTTCAATATTTTTTGGAACACTCGTGTAAACTAAATCACCAAGTTTGCTTGCTTCATCCAACTTCTTTTGTTTAATTAAGGTGTCCGTAGCACGAACAAAACTCAACATCGTGTTTCCTTTAGCCTCTTCATTTTCTACATTAATATATTTCGAAATTTGATAAGCACCTATAAACATTTGCGTAGCTTCCGCGTAATTTTTGGCGTTAAACATAGACAAGGCTGTCTCAAAAACGAATTGAGATTTTGCATTCACAAATTCTAAAACCGCTTTTTTGTCTTCTTTTCCTTTTGCATGATTTAAGACAGCGTTGAAGCTCTCTTTGATTTTTGCATCATACTCCTTAATCACGTTTTCATCAGGTTGTGCGCCCGACATGGCAGCCTCCATGGTGGAAATTTCCATTAATCCAAAATAAATAATCCCACGATAGCGGTGCATATATGGATCGTTTGCCGTTTCTGTATTTACCGCTGCTAAATCTATATCTGCTTTGGCGCCAGACAGGGCTTTTTTGTTTTCTTCCATACTACCGAAAGGGTTGTATTTTTTATATTTAAGCGCCGCGTCAGTAATACTAGACTTTTGTGCAAAGAAGGAAGCTCCAACAAACAGTAAAGCAACCAGTAAATTGATTTTTTTCATATAATTATTATTCGTTATCGGTTAGGTCATCCGTAGAATCGGCATCTGGTTCATCAATATTCATACCATCGTTGCTTAACTCATCGCC
>CANHHA010000058.1 GCA_947460825.1 Flavobacteriales bacterium
TAAATGCAAATAATGAAGCGTATCAGAAGTACTTACAGGTGGAATTAAACAATACGCAAGCGAAACGTGATTTATACGGAAGCTTAACGTGGATTTCATACCCAATCGTAACCCCGGGTCAAACGTTATTATCAACCGATGTAACCATCAAGTTACGCATCAACAAGGAATACAAGAACTTCACGGCAACGGGTGCAAATGGCGGCAAGCCCATGTATGGGTGGTCGATGGATGAAATCGCTACTGATATTGGCTCGCATGATGCCTTGAAAGATGCCTTGAAAATGATTAATGTGGTTCCCAACCCATATTATGCATACTCGGATTATGAGCGAACGCGAATTGAGACAAAGGTTAAAATCACGAACCTTCCAGAAAAATGTACGGTGAAGATTTATTCAGTAAATGGTAAATTGATTCGTACCTTCAAAAAGGATAGTCCAGTAACTTCATTGGATTGGGATTTAACGAATAACAAAGCGATTCCAGTGGCTGGTGGTGTTTATCTCATTCACGTGGAAGTTCCGGAAATAGGAGAAGTGGTATTGAAGTTCTTTGGAGGGATGAGAACACCGGATTATCAAGGAATCTAATCATTAATTATAGATAGCATGAAATCGATTAGTAAGTATAGTTTAATTTTTGCCGCAGCATGCTCGTTGTCAGCCTTTGCTGGAAATGAAGATCGTGTTGGTTCTGCAGGAGCTTCCCATTTATTGGTTAATCCATGGGCTCGTGGTTCTGCGATCGGTGACGCGGGTGTAGCAAACATCAATGGCCTAGAAGCACAGTATAACAACATTGCAGGCTTAGCATTTTTGGATAAAACACAAATCAAATTCAATTATTCAAATTGGATGGGTAACGCCGGGATTAGTCTTAATTCTGCTGGATTTGCTCAGCGGGTTGGAGAATCCAATGTGATTGCTGTGAGCATACAATCCATGAATTATGGCGATGTTCCGATTACTACGGTAGCAAACCCTGAAGGCAATATCGGATATTTCTCTCCTCGTGCGAATATCTTTAATGTTGGATTCGCAAAGAAGTTTTCTTCATCGATTTACGGTGGAATCAATTTTAAGGTGGTCACAGAGAGCATTTTTAATTTAAAATCTAATGGAATTGCTGTAGATGCGGGTATTCGTTACGTTACTGGAGAGCAAAATCAGATTAAATTCGGTATTGCTTTGAAGAATGTAGGTCCAGTAATGAAATTTAAAGGAGACGGTTTGGCTAACCAGGTGGAGTATGTGTCAAGTGGTTTTATCGCTTCTTTGGAGCAGCGATCAGCGACCTTTGAATTACCATCTTTATTGTCGATCGGAGGCTCGTATGATTTTATTTTTAGTGATGCGAGTAAATTAAATCTAGCGCTTGCTTTTCAAGCGAACTCCTTTTCCAAGGACCAATATAGATTAGGCCTAGACTACGGAATGGCAACCGAAAAGGTAGCGTTTAATGTACGTGGCGGTTTTGTTTATGAAAACGGAATTTTCGATGCAGAGAATCGCTCGAATGCACTTACTGGTCCAACCGCAGGATTTTCCGTGGATGCGCTTGTCGGGAAGAATAAAAGTGCCCTTGGTGTAGAGTATTGCGCTCGTTTTGCGGGTGTATTTGGAATTATTCATACCCTCGGGGTTACGATTAGTTTAAAATAAGAAATTATAGTATTTTTGTATAACAAGAGGGTTTAGGCTCTCTTGTTTGCGTTTAATCCCTATTCAGATGTCACAAATTAATTATTATTCGCCGGAAGGCCTTCAAAAATTAAAGGATGATTTGCATGATTTAGTGCACGTTCAACGTCCGTCTATTTCTAACCAAATTGCAGAAGCCCGAGATAAAGGGGATCTATCGGAGAACGCTGAATATGACGCCGCGAAAGAAGCACAGGGGATACTTGAAATGCGAATTTCCAAAATGGAAGCCGTGATCGCTAATGCGCGGTTAATAGACGACACCAATATTGATAAAACAAAAGCATTTATTCTGTCAACGGTAAAAATCCGTAATAAAGCCAACCAAATGGAAATTGAGTATACCTTGGTCGCAGAGAGTGAAGCAGATATTAAAGTCCGTAAAATTTCAGTGGATTCGCCCATAGGTAAAGGACTTCTCGGTAAAAAAGTAGGAGATATTGTTGACATACAAACTCCAGGTGGATTAATTCAGTTTGAAATTATTTCACTTTCTCGATAATGGCTAGTATTTTTTCGAGGATCGTTCGTGGCGAACTTCCGGCGTATATCCTTGCGCAAGATGAGTTGCATATGGCGATTCTAGACATTAATCCACTGGTGCAAGGCCATGTACTGGTTTTTCCTAAAAAAGAGGTGGACTATTTGTTTGATTTGTCAGATGAGGAGTATCATGCATTGATGAGCTTTTCCAAGAAAGTAGCAACACGTTTAAAGGAACAGGTTCCTTGCACCCGTATCGGTGTATCCGTCATCGGACTGGAAGTCCCGCATGTACACGTTCATTTAATTCCAATGAATACCATCGGAGATATGAATTTTTCGCGTGAAAAGTGTACCTTGGATTTAACTTTGGCAAAAGGATTGATGACCTCCTTTTCATTGAGTGCATAATGATGAAATTTAAGCAGGTATTTTTGTTTTGTCTTGGTTGTTCATTTTTCGCGGGAGCGTCAGATACAACCAACATTTTGTTTATCGGTAACTCGTTTACTGGGAATAATGACATGCCCGGTATTTTTCAAAAAATTGCTAGGGCGAAGCAGAAGATCGTTCACGTAGAAAAGTCTTGGAAGGGCGGTGCGTCTTTACGAGATCAAACGTTAAGACCCGAGTTATTTCAATCGATTAAAAAGGGAAATTGGGACGTAGTTGTAGTTCAAGGATGGTCGAAGGAATTTGTTCAAAAAAACTCCTACATTGATTCTGTAACCCTACCCTATGCACGCCAAATATTAGATACGATCAGTACATATAATCCGTGTGCTAAAATTCTATTCTATGAAACGTGGGGTTACCGTAATGGAAGTGAGATGGATTCGGTGATGTTGTCTTATGAGCAAATGAGCGATACCATCATTAAAGGCTATGCGTTATTGAACTCAATTTTTAAACACCCGGTTGTGCCTGTTGGGCGTGCGTGGTTATCATTCCGTCAGAAATACCCCGATATTAATTTATATGATCCCGATTTATATCACCCAAGTAAATTAGGTTCTTATTTGGCCGCCAGCACCTTTTATACGTGTATTTTTCACGAATCTCCGGTTGGAGCATCCACAAAAACCATCAGCTATGCCGATGCGAAACTAATTCAAATGCATTGTGAAGAAACGGTGTTACCTGCGTTAAATGCCAATGGATTTACTTCGGATTATTTTAATATTGCTACCACTACCGATGGAAAGGGCAGATACAAATTAAAGGCTGAAGCACATTATGGGGAGGACTCTAAAATCACTTGGGTTATCGCAAAAGACAAAATATTCAAAGGAAGTTCATTGGAATACTATTATGCTGCTCCCGGCTCTTATAAAGTACGCCTGAAGGTTGAATCCCCATGCGGTACCCGTTGGTTTGCTCAAAAAATTACGTTTAAAGCCAAACCAAAAATCAAGAAGTAGAACGGGGTCTACGGATTTTAAGGGCTACTAAAATTCGGTGATAAAACGCTTCTAACGGCTCAATATATTGGGTCATAAGGAAGAAAAAGAATACAGCTAAGGCTGAAATCCCTGCACTTGAATACGGATCTAAACTTCTATTGAATGCATAAGGGACAAGTCCGAAACCAAAAATCCCCCCGTAAAGTATAATTACGTGAATGATATAGATAGGAAATGTGTTTTGGCCCATTTTAAGAAAGCGCGTGAAATTAATATTTACGCGACTATCTAAAAACATGAGCGCACCAAGTAACATGAGTACTTGCCCTAACCGCACAAAATGAGTTGTATCTAATTCAAGGACACTATGGCCGATGATTCCGGTGGATTCAATCGCCCCATCCAATATATGTAAGACAGGTTGAATAAATAGATTAAAGCAAAGACCCAAAACCACGAAACTTAATCCGAACCATCCTTTTTTAGAATGTTTTTCATAAGTCCGAACAAGGCTTCCAATGACACCCCCGAGGAGTACATAACTGGAATACCGCAATATACTGAAATCCGAGAATGGCCCATAAAACATGTTTTGGATCACTTTAGGGAAACCATGCGGCCAATAACGGGGAGCGTTACCTTTGGCAACAGAGGCTTCATCCGTTTGAATATAATCCTTTAAATACGCATAAGCTATCAAAATCACAAGTGCGCTTATTAAATAATACCAATGCATTGCTCCAAGGTTGATTAGTTTTTTTAATCCGAATAACACCAGTAACAGAAAAATTCCAACCCCAATGGATTGAAGGACATGAAAGGCATAGAACCAATCTAAATGCCATTCCGATGCGTAATAAATATCCTTCCCAATCGTGTGAAAAGATAATTGTATGGCATAGCCCCAAAATAATAACTCCAATACGCGCTTGAATCCTTTTCGAACGCGATCATTTTGGAGATAGGCAATATCGCTTGAGGTTCCAGTTAATAAATAGGCAAATATTAATCCGCTAGTGGTGAAAAATAACGGAGATGTTAATCCGTGTAAATTATGCCAAAAGGAAAATATCCAGTTGGAGCTATCTCGATACTGATTGGCTAAGGCGGCCCCTGTAAAATGCCCTTCCAGCATCATAATGATAGCAATCGATCGGGCGAAATCAATAAAATAAAGCCTAGGTTTTGTTTGTTTTTTATCCATGCTCATGCGGGCAAAGTTAGCAGAATCCACGTAGTCACTTATTTTTTAAGAAAGGTAAAATATACTCGAAGCGGTTCTTTTATGTCCTCAAAATATAAATCCGCATAGCAGCTCGCGTGTTTTCCGGTAAATATAGGGGTGAAGGTAAAGAGTATCTCTGATTCATTTTCCGCCATAGATTTCATTTCATAGGCTAAGCCCTCTTGACTAAATTTCACCTCACTCAACATTAATTCACTGGCGTCGTGCATCAAAGAAATCCGTTTTGTAATACTGCTGCCTTCTTTCAGTTCATCTTGCTGTACCAGCGGTTCCGCCGTAATCTGTTGTAAATTTTGATGCTGAATTCTTGTCATATACAGAATTTCTACTTTACGTTCAATGCTCGCGGCAACGGAGTATACCGAGGCTGCTTTATCTTGCAGGTTATCGGAGGTATTTTGGTTGGCTGCAAATTCTCCTAAAGGAACCTCTACAATTGCAAGTGATATGGATTTGTTTTTATCTAAAAGTTCTTTCAATGCCCCGTTTTGATATTCCATAAAGAATTTCTGAACGGAAGATATCCTTCGTTGTGTAAGATTCACATTGTATTGTGTCACGTTTAATGGACTTGCATAACCCCTTGCAAATAATTGTACAGAGTTTCCCCGTGCTAATTCATTCCGAACGGAGTCGTATAATTTCAATAATATGTAATAGCCCCGATCCACTTTACTTGTAAAAAACGTCGACAAACCGTTTTTGTCTAATACACTGTCTAAATACCCGTTCCGGGCTTTTACATAATCAGTATAAAGCATGTCGTAAGGTAAGTTACTTTTTTTAGCATACGATTTAGGATTGGGGTAGTCGTTCCTGAAATATAAGGCAACTGGAAATTCAATGCGATTACTGTCAGGCGGTATAATGGTTGGGGGTGGGGGAATAATTATTGGTCGATCAATGGTCGCAAAATAGATGTCACTACAGCAGGTGGGGTTTTTTTTCGATTTACTTCCTAAGCGGTTAGAGGATACAAATACACTGTCAGCCTGCCTGAAATAATATAGATCATTAGCCGGACTGTTTATAGGCTTCCCCATATTTTTTGGTTTGGAAAATTGCATTTTATCCAAAAGGTTGGATTCAAATACATCATATCCACCATATCCATAATGCCAGGGCGACGAAAAGTACAAGCGATTTGAATCCACATCCATCCATGGCGTGATTTCATGTTCAATGCTGTTAATAGAAGCAATATTTTTTGGCGTATCAAAGCTCCCATTCGCTTTTATCCCTGCAAGCCAAATATCCATTCCCCCCTTGCCTCCCTCTCGGTCGGATGAAAAGAACAGGTAGCTTTTCCCATTCTTAAGCTTTACCCAACACGGATTGGTAGTGTTAGAACCTTCCATATTAATAATCCCGGGTAGGGTATCTATTTGATTTACCCCATTTTCCTGCTTGTATCGAGCGATTTTACATTGATAATTATAACCCTTATCATTACAAACACTATAATAATACCAACCTTTATCATCAAAACTCCCATTTCCCGTGCTACGTTCCGGCACTGATAATTGTTCCCACTGGGTTGGAGATGAATAGGTTTGTTTTAACGAATCAAAGCCAGCGGTGTACGTTCTGGTGCGATAGAACTTAGTATACACCTCTTCATTCGTGTTTATTGAATCGGCCTTTAACGAGGAAAAGTAAAACACCCCATTCTTGAACATATGTCCAAATTCCGCGTCAAAAGAATTAATGCTGTCTGGCATAGGAAGGATTGGCTCAGGAGATCGCACGATGGATTTAATTGCAAATTCAGTTGATTTTATTTCTTGCTTTGCTTTGATGTAAGCAAATTCATCAGGAAATGTTGCCGCAGCTTTATATGCTTTTTTGAA
>CANHHA010000059.1 GCA_947460825.1 Flavobacteriales bacterium
AGACCTTGAACGATAGCTTTTCAACCATGTTCCGTATCTTTGTGAAAAACTTGTACGAATGAAACGATTCATCTTACTGCTCATTTCTTTCCCCCTTTTTTGTTACTCCCAAGTAGCTTTCAATGGTTCTGAACTTGGTATTGAACTCTATGCTGGAGCTTCAAGTCTTGGTGGTTCTGTTGGTGGCGATTTGAAATATGCCGCCATCTTAAATGAAAATTGGGCCGTTGGTCCTTCCTTCCGTTTACAGCGAACGTGGTCCAATAATCTCGGTCAAAAAATGGGGTTTTCCGTATATGGCGGCGGAGTATATGCGCATTACCGCATCAAGAACACCCTGTTTGTTGGTGCAGAATATGAACTATTGAAGAGTCCATTTAATTTTATTTTCTTTAATTACTCCACGAAACAGTGGGCTTCTACCCTCTTTCTTGGCGCGGGTTTTTCCCGAGATTTTAACCATAAAATCCGTGTGAACGGCGGGATTTTTTATGACGTGATCAATGCTGAAAATAGTCCGTTTCGCTCCAGTTATTCGGTGCGAATCAAAAATGAAATGGGCCAAGTGGTTCGAATTTTACCCATGATTTATCGCATCACGTTTTTCTTTCCCCTGGGAGGTAAGGAGAAACAGAGGAATAACCAGTACTAAACATGAAAATAGGAATCGTTCTTTATCCAACCTTTGGAGGAAGTGGTGTTGTTGCCACGGAATTAGGTAAAGCATTAGCCTTGAAAGGGCATCAGATTCATTTCATTACGTATTCCCAACCCGTGCGACTCGGACGCTTTCAGGAAAATATTTTTTACCACGAAGTAGCGGTCTCTGATTACCCCTTGTTTGAGTTCCAACCCTACGAAACCACCTTGGCATCTAAAATTTATGATGTTGCTAAACACGAAGGCTTAGACATTCTTCACGTGCACTATGCGATACCGCATGCTTCGGCTGCATTCATGGCGCAAAAAATCTTGGAGGCAGAAGGTATTTATATTCCCTTTGTCACCACACTTCACGGTACGGATATCACCTTAATTGGAAAAGACCCTTCTTTTGTACCTGTGGTGCAGTTTTGTATCAATGCTTCCAACGCGGTGACGGCTGTCTCAGAAAGCCTAAAAGCCGATACCCTAACGCACTTCAACATTACCCAAGAAATTCAGGTAGTACCAAATTTCATCACAACGGACGAATTTTTACCGGCGTCGCAACCTGAACGCCGAAGTGCATACGCCCATCCCAACGAACCCATCTTATGTCACATTTCAAACTTCCGAAAAGTAAAACGCGTGGAGGATGTGATTCGAATTTTCGAAAAAGTCAACCAAGTGCTTCCATCCAAATTACTGATGGTTGGAGATGGCCCTGATCGCTATGCGAGTGAACAACTCTGTCGATCGCTTGGCCTATGTGATCGGATCATTTATCTTGGTAAACTTCGAGAGACGCGACAGGTACTTGAATTAGCTGATGTATTTATCTTGCCATCAGAAAGCGAGAGTTTTGGCCTAGCCGCCCTGGAGGCCATGGCCGTTGGCGTTCCTGTGATTTCCAGTAATACAGGAGGAATTCCTGAAGTAAATATCCAAGGATATTCTGGCTTTCTATCCCCGGTGGGTGACATTGAAGATATGGCGAATAACACCCTCAAGTTATTGGAACACGAACAAAAAAAACAGTATAGAAACCAAGCGCTTGAGCAAGCAAAAGCCTTTAGCATAGAACGCGTGGTGCCTCAATACGAAGAAATTTACCTTAACTTAGTTTCAAAGAAATAGTCATGAATATAGGCGTTTTACTTTCCGGCAATGGCGTGTATGACGGGGCAGAAATTCAAGAGGCCGTGCTAACGTTATTAGCCATCGATGAAATGGGTTGGAAGGCCGTTTGTATTTCTGTTGATAAACCTCAACATCACGTAATTAATCACCTGACCGGTGAAGTGATGGATGAATCGAGAAACATGCTGGTTGAAGCGGCTCGCATCGCACGAGGACAAATCACCCCCATTGATGCGATTAGTCCGGCAGACATAGATGCTTTGGTAATTCCAGGAGGATTTGGTAGTGCAAAAAACTTTACCAGTTGGGCTTTCGACGGACCCGCAGGAATGATATTACCTGAGGTGAAATTACTTTTAGTTAACCTAGTTAATGTTGGAAA
Source organism: Flavobacteriales bacterium (assembly GCA_947460825.1). Taxonomy (GTDB): domain Bacteria; phylum Bacteroidota; class Bacteroidia; order Flavobacteriales_D; family Crocinitomicaceae; genus UBA952. The sequence continues at coordinate 2,165 of CANHHA010000059.1, forward strand.
ACCCATTGTCGCACTGTGCGTTAGTCCGGTGGTCGTAGCAAAGGCATTCGAAGGTTCAACCATACACCCTACCCTGAGTTTAGGAAGTTCTACCGAACCTTCGCCCTACGACATTCAGGGATTTAATGCGGGATTAGAACAAACCGGATCCGTAGCAGCAGAGCGGACCATTCGTGAGGTACTTGTAGATCCAGCGAACCGAATCATTTGCGCCCCCTGTTATATGATGGAAGCACGAATCACAGAAATACACGCCAACATTAAACAAGCATTGACAGCGTTAAACGAGCTACGTTGAGTATCAATCCAGAGAAATACAACGAATGGGCTGCCCAACGCAAAGCATATAGCGAAGGATTAACGGCCGCGCAGCTCTTTCCGAAGTTGAGAATGGGCGACCGGGGCGCGCTTGCCTCGGCCATAACCTTGATTGAAAGCACCAATCCAACGCATCGAACGGAAGCCAACGCCTTAATTACCTTATGTCTACCACACAGCGGAAACGCATGGCGCATTGGGATCACTGGGGTACCTGGCGTTGGAAAAAGCACCTTCATTGAAGCGATCGGACATGAACTATTGAACCAAGGACATCGGCTTGCTGTCATGGCAATTGACCCCAGTTCTAGCATTAGCGGCGGAAGTATTCTTGGCGATAAAACCCGTATGGAATCCTTGTCCATGCGCGAAGATGTGTTTATCCGTCCAACCGCTACTGGAAAAACCCTTGGGGGCGTGGCGCAACATACCCGTGAAACCATCATATTGTGTGAAGCCGCAGGCTATGACATCATCTTTGTAGAAACGGTAGGTGTTGGACAAAGTGAAACGGTGGTACACTCCATGGTAGATTTTTTCTTGTTGTTGATGTTATCTGGCGCGGGCGACGAGTTACAAGGAATCAAGCGAGGGATTATGGAAATGGCGGATGGCATATTAATTACCAAAGCAGACCAAGGGAATGAAGAGGCGGCGAAGCATGCAAAGCGCACCTATCAGAATGCACTGCATTTGTTTACAGCCAAGGATAGTGGTTGGATTCCCAAGGTAGCATGTATATCGAGCATAGAAAAAACTGCATTGAATCACCCCTTGACTTGGTGGAAATCCTATTTTGATCAAGTCACCCAATCCGGATATTTGAGTCATAAACGGAAGGATCAGGATTTGCGCTTTTTTGAAGAGAGCTTTCAGCAGCAACTCAGTCAATTTATGGCGAATAACGAACAGATTCATAAGGGGTATAAGGACTTACAATCCCAGATACTTGACGGAAGATGTTCACCCTATGAAGCAGCAGATCACTTATTACATTTAATTACCACAGCGCATGGAAACCTTTAAAATAACAGGCGAATACATCGAACTCATTGCCTTATTAAAAGCAACGGGAATTGCAGAAACGGGCGGACACGCCAAGTACTTGGTGGATGAAGGCGAGGTAACGCGGAACGGGGAAACCGAAACAAGAAAGCGCGCCAAACTGATTCCGGGAGATGTAATCCGCGTATTTGAGCATGAAATAAGCGTTGGGTGATCAAGTATAGCCTAATCTTGTTGGTTGGGATTATTGCCCACATGGGAAGTGCCGCATATGGACAAAAGGAAAGTGAAAACACCTATGCCTGTATATTCATCCCAAATAACATCAGTGAGCGTTGCGACGACTACAACAAGGATTTCACCTTGGATGTATTGCTTACTGCTCCTTGTGTCATTAAAAACATGAAAGTACTGGATCGGTGGGGAACCGTATTGTATTCAACAGATCAAGCGCCATGGACTTGGTACGGCGGATTAGAATCTGCGGGTATTTATCATGTAGCCATTACCTACATTCGAGCCGAAAATCAAAGGGAACCTGAATTAAAATCAATTACGCAGGCGGTATATTTGATTAAGTGATTCTGGGTGTTGCCAATTTGAAGAGCGCATAAGGCAGTATACCATCCAATATGTTCAATTTCATTGCGTTAGGGAGATCGTAAATTAAATCCCCTATGGAAATAGAAATCATTAAAAACAGCATCCACGAGCTCAGAGGCAAACGCATCATTTTCGATTTTGAATTAGCGAAATTATATGAAGTAGAAACGAGGGTGTTGAAGCAAGCAGTCCGCAGAAATATAGAAAGATTCCCCGAAGATTTTTTATTCACCCTAATCTTAGATGAATGGAATGCTATAAGATCACAAATTGTGATGTTTAACAAAGGCAAAGGAAACTTTCCAAAATATTTACCCTTTGCGTTCACAGAACAAGGCGTCGCAATGCTTAGTGCTGTTTTAAATTCAACTTGGGCAGTTCATACCAGCATCTCCATCATGCGTGCGTTCGTTCTAATGCGGCAATGGGCACATTACTTTAATCGCAGACTTCGATACGCATGCCACGGCATACTACTCAGCCTGCTTGATTACCCCGTGGACTGAGTGCCCAAAAGGGTTGTCACCGCGCACGAACAGCAATACGGACAAAAATTCAAAGACATCGAATGCTGACGATAAATGTCAGCACCTTGAAAGGCATCGCCTCGTCAAGGCTACGGACTTAATTATTTGATAAAAAAACACCATCAAAAATCAATACAACAAGCCGCACGAAAACAAGTGGGGTATAAAAAATAAACGTATGAGCATCAACTCGCATTTAGACCACTTTAAGAATTATTTGATATCCCAACGATATAGTCCTAACACCATTAAAACCTACACGGAAGCCTTAGGGGTATTTTTTCAATTTCACAGCAACAAGGCCGCGGAACAACTTGAAATTGCAGATATCATAGACTTCAATACGGGTTACATCCTTCGAAAAAACCTCTCGGCAAGTTATCAGAACCAGGTGATTAATGCCATCAAGTTATTTTATCGAAACCGGTTCAATCGGGTCATGAACCTAGATAACATCCAACGTCCGCGACGGGAAAAACGCCTACCGAATGTGTTAAGTAAACAAGAAATCAAGACCATCATAGAGGCGCCTACGAACTTAAAGCACCGCGCAATGCTGAGTTTAATATATGCCTGCGGACTAAGGCGAAGTGAATTATTGAACCTATCCTTAAGCGATGTGTACTCAGACCGAAACTTATTGTTTATTCGACAATCCAAGGGTAAAAAAGACCGCGTGGTTCCGATCAGCAATAAAATCATTGAAATGCTACGAGAATATTATAAAGCTTACAAACCAAAAACGTGGTTGTTTGAAGGGCAGATACCCAACACAAAATACAGTGAAATGAGCCTGGCCAAAGTATTAAAACAAGCATTGAAAAAAGCGGGTAATCAAAAACCTGTAAGTTTGCATTGGTTAAGGCACAGTTATGCCACGCATTTGCTGGAAAGCGGAACCGATTTGCGCTACATACAAGAATTACTTGGGCATGCCAGTTCTAGAACGACCGAGATCTACACCCACGTAAGCACCAAAAACCTACAACAAATTCGTTCTCCTTTCGATGATTTATAAAATTTATTCTAAATTTATAAGTGCACTAAAAGTATTGTTATTACATCAATGGGTGTATGCTTGATAAACTTTTGGTAATGCTATAAGTAAGTTATGGGCAAGTTTAAACAATATAGCGGTTCAAAGCAGGCTAACCACCTAAAGTGACAGACAAAAAAAGTGGAGACAAGAAAACCACTTTAAAAACAGGGAGTATTCTGAAAATCCAAAAGAGTAGGAAGAATATTAAAAAAATAATTTATGAAAGCTTACAAAGTTGACTATTACATTGTTTATGATGGAGGTGGGAAACTATCTCAATCCACAACAATTAACATGGAAAGCCCTTCCGAGAATGAAGCAATTAGAAGAATTAAAGGAACAAATAATCTAACTTCTAATGTCAAGGAAATAATCATAATAAGGATTGTACCTTCTTAAAATCACCAAATTTGTAGCCAACATTATTTCTAACTAAAATTGATTGTTAAAGTGAAAGCTGCAAAACAAGAAAATAATTATTATAAATAAAATTTAATAAACATGGCAGAAATTAAAGACTCACGTAGAAGTACTGTTGGATACTTGAATGGGAATGAAATTCAAGATTCTCGTAGAAGTACTGTTGGATACTTGAACGGAAATGAAATTCAGGACTCTCGAAGAAGTACTGTTGGATACTTAAACGGGAATGAAATTCAAGACTCCCGTAGAAGTACAATCGGTTATATAAACGGGTATGAAATTCAAGACTCTCGTAGAAGTACAATCGGTTATATAAACGGGAATGAAATTCAAGATTCACGAAGAAGTACTATAGGCTACGCAGACGGAGGTGGCCCAATTCATGTAAAAATGTGTGCAATCTTATCTTTTTTTTATTTCCACTTTTTTTAGGACTTTAATATTAACCAGCCCATAACAGCGTGTAAGCAATATTGCCTTGTCGCAGAGTTTACCCCGATTTCGGGGCGCAACACAAGGCAACATCGCCTACACGCAAAACGTTAGC
>CANHHA010000060.1 GCA_947460825.1 Flavobacteriales bacterium
ACATACGGCTGCAATCGGATTAAAGGCAGGCGCTGTTGGGTTGCTTACATTGATTGTTGTGATGGCAGTACAGCCGTTATTGTTGGTAAACGTAATGGTACTGGTGCCAAAACTAAGTGCCGTTACAAGGCCGGTATTTGAGACCGTTGCTATCGCTGTGTTGCTTGAAGTCCATGCGTTGTTACCCGCAGGCGAACCGGTCCCAGTAAGTTGTGAGGTAGTATTTGGACAAATCACCGTATTTCCGCTTATTGTTGGGCTAGCATTTACCGTAACGGTTTGCGTTGCAGTACATCCGTTCGCATTGGTGTAGGTGATAATCGTATTTCCTGCAATTACACCAGTGACCAATCCGGTATTAGATACCGTTCCATTTGCCGGTGTTCCAGAAACCCATGCATTATTGGCGGCTGCTGTTCCACTGCCCGTAAGTTGTAAGGTGGCACCAGTACACAGTGGATTGTTTCCGGTGATGGTAGGGTTTGGATTTACTGTATACGTATACGTTTGTGGTGTTCCAGTACACCCTGCTTGGCTTGGAGTTACTGTGATTGTTCCTGTAATTGGGTTAGCCGTAGCGTTACTTCCTGTAAATCCGGCAATGTTCCCAGATCCACTTGCCGAAAGTCCAATGCTTAGATTTGAATTGACCCATGCATAAGTAGCTCCTGCCGTTCCGGAGAAGATCACTGCAGTGGCGCTTGCCCCAGCACATAGGGTTTGATTGTTAATTGCATTTACCGTTGGTGACGCATTTACTGTCACTGTAACTTGGTCTGTACCTTGACATCCATTGGCATTGGTTCCTGTCACCGTATAGGTTGTTGTTGCGTTTGCTACAAAGGCAACACCATTACTGATTCCATTATCCCAAGTGTATGTGGCGCCGCCTGTTCCATTCAAGGTAACCGATGTTCCTGCGCATACCGTTTGATCTTGTCCGCCATTGATGGTTGGTGCCGGGTTTACCGTAACCGTTCCCGAACCATTGGCGGTTCCGTTATTGGAATACGTCACCGAATAATTGGTCGTTGCATTGGGTGTTACAGTAATGGTTGGGGTAGTTGCCCCGTTGCTCCATAAATACGTTCCACCCGCAGTCGACGGTGTAGCGGTTAAGGTTACTGATTGTCCTGCGCAAATGCTCGTGCTATTTACGCTTACTGTTGGCGGCGGCGGTGTTGTTAAGCATGTTGTAAAGGTTCCCGGAGTGTCATACGATGCATTCGTAAATATGCGCATGCGATAGGTCGTATTTGGTGTGAGGCCCGTAATTACTGTCGGATTCGGTACATTGGTATTGAAATCACAATTTCCAGGGATGCCCCCAAGACTTAGTCCCGTGGCTAAGGTTCCACACGCACTGTAAAATTCCACCCCAATGAGAGCCGCTGTTCCTAGATTAACAGTAAGATTTAAACTGGTAAAGGCACCTGAGTTAAAGCTATACCAAACATCGTTGTATACTCCAGGTAAATCACACGGTGGATCTGGATATGGGTCTTCTGAGGCGCCAAGTGTTGTTCCACTGGTTAAGTTACAGTTAGCCGCCGGAGTGAGGGATGTTGCATTTGCACACAGGTTATTGGCAGGAATGGTTACGGCACCTGCTACATAGCGATATCGAACGCTTGAGTAGGTTGAATTAGTCCAGCACCCACTCCCTAAGGTATATTCCGTTAAGTGTATTTGTACCGTTCCGGTGTAGGTAGCGACCCAGCTCACAAACGATTGTATGCCACAAAAGTCATCATTGTATACTAATAATTGTTGCTGATCACTTAATAGGGTAAGTTCAGAATCGTAAGTAACATTTGAACCATTGGCTGAACACGTAGAAAATTCATAGGTGTTCCCCGCGGTAACATTTACTACGGCATAATCACCAGCATACATGAGGGTATTAATGGTAGACCAAAGAGTTGTTGGGGTCATGTTTCCCAAAGGATATTGGCTAGTGCATACACATTGAGCATAACTAATGCTGAAAAATGAGAATGCAAAAAGCGCTGACAGTAGTAGTTTTTTCATAAAACAGAAGTTAGTTTAGGTGTATCAAAGTTAAAATTATTTGAATCAATTCAAAATTTAATGCGGTAAGATTTTCAGAGTTTTTACTTTTGCCTTATGAATCAACAGAAAGTAGCCATAGTTTGTGGCAGTACACAAGGCATCGGTAAAGCCATCGCTCATCAATTGGCTTCAGAAGGAGTTCAAGTGGTTTTGGTTGGACGAAATCAGGAACGACTTCAAGCAACACGCCACGCACTAGAAGTAGTATTTGGCCCCCAACCTCAACCTATTCAAGCCGATTTTAGTAAGCCCAATGAAGTGAAATCAGCCATTACAGCATGGGTTGCGCAAGGGAATATTGCACATATACTCATTAACAATTCCGGCGGACCAAAATCTGGTCCCATTGTAGATGCGGCTCCGGAAGAATTCCTTGCTGCCTTCAATCAACATTTGATTTGTAACCACATCATGACCCAAGCCCTAATTCCAGGAATGAAAGCCGCAGGGTTTGGGCGCATCATCAATATTATTTCAACCTCCGTTAAACAACCCTTGGCCAATTTGGGAGTATCGAATACCATTCGAGGTGCCGTTGCTAATTGGAGTAAAACCATGGCGAATGAATTGGGACAATTTGGCATCACGGTAAATAACGTGCTTCCTGGGGCAACCCATACGGGTAGGTTGGAAGAAATTGCAGGGGTTCGTGCACAAAAAACAGGAGAAACAATCGAGGAGATTTTCACCGATATGGGCAAGGAATCTCCCATGAAACGAATCGCTCAGCCAGAAGAAGTTGCTGCGGCAGTTACCTTTTTAGCTTCAGAAAAAGCGTCTTACATCAACGGAATTAATTTACCGGTAGACGGCGGTCGTACAAAATCACTCTAACTCTTTGCCTTTTGCTTCATGTAAATGCGGTAAGCAATAATTCCAGGCAGCAGGAAAATGTAACAGAAGGCCAAGGCCCAACCCCAAGGGCTTAAGCGGAATGATTTCACCCCGTCTAAATCTCCAGGGTTTAACCCCATCCCAACAAAATAACTGAGGCTTATGTTGTGGTCAGTAAGCGTAACCGTCGAGATTCCTCGAGACAGTACGATTTCACCCGGAAACAAATTAATAGGTAAGGTGAATAAGATGATGGAAATCACGATCGATAAACCGAAAAATATAATCCACGGGGAGATTCTTTGTTGCATGTGTCTAGTTTCAGGTACAAATTTAGTTTATTTGCACTGAATGAAAATAGCCTACGTTTGTTCTTCATTAAGTCTTGGCGGTTTAGAATTAAATCACCTCCGCAATGCCTTGTGGATGCAAGCTCGGGGACATGAAGTAATTATTTATGCTCCTAAAGAAAGTCCCTTGTTTCAAAAAGCATTGGATTCCGGACTGCATTGTATCCATATCACGCACCAACGTAAATATTATGCATGGATTGCCGCGATCACCTTGGCGCGTTCTCTAAAAAAAGAGCAGGTATCCCATGTGTTTATTCGTGACAATCGGGACATGAGCATGATCGCTACCGTAAAAGCAATTATGTGTAAATCGATAGTCACAGCCTATTTCATGGAAATGCAATTGGGGGTAAAGAAAACTGGGATCCTTCATTCCATTCGATTTAATTACCTAGATTTCTGGTTTTGTCCCTTGCCCTTTTTAGAAACACAGGTGCTTGAATGGACACGGATCAATCCATCAAAAGTACATTTAGTGCCTTCGGGCATCGATCGTTCAGCGATTAAGCGCATAGCAAAGGACGTCGCACGAACGCAATTAGATTTGCCGCTGCACGGATTTACCTTTGGTTTGGTTGGGAGATTCGATCTGCAGAAAGGACAACTGTTGGTGCTTGAGGCCCTGCAGCGTTGTGAAAATACTGCTATTAATTTAGTCTTTTTGGGCGAGCCTACCCGAAATGAAACTAATCAGGTGATGGAAAAGATGGAAACATTTATTGCGGAACATCACTTAGAAGATCGGGTGTTTATTCGTCCGTTCATGCAAGAAGTTGGGGCGTTTTATTCGGCATTAGATGCCTTAATTATGGCAACCAAGGCAGAAACTTTCGGGATGGTAACCTTAGAGGCCATTGCACATGGGGTTCCTGTATTGGGAAGTAATGCAGGTGGAACTCCGGATTTACTTAAGCAGGAAGCCTTTGGTCGCTTGTTTGAACCGCTGAATGCAGCAGACCTCGCATTACGGATGAATGAAATGGTCTCCAACCCGATTGCTTTTGATCTGGATTTATGGGAACAGCATGTGGCGCGCTTTGACCATCACGCGGTTTGTAAATCAATGGAACAGGTTGTATCTTCGAAGGCATGAAGGGAATGAAATCAGACATGTATTCAAGCAAGCAGCGCTGGAAAGTATTCCTATTGATGCTCGCACTGACTATTGTTGGAGGTTCCTTAATCCTTTCCAATTATATGGTTTCCAAAATCGCGGATAAAGAAACCGCTAAAGCGAAACAATGGGCCCAAGCCATTCAAAAAAAGGCCGAATTGGTCCGCTTTTCTCAACGTACATTTGCCTCGCTTCGGGCCAAAGAACGAGAGCGCATGCAACTCATTGTGGCTGCGCAAAAAACCCTGTTGAATCCGAGTAATTTAGGGCTTAATCAAGATGTGGCATTTGCCCTGTCAATCATTAATGGCAACAAGGACATTCCAGTGATTTTATTAGACGATCGAGGCGAGGTTTCACAGTATAAAAATATTTGGAGCGATTCCACCAAAGATTACATGGTTGAACCGAGTAAAATGGATGAACTTCTTAAGGGAATGGCATCGCAATGGAAAAGGGCCAATCGGTATTTTACGTTGGAAGTATTTGAGGGCTTCAACATGACCTATACCTATGATGAGTCAGCCACCTTAAAAGCATTAGAAAAACAAAGTGACTCCTTGATTCAAGCGTTTAATAAGGATTTGATTAGCGACTCGCGTTTGATGCCCGTTATTTTAGTGGATTCAACCAAAAAGTACGTCTTAGCATCCAATGTATCGAAATCCAATGCTAAGGTAATCAATGAATTAAAGGCGTATGCGCAACGAAATGAACCCATAAAAATTGACTTAGGGAATCAAATCCAGTGGTTGTTTTATGATCAAAGCCCGGAAGTTAAGCAATTGCGCTGGTTTCCGTACATTCAATTTGGTTTAATTGCCCTAGTCGTTTTGATTGGATATTTAGTGTTTTCTACCTTCCGACGGGCCGAACAGAATCAAGTATGGGCAGGTATGGCGAAAGAAACCGCCCATCAGTTGGGTACGCCATTGTCCTCACTCTCTGCATGGGTTGATTTATTGGAAGCCCAAGCGGTGGACAAAGAACCCTTGGATGAAATGCGCAAAGATTTGATTCGCCTCGAAAAAGTCACCGATCGGTTTTCTAAAATAGGCTCTGAAACCAAGTTAGAATCCGCGGATGTAGTGCTTACCGTTAAGCAAGTACTTGATTATTTAAGGGTACGCTTATCCAATAAGATAGATATTCGCCTAGAGCAACCTACCGAATCTTATACGGTCCCTCATAATATAGCGCTCATGGAATGGGTGATTGAGAACATCACAAAGAATGCCGTTGATGCCATGGGAGGTGTGGGTACCTTAACCGTACGGTTTGAAAAAGAAGGGGGGTGGATCCACATTGAATTAGAAGATACCGGAAAAGGGCTCCTGCCAAATCAATTCAAAACGATTTTTCAACCGGGGTATAGCACCAAAAAAAGAGGGTGGGGGTTGGGTCTTTCCTTAGCCAAACGAATTATTGAAAGCTACCATAAGGGTAAAATTTATGTGCTCCGAAGTGATCTAGGAAAAGGAACCACCTTTCGAATTAGCTTGCCTTTATAAGTTCTCTAAATCTGGAACCCGCATTGCGACAAAGGATTTTAGCACCACTTCTCCTACGCCCGGAACATTCACATGAATCAAGTAAACGCCCCCGGAAACCGGAATGTTTGCCTCATTGCATAGGTTCCAATCTTGATAGGTTATTGGACTATCTTTCTTGAATTGCCGCAAGCGTTTGCCTTGTGCATTATATATGGTAATAGTGCATCGCTCTGGTAAATTCGTGATTTTAACTTTGGTGTCTAATTTCGTGCGTTCGTAATCAGAATACGCGAAGTATGGGTTAGGAACGACATTGATTAATTTCAATCCTTCCTTCAGCGCATCATGCGACCCAACTTCTGTGGCGATCTCATCCATCGACCACCCATACATGGGCTTGCCGCCATTTGCACCCGTTGCCGTGAAGTTCTTGTATTCCTTGTTGATGCGTAATCGGATGGTTACATCGGTTGATAATAACGTTTGACCCGGGGTTACGATTGGGTATGAAATCCACGTTAAGCTTCCGTATAAATCACGTTTCGCTTGCGTATTGTTTAATTCCACCTGTAAGTACTTCTGATACGCTTCATTATTTGCATTTA
>CANHHA010000061.1 GCA_947460825.1 Flavobacteriales bacterium
GACGGTACAGTGAAGAATATCGCCATTTATTGGATACTTACGAAATAGAAATAACGAATTCTGAACATGACAAATAACGAGCTTCTCGACGCGTTGCATGAACATCTTGGAACGAAATTAATCGCTTCAGAAGTTCTTTTCGATACCCTGGTCATTGAGGTCTCTGCCACAGAGGCATATGGGGTAATTGAATTTTTAAAGAACAATTCCGCACTTTCCTTTAATTTCTTAACCTTGATAGGCGCTGTTCATTATCCGGAAGAAAAAGGAAGAGAACTATGTGTTGTTTATCACATGCACAGCTGGAAAAATGCCATTCGCCTTCGCATTAAATCCTACCTTCCGCAAGAAGATCCAAGCATTAAAAGTCTAACCCCCTTGTTTGATGGGGCAAACTGGCAGGAACGAGAAACATTCGATTTTTTCGGAGTTAAATTCGAAGGACATCCAAACTTGACGCGAATACTAAATATGGATGATATGGATTATCATCCGATGCTAAAGCAATATCACCTGGAGGATGAGACACGCGAGGATAAAGATGATCGATTTTTTGGACGTTAATAGTTGAACCATGGAACATACGGATAATCTTATTACACTTTCGAACGGCCAAGTACTCTCCAAAGAAACTATTGATGGAGATATTGCAACGATCAATTTTGGCCCTACTCACCCCGCTACGCATGGTATTTTTCAAAACATACTTACCGTTGATGGAGAAAAAATTCTAACCTCGGTGCAAACCGTTGGTTATATTCACCGGGCATTTGAAAAACTCGCTGAACGCAGGCCTTACAATCAAATTACGCCAATCACCGACCGTTTAAATTATTGCTCCTCCCCGATCAACAATCTCGGTTGGCACATGACTGTTGAAAAATTACTTCAAGTAGAAGTTCCAAAACGCGTGCAATATATGCGTGTGATTATCATGGAATTAGCGCGTATTGCCGATCATTTAATTTGCGATTCGATCATCGGAGTGGATACCGGTGCGCTTACCAGTTTCTTTTATCCCTTCTATGAACGAGAGAAGATTTACGAACTTTATGAAGAAATATGTGGCGCTCGGCTCACAACCAACCTAGGTAGGATTGGTGGGTTCGACAAAGACTTTACCCCCGTATTTCATCAGAAATTAAAAGAATTCCTTAAAACCTTTCCCAAGGCTTTTGAAGAATGGAATGGTATGCTTGAACGTAACCGTATTTTTATGGACCGAACTAGAGGAGCAGGTCCCATTTCTGCGGAACGCGCGTTAGCATACGGATTTACTGGTCCAAACCTTAGGGCTGCTGGCGTGGATTACGATGTTCGAGTGATGCATCCGTATTCGTCCTATGAAGATTTCGATTTCACCATTCCAGTGGGTGTTAATGGCGATACCTATGACCGATTTATGGTGCGTCAAGAAGAAATCCGTCAAAGTTTACGAATTATCCACCAAGCATATAATAATTTACCCGAAGGGCCTTTCCATGCAGATATCCCAGAATTCTTTCTGCCAGATAAAAAGGATGTGTACAACAATATGGAGGCCTTGATTTATCATTTCAAAATTGTGATGGGTGAAAGCGAGGTGCCCGTTGGAGAAGTATATCACAGTGTAGAAGGTGGCAATGGAGAATTGGGTTACTATCTCATTAGCGATGGTGGAAGAGCCCCTTACAGACTACAATTTAGAAGACCTTGTTTTATTTATTACCAAGCCTATCCTGAAATGATTTCGGGAGCAAACATCAGCGATGCGGTTGTTACCTTAAGCAGCATCAATGTCATTGCAGGTGAATTAGATGCATAAGATATGAGCCAAACCACACAACCCGTATTTGACCCAAATGAAGTTGTTGTTTTTTCAGACGCAATGATAAAACAGATGAATGAGGTTGTCAATAAATTCCCACAGGATAAAGAAAAAAGCGCCATAATCCGAATTTTACACCTTGCCCAAGCTGAATATGCTTGGTTAAGTGTTCCTGTAATGAATAAAATTGCTGAATTCTTGAAGATTCAACCCATTGAAGTATACGAAGTCGCTACCTTTTACACCATGTTCCATTTACAACCGGTGGGAAAACACGTGTTGGAAGTTTGCCGAACTGGACCTTGTATGCTTGTAGGAAGTGATCAACTCATACAGCACATTGAACATAAATTAAACATCAAGGTTGGTGAAACTACCTCAGATGGTATGTTTACCCTAAAAACAGCGGAATGCCTAGGTGGTTGCGGATATGGACCCTTATTGCAATGTCGAAATACATACCACGAGCACTTAACCATTGAAAAAGCAGACGCCTTAATTGAACAATACCGAAACGGTGAAATCCAGTAAGCCCGATTGATATGAAAAACAGAAGATTGTTATTAGAACATGTGGATGTTCCCGGAATTGATGGAATCGAGGTCTATGTAAAGCATGGTGGTTATGCCTCACTTGAAAAAGCACTTAAAAAAATGTCCCCGGAAGATGTTTTGGAGGAAGTAAAGAAATCAGGGTTGCGCGGACGTGGAGGCGCTGGTTTCCCCACAGGCATGAAATGGTCTTTTCTCGCAAAACCAGAAGGTGTTCCTAGATATTTGGTGTGCAATGCCGACGAATCGGAGCCTGGAACATTTAAAGATCGGTATTTGATGGAGAAGTTGCCGCATTTATTAATCGAAGGAATGATCCTTTCTTCGTTTGCCCTAGGTGCAAATCAATCTTATATCTACATCCGCGGTGAATTCATGTATGTATTAAACATCCTGGAAAAAGCCATTGCTGAAGCCTATGCCAAAGGATATTTAGGAAAAAATATTTTGGGAAGCGGCTACGATTTAGATTTAGTGGTGACTCCTGGAGGAGGAGCCTACATTTGTGGAGAAGAAACAGCGCTTTTAGAATCGTTGGAAGGGAAACGTGGAAATCCGCGCATTAAACCGCCATTTCCTGCGGTAAAAGGACTATGGGGTTGCCCTACCGTTGTTAACAACGTAGAATCAATTGCTGCGGTTGTGCCAATCGTGCGCGACGGTGGTGATGCTTATGCGGCCATTGGGATTGGGAGAAGTACTGGAACCAAATTAATTTCTGCCTGCGGTAATTTAGCCCGACCAGGGGTTTATGAAATCGATTTAGGATTAAGTGTGGAAGAGTTCATTTATGGCGACGATTATTGCCGTGGCATTGCCAACGGTAAACAGTTGAAAGCCTGCGTGCCTGGAGGTTCTTCTGTCCCAATTTTACCACATTTTCTGGTAACGAAAACAGCTACGGGAGAGGATCGCTTGATGACCTATGAAAGTTTGGCTGAAGGTGGATTTTCAAGTGGATCCATGCTTGGGTCCGGAGGGTTTATTATATTCGACGAAGATCAGTGCATTGTGAGAAACACATGGAATTTCGCTCGGTTCTATGCCCATGAATCATGCGGACAATGTTCTCCGTGTCGCGAAGGCACCGGTTGGATGGAAAAAGTCTTGTCGAGAATTGAACACGGACAAGGCCACATGCATGACATCGACTTACTCGCTGACATAAATAAAAAAATTGAAGGAAATACCATTTGTCCTTTAGGTGATGCTGCTGCATGGCCAGTGGCTGCTGCGATTCATCATTTCAGGGAAGAATTCGAATGGCACATCAAGCATCCTTCTGAGGCTCAGACAAGAAACTATGGTTTAATTCAGCAACCAGTGGTTGCCTAACGTATTGATGATGGTAAAAGTAACAATCGACGGAATAGAAGTTGAGGTAGAAGCGGGTACAAGCATATTAAATGCAGCCCGTAAAATCGGTGGTGATGCCGTTCCACCTGCCATGTGCTACTACAGTAAACTTCCTGGAACGGGTGGTAAATGTAGAACGTGTTTAGTAGAAGTTGCTGCAGGATCTACTGCAGACCCTAGACCTATGCCTAAACTCGTGGCCTCCTGCTCTACCCCAGTGCAAGACGGGATGGTCGTTAATAATAAAACGAGCGAACGCGTGCACAACAACCGAGGAGGCGTCGTTGAATTCTTATTAGCCAATCACCCTTTAGATTGCCCAATTTGTGATCAAGCCGGCGAATGCCATTTACAAGATTTAGGATATGAGCACGGAAGTGCTAAAACTCGATATGAAGAAGAGCGCAGAACCTTTGACCCTATCGACATTGGAAATAAAATCAAATTGCACATGAATCGATGCATCCTTTGTTATCGATGTGTATTTGTAGCGAATCAATTAACCGAAAATCGAGTGCATGGTGTGCTTCATCGCGGAGAACATGCAGAAATTTCAACCTTCATAGAACAAGCCGTTGAAAACGACTTTTCCGGAAATATGATTGATGTATGTCCGGTTGGAGCCCTGACAGACAGAACCTTCCGATTCAAAAGTCGCGTGTGGTTTTTAAAACCGATGGACGCAGAAAGATCTTGCTCTAAGTGTTGCGGTAAAGCGGTGGTTTGGATGTTTGGAAATGAAATTTACCGAGTTACGGCAAGAAAAGATAAATATGGTGAGGTAGAAGACATCGATGGCAAGACTGCTTGGTTGTGTAACGATTGTCGATTCGAGCATAAAAGCGCTGCAGATTGGAATATTGCTGGGCCTCGTGTAATTAGTAGAAATTCCGTGATTTCACAAGGGAAATATGCCACAAGTATTGAAAAACCGGTAAAACGAATAGGCTAATGGAAACATTTTTTTGGATAGATAAACTGGTCTTGGTAGTACTGCTGTTTCTGATATCTTTAGGAATCGCGGCATATCAAACGTATTTTGAACGCAAATTAGCTGGATGGATTCAAGACCGCGTAGGTCCAGACCGTGCAGGTCCTTTTGGGATTTTACAACCCATTGCCGATGGGGTTAAGATGTTTATGAAAGAAGATTTCACCCCTGCGAATGCCGATAAGTGGTTATTTATTTTAGGTCCGGGAATTGCGATGTTTACGTCATTAATTACGAGCGCGATTATCCCTTGGGGAACGGATTTACAGCTTTTTGGAAGATCAATTTCACTACAAGTTGCAGAAATTAATATCGGGATTTTATTTGCCTTTGGTATCATTTCTATCGGCGTATATGGAATTATGATTGGGGGTTGGGCTTCCAACAATAAGTACTCCCTCTTTGGTGCAATTAGAGCCTCCTCTCAAATGATATCCTACGAGTTGGCAATGGGTATTTCTGCAATAACCATTATCATGATTTCTGGAAGTTTAGATTTGAGAGCAATTGTTGAAAGTCAACACGGAATGAATTGGAATATCTTCTATCAGCCGGTTGCTTTTTTGGTGTTCTTTATTTGTGCCCTCGCAGAAACGAATCGCGCTCCGTTCGATTTGCCTGAATGTGAAAACGAATTAATCGGCGGGTACCACACCGAATACAGTTCTATGAAGTTGGGGCTTTTCCTATTCTCGGAGTATGTGGCGATGTTTGTTTCATCCGCCATTATGGCCATCTTGTTTTTTGGAGGATACAATTTCCCGGGAATGGATTACTTTACAGACAGTCCAAACCTGCTTTCCATCTTGAGTGTGGCTGTATTTTTCACCAAAATTTTTCTTTTGATTTTCGTGTTTATGTGGATACGTTGGACTATACCGAGATTTAGGTTCGACCAACTCATGCACCTTGGATGGAAGGTTCTTATACCGATAGCCCTGGTAAACATGGTGATCACCGGTTTTGTTGTTGCCTTGTACGAACATTGGTTTTAATTAGATATTATGGAAAGTCTTACCAATAGAAAAGTAGTAGTTTCAGATAAACCCATGACGTTCATGGAGAAGCTTTACTTGCCCGGAATCTTAAAAGGGATGCTCGTTACCTTTCGGCATATATTAATGCGTCGAAAAACGATTAAATATCCAGAAGAAACCCGAGAATTTGCACCCATATATCGCGGCATGCATGTGCTGAAAAGGGATGAACAAGGTCGGGAAAATTGCACGGCCTGTGGATTATGCGCCGTGGCTTGTCCGGCTGAGGCCATCACCATGACCTCTGAAGAGCGCACGAACGCGGATAAACACTTGTATCGAGAAGAAAAATATGCCTCCATGTATGAAATCAATATGTTGCGATGCATTTTTTGTGGCTTGTGTGAAGAGGCTTGTCCAAAAGAAGCCATCTTTTTAACTGATCGCCTCGTTCCTACCCAATTCGAACGCGGGGAATTTATATACGGAAAAGATAAATTGGTAGAACCTGTGGATCACCGCATCGATATTACGAAAAGACAATTCACCGGTAAACGAACTACCCTATGATAGCAACAATTATTACGCAAATACTGGGCGCACTCGCAGTTGCTTCTGCCATGATGGTAGTGCTCAGTAAACACCCTGTTCGCAGTGTGCTCTATTTAGTAGTTACCTTCTTTTTCATTTCAGGACTTTACATCATGATGA
>CANHHA010000062.1 GCA_947460825.1 Flavobacteriales bacterium
GCGGTAGTTGATTCTTTTAAAATTAAACACCTCACCAAATCTGATCATTCCATCGGCAGAACAAGCAATGGTGCAGCAACCTTTTCGCTCTTCACTACGCCAACGCCTAATGCCGCCAACTCCAACCCAATTCCTTTTTATACACCAAAACCAGTATTTAGTTTGGCCCCCGGTTTTTATCCAGGGAGTCAAACCGTTAGCATTACGTGCGCCGATCCAAGCGCAAGCATTCGTTACACCTTAGACGGTACGGACCCAACAGCCGCTTCCCCTCTTTATGCTGGGCCAATTACAATAACTACAACGAAAGTGCTACGCGCTGCTGCCTTTAGCACGAGTCCTCCGTCGTTTACAGAAACAAACACTTATTTTATTAATGTAACGCATACGGTCCCTGTTGTTTCTGTGTGTAGTCAAGGAGTTCAACAAATGCTTCAAACGGGAAGTCAAAATCCGCCAAATCGTATAGGTTCGTTTGAGCTTTTTGAAGATAACGGGGTTTTTATCGATGAAGGACAAGGAGATTTCAATAAGCACGGAAACGATTCATGGGCCTATAACCAACGAGGATTCGATTATATCTGTCGAGATCAATACGGATATAATGGCGATTTAAATCATCAGATTTTTCCGGAAAAATCCAGGGATAAGTATCAACGAGTCATGTTGAAGCCGGGAGCAAGTGATAATTATCCCTTTGAAAATGGCGCACACATTCGTGATGCGTTCATTCATACCTTATCCATTCGCGCTGACATGAAATTAGATGAACGTACTTGGCGTCCGGCCGTGGTTTATTTAAACGGGAATTATTGGGGGGTATATGAAATCCGTGAGAAAGTAGATGATCATGACTATACCGATTATTATTTTGGGCAGAATAAGTTTAATCTTTATTTCTTAAAAACATGGGGAGGTACGTGGCAGGAATATGGCTCACCAAATGCTCAGCCTAATTGGACGTCGCTACGAAATTATGTGCTTAACAATAACATGGGGAATCCAGCTAATTTCAATTATGTTGATTCTTTACTCAATTGGAAATCTCTCGCGGATTATTTTATGATAAATTCCTATACGGTGAACCAAGATTGGTTGAATTGGAATACATCGTGGTGGCGCGGACTGGATACTTCTGCAGACAAAAGAAAATGGCGATATGCCTTGTGGGATATGGATGCCACGTTTGGGCATTACATCAACTATACCGGGATTCCAGATGCAAGTGCAAACGCTGACCCGTGTAATGCAGAAAACTTACCTAATCCAGGTGGACAAGGACACACAGATATTTTGGATAAATTGATCAATGAAAACCCCGTGGTGGAACAATATTATATCACACGATATGCTGATTTAATTAACACCTCCTTCAGCTGCGCCAGTATGATTGCATTGTTAGACAGTATGGTGAACGAAATTGCGCCCGAAATGACGGGGCAATGTGCAAAGTGGGGAGGAACCTATAACGGGTGGCAAAGCAGGGTAACTCAATTACGGAATTTTATTAATCAGCGCTGTGTTGCACTTGAGCAGGGGTTAATAGATTGTTATCAATTGTCAGGCCCATATCCTGTTATTTTTGATGTCTCCCCGGCTGGAGCAGGGACACTTCAAGTGAATTCAATTAACCCTCCGCAGTATCCATGGTCTACCTCATATTTTGGAGGAATACAAACCAACCTAGAGGCAAATGCAAATGCGGGATGGATGTTCAGTCATTGGACCGTTACTTCAGGAGCCATGGGACTTGCTACGAGCGTGCCTAATAATTTCATAAATCTTACGGGTCCAAATACCATCGTTGCCGTGTTTGTACCTGATGTTCCAGATATTGATGGGGATGGTTGTTTAAACGTAGATGAGCTGCTTGCGGGAACAGATCCTTCGGTTGCTGATACCGATGGCGACGGCGAAAACGATTGCATTGAAATCGGAAATCCAGCCTCACCAAACGATTCAGATGGAGATGGAATTATTGATGCCTTGGAATCCTCTAGTCAGGACGCTGATGGGGATGGGGTAATGAATGAAGCGGATCCGGATAATAACAATCCGTGCATCCCAAATCCGAATGCAGGTCCGTGTGATCAAGACAATGATGGTCTAACGAATACACAAGAAACCGCGGCTGGAACAAGTCCTACCAATCCTGATACGGATGGAGACGGATTAACGGATGGCGCCGAAGTTGCCGGAGGTTCAGATCCATTGAATCCATGTGATCCCGATGATACCTTACCCGGATGTCAAATTGATACCGATGGAGACGGATTAACGGATGCGCAAGAGGCTGTTCTCGGAACAAACCCTACAAATCCCGATACGGATGGCGACGGTTATACGGATGGACAAGAAGTTAGTATGGCAAGTAATCCGTTGGATCCTTGCAATCCGGATGACAGTTCGCCTGATTGTTCTGTGGGCATACATTTCCCGACGGCATTTTCTCCTGATGGAATTGGAGATAATTTAAATGATCAGTATTCAATAATCGTAGGTAAAGACATTAAAGAATTCGTGTTTTATATCTATGACAGATGGGGTAATGTGATGTTTGAATCCTCAAGCAAAACACTGAAGTGGGACGGAACCTATAAGGGCCTACCTTGCAATACGGGAGTTTACGCCTATATGGCTGATGTGCTTTTTGTTACTGGGGAGAAAAAAGTGTTTTCCGGAAATATCACGCTGATTCGTTAACATGCACCAGCTCTGTAGGTTCATCGTAATTATTTCGCTCTTTGCTCTTAAAGTAACAGCGCAAGATTATCATTTTACCCAATACGATCGTGCGATGCTTTTGTTGAATCCGTCGGCTGCAGGTAACTTTGATGGCTTTGAACGATTTTCAATGCAAAATCGAAATCAATGGGTTGGGGCAGGAACACGGTTTATGACTTCCTTAGCCACGGCTGAATTTACATTCGGAAAAAACAACTTTGACAATAAATCCTACGCTGGAATGGGACTCCATTTTAACCGTGATGTTGGAGGTGATTCTCGTTTTGGAAGCAATGCCATTGGCGCATCCCTGAGTGGTCATTTAGTAACATCGAAACGGTCAAAGTTTTCCGCGGGTATTCAAACATCGGTAAGTAATCGAAGTGGTGACCTTTCGAATTTGTTGTTTTATTCCCAATGGAATGGAAGTACCTTCGATCCAAATATCCCCACGAATGAGCCAAGTCAAATTGCCCGATTTAGCTATGTGGATGCCGGTGTGGGATTATCATATACCTATTCAAGTAAAGGAAATCGCGTGTCACAAGAACGTCAACGCTATGTTAATGTCGGTGTATTTGCACAGCACATTGCTCGACCAATGTTGAGGTATAATGAGATTACCTATGACCGTCTTTATGTGAAGTTTGGGGGGCATTTAGAAACAGAAGTAAATATTGGAAATAAGCTCGCGTTAGAAATGAAAACGATTCAAATGCTCCAAGGAAAACATTACCACGGGAGGTATGGGATATTGTTGAAGTCTGTCATGAAGCAAGGCGCTTCGATTACCCGTTTGAAAAACGACGCATTTTTTAGTGCAGGCTTATACATGAGTTCAACAGGAACGCTCTCACCCGTCTGCGTAGTTGACTTGGGCGGGGTTCAAATAGGCCTAAATTATGATTTAGAATTAGCAAAATTGAACAGGGCTTACCGAAGCTCAATTGAATTTTCTTTGTCTTACGCCTTTACGCGGTCTTCCCTTTTTAAGGGAACTAAAATTGGCTAACCTAACCCTTCCCGAGTTAAAAACTCAAACCATACCTTCGCTTGGTCGTCATTTAACACGCTTGGCATCTTGTTTTGTGCCCCTATTTTTTCTAAGGATTTCATATATCGGTAAATCGAGCCTTTCGGAAGGCACGTAATTCTGGGATCTTTGAGGTTGTATTTTCGGGCAGAATAATAATCATCATTAAGGGCCGACAATTCCCTGTCAATGGCCTGCATTAATTCTTCGGGGCTCATATGCGAATCAACCGGTTCAATAAACCAATGATGAAGTTGGTGCTCTTTGTTGACAAAAATGGTGAATTCCGGTTCAATTAACTGATTGGGGGTGTTTATGCGACACAATGCTTGATTGATATTGTCTAAAGAAAGATGTTCTCCGCATAAACTCAAGAATTGTTTGATTCTTCCAGAAATAATGAGCCTGTGTTCTCTTGCGTCAATAAAACGAACCAAATCTCCAATCAAATAGCGCCATAAGCCTGCATTCGTAGAAATGACTAAGGCATAATCCACCCCTTCCTTAACCTCACTCACCGTGAGCGCTTTATATGCGGAAATCAATTCGCCGTCTTCATTGAAAAATCTGGAATCAAATGGAATAAACTCGAAGAAGATGCCATTATTAAGCAATAACTTCATGCCTTTTTCAAAAGGAGAAGTTTGAAAAGCAAAGTAACCCTCACTGGCTAAATAGGTGTCAAGTAAAAAAACCTCTTTGCTACAAATATTCGTTAATCGCCCCACATATGGATCCATGTATACTCCTCCGTGGACGTACACTCTGAGATTTGGCCAAACATCATGAATGCTGTTGAGTTTGTGGCGTTCAATGATTCGTTCCATGAGCATAATACACCAACTGGGAATGCCGGCAATAATACCAATGTTCCACTGTGGGGCTTTTTCTACCATGGCGTTAAGCTTATCGTTCCAGTCTGGAATTGAAGAAATAGCATTCCCGGGTTTGGTTATTGGCTTAACAAGAATAGAGGTGTGTTTTTTTAATATGCCGCTTAAGTCCCCTTCATAACGGGATCCAACTTTTTTAAGTTTACTTGAACCCCCGACCGCAAGCCCTGAAGCACTAAAAAACTCTTCATTCAAGTCTATGGCATGTAAGATGGCATATTGACGAATACTACTCCGCTGAAACGAACGGATCATTTCCATGCTCACAGGAATTCGCTTGCTTGGACTGCCGGTGGTCCCAGAGGATAGGGCAAAATACTTGATTTTACCCGGCCATGTACAATCACTTTTGCCAGAAATTGTATACTGCAACCACTTGGTATAAAATTCTTCGTAATCCATAATAGGAATACTTCCTTGAAATTTACTCACCGCATTTTTACTTTTCAAAAGCGATTTGAAATCGTGGAAAAACCCGAATTCAGTATGTTGTGCTTTCGTTAAAAGAGCAACAAGGGTATTTAATTGATGCTGGTAACTAAGCTGTTTTCGATTAATCCGTTTGTAGCCTAGTTCCGTAGTTTTCTTTATAAGTCGCCCAATAATTTTCATAGGAGTGCATGAATTACGGTAAACAAGATTAAAATCATCTAAATTCCTTAGGTCAAAGTTATTAAATCTTGTTACTTTCCATTAACTTTGTTAGAAATTATACCGTTATGAAACATAAGTCATTTACTGTTCCCCATGATTTTACCTCAGTTGCAAATGTTGCACTTGACCATGCTATTGAGACTGCGAAAAAAGCAAACACCACAATTCATATTTTACATGTAGTAGAAGACGAAGGTGAAGTTGATTCTGCGACCGATAAAATTGATGATATTATTGCATCTAAGAGTGTGGATGGCGTTACATTAACAAATAATGTGCGTATTGGGAATATCTTTAAGAGTATTTCGGA
>CANHHA010000063.1 GCA_947460825.1 Flavobacteriales bacterium
CCATCAAACCATTTAGCGCCATAGGTAGAATAAGAAAGGCTGAGTCCGACACCAATATGGTCAGTTACTGCACGTTCAAAGCTTACATTAACGGGGCCGAAACCAGAGAATTTGTACCCATCATATACTTGGTAGGCATTTAATAAGCGGCCATAGCCCAAACCAAATCCATAGCCCAGTTGTAAATAATTATCTCCGCGGCTAAACTCTTGCGCCTGGACAGAATTAGTAGTTAGAGATAGAGGTAATAATAGAAGTAACAGTAACTTTTTCATAAGAATTAAAGATTAAGGGTTATAAATAAAAAAAGTGATTAATATCGGTTATAGTAATAGTAGTTGTAGTTATAACTGGGCTGGCTATTGTTTGAATTATTGTAGTAGGAATTATTGTAATAAGAGTTAGTAGGCTTTACAGTTCCTTGTTTCCCGGTGTACGGGTTGTAATTGGGTTTGGTACTCCAGTTATCATTTATCGTGTTATTTGGAGCAGTACGGTAATGTGGAGCCACATAGGTGCCATACTGATTGTAATAGCCATTCACATACACTTGGTTTTGGCTCATGGCAATACCAGATAGCGCGATTGCAATAAAAACAGCAATAATTTTAATTATATTTTTCATAGAGTTCATTTTTTAATGTATACAAATATATAAATCTTTAAACTATAGAAATGATATAGCTATAAAATATTTTCGGATACTTTTTTTATTCACGGAGTATTAGCTTTGTCTCATGTCCTCTATACACATAGGCCAGTTGATTAAGGAACAGGTAAAGAGAAAGCGCATTCGTGTTTCTCAACTTTCGGAAAAGCTGAATGTATCTGAACCGAATGTGTATAAAATTTATCTACGAAGTTCCATTGATACCGCCCTCTTAGAAAAAATAAGCATTGCGTTGGATTATAATTTTTTTGATCTCTACGCGAAACGTTTTACGCTTGAAACGAATGATTCCCGGGTGATTCAATGTGAAAAAGAAAACTCCCTGCTTCGGCAGCTAATCCAAGAAAAGGAAGAAAAGTATCAATTGCTTTTATCTTCGCGTAGGGAGTATTGATACTCTAATTGGCAATTTCCTATTTTTTCTCGCACCCTTCGATGGAAGCATGAGTGATTCCATCGGAATCGCATATTCTTGCTCAAGTGATGTGGTAATCAAGCGACCCCAGCGGGGTCGAATATCTTGTTATGTTTTATGCGACCCCTCTGGGGTCGAGCTGTTGGTGGTCAGGGTTAGAGGTACCATGTATGATTCCTCCGGAATCAGGGGGATTTAATACTACCAGGTGCGCTCTTCGACAGGCTCAGGGACCGCACCTGGAAGATTCGTCCCGTTCCTCGGGATTTTAAATCCCGAGGAACGGGGGACAGAGGGGGGGTGGCATTGTTGAAATTATCCTTCGCCCTAAAAACACTCTGAGGCTGTTCATTTATGAAGATGGCACCGTGGAGGCTGGGGGGACAAGGAGGAATAATTTTTATTGGGATTGAATAAGTACATCATCCCCCTTTTCGCTTAGGCAATCGCCCTTCAAAGGGGGAAACGCGAGGATTTTTTGGGTTTGCCCAAAACCTACATATTTCTTCGGTACTGTCCGCCAACCTCAAACAGCGCCTCGGTAATCTGTCCGAGCGAAGCGTGTTTACAAGCTTCCATTAATTGTTCAAACATGTTACGGTTGTTGATCGCCGCTTCTTGTACCTTTCTAATGTGTTCCTGTGTGGTTTCACCATAGGTATCATGCAATTCTCCCAACATGTGGATTTGATATTGTTTTTCCTCCTCCGTTGCTCGAATCACTTCTTTAGGCAATACCGTAGGAGATCCTTTGGAGCTTAAAAAGGTATTTACCCCGATGATTGGAAATTCTCCGGTATGTTTCAAGGTTTCGTAATAAAGGGATTCTTCTTGAATCTTGGACCGCTGATACATGGTTTCCATGGCACCCAAAACGCCACCGCGTTCTGTGATTCGATCAAATTCGGTAAGTACAGCCTCTTCTACTAACTCGGTTAATTCGTCAATAATAAATGCTCCTTGCAGTGGGTTTTCATTTTTTGCTAAGCCGAGTTCGCGGTTGATGATGAGCTGTATCGCCATGGCTCTTCGCACCGATTCTTCAGTCGGAGTGGTAATTGCTTCATCATAGGCATTGGTATGCAGCGAATTACAATTGTCGTAAATGGCGTAAAGGGCTTGTAGGGTAGTACGGATATCGTTGAAATCTATTTCTTGTGCATGCAACGATCGTCCAGACGTTTGAATGTGGTATTTCAACATTTGTGCTCTGGCATTAGCACCATATTTTTTCGCCAAGGCTTTGGCCCAGATGCGGCGTGCAACCCTACCAATCACTGCATATTCAGGGTCGATTCCGTTTGAGAAGAAAAACGATAGGTTCGGACCAAAATCGTTGATGTCCATTCCTCGGCTTAAATAGTACTCTACATACGTAAAGCCATTCGCCAGGGTAAATGCCAACTGCGTAATTGGGTTGGCACCTGCCTCTGCAATGTGATACCCAGAGATCGAAACAGAATAGAAGTTTCGCACCGCATGATCAATGAAATACGATTGAACATCACCCATCAAACGAAGTGCAAATTCTGTAGAGAAAATACAGGTGTTTTGTGCTTGATCTTCTTTTAAGATATCGGCTTGTACGGTGCCTCGAACTTGCTTTAAGGTGTCTGTTTTAATTTGTGCATAAACGTCAGCCGGTAATACCTGGTCCCCCGTAACCCCAAGAAGCATCAAGCCTAACCCATCATTTCCTTCCGGAAGTTCGCCTTGGTATCGTGGTCGTTTGGTGCCTTTGGTTTGATAAATAGCTGCAATCTTCGCCTCAACCTCTGTTGCTAAGTCATGTGCTCTGATGTACTTTTCACAGTTCTGATCAATTGCTGCATTCATGAAAAATCCTAGAAGCATGGGGGCGGGACCATTGATGGTCATAGAAACTGAGGTCGCAGGGTGGCTTAGGTCAAACCCAGAGTACAGCTTTTTAGCATCGTCTAAGCAGCAGATGGAAACCCCTGAATTTCCAATTTTTCCATAAATATCAGGACGAACTGCGGGGTCGTTTCCGTACAGTGTAACCGAGTCAAAGGCTGTAGATAACCGTTTTGCTGGCATGCCTAAACTTACATAATGGAATCGTTTGTTGGTGCGTTCTGGTCCGCCTTCCCCGGCGAACATACGCGTTGGGTCTTCTCCTTCACGCTTAAACGGAAATAAACCGGCGGTATACGGGAATTCTCCAGGATAATTTTCTTGCAGCACCCAGCGTAAAATATCCCCCCAGCTTGAATATCGCGGTGATGCAACTTTTGGGATTTGAGAATGAGACAAGGACTCCGTGTGGGTTTTAATGCTTAATACCTTATCGCGAACTTTAAATGCGTATTCAGGGTTTTTATAGGCTTGTTTCTTGGTTTCCCAATGCTGGATAATTTCCCAGTTTTTCGGGTCAAAATTAAGTTTCTCTTGTTCGAATGCTTCTTGCAATCCCTTGATTAAACGGTCTTTGTCTTCCATGGATGATGTCGATAGCGTTTCCATAGAACTTTGTAGGCCCTGTAATTTCTCAGCAACCACCACTTGTTTATTTACCCAGCCATCATAAGCACGATTGTTTTCTGAAATTTCAGAAAGGTATCGTGTTCGGTCGGGTGGAATCACAAAGATTTTCTCCGACATTTCATTGGTGATTTCAAAGGTTGAATGTAAGTCCGCACCTGATTTTTCAACTACCTTGTCCATGATTACCTTATACAAGGTATTCATTCCGGGATCATTAAATTGCGAGGCTATGGTACCGTATACCGGCATCTCATCTACCTTTTCGTCCCATAGGTTGTGGTTGCGTTGATATTGTTTTCGCACATCACGAATCGCATCCAAGGCACCCCGTTTGTCGAATTTATTTAGGGCAATAACATCGGCAAAATCTAACATGTCTATTTTCTCTAGTTGAGTGGCTGCACCATATTCAGGAGTCATCACATAGAGAGAAAGGTCACTGTGGTCAAGGATTTCCGTATCGGATTGCCCAATACCGGAAGTTTCAAGAATAATTAAATCATATCCAGCTACTTTCAGTATCGAGATGGCTTCTGCCACATGTTTTGAAAGTGCCAGGTTAGATTGTCGGGTAGCTAAGGAGCGCATGTAAACGCGTTCGTTTTTTATAGAATTCATTCGAATTCGATCGCCGAGTAGGGCGCCTCCTGTTTTTCTTTTCGAGGGATCTACTGAAACGACAGCAATGTGTTTATCTTGAAAATCGATTAAAAACCGGCGAACTAATTCATCCACGAGGGAGGATTTTCCTGAACCACCGGTACCGGTAATTCCAAGTACGGGTGTTTTGATGGTTTTCGCCTTATCGCGAATTTCAGACAAGGGTTTTTCATGGATTTCTGCATAATTTTCAGCACCAGAAATAACACGAGCAATCGCAGGGACATCCTTAATGGTTAGGTCACTTGGATTGGCAGGCAGCGTTTCGCCAAGCGCAAAATCACATTGTTTAATCAGGTCATTAATCATGCCCTGTAAGCCCATGGATCGACCATCATCGGGGTGGTAGATTCGAGCAATGCCATACCCCTGTAGTTCTTCAATTTCTGAAGGTAAAATGGTACCGCCCCCTCCACCAAAGATTTTAATGTGCGGGGCTCCTTTTTCCTTGAGCAGGTCGTGCATGTACTTGAAGTATTCCATGTGCCCTCCTTGATATGAGGTCATTGCAATCGCCTGAGCGTCTTCTTGAATGGCACAATTCACTACTTCTTCCACGGAACGGTCATGGCCTAAATGAATTACTTCACATCCGGTGGCCTGAATGATTCGGCGCATGATGTTAATTGCTGCATCGTGTCCATCAAATAAGGAAGCGGCAGTGACAATTCGGATTTTATGTGTTGGGATATACGGGCTAACAGGTTCCATGCAAATAGTTGAGCCGTAAAAATAAGGAAATTTAGCCGTTTATAAGTGCTTCTATCTCGTTTTCATCAGCAAGTAAATAACAATCGGATGCGCTTAACATCTCTTGAATGCGCAGTGTTTCAAAGTAGGTATTGGCTTTAATTTCGTGTATTATTTTCTTGCTACCAATACATTGTACTTCGGTAAAGTGTGACGGGTCGGTGATGATGTAAAAATTCTTGCCCGACCGGTGTTTTCGGTATTGAGGAAAGCTCATTATCCCTGTTTATGAATAAACGCAATGGCTAATTTATTAAACGCCTCGGGTTGTTC
>CANHHA010000064.1 GCA_947460825.1 Flavobacteriales bacterium
AACCTAACTCAGTTACTGGTTGGTTCAGAAGGCACATTAGGAATCATCACAAAAATTGTCCTAAGGCTATTACCTCATCCCACGCATGATGTGTTATTTCTGGTTCCATTTTTCGATGCGAAAACGGCATGCGCAGCAGTTCCTGAAATCTTCAAAGCGGGCATTATACCGAGTGGCATGGAATTCATGGAGCGCGAAGCCTTGTTATGGGCAAAAGCATTTACGGGTGACGAGACCATTCCGGTGGCTGATAATCATCAAGCGCATTTGCTTATAGAATTGGATGGCTTTGATCAAGATCAATTGATGCGTGAAGCAGAACAATTGTTTTTGGTATTGGAAGCGTTTGAAACGGATGAAATCTTGTTTGCTGATTCGTCCGCTCAGAAAGCGGCGCTTTGGAATTTACGGCGGAAGGTTGGAGAGGCCGTTAAAACGCAATCCGTATACAAAGAAGAGGATACGGTAGTTCCTCGCTTTCAATTGCCTAATTTACTCGATCATGTTAAAAAAGTAGGTGGTCGCTACGGATTTAAATCGGTATGTTATGGGCATGCTGGGGATGGTAACCTGCATGTAAATATAATTCGTGGCGAATTAAGCGATGAACAATGGGAACATGAGCTTCCAAAAGCAATTAGCGAGATTTTCGAGGAAGTAGTTCGGTTGGGTGGGACAATATCTGGCGAACATGGAATCGGATACGTTCAACGTCAGTATATGCCCATTGCCTTCCCAGAGGTAACGCTGGATTTAATGAGATCAATCAAAAAGGTATTCGATCCAAAAGGAATATTAAATCCAGGGAAGATTTTTTAGTGTTAATTTATTTCTTCAAAGCGGTCACCTTTCATCCAAGTAAGGTGTTTGGCATAAAGCAATACAAAAATTAAGGAGATAATCAAGTTAACAATCAAAATGATGGTTGGAACCATGGTAGGTGAAACAAAAAAGTAAACGCTGACACAGGCTAATAAGTTGTAGATAATATATCCATGAAACCCCAAGTGACTTCTTTTGAACATTAAATATACCGAAGCGGCTCCCAACAATGCAATCGCAATGTTTACGAGATTACTACTAACGAAATGAGCGTTAAGCACTTCAGTCATTGCTTGAACTTTCTCTAACAGTTCAACCAAAGAATCCAAGCCAAGCTCTTTTAATTCAACGATTGACTTTGCCATTTCCAGTCGCTCTTTCTTTAAATCTGCTTCGGAAGGTTTGAAAAATATGACCGTAAGGAGACCAAAGAGAACGGTTGAAGCCGTACTTATAAGCGTAAGTACTAAAAGAATCGTTAACCCTTGCGGTCTTTTGCTCAATTTACTCATTGCTTAATGTCGATCTTCAAGTTTATTGTTGTCAAGTACAACATTTTCTTTTGTAACAAGAATAAGTTCTGTACGGCGATTGGCTTGGTGTTTTTCTTTGGTGCAATATACTCCATTGGAACACTCATTTTTCAACTTAGTTTCTCCAAATCCTTTTGTTTTGATTCGATTCTTACTAATTCCTTTACTGATTAAATACTCGTAGCAGCTTCTCGCTCTGCTCTGAGATAATTTCAAGTTGTATCTATCCGATCCTCTGGAATCCGTGTGCGATTCTAATTCTACACGCATCACATTCGGGTTACTGTTTAAGAAGTTAACGAGCTTGTCAAGCTCTGCCTTTCCTTCAGGACGTAAAAACGATTTATCGAAGTTATACAAGACGTACTCCAGTCGTAAGAAATTCTCTTCACTCACAGATTTCAATGCTACATTATATGGAATAGTATCCACGCAATTCCCTGTTTTAATAACGGGTACAGCAAAGGTTTGTTTTTCACAATTGACAGAAGTCATTAAAATGGAATCCACCGCATTTACTCCTTGGCTATTCCAAACATAGGAACCTCCTGAAGCGATTTTCATTTGAATTACTTTCCCATCTTTCTTGTAAACATCTAATAAAATTTCGCTCAAATCCTCAGTTACATCTTTGGTTACAGTAAGCTTATTGAAATACTGCTTAAAATAAGAAGTCAAATTAACCATAGAACTACCCGGTTCTGTTGCTTTGAACATCGCTGTATCTGGAGTAAATGTTGCAGTACCGTTGTAGATGATTTGGTACTCATGATTTCTAACCAATTCAAACGCCTCCGATTGACCTTTGTCATCGGCAACTATCTCCGTTGATTTATTCGTCTTTAAATCAGTAATCATAATCTTTTGAGCTTTTATACCCTTTCCTTTACAATCTGCCAAGTTAACTTTCAAATCGGCTTTGAATACTGGTTTATTAAATGCGTATATTTTGTCAACGAACTTTTCTCGGTTACTAGAAAAATACCCTTTTCCAGTTTCTTCATCTACGTAGTAGGAAAAATCATCTGCTGCTGAATTTAATGGCGCACCTATGTGTGTTGGTTCGTTACCGTCCATTTCGGAAACAAAAACATCCAATCCTCCGATACTATTCCATCCATATGAACTAAAATATAAATTACCCCACGTTGAAATAAATGGAAAAAGCTCATCTTCAGTGGTATTTACGTTGTCTCCCAAATTCACAGGGATTGTCCATTCCTCCGTATCGAAATCAAAGGTAGTTTTCCAAATGTCCGAACTATAAATCGTATCAATAATACGGTCATTACTGTCGCGTACTAATGATTTAATCATACTTCCTTGGCGATTCGATGCGAAATATACCGTTCCCATCGCATCCATTGTAGCATGTCCGGTAGCAAATTGAATTGAATTAAAAGGGAATTCAACTGGTGTTAGTGCATCTCCATCCACATAATAAACCAATTGTCTCAGTCTTCTAAATTTAATCGAGTCGTCCTTATCTTTTTCATTGTAATTTGACGTTACAAACATCATGGTATTATCCGGATTAAAAGATACTGGACCGTCATGTGCACGTGTTCTGTCGTAGTCTCTCCATTGATTTTTGTAAATAAAATCAATCCAAAACTGCTTTTGATAAAACTTATATTTCTTTGTCGCCTCCACAGAGTCGAAAACCGCAATATCCGAATAGAATTGTCCTGTTCTTGGGTAATTTCTATTAATAGCGGAATGATTATATTCATTGGAAACAAATAGAATTCCTCCTTTTGAATAAGGAAAAGCCCCGTACACCTCACCTCTTTCGGACTCATGATACTTACGAATATTATATTCTGAAGAATCCGTTAGATTAAATTCGAAATCAGCTATACCTTCTTTTAATGCTATTAATTGGTCATCTTTTTTACATACAACCAAGGCCGAATCTAAAATGCCCGAGACTCTACCCGGCTTATTCATGTATTTAATCGCCTTGATATACATGATCCAATCTTGCTGATCATTTGATTTTGGAGCAAGTTTTTGAGACCAGTATACGGCTTTGCCATAAGCCTCAGACATGTACGCAGCCTCAACTGTCTTTTGTAAGATTACTTTATTAACTAAAGGTTTTTTAAGCGCTAACGTCGACAACTCCTCCCAAACGGGCAATGCTTCTGCAAAACGGCATTCTGAAGAAAGTTTTGCTGCATACTCTGCTCTAGTTTTTTGTGCTTGTAAACCCAACACGAGAAGACAAGCGAATGCGGTTATAATTCGTTTCATATTAAAAATATCGAGGACTTTGAATTGCATTATTTTTACCTTTTAAACCAAAAGAAACAACAATTTCATGTGTTCCCCACTGGTTCAACATTTTTCCATTTAATGGGAAATCAAATGCATAACCAGCCATTAAAAATTTATTGAATTGATAAGAGAAATTAACTCCGGCGCAATCTGTTGTTCTATAAACAGCGCCGAACCAAAAACGCTCAAGATATAATGCTGATA
This sequence comes from Flavobacteriales bacterium, assembly GCA_947460825.1. Classification (GTDB taxonomy): domain Bacteria; phylum Bacteroidota; class Bacteroidia; order Flavobacteriales_D; family Crocinitomicaceae; genus UBA952. The sequence continues at coordinate 3,840 of CANHHA010000064.1, forward strand.
CATTTAAATCAGCGATTAGCGGCCCACTTCCTGTATATTTAACAAGTACTGACGGTTTAAGAATTAACCCTGTATTGATTTTATGAACATAGCCACCCATTACATACAAATGTCGTTGCAGGTAAGAATTCCCTGTATTATTATCGATATTGCGTTTTATTAATCTAGGCAACGAAAACCCTGCATAAAACTTGTTTGTATGAAAATACGCACCAAATCCAAAGTTTGCTTTTGTTTCGCGGTACGCCGTTGTATAATTAGGATCGCTTAGGTCGGTGACAATTAAATTTGAAAAATCATAGCCATATTGTTGAATGCCACCAGATAAGCCTAATGAAAGACGCATATCATTTTTATTCAATCGCATATGGTAAGCAAAGTTAGCCATGGCATTTAATCCCGAACGAGATCCAATTTTATCGTAAGCAACGTTTGCTCCAACCCCTATATTTTCTCGAAGCACAGGCGAATGAACGGACAAGAATTGTGTATTCGGCGCTCCATCCCAACCAACCCATTGTGCACGGGTTACTCCGGTGATGTTTAATTCTCCTTTAGTACCTGCATATGCCGGGTTAAACTGCAATGGATTAAAGAAATACATGGATGTTTGTGCATCCTGCTGGGCCTTCATACCTGTGCCAACAAGTATGAACAGCGTTATTAAACTAATTCTTCTCATATTATGGTTGAATTTCGATATATCCTTGATAAGGATCTTGTGATTTCTTATTCGTATCTACTACATAAAAATAGGTAGCTGCCGGTAGCGGATTCGGATTGGTTCCTTTCAGGTGACCATTCCAATCGTTGTTATATGGTTCTGCTTCATAAACTACACTGCCCCATCGGTTATAAACGGTGACCTTAATCGAGGGGTACTGGGCCGTATTTTGAATGATCCACAGTTCATTTTGGTTATCTCCGTTTGGTGAAAGAAATTGAGGAATAACTATAGGAATCAGAGGTGTACATCCCAAATCAAACGATTCAGAAGTAGCGCACCCATTTCCATCCGTAGCCGTAACCGTAAATGTACCTTCATCAATGTTATTGGCAATAGCCCCAGTATTTCCAGAAGACCAGCTGTAAGTGAAATTACCTACCCCGCCCGATGCTAATACAGATAAACTTCCATTAGCTTCACCACATTCAGAGCCAACTGAATCAATTTGAACTATTGAAATTGGTCCAGGTTGATTTACAAATACCGTGGTGTCATCTTCGCAGCCATCCTCATTTGAAACC
>CANHHA010000065.1 GCA_947460825.1 Flavobacteriales bacterium
TGCTGTTTTCCCATCCATACCATAGCAACGTAGGTATTCAATCTTGGAGTTTGAATGTATAGTAACTAGGTCCGAACTTGGATTTGGCGCAATGGAAAGAGACCATGTGGATTCCTCCAATTGCAGGGACGGATTTAAGCGGGAAGGTGAAGCCCCGTAACAATCTCCATCTATTCGTGCCATGTCGAAATACGTACCGGATGGAGGGAGCATGACATTGGAAACAATGGATCCATCCAATAAGGATAACCCAACCATGTATATTTGAGCGTTGTTATCCATCGTTTCAAAATAATAGATGAGGTTAATTGGGTCTATCGTGGCCCCACCATTCATGATATAATTGTTGAAGTTTAACGCAGTTGGTAAGGGGGTAACTACTCCTGTTGTAGCGTTAATTTTACCCAAGGATTGAACACCCACGCCGTGATTCACGATTAAACCATACATCGTAGTGTCAATACAGCTGTAGGCAAAATTATCAAAGCTATCTCCACCGCTTGGAATGCTAATCAAGGGCTGAGTATATATAGAACCATTGTACAAATCGATTCCCATCAGTTTTCCTTCAGAAATAAAATAATATACCATCAGGTGAGGGTCTATGGACGAGCCCGCCATTACATAGCTTGACGCAACAGATGCTGGCGAAATGAGAGAAACTTGTCCTGTACTTAAATCGCAGGTGGCCAAGCGCATGTCGCCTGAATATACGCCTGTAATCGGATTGTATAAAACTTGAGAGAATATGCCGTACATCGTGGTGTCGGATGTATTGAATTTGAAATTATCGAAATTTCCTGTAGCACTGGGTAAGCTAACTACTACATCATTTACAATTCCTCCGTTGGTTAAATCAACCGAAAGCCAAGAATCTTGATCTTGATACGTATAGGTGTTGTTATATGGGTTGAGCGAGACTCCTGTTAGGTTGATCGTATTCCCTAAGTTTGGCCCCAATATATTAATTACCCCTGTTGTCGGATCAATGGTGGCCAGTTGAACCGTAGATGGATTGTTATTTCTATACAAGCCATACATGGTATTTCCCAATTGTCCGATGGAAAGAAAAGGGATAAAAAGTATGAGTAATTGAAGTGTTCGCATACGTCAAAACTAAACAAAAACAGGCTGCCTTACTAATTAACTTCGATAGAATATTCGTGTATTGAATGCCTTCCCGGTGCAAGCGAAATCATGCCTTCTTTTTCTTTCATATTACCGCTTGAATCCATCGCATCCGCCCAGCCCCACCACGGTTCGATACAGAAAAAGGGAGCGCCTGGTTTGGTCCATAAGCCCATTGCAGTCCAAGAGTCGCAATGTAAGGTGAGTAATTTCGGGCCATTTTTTTTACCAAATCCAATCGATTGAAAGGGAGGGGATTTGATTACAATCGCGTCCGATGCAAATAAAGATTCAGATAGTTCGAACGTTCGATTCAGAGGTAAATCTTTCGTTTCTTCGTTATAGTAATTACCCGTAATTAAGTGCTGCTGAACCGTGAATTCCCCTCCGAAATCAAGCGCATAGTCATTCAGGTTCCCTTCGATGTGAAATCCGGGGTGTCCCCCAATGCTAAATAAGAGGTCTTTAGCATCTCTGTTAATTACCTCATGAGAAATTTTTAACATACGGCCGATCAACACATAGGTAACCCGTAATTCAAATTCATATGGATATTGAGCGCGCGTATCTTCATTTGCTTTAAGGCATAAGGTTGCCGATGTTTTATTGTGCTCAAGCACTTCAAAAACCTGGTCTCGTGCAAATCCATGTTGACGCATCGTATACACCTCGCCTTCCAAGGTATATTGATCATTCACCAAGCGGCCAACAATTGGGAAAAGTATTGGAGCATAGCGATTCCATAGCGCATTGTCTTTTTTCCAAAGGAGGTTTCCGTGCTCAACATGCCTGAGTTCCTGGAGTTCTGCCCCCAGTAGGTTGATGCCGATTTTCAGAAGATTATTTTCAATGGTTACCAACATGTTCTCGTGCGCTAAACAGCAATTTCAATCCAGTGAAATAATTCTAATGATGTTAAAACCCTTTTATTTTACTAAAAAAACTTCGATGCCTCGGGTATAGGAAGCGTAGACATCGTCTCCATCTCGATTGAGAATGTTAGAACTTTCATTTACCGGACAGGTGCTGACAATTTGCCATCCATTAGCCAACAATGCAGCGATTTCTTTGTCGGCCTGTTCCGTATTTTCATCATCACAAGGTGAATGTTCTACAATTACCATTCCACCCACATTGCTCGTTTTTGCTGCCGTCTTGTAGGGCATCCAAATTCTTTTATATTGCATTTCTACTATGTGTTAATTATCCTTAAGCATCTTTCCATTCGAATTCAGCATTATCATAGTCAATCATGTAGCATCGACTAACTAAGTTTCCATTTTCATCAAAAATACTTGGTTCATTTTGAAAGGATAAGGTGATGAAGCATCCTTCCCATTCTCCTTCTTTCCATTCAAAACAGTCATTGATTAATAAATCTTTTGCTTCGTCAATGGTTGCGAATTTTTTAGAAAAATATGCTGTTGGTTCTTCTGTATCTAAATTTTCTTTGTGGCTTGTCCAAGCGCTAAATTCTAATGAGTACATGGCTAAAATATTAAAGTTTAAAACTAATTACTAATCACAATAGATACCTCCCGGGTGTCCCCATCTATTGGAGGAGATAGCTTATGAATTTCAACGCGAAGGCCCAATATTCCTTGCAGTTCTTTTTCAATTCTCGTAACGATTCGTTGTCCCACGTGCTCAATTAACTTCGACCGAATGGCCATTTCTTCGGCCACAATGTGTTGGACTGCACAATAATCTACCGTATCGATTAATTCATCGCTTGCCGCGGCTTTCGAGAAGTCGGTGTCAATGTCCACATCTACCACATAATGTGCGCCAATGCGCGCCTCTTCTTCCATGCATCCATGAAATGCATAACAGCGAATACCCCGAACGTGAATTTTATGCTTCATGTAGAATGGCGGCTATTTTAGGTAGGTTCTCTTTCATGCGGTTTAATACTTCTTCTTTCCCAAGAAACGCGCTCACATCAAACATGCCTGGACCAGCACCAACGCCAGTAACAGATAGGCGATAAGGGAGCAATACCGCTCCAATACCCAATCCTTTTTCCTCCAAATACCCTTTAAAAGATGACTCAACGTTTACCGCATTGAATTCAGCAATTCCCTCTAAACGATCCATCCATTCATTCAAATAGCCCGTTGTTTCAGCTTTCCATTTTTTTCGTATCGTTTCCGTATCAAATTCACTTGGATTGGCCAAGAAATAGGCTCCATCCGTTAGGATGTCTCCTGCGAAGGTGGCTCGTTCTTTCATCAACCCAACCAAGGTTTCCAAGGCGGAATCAGAAAGCGTTAAAGAGGGTGTTGTTTCTTTTAATCCTTTGGCGATGTCAGCGTCAGCCTGCATGCGCAACCAACTTTGTTGAAACCATTTCGTTTTTTCCGGATCGAATTTGGCTCCAGATTTTGATACTCGTTCCAACGAAAAGGCTTCTACTAACTCGTCTAGGGTAAAAATCTCCTGAGGGGTTCCGGGGTTCCAACCCAATAAAGCCAACATGTTAATAAATGCTTCAGGCAAGTACCCTTTTTCGCGATATCCCGAATACAATTCCCCTTCTGCGGAGATCCAATTGGTCGGAAATACTGGAAATCCTAAGCGGTCACCATCGCGTTTGGACAATTTCCCGTTTCCATCCGGTCTTAGTAAAAGCGGAAGGTGTGCAAATTCAGGTGCATCCCATCCAAACGATTGATAAAGTAGTACATGCAAAGGCGCAGACGGAAGCCATTCCTCCCCACGGATTACATGCGAAATATTCATCGTATAATCATCTACGATGTTCGCTAAATGGTAGGTAGGCATACCATCACTTTTAAACAACACTTTGTCATCCAAGTTGTTGGTGTTTACTACCACCCATCCACGGATGAGGTCATGAAACCGTACATCTTCATTGCGCGGCATTTTCATTCGAATCACATAGGGGTCTCCATTGGCAATACGTTGTTCTACTTCCGTATGCGGTAAGGTTAAAGAGTTTTTCATGGATGCTCTGGTAACGCTATTGTATTGCCAGTTTGGCATACCCATTTGTTTGGCCTGTTCCCGCATTTGTTCCAATTCTTCCGCTGTATCAAAGGCATAATATGCATGTTCTTTTGACACCAACTCCTCCGCATACGGACGATACATGGCTTGTCGTTCCGATTGCACATAGGGACCGAAATCTCCACCCAATCCAGGTCCCTCACTGGGCATGATACCACACCAAGAAAGCGCATCCATAATGTAGTCTTGTGCACCTGGTACAAAACGCGTTTGATCCGTATCTTCAATGCGAATTAAAAAGGTTCCGTTGTGTTTTTTAGCAAACAGGTAATTATAGAGTGCAGTTCTTACCCCACCCATATGTAAAGGTCCAGTAGGTGAGGGGGCAAAGCGAACGCGAACAGGTTTTGACATGGATTTATTTTGGGGCAAAGTTAAGGATTCTATTGTAAAGGGGGCAATGAAGCCCCCTTAGAAAACCATTTTAGTTGCCCGCCACAAACTCCACACTTTTAGTGGTAGTGTTCCCTTCGTGGTCTAAATTAACAATGAGGCTTAACTTCATGTTCGAGGTTGCCCCTTCCATATTAACCCAGTGTTCATCAAATGCATAAGAGGTTTGATGGGTAGCATTACTCCCGCTAAACACCACTTGGTTGGTGGTTAAATTGGTTAAGGTTAAGGAATAACCGTGTAATTCACCGGATCCAACTACCGTGCCGTGCATATGCAATGCCTCACCTGCCATAACGGTATCACCCGCTTGTGGTTCCAATAAGGTTAA
>CANHHA010000066.1 GCA_947460825.1 Flavobacteriales bacterium
ACAAGGCGTAGACGGTATTTTGTCGGTTTCTCCCTATTACAATAAACCCATTCAAAAAGGTATCGTAGCGCACTATAAAATTGTGGCCGATTCAACAGATTTACCGATTATCCTGTATAATGTTCCAGGACGAACAGGGTCTAATGTTGCGCCTGAAACAACCTTGGAATTAGCAGAAGTTAAAAACATCGTGGCGGTTAAAGAAGCATCCGGCAACATGGAACAGATCATGCAAATCATTAAATATCGTCCTTCCGGTTTTGGTGTGCTATCTGGCGATGATAACCTAACCATGCCCTTAATCGCTGCCGGTGCAGATGGCGTTATTTCAGTGGTTGCAAATGCATTTCCTGCCTTGTTTTCCCAAATGGTTCATTCCGCTATTCGCGGGGATTTCGATGCGGCGCGCAAGGCGCATTACACCCTGTTTGATGTAACTAAAATGTTCTTTGAACAAGGCAATCCAGGTGGGGTAAAGGCCGCCTTAGCACACATGGAACTCATGGATGAATACATGCGATTGCCACTTTTCCCCGTATCGGATGAATTAAGAAAACGCATTGAGAAAGAAACAAGCGCCATCCTTGGATAAAACCTGGTGCATTATTGCACTGTTTGCACTCTTCGTTAATTGCACTCCTCCCTCTCCTAAAGGCAATTCGGATACTAAGAATCCGTCTTCTGTTGAAAACCCTGCATCCAAGGGCGGAGATTGTATTGGGGTGCCGACGATCAAAAAGGAACGTGACTTGGTGTCAATTAATCAAAACTACCCAGAAATTTTTGTGAGCCTTGCCTATGCAAGTTCGGAGAATTTTATGCACGAAGTACTCTACCTCAAGTGGGAGGAAGCGTATCTTCAAAAACCAGTTGCCTTGATGTTGAATAAAGCCCAAGATCGGCTTGCAATCCTCAAGCCCGGCCTCCATCTATTGGTTTATGATGCCGCTCGACCCCTGTCGGTACAACGGTACATGTGGAACGCCTTGGATTCTATTCCGGTTAAAGAACGCGTTAAATTTGTGAGCTCCCCACGTGGTAAAAGCTTGCATAACCTCGGATGTGCTGTGGATTTAACGCTCTGTGATGCCAAAGGAATTCCCTTGGATATGGGCGCCGGATTCGATGATATGCGTTTAATTGCTTATCCGATGCATGAAGCGAGGTATTTAGCAGAAGGGAGCTTAACTAAAGATCAACTCGCGAATAGAAAGTTACTCAGAAGCGTAATGCGCTATGCCGGGTTTAGTGGAATTCCGACAGAGTGGTGGCATTTCAATGCTTATTCAAAAAAGGAAGCACTCGAACGATTTCAGGTCATTGAAACCGAGGAGTCCATTAATCAATAAGCTAAGTTAAGCACTGTGGTGTCGAATGCTGTTGTGTTTACACCAAGGATACCTGAATTAGAGGTGCCGAACACTGCGTATTCAATCGAGTAGAGTGCGTTTCCATCATTAAGACAAAAAATCGAGGTGTCTTGAGCACCATATAAATGGGTAAAATCTGCGCTGCAACAGGCAGTACATCCACTCTTTCCTTGCTGACGAATGAATTGTAAGTGGTCGTTGTTCGCGGCGTTGTTGTTGAATATTCTAATTTCGACCCATGATTGAGCGGTGGTGCTTACGTTCCGAATATTGGTTTCTTTTAATTTCAATTGAGAATAGTACACTTCAAGCTCTTGCTCAAAATATAGGGGCTTTTTAACATAGAGGGTGTATTTCTCCGTCCGAGTGCGGTCAAAAGTGAAGGAGTATCGCCCGTCTTCACCAGTTACGGCACTGGCTACTATAGCATATTGGTTATTTCCGCCGCTAATTCCGTAAAGTTCCACTTCAGCGCCCGCTAAGGGTTGATTAAATGATGCGTCGGTAATCACGCCTTCTAAGATAAATGTGCCGGCCCCTTTGTTGCAACCAAATAACAACATCATAGAAATGCTAAGAAAACATGCGTTTATTACTTTCATGAATTAAAGGTAGAAAATATATGGTCTTTCTTCTCCATCGGAATAAACAAGAAGTCTGATGTAACGCGTTGCTTGCCATGTTCTTCGATGAGTTTGTTGTCGTACAAACCGCACTGCACATAATCCAAGCCCTTAAAAAATTCACAAAACTCGGGTACATAACGGGCTGAAATTTCAATTTGAATCAGCGGACGAAGGCGATCGAGCTCCACTCCAAGCGTTGAAAAAACGGTCCATTCGTAGCCTTCAATGTCACACTTTATATAATCTAAATGAGGCAAGTTCGCTAAAAACTCACTTGCTGTTTGTACAGGAACAGTCAGGTGGTCAGGGTTTAATTTCGCCTCATCTTCAGAAATCACATGAGGCAATCCCGTACGCAACACCCCTTGTTGAACAGGCATCACCATGTGTAAATTTCCATGGCTTGCACCCAATGCTGCATGTATTAATTTGACGTGAGAATATGAGGAAAGTATAACCTTTAATCGACTGAAAAACATAGGTATAGGCTCGATGGAGTAAAGTGTTCCTTTCGTATTTTTTCGAGCGAAAAGTTTCGAGAAATACCCGAGATTTGCCCCAATATCGAGCACAACATCACCTTTCTTGATTAATTTTTTTGTGGCATAATGAAATTTAAACCGTTCATCCGATTTAAGGATTCCAAGGTCAAATAAAATAAAGAAGCCGTGCTGCATACATGCCAAGTACAGCGAGGTAGGAAGGATGCGATAAAGGATCTTTTTGATTCGAACAATCATCCCTGCGAAATTACGCCATTTGTGGCTATTTTTATGCAAAAATTATTGATGATGCGTCGCTTGCTTGTTTTCTTCTGTTTTCTAAATGGACTCCTCTTTGCGCAACCCACCTTAGACCTTAAAGAAATTATGAAAGGACAGGACTATACAGGGTACTGGCCCGAGGCTCCACAATGGAATTTAGATGGCTCTGCAGTTTATTTTCGTTGGAACAAAGACGGTAAGGGTAAATCCGAGCCTTACAAGTACATGATCAAAACAGGGATGCTAGATAGCATTTCAGAAGTTGACATGGACAACCTTGTTTTGTTTGATCAAACTCAGGTTGTTTATCCGAATCAATTATCGCTCATTCAAAATAGCCTCGTGCTAACCGATCGAAAAACACTAAAGTCAACGCTGTTTTTTCAAACAGACCAGTTCATTTCTGACATTAATCGCAATGCGGCAACGGAGGCTACGTTTCGCATGAATGGGGATTTTTACCTGCTTAATTTCAATGCAACTGGCATGCAGAAATTGACGCAACTAACCAGATATACCGGTCCGAAAAAAGAACGTTCGGTAGATTCATCCCACCTCCAAAAACAACAAGCTGAACTCTTTCAATACATACAAGATCAAAAACCAAGCGATAAAGAACAGGCTAAGTCACAGTTTGAAGTAGTGAAGGAGACCGCACTTCCCGCAGATTTTAGCTCCATTTCAGGCCGATACTTGGGTCCCTTATACCGGGTAGTGTTTATTCGAGTGGATGAGGCAGCAGCGGGTAAATCAACCATAATCCCAAACTTTATTACAGACAATGGGTATGTGGAAACCTTCGAGGCAAGAGCAAAAGTAAGTGCGCAGGAACCTAATCAAACCATGCATCTTCATTTTATCGAAAAAGATACACTCGTTCAAATCGATTTTTCAACCTTGACAGATATTCGTAAAAAACCAGCATATATGGATACCATAGGAGGGATGTACTTCAAAAAGGACAGGCCTTTGTTTGTTCATGATCCTGTGTTTGCTAAGAATAAACCACTGGCTTTGTTGGATGTTCGTGCTGCGGACAATAAGGACCGTTGGATTGTCTTGGTGAATTTACTGGATGGCAAAGTAAGTGAGCTCGAGCACCAACATGACGAGGCATGGATTGGAGGCCCAGGGATTTCGGAATGGAATATGGAAAATGCTACGCTTGGTTTTGTTCAGCAAGATGAGGTGATTTATTTTCAATCCGAAGAAAATGGGTTTTCACAAGTGTATGAATTGAATCTGAATACCAAGAAAAAAGAGCTTGTTTATCCTGGAGGCCAGGGGTTTGAAATGCAGTCCGTAACCCTAAGTTCGGATGGAACGCGCTACCTTGTAGTTCACAACGAATCCAATGCAGGGAGCTTGCAAGGCGCTTGGCTTCATCGAATACATCGAAAGATGGTTCCGGTAATATCCAATGCAACAGGAGGGTTTAAAGACGTGGCTATTTCACCGAATGAACAAGATGTGGCCTATTTAGCTTCTACGGCAAATACACCCTGGGAACTTTATGTGAAAATAGGGTCCAAACAAGCGATTAAAATTACAAAGTCAACATCCAAGGCATTTAGCGATTATTCATGGAAATTGCCTTATTTCGTCACCTTCAAAGCGAGCGATGGTAAGGATGTTCATGCACGCCTCTATGCACCTACAGATGCGAAAAAAAATGGTGCTGCTGTACTATTCGTTCATGGTGCTGGGTACTTGCAAAATGCACACAGCTGGTGGAGTCATTATTACCGAGAATATATGTTTCATAACCTCCTGGTTGATCAAGGGTATACCGTGTTAGATGTTGATTATCGCGCCAGTGCTGGATACGGAAGGGATTATCGCACAGCAATTTACCGCCACATGGGAGGAAGGGATGTACAAGATTTCATCGATGCTAAAAACTACCTCGCTACCTTAAGCATAGACACCAATCGCGTTGGAATTTACGGGGGCTCTTATGGTGGGTTTGTTACGCTCATGAGTTTATTTCAACATCCGGATGCTTTTGCCTGTGGTGCTGCGCTGCGCTCCGTAACGGATTGGTCGCATTACAACCACGAGTATACCAGTAATATCTTAAATTATCCTGAAACGGACCCCACCGCATATCGC
>CANHHA010000067.1 GCA_947460825.1 Flavobacteriales bacterium
CCCGGTTCCGACAAAAATTTGATCAACGATTTATTTTTTGGAAGCCCCCGATGTGCTCTTAGCAAGGCAATTCCACCTTCTTCAAGCATGGTTTTTTCAAGTTTCTTGTCGGCTTGAAGTTCATTTAACACGACTAGATTTTTCTTGGCTTCAAGCAAGAATTTTTGAACCACTTCCTTCTGAGCATCTACGATGCGCTCCACTCGAGGTTTTAGTGCATGAAATTCCTGTTCACCGTTGCTTGAGGTAGGACCAGATATAATCAACGGAGTTCGGGCATCATCAATCAACACGGAATCGACCTCATCCACAATGGCAAAATGATGTTTTCGTTGCACCAATTCACTTGGGTGTCCTGCCATATTATCGCGCAAGTAATCAAATCCAAATTCATTATTCGTACCGAAGGTAATATCTGCTAAGTAAGCATTTCTTCGAGCATCTGAATTAGGTTGGTGTTTGTCAATGCAATCGACACTTAATCCATGAAATTGGTATAAAGGTCCCATCCATTCCGAGTCACGTTTTGCCAAATAGTCATTGACCGTTACGATGTGTACTCCTTTCCCTGCCAATGCATTCAGATAAACGGGTAAGGTTGCAACAAGGGTTTTTCCTTCTCCAGTTTGCATCTCGGCAATATTTCCTTGGTGAAGCACGGCGCCTCCCATTAACTGTACATCGTAGTGCACCATGTTCCACTGCACATGATTTCCAGCCGCTGTCCATTCGTTGTGCCAAATGGCTTGATTTCCAGTTATCGTAATTCCATCTTTCTTTTTTGCTAAATCTAGATCGAAATCCGTCGCTTCTACCGTCAATTGACCATGAATCGCCCAGCGATGAGCGGTTTCTTTAACGACTGCGAAAGCTTCAGGTAATATTTCAACAAGAACCTCCTCGATGGTTTCATTAATCGCTTTCGTCAGTGCGTCTATTTGTTCAAACAATGCCTCCTTTTCGTTCACTGAACGAGTAACATCAGTAATTTGCTCCTGAATTTGTTGAACTTCAAGTTCTTGCTGTTGAATCGCTAATTGAATTTTTTTCCTAAACTCGTAGGATTTCTGTCGCAATTGGTCATCACTCAACCCTTGAATTTCAGTTAAATAAGCCGTTGTTTGGTCAACAAAGGGTTGGTATCGCTTTTGGTCTTTTGTGCTTTTATCCCCAAAAATCTTCTTTAGTATGTCGCTAATCATAATCTCGTATGTAGTTGGCAAAGGTAATTATTTCGCATCGATATTGTTGATCATTAATTTATGAAAGTGATTTTTTACAATTCTTTAAGTTTCACGATATCCGGTAACATCAAATTAAATTAACTTTGCGCATGCATCAAACCATTTTAATATACGATTTCGGGTCTCAATACACGCAATTAATTGCGCGCAGAATCCGAGAAATGAATGTCTATTGCGAAATCCACCCATGGAATTCAATAGGTGAAGAAACACCAGATTGCATGGGAGTTATTTTGTCCGGAAGTCCGTTTTCAGTACGCGAAGAATCTTCTCCAAAACCAAATTTATCGGCAATTAAGGGAAAACTACCACTTCTTGGGATCTGTTATGGCGCGCAACTTCTCGCGCAAACTTATGGCGGAGAGGTAAAGGCTTCCAATACCCGCGAATACGGTCGAGCCATGGTAGAAGAAGGGACCAATAATGGAATCTTATCAGGTCTTAGCTATCCCACCCAAGTATGGATGTCTCACGGGGATTCTATTACTCGATTGCCCTCACATGCAACGCGTATTTGCAGTACTGAAGCTGTTGAGTTTGCAGGCTTTCAATTTGAAGGAGAACAGACTTATGGCGTTCAATTTCATCCGGAAGTTTATCACTCTACCGATGGAATGCAGGTATTAAAGAATTTTGTTTTAAACAGTTGCGGGTGTATAGGAGATTGGTCTCCAGGGGTGTTTGTAGAAGAAAGTGTTGCGGATTTAGTGGCGAAGATCGGGAATGACCGAGTGATTCTTGGATTGTCGGGGGGAGTAGATTCATCGGTAGCCGCCATGCTCTTGCACAAAGCTATCGGCGACCGACTGCATTGTATTTTTGTGGATAATGGATTGTTGCGTAAGGATGAGTTTCAGCATGTATTGGATTCATATCAACACATGGGCTTAAATATCAAAGGGGTGGATGCTTCCGTCCGGTTTTTTGAAGCACTGAAAGGTAAAAGTGATCCGGAAGAGAAACGCAAGGCCATTGGTAAAGTGTTCATTGATGTATTTGACGAGGAATCAAGCAAGGTTGAGGATGCAGCTTGGTTAGGTCAGGGCACCATTTATCCCGATGTCATTGAGTCGATTTCAGCAACGGGTGGGCCTTCCCAAACCATTAAATCTCACCACAATGTGGGCGGATTGCCGGATTATATGAAACTTAAGGTAGTTGAACCCCTCAGGGCACTGTTTAAAGACGAAGTTAGGCGCATTGGTCGCGCCATGGACATGGATCCCGCGTTGTTGGAAAGACATCCTTTTCCTGGTCCTGGCTTAGGGATTCGTATCCTCGGAGAAGTTACCCCAGAAAAAGTACGAATACTTCAAGAGGCAGATCACATATTCGTTCAAGGGTTAAAAGATCATGGACTTTACAATACCGTTTGGCAAGCGGGTGTAATTTTACTTCCTGTTCAATCGGTTGGCGTAATGGGGGATGAGCGAACGTATGAGAATGCCGTTGCACTTAGGGCGGTAACCTCAACCGATGGGATGACCGCAGACTGGTGTCACTTACCCTATGAATTCTTGGCAGAAATATCCAATAAAATCATTAATCAGGTTAAAGGGATAAACCGTGTAACCTATGATATTAGTTCAAAACCCCCTGCAACGATAGAATGGGAATAAAACCGTTGCTCATACTACTATTTAGCATGACGCTGCAAGGCGTCTCGTTGGCTCAAGTGTTTTTTCCCTTAACCACCCGTGATGGTGTGCTTTATCATGAGGTTTTCATTCGAGAAGGAATGACCTTGTTTTCCATTTCACAGGAGTCAAATGTGTCCTCCACGCAAATTAAAGCCGATAATCCTACACTCACCGATAACGTACAACTTGGAGCTACCGTGTTTGTTCGCGCAAGTAGGTCTACCTTTACTTATCTGGCAGTTAGTGGAGACACTCCATTTGGAATCGCTAAGAAGTTTGCTATCACGTTGGATTCTTTAATTGCAATCAATCCCTCTCTTTCCAAAGGAGTGCAACTCAATCAAAAGGTGCTCATTAAAAATGGGGTTAAACGGTGGATAGATGCAAGTATCAATGTGCCTGCGGAAGAAGATGAGGGTCCTGTTGTTGAACGAAGTTTTAGAACATTTGAATTTTCTGATTCCGTAATTACCTATACGGTAAAAAATGGCGATAAATTGAACGATGTTGCTAAACGTTATCTCATTAGCCTTTCTGAACTTAAGGCGTTTAACGAACTTCGCTCGAGCACAATCTCTCCAGGAATGAACCTAAAAATTCCGATCGATACGCACACGGATCCTGTTTCGGTAAATCCGATTCCGCCTAAGAAATCGTTTTCTGCTAATCCATCAAAAACAGTCTCCAAACCTATTCCATTAAACCCGAAACCTGGTAATAAATCGCTTCGTGTAGGTGTGTTTTTACCCTTCAATTTGGATTCTGTGTCCTTCCCACTCAAGGGGTATCAAAAATTTGCGTTTGAATTTTACATGGGAGTAATGGTAGGCATAGATTCCCTTCAAGCATCCATGAATGGCGACGTGTACTTTTTCGATTATCAATCGAAAGAAGAATCCATTAATGCCCTAATCAATGCTGGAAAACTAGATCGTTTCGATGTGTTTATTGGCCCCGTACATGCTTCGGAATGTGAAAAACTAGCTGCTTTCTCAATGAAACAAGGGATCCCCTTAATTATTCCTTTGTCGGTCGCTACTCTGACGGAACAGTTACGGACAAATGAGTCACTTTTTATGGTTGCATCTGAACTTACTTCACAAGTTGCCGCCTTGGGTAAGACATTGGGTGAACGCAGTAAAAATGAGCAAGTCGTTTTATTTCAAACGGGTTTGGCTGCAGACACCTTGTTAGAAAAGCAGTTTATTCAAGATTTTTATAATTATGCCCCTAAAAACGCACGCTTGATTTTGGCAAATGAGTCTATGTTAAAAGC
>CANHHA010000068.1 GCA_947460825.1 Flavobacteriales bacterium
ACACCACTTCCTCCAAAGGTTGGATAAAGAACGATTCCTATTTTCATGTTTAGTACTGGTTATTCCTCTGTTTCTCCTTACCTCCCAGGGGAAAGAAAAACGTGATGCGATATATCATAGGTAAGATTCGAACCACTTGGCCCATTTCATTTTTGATTCGCACCGAATAACTGGAGCGAAACGGGCTATTTTCGGCATTGATCACGTCATAAAAAATCCCGCCGTTCACACGGATTTTATGGTTAAAATCTCGGGAAAAACCCGCGCCAAGAAAGAGGGTAGAAGCCCATTGTTTCGTAGAGTAATTAAAGAAAATAAAATTAAATGGACTCTTCAACAGTTCATATTCTGCACCAATAAACAGGGTGTTCTTGATGCGATAATGCGCATAAACTCCTCCGCCATATACGGAAAACCCCATTTTTTGACCGAGATTATTGGACCACGTTCGCTGTAAACGGAAGGAAGGACCAACGGCCCAATTTTCATTTAAGATGGCTGCATATTTCAAATCGCCACCAACAGAACCGCCAAGACTTGAAGCTCCGGCATAGAGTTCAATACCAAGTTCTGAACCATTGAAAGCTACTTGGGAGTAACAAAAAAGGGGGAAAGAAATGAGCAGTAAGATGAATCGTTTCATTCGTACAAGTTTTTCACAAAGATACGGAACATGGTTGAAAAGCTATCGTTCAAGGTCTGCACTTTTATAGTTAACTTTGTTTCATGGAAATCATTGACGGTAAAGCAATTGCTCAAGAGGTAAAGCTAGAACTTCGCGAAGCGGTCCTTCAACGGAAGGCAGACGGTAAAAAAATCCCCCATTTGGCCGCAGTATTGGTAGGAACGGACGGTGCCTCAATGACCTACGTAAAAAACAAAGTGAAAGCGTGTGAAGAAATTGGATTCGAAAGCACCCTAATCCGCTATGATGATTCAGTTCCCGAAGAAATTTTATTGGCAAAAGTTCAATCCTTGAATGAAGACAAGAGCATTGATGGCTTTATTGTTCAACTTCCCTTACCAGCGCACATTGATGAATTGAAAGTGACGCAAGCCATTGATCCAATGAAAGATGTAGATGGATTTCATCCAAGAAATCTAGGAAACATGGTGGTGAACTTACCTGGGTTTTTACCAGCCACACCCGCGGGGATTTTAGAGCTCATCAAACGTAAACACATCGTTACGGAAGGTAAAAACTGTGTAATCATCGGTCGAAGTAACATTGTTGGAATGCCGCTTTCCATTATGTTGGGTAGAAACACCAACCCAGGAAATTGCACGGTAACACTGGCGCATTCAAAAACCGAAAACCTAGCGGAAGTTTGCCGAAATGCCGATATTCTAATTGCTGCGGTGGGTCAGCCAGACTTTATTACGGCAGATATGGTCAAAGAAGGTGCGGTCGTTATTGATGTAGGTACTACCCGTTTAATCGATCCAAGTACACCCAAAGGATGGCGTTTGGCCGGTGATGTAGATTTTGCCAATGTGGCTGAAAAATGCAGTATGATTTCGCCCGTTCCTGGTGGCGTAGGTCCAATGACGATTGCATCGCTCATGATGAACACCTTAAAAGCGATGGAACTAAAAGGAAAGTAATGTTTCTAAAACGCATTGTTTTTCTGCTGGTATTCGGGATAAATTTCGTCGGTTTTTCACAAGATATTTTTTTAGGTCTCCGCTTTTCGGCCAGCATCGGAAGTCACCAACATTATTATGGGGTGGGCGTACATGCAGGACTTGAATATCGTTCCTTTATGTTAACCATTGGCAGTGATGTGTCTTATCGCCTCAAGGATTTGGGTGAACGCAAGCAATTCATAGAATCAAGATCCTATCTCGGCGCTTCCATCGTTACAGGAAAAAACACCTCGGTTCGTGATATGGAGTTGGGTGCCTTGAATAATTATTTTACGCGTGAAAATTCGTTTGGCTATGCCTACATCATCTATTCGGATAATGCAGGTACAAGTCAGTTTTCGGGCGCATTCAAAGGTGAAATCAAGCGGCATTCCCTGATGTTGGAAAATGATTTTTTCGCAGGACAAGGAAAAGACCGCTTTCGAACGGCCACGCTGTTGTATCGGTATCGTGAAGTGCTTTGGTCCGGACACCTGGGAGTGCGGCTTTGGACCGGAGAGGCCAGCGGCTTACCAGTGAAAGAGATTGAGCACCAGGGACAAAGACAGCGATACAAAGATTTATCTTCCAATCCCTTTGGGAAGACTTCTCATGGAATTTTATACGGAGGAGTACAGTATGCCTTGTGGTCGCAAACCCTAGGGATGGAACTGGGAATAGATGCGGAGCAAGTAAGGCATGCATTGCAGAATCAAGTAGCGCATTCTTCCCTTTGGCATAAAAGACAGCCATCGAAGGCGGTAGCTTATCCCATGTTGGATAAATTGGGTTATCCAACCTTCGACCAAACACAGGTTCGGTTGCCTTGTGCATATTTTCAGCTTTCCATCTCGGGGTATTAGGCAATTGTCCGTAATTTTGTAAAAAAAAGAAATCATGAATGTTCCTGTTTCCGTATATGCTGAAATGACTCCGAATCCTACTACCATGAAGTTTGTAGCGAACAAGTATTTATTAGCAACAGGTGATTCTGTTGAATTTGTGAAGAGGCAAGATGCGGTTGGATATTCTCCGTTGGCCGAAGCCTTGTTTAATTTTCCGTTTGTGAAAGCGGTTTTCATAGCGGCGAATTTTGTAACGGTAACCAAAACAGACAATGTTCCGTGGGATTTTATCACCATGGAATTGCGAGAATTTATTCGTGATTTTATTGCCCAAGGAAATGAGGTCCTTATTAAAATGCCTGTGGCAGCTGAAAAACAGGCGGCAGCAGATCGTCCCGAGATTGCGGAGCCCAGTGAAATTGATGAGCCCATTTTAGCCCTATTGGATCAATATGTGCGCCCAGCCGTAGAAAACGATGGGGGAGCGATCGATTATGTGGGATTCAAAGATGGCGTGGTTAATTTAATTTTGAAAGGTTCTTGCTCCGGATGTCCATCATCGACAGCGACACTAAAAGGAGGCATTGAAACGCTATTGAAACAGCATTTACCTGAAGTAAAAAATGTGGTAGCCTACAACGGATAAGCCTTATTAATCGGAGATTATTAAAATATTTCCTAAAATTTATAAACCAACTTGTTTTTTGCTTGTTTGTTATTAACTTTGAGTAACAATTACAAAGTGTCATTTATACACTTTAAAAAAATCGAGTTAATCTTACAATTTGGCTACTACACAAATAGATACTGAACAGCGAATGGAGGTACAACAAGCGCTTCAACACTATTTTGGTTTTTCTGCTTTTAAAGGAGAACAAAAAGCCATTATTACAAACATTCTTGAGGGCAAAAATACCTTTGTGATTATGCCAACCGGTGGAGGAAAATCGATGTGCTACCAACTTCCCGCTTTACTCATGGAAGGCACAGCAATTATTGTTTCTCCGTTAATTGCACTCATGAAGAATCAGGTAGATGCCATTCGTTATGTAAGCGACAACGGAAGCGTTGCGCATTTCATGAATTCCTCGTTGTCTAAGCATGAAATTACTCAGGTTAAAAAGGACATTGTTTCTGGCGTTACTAAAATGCTTTACGTAGCCCC
>CANHHA010000069.1 GCA_947460825.1 Flavobacteriales bacterium
ATCCAAAGCCCTATGAAGCATTAAAGGAACTGACCAGAACTCATGAACGCGTAACCAAGGAAACCATTCATCATTTTATTGATGGCTTGACCGTAAGCGGGGCAGTGAAGCAAGAACTTAAAGCAATCAGCCCATGGACCTATTTAGGCATTCAGTTGGTAGATTAATCCTACTGTTTTGTGTTCCCATAAACCTTGGGTTCACCCAAGCGTTGCCCATAAATTGGGGACCATTAGAGGCGCAGATCGGACAATTATTAGACGTTTTACCCGTGCAAACTGGTGACTTCTATACCCTTCGTTACACGGGTGGAGTTCTTGGGTCGTATCGAACAACGTGGCATAACCAGTTGGCATTTGTGGAGCAAAATCGCATCAAACCCATCACTGAAAACGGCATCGGAACCCTCGAAACAGGCACCTATTTTGCGGGACAACTGCACCTGTTTATTAGCGACAAAAGCAACGGGACCATGTCCTTGTTCCGAAAATCAGGTTCGAGCGAATCGCAACAAAATTCCGAGTTACTTTGCAGTTATCAAGACAATCGCTTGGGAGCACAACCAAATTTTCAAGTAGCACAATCCCAAAACAGGCAATTTTTAGTAGTATTTTATGACATCCCTGGAAGAAAAGAGAATCGGGATGTATATGGATATGTGGTGTTTGATTCAACCTTCTCGAAAATACAGCACGGAGAATACATGCTCCCTTTTGGTGGAAATATGACCACAATCAATGAGCATCACATTACTAACCAAGGGGAATATCTGCTTGTTGTGACCGAACACAAGGATCGTAACGATCGGTTTTTCGGAAGAAACTGGGAAAATTACAAAGCACTTCATGTGTATCGCATTGCTAAGGATTCACTGCAATCCTATCGCATTGCGCTCGAAGATAAACGCATTGATGACATATTAATGAGCAGCAATGAACAAAACCAGGTAGTCATGACTGGGCTGTTTGGTCGGGGGAATCGCTCTGGACTTGAAGGGGTTTTAACCGTTACCTTGGACATTACCAGAGACAGTATTGTAGGGTATAACTATGCCACGTTTAATCAAGAAATATTTGAGGAAACACTCCTAGAAAAACAAATGAATCGAGTCACTCGACGAATGGATACACGAGGCGATAGTCCACAAATTTATTCTTACAAGCTCAGACAACTGCAAACCCTTGAAGACGGCTCACACCTTGGATTTATGGAGCAGTATTATGAGCGAAAATACACAAATTATGATTCACGTACAGGAATTACTACGGTAGTAAACTACTATTATTACATGGATATTATTGCGTTTAAATTAGATTTCAAAGGAGCTTTTCTTTGGGGAAAACGGATTCCGAAAAGTCAAATTTCAATGAATGACAATGGACCGTTTAGCTCCTTTGTTGCCTTCAATAATGAAACCTTTGCCTATGTAATTTTTAATGATAGCAAACGGAATTATTCCGAAGATGGGGTTTTTGACGCCTCTTCTTCTTCCCTGGATGGCTTAAGTTTGAGCAATCGAAGAAACGTGGTAGCCTTGGCCAAAATCGACTTAAAAACGGGATCTATTGAACGAACTGTTTTCTTCAGTAAAAAAGAACTTGCAGCCTTAGTGATTCCAAAACAGATGCAAATAGATTGGAAAAACAAGGAACTTTTAATGTATGCCATAAACCGTAATCGTGAAAAATTTGGAATTCTTTCGTTTAAATAGTGTTGTAATCATTGCCGGGCTTTTTCTCTTCAGTTGTAAAACGGAAACGGATAAAAATGCCACGATGACAGAATCCATTAATGTATCCGTTCAGGACCCGCATTCGTATTCTAACGTCAAAGAAATTCGCACCGAGCACCTGAGTTTAGACCTTGAAATTAATTTCGACAATAAAACGTTGTACGGTGTTGCTCGGCATCAAATGAGTGTATCCAAGGCAAACACTGCAATCTTCGATATTCACGGTCAAGTAATACAGAAAATTACGGTCGGTAATAAAGGAGCGGAGAAAGAAGCGGACTTTGTAATTGGAAAAATGGATGCCGATTCCATACTTGGACAACCCTTGGTGGTTACCATTCCCAAGGGCACAAAATACATCAACATCTACTATCAAACTTCTTCACGCTGTGATGCGTTAGAATGGGTGGAGGCTAAACATACGGCCTCAGGAAAATTCCCTTATGTCTACTCCCAAGGGCAAGCCATTCTAACCCGAACTTGGATTCCATTACAAGATTCTCCAGCGAACCGCTTTACCTATGACGCCACCTTACATGTACCAAAAGGCATGATGGCACTAATGAGTGCGGAAAATCCCAAGAAAAAAAGTACGGATGGAACCTATCATTTTGAAATGAAGTTACCCATTCCCTCTTACCTGATTGCCCTAACGGTTGGTGATATTGGATACCGAGCCTTTGACAAACGTTGCGGAGTCTATGCAGAAGCCCCTATGCTTGAACGCGCAGCAAAAGAATTTCAAGATTTACCGCAAATGATTAATGCGGCAGAATCGCTATACGGACCCTATGCTTGGGGAAGATACGATGTGATTGTACAGCATAAATCCTTTCCGTTTGGGGGAATGGAAAACCCCATGCTAACCTTTATTAATCCTTCCATTGTTGCAGGGGATCGAAGTTTAGTGTCTGTAATTGCACATGAACTCGCCCATTCGTGGTCAGGGAATTTAGTCACCAACGAATCGTGGAATGATTTCTGGCTCAATGAGGGGTTTACCGTGTATATTGAACATCGCATCATGGAAGAGTTGTACGGAAAGGAACTGTCCAATACGCTTTGTGAAATCGAACATTTTGAATTAGGCGAAGAACTAAAACTTATTGCCGCCTCATCACACCCGGAAGATGCTCGCTTATACGGGTCATTGAAAGGACGAAATCCAGACGATGGAATGACCAGTGTGGCCTATGTTAAAGGCGCGTATTTCCTTAAAACGCTCGAGGCAACGGTTGGTAGAAAAAAAATGGATGCCTTTGTAAAATCCTATTTTGATCAATATAAATTCAAAACGATTAGAACAGAACAATTTCACACCTTTTTAAATAAAAATTTACTCTACCCCAACAACATTGAATTCAATACAGACGAGTGGTTTTACTTGGAGGGATTACCCGTAAATTCGATTACCCTTAAATCCAAACGCTTAGATTTAATGCGAAACTATGCAAAGCGCACCAACGCAGGGGAAGATATTTTTGCTCCAGTAAAAAAGATCCGTTGGATACTCGTAAAAGGGAAAAAGAAAAAACGCAAAGAAACCTACACGGAGCAGCTAAAGACAAAGGCCTTCATTACGCAAGAATGGCAAACGTATTTAAGAAATTTATCGCTTGGTATAGATACCGCCCGCCTGGATCAAATCGATCGGTACACGCATTTTGGTGAGGCGAACGACGAGTTAAAATTTGAGTGGTTTTTGCTTAATATTAAAAAAGAAAACCGTTCGATACGTGGGAAATTAAAGGTGTTTCTTGTGGAAACGGGTAGAAGAAAGTACATCTTGCCGCTATATCGGGCG
>CANHHA010000070.1 GCA_947460825.1 Flavobacteriales bacterium
GGCCCCGTTAATGTAAGCTTTGAACGTGCAGTAACTGACCATATTGGTGTCGGACTCAGCCTTTCTTATTCTACCTATGGCGCTAAATGGTTTGATGGACAAAATTACGACTATTCATACCGATGGAATACCCTTGCCATAATGGCACGTGGGGCTTATCATTTTTCGGTTAGCAATGACAAATTTGACCCGTATATTGGAGTTGGTTTGGGCTTTTTAAAGTACGGCTACAAATGGACTTCAAGCGACCCAGCATTTAACGAAACCAATAACTCCGTTGCCTTAGGTACACCGCTAGGCTACCAATTTTTAGGAGGTCTTCGATACATGTTCTCTGATAATGTGGGTGGCTTTGTAGAAGTTGGTTACGGCTTAGCGGTAGCAAACTTTGGATTGACAATGAAGTTTTGAGCTTCCCGAGTTTAATGATATCAAAATGGACTTAACGCTTCTAAAAGCCGTCGAGGATTATGTTAAACAATTCGGCTCGGTAGATTTGAGTCGAAATCTGGGTTCGCCTTATTTCACATGTGAAATCAATAAGGTTCCGACCCTTATATACCCCATATTCACTTTAGAGGGTAACGATTTAATTGCAGACCTTGAAATCTATAAAGATCGATTCAAAAATTCACACAAGATTGTACGTTTGGAAGTAACCATTGACGAATACGGTGTGGCATTGGTTAAACCTGTAATAATGGAAGACTTGGTTAGAAACAACATATATTAAACACAAATTATGATACGATTAATAGACTTAAGGATTCAATTACTTTCATTGTTTTCTTTAATTATTTTAAAAATTTCATTTTGTTATTCACAAGTGCAAATTGGATTGGACATAGATGGAAATATCAGTTCTCAAATCGGCTGGGATATTTCCATGCCAAACAACAGTACGGTCGGCATTTGTGGACCCGCATCTTATAATCAAAAAGGCCATGCTCAAGTCATGTTTTGGGATGGGCAAAATTGGATTCAAAAAGGCACAGACATCTTAGGGCAATTTAATAATGAACAAACAACAAGTGTTTCTATGCCCAATATAAATACCATTGCAATCGGAGCGCAATTTGGCGGACCAAACCAAACTGGTCATGTAAGAGTTTTTACATGGAACGGTTTACAATGGATTCAAAAAGGAGGCAATGTTAATGGGGAAGTTTCACAAGATCGTTTTGGCTGGTCACTCGACATGCCCGATGAGAACCATTTCGTAGCCGGCGGATTTCTCAACGATGGTGCTGGCGGGAGCGCAGGATTTGCTCGTGTTTTTCAATGGAATGGAGTAAACTGGATTCAAAAAGGGCCTGACTTTGATGCCAACGGGGCAGGCGATGGATATGGTTGGAGTGTTTCAATGCCAGATTCAAATACCGTTGCTGTAAGCGCTCACGATGCATCTCCTAACAGTTATGTTAAAATTTTCACTTGGAACGGAAATTCATGGATTCAAAAAGGAACAACTATCCTTGGTCCTTATGGTGGGGGTTATAAAATAAATATGGCGAATTCAAATACCATTGCTATATCTTTAGGTTGGAGTAACAATTCACCTGGAACAGTTAAAGTATATAATTGGAATGGAATTAGTTGGATACAGAAAGGTTCTGATATAAATGGTTTATCACAAAATTATGTTTTGGGATGGGATGTATGCATGCCAGATGAAAATACAATCTGTGCAACTGCATACAATAGCATTAATGGCAATAATACTGGTTTCGCACATATATATAAATGGATAAATCAATCTTGGCAAGAAATAGCGGTTATTCAAGGTGAACATGCCGGTGATTTTTTTGGGTATAGTTGTGACATGCCTAACGAAAATTATGTTGCAATCGGAGCTCCTCAAAACAATGTAAATGGAACAAACTCTGGTCATGGTAGAATTTTTGGATTAAAAGGCGTTTCTGGATCCGTTTTTTCGGACTATAATAGCAATTGTGTATTGGATTTGAATGAGGTTCAGTTAGATGGAATTAATTTAACAGTTAATCCAGGTAATATAGTTGTCACCACGAATAATTCCGGTCAATGGTATATTGATTCATTGCCTCAAGGGAACTACACGATTACAGTCGATACAACAGGCCTAATTTGGGTTCCCACTTGTCAAATATTGCAAAACTTTAATGTAATAAATTCCAACGACTTCACCCAAGCTCCAGATTTCGGTATGGCAAGCGAAAATTGTAGCTCTCCTTTAGTTACTCTTTATGCACCCTTTTTAAGACGTTGTTTTAATAATCAATTTATCTACGTAAGCGCATGCAACGATTTATTAGCAACATCGTCACTTTTGAATTCTTATGTGGATGTCGAATTAGATCCACTTTTAACGGTAAATTCTGCTTCCCTATCATTTTTACCACTAGGAAATAATACGTATCGATTTCAAACCGGAACACTAAACCCCGGTCAATGCGTAAATTTTACGCTTTCTACCACCGTTAGTTGCGCTGCAACCCTAGGGCAAACGCTTTGCATGAATGCAGAACTCTTTCCTGTGGAAAATTGTGCGCTCGATACCCTACCCTCAGGGCCTAATTGGGATAACATTCCAGGCGAAGGTGCGTTAGGCGGTTTACCCCAGCCGTGTTTAGGTCCTTGGGACCAAAGCAGCTTGAGCGTAGATGGTTGGTGCCAGAATGATTCTATTTACTTCACCGTAACCAATACAGGCGTTTTAGGAGGTGGAGACATGGAGTGCTTTGCACCCGTTTGGCTCACAGTAAATGGCGTAGTTACCTTCACCGATTCTATTATGCTGCAAGGTGGTCAAACCATCACCTATGCGTTCGAAGGAAATGGTCAAACATGGATTCTTAATGCATCCCAACACCCTTTACACCCAGGAAATTCACAGCCGAATGCCTTCGTAGAACGTTGCGGAAATGCCGCCAATTGGACTCCCGGAGAAGTCAATGATTACCCGCAAGACGATGCCGATCCTGTAATTGATATCTTTTGTGAGGAAGTGAGTGGAAGCTATGACCCCAACGACAAGCGAGGCTATCCAAATGGTGTCACTAACATGAATTACATACAACCAAACCAACAGCTTCAATATGTAATTCGTTTTCAAAATACGGGTAACGATACTGCATTCACCGTCGTGATTCGCGATACACTGGATACAGACCTAAACATCTTCACGGTTACCCCTGGAGTTTCAAGTCATACCTATGAATTTAGAATGTATGGTCCACGCGTTTTAGAATGGACGTTCAATAACATTAACCTTCCAGACAGTACTGTCGATCAAGTTGGCAGTAATGGATTCGTTACTTTTCACGTTGAACAAAATCCAAACCTTGCCCCAGGCACCGTTATCAATAATGACGCGGACATCTATTTTGATTACAACGATCCAATTACCACGAATACCACCGTTCATAGAATCTATGAAGGGTTTCCAAACGTCCTAAGCCTTCAAGACTTAGTAAACAGCAAGGAATCAATCGTACTCTACCCC
>CANHHA010000071.1 GCA_947460825.1 Flavobacteriales bacterium
GCCTATGACCCGATACACGAAATGTATGTGAATGCGGAAAGTTCGCTAAACGAAGATGTTTCTCAATATGAGCCATACCGTGATATGATAGGCAAAGGAATGTTCGATAAAGAAACTGAAGATTACCTGCGTGATCAATTGGAATTTAATTTGAATCCCAACTTTGATGACCGTTCATTAATTGGAGATAACCCTGATAATTTTAATGACAACTATTATGGAAATGGTGACGCGGAAGGACCAGATGCCTTGCATGGTACACACGTAGCTGGAATTATTGGCGCGGTAAGAGGGAATAAAAAAGGAGGCGATGGGGTTGCGGATAATGTGTTGATTATGTCTGTTCGGGCAGTTCCAAATGGGGATGAACACGATAAGGATGTAGCTAACGCGATCCGTTATGCGGTTGATAACGGAGCTAAAGTGATTAACATGTCCTTTGGCAAGAGTTTCTCACCATATCACGAAAAGGTACAGGAAGCAATTGCGTATGCGGTTTCAAAGGATGTATTAATGATCCATGCGGCAGGAAATGACGCGTCAGACATCGATTATACAGATAATTTCCCTGAAAAACCCGTGTTTAACAATGTGGATTCAGCAAGCCGAAAACTCTTTTTAAATATTGGCGCTAATACGAAAGATTCAGGGGATGCCTTGGTTGCTTCATTTTCTAATTACGGGGCTATGGAAGTAGATGTTTTCGCTCCAGGGAATGAAATTTATAATTCCGTACCGCAAAGCTCCTACAAGAATTTGCAGGGAACATCCATGGCTGCACCAATGGTGGCAGGGGTTGCTGCCTTACTTAAGTCTCGTTTTCCTCAAGCAACAATGCTAGAAATTAGCGATGCCATTACAAGAACGGCAACTAAGTACGATCAATTGACGAGCATTAGCATCACTGGCGGAATCGTTAATGTCTATAATGCAGCGAAATATTTGCAGAACCTGTATAAGTAAGATGCGGATTACTCTCTTTTTTGCATGCTGCTGGATTGGCTTTGGTCTTCTTGCTCAAAAAAATCCATCAGGTAAGCGTTACAAAATGACACACGAAGAGCGCCTGAATTCCTTGATGGATGCTTGGCATAAGAATGCAACCTTGGCAAAGTTTGATGAGTATTTCGCAGCGACCACAGATAACTTTGTGTTTTATGGCACAGCACCCGCAGAGAAATGGGATAAGGAAGCGTTCAAAACCTTTTGCAAGCCTTATTTCGATTCTACTCGAACATGGCGATTTACGCCATCCAATCGCGTTTGGAATTTTTCAAAAGACGGAAAAATTGCATGGTTTGATGAAGACCTTCAAACATGGATGTTAGATTGTCGGGGGAGTGGGGTGTGTGAAAAAACAAAGCAAGGGTGGAAATTGGCGTATTACAACTTGAGTGTAGTCATTGAAAATGAAAAAATTCAGGAGTTTATTAAACTTCGAAAAGATTAAATGACCCTTTCCGAATTTCGATCGACGTTGAAAGAGACGTTACAAGATTTATATTCAAAAAATGAATTAGATCAGCTTGCAAAAAGCCTGTTAATGAGTCGCTTGAAGCTGGATTCTACGGCATATCTTTTAGCTTCGGAATCTACCTTGTCTGATGAGGTACTGGCTCAGTTGAAATCCGATATACATCGCCTGTCTATACATGTACCCTTGCAATATGTGTTAGGTACTACATCATTTTATGGACTTGAAATTCAATGTAGTCCCGCTGCATTAATTCCGCGTCCGGAGACTGAAGAGTTGGTGGACTGGGTATTAAGCGAAGTTCAATTAACTTCCTGCAGCGTGATTGATTTAGGGACAGGAACCGCTTGTATTCCCCTGGCGATCAAGGCGCAGCGTCCGTTATGGCACGTTTCTGCGATAGATGTAAGTCAAGATGCCTTGGCGCTGGCGCGTTCCAATGCCTTAAGTTTAACGCTTGATGTTCACTTTGAAGATGCGGATTTGTTGAAAGACTTTTCAGACCTTCTATTCAAAGATACCTTTGATGTAGTAGTATCGAATCCTCCGTATATTCCCCATACCGATGCGACGTCGATGTTGCCTAATGTATTAAATCATGAGCCACACATAGCCTTGTTTGTACCCGATTCAGATCCCTTGCTTTTTTATCGCCGTATCGTCGCCTTTTGTGAGCAGTATTTGGGGATTGATGGCTATGTATTCGTTGAAATTCATGAAGAGTTATCTGAAGAGACCATGCAATTATTTCATAAGGCGGGGTTTGCTAACATTGAATTGAGGAAAGATTTGCAAGGAAAATCGCGCATGATTAAGGCGCAACGCGTATCTTTATCGAGTGAATCCTGAAGAAGCAAAAGCTAGAATTTTATCCTTGTCTGCTGAACTGAATCGGCATAACGACTTGTATTACATTCAGGCAAAACCAGAAATTTCTGATCAAGCCTTTGATTTTCTGTTGAAAGAATTAGAATCTCTAGAAGCTTTGTTTCCTCAGTTTGCACTCCCAAACAGTCCAACGAAACGGGTAGGAGGGGACATTACTAAAAAATTCGAGTCTGTTCGACATGAATTCCCTATGCTCTCATTGGCAAATACCTATTCAGAAGAGGAAATTCAAGAATGGGCAGGTAGAATTTCAAAAGCAGGATTAGAATCCTTAGAATTTGTTTGTGAATTGAAGTACGATGGAGTAGCCATTGGATTGCGTTACGAGCAAGGGGAATTGGTCCGCGCGGTAACGCGTGGTGACGGAGAGCAAGGGGAAGATATTACAGCCAATGTACGAACCATTCGCACCATTCCGTTGAGTTTAAATGGCGATTTTCCTGATAAATTTGAGATTCGAGGCGAAGTGTTTATGCCGCTTGAGGCCTTCGAAAAGCTCAATGCATCCCGTGATGAAGCAGGAGAGGAGCGCTTTGCTAATCCAAGAAATACTACCGCAGGTACCTTGAAGCTTCAGGACTCCGCGGTGGTAGCAACAAGAGGTTTAGATACCTTTCTGTATGGCGTGTATGGGAACGATTTGCCGTTTCAATCACATGTTGATGCGGTTAAAGCAGCCGGTTCATGGGGCTTTAAAATTCCTTCGGAGGCGCACGGGTATATTTCAAGTACCAACACCATAGCCGGAGTAATGGATTTTATTCACTATTGGGATGAGCACCGCAGTGAATTACCGTTTGAAATTGATGGCATCGTTATTAAAGTAAACTCCTATGAGCATCAACGCAGGTTAGGCTTTACCGCTAAATCACCTCGTTGGGCTACAGCCTTTAAATTTAAGGCAAAACAAGTCCAAACACGCTTGCTTTCTGTAGATTATCAAGTGGGAAGAACCGGTGCAATAACGCCCGTGGCTAACTTATCTCCAATCTCTCTCGGCGGAACCACCGTAAAACGAGCCTCACTTCATAATGCAGACCAAATCGAAAAGTTTGATTTACACCTGGATGATTTGGTGTTTGTAGAAAAAGGTGGAGAGATTATCCC
>CANHHA010000072.1 GCA_947460825.1 Flavobacteriales bacterium
AACAATCGCCCCTATTTTTTATTTGTTGGGTCTTTGCATCCGCGGAAAAATGTACAGCGCTTAATTACGGCCTATCAAAGCATAAGCAATCCGTCGGTTGATTTGGTGATTGTGGGTAGTGCCATGTGGCGTGATCACCACATTACCGTAGACCCAAGCTGTGCGGAACGGATTCATTTTCTCGGGTATTTGGCGCAAAAGGAACTTGCTGAGGTAATGGGTTCGGCTTTGGCCTTAGCCTATGTTCCGTATTTCGAGGGTTTTGGTATTCCTTTGGTAGAAGCCATGCGATGTGGAATTCCAATTTTGGCGGCAAATACTACCTGTTTGCCAGAAATCGCCGGAAATGCTGCAATTTATTGCGACCCCTTGAATATTCTAGAGATCAAAAAGGGCCTGGAACAATTAATGGAAAACACAGAGCTCAGGGAACAATTAGGTGAAAACAGTAAAAAGAGAGCCGCCGAATTCAGTTGGGATCAAGCAGCTAAGAAATCATGGGAAGTGATTTATACTACCGCAAACACTTAAAATAATCAAAGGGTTCAAGACATTCTTGGCATTGATAATGTGCCTTACAAGCCGTACTTCCGAATTGACTAATCATCTTTGTATGGGTTTCCTTGCATTTTGGACAAGGCACTACGGGAGGCTTACTAAACAACACACTTTTATCTACTTCTTCTACGGGTGGGGCAATGCCATATTCCTCAAGCTTTTGTTTACCTTCTTCGGTAATCCAATCGGTTGTCCATGCAGGGGAAAGGGAGGAATTTATAGTAAATTGGGTGATTCCATGTGCGTTCAACACCTTTGCGATTTCTTCTTCTATGGTTATCATAGCGGGGCACCCACTGTAGGTTGGTGTGATATCAATGATCCAACCATCCGGAGTTAAATTAACCGCTCGTAGAATACCTAAATCCCGAATCGATAAGACAGGAATTTCAGGATCTTTAACCGCGTCTAATATGGCGAGAAGTTCTTCCTTGCTTACCATTGCATATTGGGATAAACCCGCTGCATGTATTGAAGTTGAGCCAACAGAAAGCCCATATGTTCTGAATGACGCCCTTGTCTCCCCGCACCAAAAAACCCTTGATTCTCTGGTAATGTGAGTGTCGCTAGATTTAAAACTGAGAGGACTTGTTCCATCCAAAGCGGTTTCAGGTCTTTTAAATTAGGAATAACTCCAGCCTTTGCCAGTTGAATTTCTGTTTCATCCATGTAAAACAACTCCTCTGTATATCGCCACAAATCCAAAATTGCGAACTGGGCACGTTCCTTTGATAACTCCGTACCATCTCCCAAGCGAATTACCCATTCCGAGGAATGCTTTAAATGATAGCGTGTTTCTTTGAGTGATTTTTCTGCGATCGCGGCAACTTGTTGATCTATTGAGGTCAATAACTGTTCAAACAGTAATTTACGATATACATCAAAGAAAAATTGACGGACCAAGGTGTCTGCAAAATTTCCATTGGGCTGTTCCACCAAAATTGCATTCAAGTATTGGTGTTCTAGGCGCAGAAATGCCAAGGCATCCGCATCTCTTCCTTTCCCTTCTAACTGAGCTGCATAGGTGTAAATGTTGGTCGCTTGACCGATTAAATCCAATGAAATATTGGTGAGCGCAATGTCTTCTTCCAGAATTGGACCATGACCACACAATTCAGCCAAACGCTGACCTAAAATCAAACTATCATCTCCAATCCGTAATAAAAACTTATAGGTATGTTCCATAATTACATGTGTTCAATGCCATCAGGCAAATCATAAAATGTGGGATGACGATATACTTTTGAATCTGAAGGCTCAAAATAAGCCTCAGAATCTGCAGGATCTGAAGCCGTAATGAGCGCCGATTGTACGACCCAAATTGAAATCCCTTCGGATCTTCTGGTGTATACATCGCGTGCATTTTGCATGGCCATTTCTGCATCTGGAGCTCTTAGGCTTCCAACATGTTTGTGATTAAGTCCTTGTTTGCTACGAATAAAAACTTCCCATAGCGGCCATTCGTTCGTTGACATGGTTTGAAAATTTAGGTGTATTACGATTTATGTTTTTTTGCATAGGCCATCGCGGCTTCTCTAACCCATTCCCCCTCTACTTTTGCTTTCACTCGGGCTTCAATGCGTTCTTTGTTACAAGGGCCATTGCCTCCAACTACTTGCCAAAATTCTTCCCAATCAATTGCTCCAAAATCATAGTGACCGCGCGCTTCATTCCATTTGAGGTTTGGGTCTGGGATCTTTAAACCGATTAACTCTGCTTGCGGCACGGAGGCATCTACAAAGGATTGGCGTAGCTCATCGTTGGTGTGTCGTTTAATTCGCCACCTCATGGATTGTTCTGTATGCTTGGACTCGGCATCGCTTGGCCCAAACATCATTAACGAAGGCCACCAAAAGCGATTCATCGCATCTTGAGCCATTTCACGCTGCGCCTCACTTCCATTCATCAGGGTGGACATGATTTCATACCCTTGTCGTTGGTGAAACGATTCTTCTTTACAAATTTTAACCATGGCACGGGCATACGGCCCATAGGATGTTCTGCATAAAGCGACTTGATTCATTATGGCTGCGCCATCAACCAACCAGCCAATCGCACCCATATCGGCCCAGGACAGGGTTGGATAGTTAAAAATCGAAGAATATTTCACTTTCCCGGAATGCAAATCATCTATGGTTTCTTCTCTACTCACACCCAAGGTTTCGGTGGCAGAGTATAAATACAATCCATGACCAGCTTCGTCTTGAACTTTCGCCAAGAGCACCGCCTTTCTGCGAAGCGAGGGGGCACGTGTGATCCAATTGCCTTCAGGTAACATCCCCACGATTTCGCTGTGCGCGTGCTGTGAAATCTGACGAATTAAGGTTTTTCGATAGGTTTCCGGCATCCAATCATTGGGCTCAATTTTAATATCCGCATCAATTTTTGCTTGAAATTTTTCTGCTAATTTTTCTTGCGTTAATGTTTCCATATCTTCCAATTATTATACAAATATACTCAAATCAAATCCTAAAAAAATGGGTAAAATTACGACTGTTCGGAATCTTATTTTTTATATGAACAAGAGTTCGAATTGATTTGTTTAAATTTGGCCCCACAACAAGCCGCATGTCATTTAAATTTCATACTGTACACATTGCATCAATCCGCTCATTAACGGAAGATTCTGCGGAAATTTC
>CANHHA010000073.1 GCA_947460825.1 Flavobacteriales bacterium
GCAATTGTCCCCTCGGCACCGCTTGTGATTAAAAACGACCCTACCCTGCTCTTTACGAATGCGGGAATGAATCAATTCAAAGATTACTTTTTAGGGAATGAATCCGCGCCAGTAAAGCGCATTGCCAACTCGCAAAAATGCTTGCGTGTATCGGGAAAACACAATGACTTAGAAGAAGTTGGGGTAGACACTTATCATCACACCTTGTTTGAAATGTTGGGTAATTGGTCCTTTGGTGATTATTTCAAAAAAGAAGCCATTGAATGGGCTTGGGAACTATTGACCGAGGTGTACAAACTGAATCCTCAAGATTTATATGTTACCGTGTTTGAAGGAGACGAAACAGATAAGGTTCCAATGGACTCCGAATCCAATGATTTATGGACCAAATTTATTGACCCTGCACACATATTATTAGCCTCTAAAAAGGATAATTTTTGGGAAATGGGCGATACCGGTCCCTGCGGACCCTGCACAGAAATACACGTAGATTTAAGAAGTCCGGAAGAAAAATCAAACATTCCCGGTGCCTCACTTGTAAATAATGACCATCCGCAAGTCATTGAGATTTGGAACTTAGTGTTCATGCAATTTAACCGTAAGGCAAATGGTAGTTTAGAACCGCTTCCAGCTACACATGTAGACACGGGAATGGGATTAGAACGCTTAGCGATGGCGCTTCAAGGGAAACAAAGCAACTACGATACCGATTTGTTTCAAGCGCTTATTCAGCACATGGAAAAACTTGCTGGTAAAGTATATGGTAAATCAGAACCAACGGATATCGCCTTGCGTGTTATAGCCGACCATATCCGAGCGATTGCTTTTTCTATTGCAGACGGTCAGCTACCAGCGAACAATGGCGCCGGCTATGTGATTCGAAGAATTTTACGTCGTGCGGTTCGCTACGGATATCAAACGCTTGAATTGAAAGAACCCTTTCTGTTCACCTTAATCCCGGTGCTCGTAGAACAAATGGGACATCCATACACGGAATTAATTGCTCAAGAAGACTTAATCACCAAGGTAATCCGGGAAGAAGAGCTCAGCTTTTTCAGAACCTTAGAGCAAGGAATTAAACGGATGGATCTTTTGATGGAGGCGACGCGTAGTCAACAGCAAACCACCATTGATGGTTCGGCGGTATTTGAATTATATGACACCTATGGGTTTCCATTAGACCTCATTCAACTCATTGGCCGCGAGCATGGTTTTTCCGTAGACGAAACTGGATTTAATCAAGAATTAACGAAACAAAAGGAGCGTTCTCGCGCTGCTACAGGAATTGAAACCGACGACTGGCAGCAGGTGAATGAAGAACATCCATCGGAATTTATTGGATATGATGTTATTCAATGCGATACTACCGTCATTAGATACCGAAAAGTAACTCAGAAACAACGCGAATTCTATCAGTTGGTGCTAAGTCAAACACCATTTTACGCCGAAAGTGGCGGACAAGTCGGTGATACCGGATGGTTAATCGATGTAGAAGGAAATAAAACCCGAATATTCGATGTAAAAAAGGAAAACAACTTAATTGTGCATTTATGTGAATCCTTACCAGCGAGTCTAGGCGAGAGATTGAGCGCACAAATTGACCTGAACCGTAGAAGAAATATTCAAAAAAACCACAGCGCAACGCATTTATTGCACCACGCTTTACGGACTGTACTTGGAACGCATGTGGAGCAAAAAGGCTCCCTGGTTGGACCTGACTATCTTCGATTTGATTTTTCACATTTTGCGAAGGTAACGGAAGAAGAAATGGAACACGTTGTCTCGCTCATGGAACAACAAATTTCGGCGAACATTCCGTTGAACGAAAAACGAAACACCCCAATCAGTGATGCACAAGCCATGGGTGCTATGGCCTTATTTGGAGAAAAATATGGTGATTTGGTGCGTGTCATTCAATTTGGAGAGTCCATTGAATTATGTGGCGGCACCCATGTGAAGTCAACGGGCGAAATCGGTTTAATACATATCCAATCTGAAGCGGCAGTAGCTGCAGGAATTCGACGCATTGAAGTAATTACTGGTCAAGCGGCCGAGGCATATTTCAAGCAGGAATCTGCGTTAATGACGGAAGTACGTGCGATGTTCAAAAACCCAAAGGATGTACTCAAAAGCATTCAGGATTTAATGGATCAAAACCAAGGGTTAGGAAAAGAAATTGACGGATTAATCAATGAGCGAAACAAAGGAATCAAGCGTGAGTTAGAAAGCAAGCTTGAAGAAATCAATGGAATACCATGCCTATGCCAAGAAGTATCCATTGACAGTAATTCGGTAAAAGACATCTTGTTTCAGATGAAAGGACAATATCCAAGTTTTGTTGGTATCATTGGAAATATCGATGGGGACAAATGTGGACTAAGCGTAATAATCTCCGATGATTTAGTGGCATCCAAGGCATGGAATGCTACGCAATGGATTAGAGAAGTAGCACCATTAATTCAAGGCGGTGGCGGTGGTCAACCATTCTTTGCTACTGCAGGAGGTAAAAACGCCAGTGGAATAAAAAACGCGTTGTCAGCACTTAAAAACAAGCTATAAGCATTGAGTTCGATTGAAATAACGGTAGCCATTTGTACATACAACCGAGAACGATATTTGCCTCAGTTGTTTGAATCCATATTGCGACAAACCTTTGCTCCTGGGCGTTTTGAAATTATTCTGATTGACAATAATTCGCCAGGGAATACCCACGAGCTTTTTACACAATTTTCACACTCTAACCCCTCGCATCTTACGCACTATGTTCTAGAAACGAAACAAGGCTTATCCTATGCTAGAAATCGCGCGATCAAAGAATCTTCAGCACCAATCATTACCTTTTTAGACGACGACGCTTTCATTGATGAGCATTATTTAAGCGTACTCATAGAATCGTTCAATAAGCATCCTGAGTGTGGGTGTATAGGTGGGCCAATTCTTCTTCATTATGAGGACATTAAGCCGAGTTGGGAAAACCTTTACTTAAATTCTTTGCTTGGATATTTCAACAAAGGTGAAGCTTCTTTTTACTTCAATCGTACAGACTATCCGCGAGGGTCAAACATGGCATTTAGAAACTTAGTGTTTGAAAAA